>NZ_JARVKV010000060.1 GCF_029813835.1 Streptomyces sp. DH37
GACCCGGCGTACCCGCCGGGTCCGGGTCCGCCGGGACCGCCTGCCGGGGAGGAGCGTCAGCGCCCCCGTCCGGACGCCCCGCGCGCCGCGGCGGACGTACGCCCGGTCGGCTCCGCGGTCGCCGGGTCCTCGGGCCAGGGATGCCTGGGGTAGCGGCCGCGCAGCTCCGCCCGCACCGAGCGGTAGCCCTCGCGCCAGAACGACGCCAGGTCCGCGGTCACGGCGGCCGGACGCCCCGCGGGCGACAGCAGGTGCACCAGCAGCGGCACCCGGCCGCCCGCCAGCCGGGGCGCCTCCTGCCACCCGAACAGCTCCTGGAGCTTGACCGCCAGCACCGGTCGCTCCCCGCCGTAGTCCACCCGTATCCGCGAGCCGGAGGGCACCTCGATCCGCTCCGGCGCCAGCTCCTCCAGCCGGGCGGCCTCCCCGGTCGCCCACGGCAGCAGGGCGCTCAGCAGCCGCCCAGCGTCCGCGCGCTCCAGGTCGGCCCGCTGCCGGGCCGGCCCCGGCAGCCCGCCCAGCCACTCGTCCGCCCGCGCCAGCAGCGCCTCGTCGGACACGTCCGGCCACGGCCCGCCCAGCTCCCGGTGGAGGAAGGCCAGCCGCTGCCGCAGCGACACCGCCTCCCGCGTCCAGCGCAGCAGCCCCACGCCCTCGCGCCGCAGCCCCTCCAGCAGGGCCGCCCGCACCGCTGCGGGATCGGGGTCCCGGATCGGGCGGGAGGACAGCTCGACGGCGCCCAGCCGCTCCACGCGCCGGGCCACGACGTCGCGCCGCTCGGCCGACCACAGGACCTCCTCGGCGTCCGCGTACAGCGCCCCCGCCGCCTCCCGCACCGTGTCCTCGTCGGTCACCGCGGCCAGCCGCACCCGCGCGGAGGCCGCCCCCACCGGCCGGTCCGCGACGGCGACCGCCAGCCAGGGGGCGTCGCGCAGCCCGGAGCCGGGGGCGAGCTCGGCCCGGGTGCCGGAGACCATCAGATACGCGCGCTCACCGCGCGAGCGCGCCACCCGCTCGGGGAAGGCCAGCGCCACCACCAGGCCGGCGGCCGCCTCGTCGGACACACCGGACGCACCGGGCACACCGCCGGACGCTCCGGACGCGTCCGCGGGGCCCTTCCGCCCGCGAAGGCCGCCGGGGAGGCTCCCGGACAGCGCGCCCTCCAGACGGCGCGCCTCCCGGCGCCAGCGGGCGGCGTAGGCGTCCCCGCCCCGGCGCGCGGCGCGCCACACCGCCGCCACCTCGTCGCCGTACTCCCGGGGCGGCTCCTCGCTCAGCAGCGCCACGACCTCCGCCGCCCGCCGCGCGCCCACCAGGGGCGCTCCGTCCAGCAGGGCCCGCGCCAGCCGGGGGTGCAGGCCGAGCGCGGCCATCGCCTCCCCGCGCCCGGTCGCCCGCCCGGCGCCGTCCACGGCGCCGATCGCGCGCAGCACCTTGCGGGCCGCGGCCATCGCCCCCTCGGGCGGCGGGTCGGGCAGCGACAGCCCGCGCGCCTCCGGATCGCCCCAGCAGGCCGCGCGCAGCGCGAAGGCGGTGAGGTCCGCGACGGCGATCTCGGGGGAGGGGAAGCGCGGCAGCCGCTCGTGCCCGGCCTCGGGCCAGCAGCGGTACACCACTCCCGGCGCCTCGCGTCCGGCCCGTCCGGCGCGCTGCCGGGCCGACGCCTTCGAGGCCCGTACGGTCGTCAGCGCGCTCAGGCCCCGGGCGTGGTCGGTGCGCGGCTCGCGGGCCAGTCCCGCGTCCACCACCACCCGCACCCCGGGCACGGTCAGGCTGGACTCGGCGACCGACGTCGCCAGCACCACCCTGCGCCGTCCGCCGCCACCGGCCAGCACCGCGTCCTGGACGGCCGCCGGGGCCCGCCCGTGTACCTGGAGCACCTCGGCGCCCGCGCCCGCCCCGCCGTCCAGCAGTGCGGCCACCCGCGCGATCTCCCCGACCCCGGGCAGGAAGCACAGCACGTCGCCGTCCTCCTCCCGCAGGGCCCGGCGCACCACGTCCGCGACGTGCTCCAGCAGGGCCGGGTCCACCCGCGTCCCGTGGGCGGGACGCACCGACCGGGGGCCGGGGGGCGGCGCCCACACCACCCGCACCGGATGGGCCGCTCCGGGCGCCTCCACCACGGGCGCGTCCAGCAGCCGGGCCCAGGCCCCGGCGTCGGTGGTGGCCGAGGCGGCGACCAGCCGCAGCTCCGGCCGCAGCGCGGCGCGCACGTCCAGCAGGAAGGCGGCGGCGGTGTCCGCGTCCAGATGGCGCTCGTGGCACTCGTCCAGCACCACCGCGTCCACCCCGGCCAGCTCCGCGTCGCGCTGGAGCCGCTGGAGCAGCACCCCGGTGGTCACCACCTCCACCGCGCACCCGGGGCCGACCGCGCGCTCCCCGCGCACGGTGAAACCGACCCGCCCGCCCACGTCCTCGCCCAGCAGCCAGGCCATCCGCCGCGCCGCGGCCCGCGCCGCGATGCGGCGCGGCTCGGCGACCACCACGCGCCGCACGGGGGCCCCGCCGGTCCCGCCGTCCTCGCCTGCCGGCCCGACCAGCCCGGCCAGGGCCAGCGGGACCAGGGTGGTCTTGCCCGTGCCCGGCGGGGCGCACAGCACGGCCGCCCCGCGCCTCTCCAGCGCGTCGGCCAGAGCGGGCAGGGCGGAGCGTACGGGGAGCTGGTGGAGGACGTCGGTCCGCAGGGCCATGCCCCCATCCTCGCAGCGACCCGGAGGGCCTCCGGGCCGTGCCGGCCGCGTCAGTCGCGCTCGCAGACGAAGATCGCCGTGCCCGGGATCAGCCGGCCGCGCAGCGGCGACCAGCCGCCCCACTCCTGCCGGTTCCACCCGGGCCACTCCGGCTCCACCAGGTCCACCAGGCGGAACCCCGCGGCGACGAGGTCGCGCACGCGGTCGCCGAGGGTGCGGTGGTGCTCGACGTAGACGGCGCGCCCCCGCTCGTCCTGCTCCACGTACGGCGTGCGGTCGAAGTAGGAGGCGGCCACCGTCAGCCCCTCCGGTCCCGGCTCGTCGGGGAAGGCCCAGCGGATCGGGTGCGTCACCGAGAACACCCAGCGACCGCCCGGCCGCAGGACGCGGTGCACCTCGCGCAGCACCCGCACCGGATCGGCGACGAAGGGCAGCGCCCCGTACGCGGAGCAGGCCAGGTCGAAGGAGCCGTCGGCGAAGGGCAGCGCCCCGGCGTCGGCCTGGACCAGGGGGAACGCCGGGGAGGAACCGCCGCCGATGCGCAGCGCGTGCTGGAGCTGCCGGTGCGAGATGTCCAGGGCCACCGGGCGCGCCCCCCGCGCCGCCAGCCAGCGCGAGCACTGCGCCGCCCCCGCGCCGACCTCCAGCACCGAGCGGCCGGCCAGCCCCTCCGCCGGGCCCAGCAGGCCGGCCCGCTCCTCGTCCAGGCCCTCCGGGCCCCACACGAAGCGGTCGTCGCCGAGGAAGCCGCCGTGCTCGCGCTGGTAGTCGTCGGCGTTCCGGTCCCACCAGCCGCGGCTGGCGCGGCTGCTCTCCGTGCCGTCCGCGTCGCGGCGGGCGACCTCTGGTTCGCTCTCTTGGTTCATGCTGCCCGTCGTCGTAGCCTTCGGTTCCGGCGCGCGGCCGGAGGAAACGGGGAGGGACCCCCGGGAGAGCCCCGGCGGAGGGGGAGGACGGGACGTGACTCCGGCGACTTGTGCCGGATATGGGATTCAAGTCCCGTGTGTCCTTGTTCGTGCATTGACCCTGCCCGGCCGCCCCCGTATGCTACAAGTTGCGCTGCGGGCCTGCGCGCCTCGGACGGAGCAGGTCGCGCTCGCATCTGTTGTATGTCCCCTCGGTTGTCGAGGTGCTCGTGGTTTCCTCGGAGATCTTCGGTGAAGCACCTCTCAGGCTGTCCGGCTTCGGCAGTGCGATACGGGCTCTCGGCGTAGCAGTACCTACGACTTCAATGTCCGTACCGGAGCCCTTTTCCACATGACGAGCAGCACCGAGACCACCGTGACCACCCCGCAGGTTGCGGTTAACGACATCGGTTCCGAGGAAGCCTTCCTCGCCGCGATCGACGAGACGATCAAGTACTTCAACGACGGCGACATCGTCGACGGCGTCATCGTGAAGGTCGACCGGGACGAGGTCCTGCTCGACATCGGTTACAAGACCGAAGGCGTCATCCCTTCCCGAGAGCTGTCGATCAAGCACGACGTCGACCCGAACGAGGTCGTCGCCGTCGGTGACGAGATCGAGGCCCTGGTCCTCCAGAAGGAGGACAAGGAGGGCCGCCTGATCCTCTCGAAGAAGCGCGCCCAGTACGAGCGTGCCTGGGGCACCATCGAGAAGATCAAGGAAGAGGACGGCATCGTCACCGGTACCGTCATCGAGGTCGTCAAGGGTGGTCTCATCCTCGACATCGGCCTCCGCGGCTTCCTTCCGGCCTCCCTGGTCGAGATGCGTCGTGTCCGCGACCTCCAGCCGTACGTCGGCAAGGAGCTCGAGGCCAAGATCATCGAGCTGGACAAGAACCGCAACAACGTGGTCCTCTCCCGCCGCGCCTGGCTGGAGCAGACCCAGTCCGAGGTCCGCCAGACCTTCCTCACCACCCTCCAGAAGGGCCAGGTGCGGTCCGGCGTCGTCTCCTCGATCGTCAACTTCGGCGCCTTCGTGGACCTGGGCGGCGTGGACGGTCTGGTCCACGTCTCCGAGCTGTCCTGGAAGCACATCGACCACCCCTCCGAGGTCGTCGAGGTCGGCCAGGAGGTCACGGTCGAGGTCCTGGACGTCGACATGGACCGCGAGCGCGTCTCCCTGTCGCTCAAGGCGACCCAGGAAGACCCGTGGCAGCAGTTCGCCCGGACCCACCAGATCGGCCAGGTCGTGCCCGGCAAGGTCACCAAGCTGGTGCCGTTCGGTGCGTTCGTCCGCGTCGACGAGGGCATCGAGGGCCTGGTCCACATCTCCGAGCTGGCCGAGCGCCACGTGGAGATCCCGGAGCAGGTCGTCCAGGTCAACGACGAGATCTTCGTCAAGGTCATCGACATCGACCTGGAGCGCCGCCGCATCAGCCTCTCGCTGAAGCAGGCCAACGAGTCCTTCGGCGCCGACCCGATGGCGGTCGAGTTCGACCCGACCCTGTACGGCATGGCCGCGTCCTACGACGACCAGGGCAACTACATCTACCCCGAGGGCTTCGACCCGGAGGCCAACGACTGGCTGCCGGGCTACGAGAAGCAGCGCGAGGAGTGGGAGCGCCAGTACGCCGAGGCGCAGCAGCGCTTCGAGCAGCACCAGGCGCAGGTCCTCAAGTCCCGCGAGGCGGACGCCCAGGCCGAGGCCGAGGGTGCCGGTGCGGGCGGCGGCCAGCAGGGCGGCGGCGCCGGTGGCGGCGGCGGCTCGTACTCCTCGGAGTCGAGCGACAACTCCGGCGCCCTGGCGTCGGACGAGGCCCTGGCGGCCCTCCGCGAGAAGCTCGCGGGCGGCCAGAGCTGACCCGTCGGTGACCTGCCGGCCGCTCCGGCCGGCACACGGTGACCCGCGGTAGCGCGCAGACGCAGGGCCCCCTCCCCGTCCGGGGAGGGGGCCCTGCGGCGTTCCCCGGCCCCCCGGGGAAGGCCGAGGGGGCCGCCCCCGGTGCCCGGCGCGGCGCCGGACGTGGCACCATGCGTGATCACGGAGGTCTTCCGGTCACCCGACCCCTCACCCGACCACGGGAATGCGTGCACGGCGACGGACGTTGCCGACAGACGGAAGCGACACGGAGGAGCGGTAGCAGTGCTGGACCCACAGGGTTTGTACGCATGGGATCCGTCCGGCCTCGAGGAGGCCGAGGCGGCCGTCGGCGAGCCGGGCGGCGCCGGGCCCGTCATGCTCTACCACTTCGAGGGCTTCATCGACGCCGGCGAGACCGGCGGCCAGATCGTCGAGCGGCTGCTGGACCGTCAGCCGCACACGACCGTCGCCCGCTTCGACGCGGACCGCCTCATCGACTACCGCGCCCGCCGCCCGGTGATGACCTTCCGGCGCGACCACTGGGCGTCCTACGACACCCCCCGGCTGGAGCTGAGGCTGCTGCGGGACGCCACCGGCGCCCCCTTCCTGCTGCTGTCCGGCCCCGAACCGGACGTGGAGTGGGAGCGGTTCACGGCAGCCGTGCGCGAGATCGTCGAGCGGCTGGGGGTGAGGCTGTCCGTCGGTTTCCACGGCATCCCCATGGGCGTCCCGCACACCCGCCCCGTCGGCCTGACCCCGCACGGCAACCGCCTGGACCTCACCCCCGTGCGGCAGACCCCCTTCGACGAGGCCCAGGTGCCCGGCAGCGCCGCCGCGCTGCTGGAGCTGCGGCTGGCCGGGGCCGGTCACGACGTGCTGGGCTTCGCCGCGCACGTCCCGCACTACGTGGCCCGCTCCACCTACCCCGAGGCCGCCCTGACCGTCGTGGAGACGATCACCGCGGCCACCGGCCTGGTGCTGCCGGAGGTCACCCACGCGCTGCGCACGGACGCGCACCGCGTACAGGACGAGATCGAGCGGCAGCTCGCGGAGGGCGACGGCGAACTGGTCGCGGTCGTCCGGGGACTGGAGCAGCAGTACGACGCCATGGCCGGGGCCGAGACCCGCGGCAGCCTGGTCGCCGAGCCCACCGAACTGCCCTCCGCCGACGAGCTGGGCGAGGTCTTCGAACGCTTCCTCGCCGAGCGCGAGGGCGGGGACGGCGCCGGGGACACCGGCGGCCCCCGCCCCTGACCCGCCCCGCCCGCCGCGCTTGGGTAGGGTGACGGCAGCCGCGGCGGGCGACCCCGCGCGCGGCGCGCGGCCCCGCCGTACGGCGCGGGGCGCGGGTACCGGACGTGTGGAGGCGCGGCCATGCTCTCCGTGGGGCTGACGGGCGGAATCGGCGCGGGCAAGAGCGAGGTCTCGCGGCTGCTGGGCGGGTACGGCGCCGTGATCGTCGACGCCGACAGGATCGCCCGCGAGGTCGTGGAGCCCGGCACCGAGGGGCTGGCCGCGGTGGTCGCCAAGTTCGGCCGGGAGGTCCTCGCGCCGGACGGCTCCCTGGACCGGGCCCGGCTCGGCTCCATCGTCTTCGGCGACCCGGAGAGGCTGAAGGCCCTCAACGCGATCGTCCACCCGCTGGTCGGGGCGCGCTCCGCCGAACTCCAGCAGGCGGCGGGCGACGACGCGGTCGTCGTCCACGACGTACCGCTGCTGGCCGAGAACGGCCTGGCCCCCCTCTACGACGTGGTGGTCGTCGTCGACGCCTCCGCCGAGACCCGGCTCGACCGCCTGGTGCGGCTGCGCGGCATGGCCGAGGAGGAGGCCCGCGGCAGGATGGCCGCCCAGGCGACGCGCGAGCAGCGGCTGGCGGTCGCGGACGTCGTGATCGACAACGACGGCCCCCTGGAGAAGCTGGAGCCCCAGGTCGCCGAGGTCTGGCGGCGGTTGCGCGAACGCGCCGACGGACGCGCCTGAACCGCCGGCGGCGGACCCCGGCGCCCGCGGCGGACCGCGCGTGCTTGACCGGTGTCCGCGCCGGGAAGACTCCCCCGCACCAGGGCGCGAGGGAATACGCCCGCGCGACGGCGCGTTGCCGTGGCGGTACACCACGACGTCCGTGACGTCCCGCAGACGTCCCGTGACGCCCCCGGAACCACCATTCGTACCCGAGGACCCGTGGTCCCGCGTCCGCGTGACGCGGCCGATCCCGGTCGAGGAGGCGTCGACGTGCACGAGGCCACGCCCGAGACCCATGTCATCCAGTACCGCGCGGCGGAGCAGCTGCTGGCCGCCCGTGACCCCAGGGGGGCGCTGAAGCTCCTGGAGTCCGTGGTCGAGACCTTTCCGGAGAAGACCTCCGTCCGCCTGCTGCGCGCCCGCGCCTTCTTCCTCAGCGCCCAGCTGCGCGCCGCCGAGGAGGAGTTCCAGGTCGTCCTGGAGCGCGAGCCGGACAACTCCTTCGCGCACTTCGCGCTCGGCCGCACCCTGGAGCGCGCGGGCCGCGACGACGAGGCGCTGCGCCACTTCCGCCTGGCGGCGGCGCTGGATCCCCGGCCGGACTTCTGGGAGGCCGCCCGCTTCGGCGACCGCGCCGCCTGACGCGGCCCGCCCGCCGGGGACGCCGACCGTACGAGCCGGTCATGAAGAACGCCCCGTCCACCCACTGGCCGGGCACCGGGTCGTGCGGGAGCTGGGCTCCGGCGGCGGCGACGTCCACCTCGATCCCGCCGATCGTGCGCACCCGCAGGCGGTGGAAGACCTCGCCGCTGATCTCGCTCTCGGTGCGCTCGGCGGCCACCACGCACCCCGCGAACAGCGCGTGCGCCGTCGGCGCCCACTCCCGGCCGGCGTCGTCGGGGCGGAACAGCCCGGCGGGGATGAGGTAGTCCGGCGCGAACTTCGGCTCGCGCTCCTCCTGCGCCGCGTCGTACGCCTCCTGATCCGGGTACAGGTCGATCCGCTCGGCGAGCGCGCTCAGCCGCAGGCGGCCCTCGGTGGGCGCGCCGTCCCTCCCGCGGCCCAGCGCGCGCAGCTCCACGCGGTCGGTCAGCTCCACCGGCAGCGGGCACAGCATCTCCCCGCCCTCGCCGTCCAGCAGTTCCACGTGCGCGGTCCCGTCCGGCGCCAGGGCGACGCCGCGCACCGGGACCGGCGCGCCCCGCGGCACCAGGGCGGGCAGGACGTACGCCAGCGCCCCCTCCGCGTCGATCTCCAGTTCGACGCGCGCACCGCCCTCGCCGGTCCACACCACCCGCACCGCGCCCCCGCCGACGGGTTCCGCCCGCCCGAGGCCGTACAGTCGCCGCAGCAGCTCGCCGTACTCCTCCCGGTCGCCGATCTCGAGACCGATGGCTCCGAAGTGACTGGTCATGACACGCACCCCCGTGGGAATGATCGATTCGACAGCCCCCACCGTCCTCCGCCCGCCCGGGGAGGGCAATCGGATTTCGCGCGGGGCGCCGGGGAACGATGGACGGTGGACCCGCCCCGACCCCGACCCCCTGGACCGCCCGTGACACTCCGAGACTCCCGCCCGGTTCCCGCCGCCGCCCTCGCGCTGACCGCCGCCCTGCTCCTGGCGGGCTGCGAAGCCGCCGAGACCGGGGATCCGCCGACCGGTCCGGAGCCCGCCGCGTCCGGCGGACGGGCCGTCAGCCCGCTGGAGAACGAGGAGGGGACCGGTCCCGGGCTGGCTCCCGTCTCCTCCGGGGCGGACCGGGAGAAGGCGCGCGGGATCATCGAGGAGGTCGTGACCAAGGGGCGCGGACCCAGGACCGGTTACGACCGGGACGAGTTCGGATACGCCTGGATGGACACCGCCGACGGCGTGCCGCTGGCGCGCAACGGCTGCGACACGCGCAACGACCTCCTCGCCCGCGACGGCCGGCGGCTGCGCTTCCGCTCCGGGTCCGACTGCGTGGTCGTCTCCATGACGCTGGCCGACCCGTACACGGGCGAGGAGATCGCCTGGAAGAAGCGGGACGCCGCTGAGGTGCAGATAGACCATGTGGTGCCGCTGTCGTACGCCTGGCAGATGGGCGCCTCCCGCTGGCCGGAGGACAAGCGCGAGCGGTTCGCCAACGACCCCCTCAACCTGCTGCCCGTGGACGGTTCGGCCAACAGCGCCAAGGGCGACTCCGGCCCCGCGGCCTGGCTGCCCCCCAGCAAGCGGATCCGCTGCGCCTACGCGGTGCGCTTCGCGCAGGTCGCCCTGGAGTACGGGATGCCGGTGACGGCGGCGGACAAGCGGGTGATGCTGCGGCAGTGCGGGGGCTGAGCCGGGCGCGGAGTCCGCGGACCCGCCGGCCGGGTCCGCGCGCCCCGTCCGGCGGCACGGACCGTCCGTCAGCACGGACCGTCCGGGCGGGCAGGGAGCCGGGCCGCCGGCCCTCCGCGCCCGGGGGCGCCGGAGGCGTACTTGGCAGGGGAGCCCCCGGCCCCTACTTTGACGATGTCCATTCAAATCGGGGGTGTCGTCACGGGCGGTGCCTCCGGCTGCCGAGGAGGACCGCATGTTCGGCTGGAGAAGACCGGTGACCCGCCGGGCCGCCGCCGTCACCACCGCTCTGCTGACGCTGGCGGGGGCGCTGTCCCTGGCCGCCCCGGCGGGAGCCGCCACCGGTGAGCGGCGGGGCGCCGATCCGTCGGACGCCGTGGCCGAACGCCTGCTGGAACGCGGGCGCGCCGAGATCGGGGCCGCCGCGGCGCACGACGCTACGCGCGTCAACATCACCCGCGGCGCGAACGGCTGGGCCTTCGGCACGGCCGTGCTGGCCACCGAGCCGGGCTCGGAGCGGATGCCCCGCGGCTGGCTGTTCCTCGCCGAGCGGGAGAGCGGGCAGTGGCGGGTCGCCCTCGAGGGCGAGGACCGGTTCGCCGAACTGTCCCGGCGCTCCCCGCTGGTCAGGGCGGCGGAGAAGCCCCTGTTCGCCCGGCTCGGCGGCCCGCGGCAGGACGCCCCCGCACCGGGCGGCCCGGACGGCGGGGACGAGGTCGTCGCGTACGGCGCCGGCGACTACCGCACCGGCATGGCGCTGCCGACGACCGTCGGCGCCAACACCGTCATGACCAGCGGCCCCCACGGCTGGAGCGGCAGCGCGGCGCCGTGGAGCTCGCTGGACTTCGCCGGGGGCGACGAGGTGGTCCGCGCGGCCCGGCAGGGCACGGCCTACACCATGTGCCGGGGCTGGGTACGGGTCGTCCACGACCGCGGCTACGCCACGGACTACTACCACCTGTGGAGCAACATCAGCACCAACGGCGGCTGGGTGAACGCCGGCGCCTTCCTCGGCTACACGGGCACGGACGTCACCTGCGGCGGCGCCGCCTACGGCCGCCACGTCCACTTCGGCCTGATCCAGAACGGCTCCTACATCGGGATCGCGGGCCACAACCTGGGCAAGTGGGTGATCTACAACGGCGGCGCCGCCTACCAGGGATCGGCGATGCACGGCAGCCGGCAGGTCGGCGCCGGGGGCACCCTGTACAACCACGGCGCGCTGGGCCTCGACCAGGCCGTGGTCGACGCCAACGGGGGCACCTCCGTCAACAAGCGCTCCGGGCCCGGCACCGGTCACGCGGTGAGGGGCTCGGCGGCGGACGGGGCCACGGTGACCGTCTCCTGCTCCGCCAACGGCACCTCGCACACCGGCCGCTACGGCACCACGAGCCTGTGGAACCGGCTGAGCGACGGCACCTGGATCAGCGACGCCTACGTGTGGACGGGCGTCAACGGCCCGATCAACGGCTGGTGCTGAGGCGCCCGCCGCCGCCCGCACCGCCGCCGCACGCCGCCCTGTCACCCGCCCGTCACCCCGCGGCGCCGGCGCACCGGCGGGGTGCGAGCGCCTCACCGCGGTCGTAGACGGCGTACGCCATCGATGCCCCGGCGAAGGGACGAACTGACGGGATTTCCCCGGAAGGACAGCGGTATCCCCGCACACCACCATTGCCGCAGTGACGGCGGCGGTACTGTGCGTCGCCGAACCGAACGGACTGGAGGCGGGGGTCGTGAGCACGACACGGCGAGCGGTTGTGACCGCGCTGGTGGCGGCCGGTGTGCTGCTGCTGGGCGGCTGCGGCCAGACGGACGGCACCGAGGGACCGGGCGGCGGTGCCCGGGGGGAGACCGGCGCCGGAGGCGGGCAGCGCATCCCCTCGGAGCTGGTGGGGAGCTGGAGCACGGACAGCTCCTTCAACTTCGACCCGACCGTCTTCAGCTTCTACGAGGACGGCTTCTTCACCCAGGAGGTCGGGGCGAGCAGGGCCGCGGGCCGGTACGAGGTCAAGAACGGCACGCTCCTGACGCTCCCCGAGGGGGGAGAACCGAAGGCCTACGCATGGCGGCTGGGAGAGGGCGGCTGCCTGTACCTCGACGACGTCAAGCACTGCCCGTACTCCTGAGGGCGGCCTTCCGAAGGGACGCGCTCCGCACCGCTTCCGCGGGGCGGCGGGCCGGACACCCCGCCGCGGAAGCGGTGCGCCCGGCCCCCTACCCCTCCCGCGCGGCGCGCGGCCGTACGCACGCGGTGCGCGGGAGGGCGGGCGTTCTCAGTGGGACACGGGCGGGGGCGGGGGCGGCAGGTGGCCGCACAGCCGCCGGCAGACGACGGTCCGCCCGGAGCCCGTCCCGGCCCTGGCCGCCGGTCGTCCGGCGTGCCCTCTTCCCGGCGACGGACGGCACCGCGCCCGGACCGGACGCCGGTGGAGCGATTCGTTGAAGCAGCAGAGCCTGGGCGGGGATTGGGACGGAAAGCGGGGGGAAGACAACACGCCCACACCGTATCGGCCCCGGCCCGTTTCCGGGCAGGCCGTGTGAGTACCGGCACATCCGCCGGGCGCCCGAGCACGTGCGCGGCCGTTCCGGCCCGTGGGGGAGTCCGGTGCGTCCCGCGCGCCGGCCGCGGCTGCCGCGCCGGCGGCCCGGGGAGCGGCGGGCCGTGAGCGACCGGCGGCGGCCGGCACGGGGCACGGGCCCTGTCCGGAGGGCCGCGCCTCAGCCGGACGCCTGGCCGGCCGGACGCGACTCGCTCGGGCGGACGATCACGAAGCCCTCGCCGTCCAGCCTGAGCTGCACCGCCTCGCCGGAACCGCCGCGGATCATCGAGCCGAAGCTCTGCGACCGGTGCAGGGAGGTGGCGAGCTGCGCGCTCCAGCCGACGACCGCGTCGGTGTCCACGAAGACCGGGCCGCCCGGTGAGACGGGGATGACGATGGGGGAGCCCTCGCAGATCACGCCCAGCCTGCCGTGGCCGGTGAAGAGGCTGTTGAACAGGCCGCCGCCCACCATGCCCGCGCCCTTGACGACCCTTATGTCGTAGCTGAGGGTCGCGTCGAAGCACAGCACGTTGCGCCCGTTGACGGTGAGGCTGTCGCCGGGGTCGATGTCGACGATGAAGCAGTTGGCGGCGTCGTGGGCGAACCAGGCCTCGCCCCGGCCCCGGACGGACATCAGGGCGAGCCCCTCGCCGGTGACGGAGCGCTTGAGGAAGTTCCCCACCCCCTGGCCCTTCCTCTCGAAGCTCAGGTCGCCGCGGAAGGCGACCATCGCGCCCTGCCGGGCGTAGCACTCGCCGTCCACCACGTACCGGATCGACTTGGCGTTCTGCAGGGACATGCCGGGGGCGGTGGCCGGCCGGACCATGTTCTCGGAGGCGAAGAGATCACTGCGCATGAGCCGTATGCTCCCCCCGCTCCGGCGCCCGGCCAAGACGCCGCGCGCGGAACGCCGGGCGCCGGTCCCGGGCCGCCCGGGCGCCGGGCGGTGCCGCTAGCGTGTGCCCATGGCGACGGACGAGACGCGGACGGCCGGCGGACTCCGGGAGGCCCCGGGGAGGTGGGGGGCCACCGCGACCACACAGGCGCGGGCGGACGAGGTGGGCGCGGTACGGACGGCCTACGCGCCCGCCCCGGACGGCGATCCCGACCCCGGCGAGATCGTCTGGACCTGGGTGCCGTACGAGGAGATGGACGGACGGGGCAAGGACCGGCCCGTCCTGGTCGTGGCGCGCGAGGCGGCCGGCACCCTGCTGGCCGTACAGCTCTCCAGCCGGCGGCGGGAGGGCGAGCACGACTGGGTGCCGCTCGGGTCCGGCCCGTGGGACCGCTCCGGGCGGGACTCGTGGGTGGACCTGGACCGGGTGCTGCGCGTCCACCCGGAGGGGATGCGGCGCGAGGCGTGCGCGCTGGACCGGGCGAGGTTCGACCGGGTCGTGCACAGCCTCCAGCGGCGGTACGGCTGGCGCTGATCCGCTCGCATACTGGCCCGGTACGCACCGACGCACAGCCCTGCCGCCGAGGAGGCCACCGTGGACGGTCAGCTCAGCCCCATGCCCGAGGACTGGAGCCGCGCGCTCGCGATCGTCGCGCACCCGGACGACCTGGAGTACGGGGCCGCCGCCGCCGTCGCGCGGTGGACCGCCGCCGGACGGGAGGTCGCGTACCTGCTGGTGACGCGCGGCGAGGCCGGGATCGACACCATGGAGCCGGAGCGGGCGGCGCGCGTGCGGGAGGCGGAGCAGCGGGCGAGCGCCGCCGTGGTCGGGGTGGACACCGTGGAGTTCCTGGACCACCGGGACGGGGTGATCGAGGAGGGCGTCGCCCTGCGCCGCGACCTGGCCGCCGCGATCCGCCGCCACCGGCCCGAACTGGTCGTCACCCTCAACCACCACGAGACCTGGGGCGGCGTCAACTGGAACACCCCCGACCACCGGGCCGTCGGCCGCGCCGCGCTGGACGCGGCGGGGGACGCCGGAAACCGCTGGATCTTCACCGACCTGGCCGGGGAGGGGCTGGAGCCCTGGGACGGGGTGCGCTGGGTGGCGGTCGCCGGATCGTCGGAGCCGACGCACGCCGTGGAGGTGACGGAGGAGGACGTGGACCGGGCCGTCGCCTCGCTCGCCGAGCACCGCGCGTACATCGGGGCGCTCAGCGACAAGGAACCCGCCGAGTACGCCCGGGAGTTCATCACCGGCATGATGGACATGCTCGCCGAGCGCACCGGCGGCCGGCGGGCCGTGGCCTTCCAGGTGTACCCGCGGGGGTGACGGGCGGGACGCCGCCCCGTCCCGCCCCGTCCCGGACGCGTCCGCGGCCGGGGTGGCCGGGCCCGTACGCGTCACCGGCCGTCCGCGGCCGGGCGGCGGAGGCGGACGAGCAGGGCGAGCGCGGCGACCGGCAGGATCAGGGCCGCGCCCATCGCGTTGAGCCAGCCGTAGCCCGCCTGCGCGACGACCAGGCCGGCGAGCGCGCCGCCCGCGCCCGCCGACGCGTTCATGGACAGGTCGGACAGCCCCTGGACGGCCGCGCGGGCGTCCTGCGGAACCGAGTCGGTGAGCAGGGTGGAGCCGCCCACCAGCCCCGCCGACCAGCCCAGGCCGAGGAGGAACAGGCCCACCGCGCTCTGGACGTGGTGGCCGTCCGCCGTACCGGCCGTCAGCGCCGCGCACGCCAGCAGCGCGGTGCCGGCGAGGATGACGGAGACCCGGCCGACGCGGTCGCACAGCCAGCCCATCAGCGGGGAGAAGGCGTACATGCCCGTGATGTGGCCGCTGATCACCAGGCCGATCAGTTCGATGCCGGCGCCGTGGTGGTCGAGGTCGACCGGGGTCATCACCATGATCGAGACCATGGTGGTGTGGGAGCCCGCGACGGCGACCAGGGCCAGCCGGGCGCGCGGCGAGGCGGCCACGGCGGCGAGCCCGGCGCGCAGCGAACGGCTCTCCGCGGACGCCGGGGCGTCCCGGTCGGCGGCGGCCAGGGCACGGGCGGTGAGCAGGGGGTCCGGGCGCAGCAGGGCGAACACCAGCGCGGCGGCCACCAGGAAGACGCCCGCGCCCCACAGGAACGGGCCCGCCGCCTCGGGAACGCCCAGCCCCGCGACGCTGCGTCCGGCCGGGGCCGCGATGTTCGGGCCGAGGACCGCGCCGACGGTCGTGGCCCACACCACCGTGGAGATGGCCCGGCCGCGGTGGGCGGGCTCGACGAGGTCGGCGGCGGCGAAGCGGGCCTGGAGGTTGGCGGAGGAGCCCGCGCCGAAGGCCGCCATGCCCAGCAGGAGCAGGGGGAAGCTGCCGAGGACGGCGGCGAGGACCACCGCACCGCCGCCCGCGGCGCCGACCAGGTAGCCCAGGGCGAGACCGGCGCGTCGGCCGCGAGCGGCCGTCAGGGCGGCGAACGGCAGGGACAGCACGGCCGTGCCCAGGACCGACGACGTCGCCGCCAGGCCGGCGAGCCCCTCGGAGCCGCTGACCTGCTCGGCCAGCACGGCGGCCAGCGCGATGCCCGTGGCCACCCCCAGCCCGCCCAGGATCTGGCTGGCCACGAGCACGGCGGCGGTACGGCGGCGCAGCGCGGCCAGGCCGTCCTCGCGGGGCGCCCCGGCGGTGGCGCCCGGGGGGCTGTCAGCCGCGTCGGCGGTTTGGGAGGTGTCCGTCACGAGCGGCAGTCTGCCAGCCGGGGGCGGCCGGGGAATCCCCCCGGGGGAGGTTCGCCACCAGGGGAAGCGGGAGGCACCGCCGGAGCCTCCGGGACGCCCGGGACGGGACGCCCAGGACGGTGCGCACGGTGCGCCCGGTGTGCTCGGAACGGGGCGCTCAGAACAGCGGCGCCGGGAGGACCCCCTCCAGCGCGAGCAGCGCCCGCTTGGTCTCCAGCCCGCCGCCGAAGCCGCCGATCCCGCCGCCGCTCTCCACCACCCGGTGGCACGGCACCACCACCGGCAGCGGATTGGACCCCATGGCGACGCCCACCGCGCGCGCCGCGCCCGGCTCGCCGACGCGGTCGGCCAGGGTCCGGTAGCCGACGGTGCTGCCGTAGGGCACGGAGTCGGCCAGGGCCCGCAGCACCCGCCCGTTGAACCCGGACGTCAGCGACCAGTCCAAGGGGACGGAGAACTCCCGCAGCCCGCCCCGGAAGTACGCCTCCAGCTCCCGGACCGCCCCGGCCAGCACCGGATCGCCGTCGCCGCGCGCCGGCTCGGCGCCCAGCCGCCCGGTGAGCCGGGCCAGGGACCGGCGCACCGTCCGCTCGCCGGCGTGGAAGACGACGGTCACCAGCCCGCGCCCGGTCGCCGCGAGCAGCAGCGGGCCGATCGGAGTGTCCCGTACGGTCCAGTTCCAGGCCGGGGCCGCCGGCCCGGCCGAAGTCTCGGTCATGTGACGAGCCTAAGGGCCGGCGCCGACAGCGTGCGCGGCCCGGCGGCAGCCGGGTTCAGCCCCGCAGGGAGGCGACCAGGTCGGAGACGTTCCGCCGCTCCCTCCCGGCCTCCTCGCGGGCCTCTTCCCGCGCGTCCTCGCCGGCTTCCTCACGGGCCTCCTCCGGCGCGTCCTCGCGCTCCCCGCCCGCGGCGGCTCCGGCAGCGGGCCGTGTGGCGTCCCGGACGACGTCCGGGTAGTTGGAGATGATCCCGTCCACGCCCATGTCGGCGACCCGGCGGGCCGCCGCCGCGTCGTTCACCGTCCAGGTGAAGACCTCCATCGGCCTGCCGTGGGGACCCTTCAGCGCGTGGACCTGCCGCACGTACTCCGCCGTCAGGGTGGTGTGGGGCGGGTTGATCTGGTCGCTGAACCGCGCGTAGTCCGGCAGCTCGGCGACGGCCGGAGTGCCCAGGAAGCCGGTCCTGACGGCCGGCGCCTGGTCGTGCACGGCCCGCACCGAGTCGGCCCCGAAGCTCTGGATGACCAGCTTGCTCCGCACGTGCTGCCGGTCCAGCCATCCCTCGCTGCGCAGCTCGCCGAGGACGTCGGCCTCGATGCCCGGGTAGAGCTCGGGCCTCTTGATCTCCAGCAGCAGGTTCTGGCGGGTGCGGTTCAGGTGCCGCAGGTACTGCTCCAGGGTGGGCACCCGCTCGCCCGCGTACAGCGGGTCGAACCAGCTTCCCGCGTCCAGCCGGGCGATCTCGGCGGCGGTGAAGTCCGCGACCCGCCAGGGCGCGCGGTCCGGGAAGAGCTCCTCGACGTCCGTGGTGCGGCTCAGGGTGGCGTCGTGCATGACGACCAGCTCGCCGTCCCTGGTGCGCTGCACGTCGTTCTCCACCCACCTGACGCCCAGGGCGTGGGCCGCGTCGACGGCGGCCAGGGTGTTCTCGGGGGCGTAGCCGGAGGCGCCGCGGTGCGCGATCGGGAGGGGGGCCTCGGCCCGCGGCGCGGCCTGGGCGGGGACGGCGGCGAGGACGAACGCGCAGAGGCCGGCGAGTGAACCGGTGACGGCGGCAGCGGGGCGTAGGGACACGGGGGACTCCTCACGTCTTCGGTGCACTGACCCCAAGAGCATTCCGGCATCGCTGTTCGGTTACATGGGCGAGAAGTGGACAGAACCTGAACGCCTCACGGAAGCCCCTCGCCCGTGGGCAGGCCCGGCCGGGGCCCGCAGACCGGCCCCGGTTGTCAGTGGGGGGACGTACCGTGGTGCACATGCGGCCCGAGACTCAGATCGAACGCAGGACGGCACCCTTCGAGGTCGTCAGCCCCTACCGGCCCAGCGGCGACCAGCCGGCGGCCATCGACGAGCTGGAGAAGCGCGTCACGGCAGGCGAGAAGGACGTCGTCCTGCTGGGCGCGACCGGCACCGGCAAGTCGGCGACCACCGCGTGGATGATCGAGCGGCTCCAGCGGCCGACCCTGGTGATGGCGCCGAACAAGACGCTGGCCGCCCAGCTCGCCAACGAGTTCCGCGAGCTGCTGCCGAACAACGCCGTCGAGTACTTCGTGTCGTACTACGACTACTACCAGCCCGAGGCGTACGTCCCGCAGACGGACACCTACATCGAGAAGGACTCCTCCATCAACGAGGAGGTCGAGCGGCTGCGCCACAGCGCGACGAACTCGCTGCTCACCCGGCGCGACGTCGTCGTGGTCGCCTCCGTCTCGTGCATCTACGGCCTGGGCACGCCGCAGGAGTACGTCGACCGGATGGTGCCGCTGAGGGTCGGCGAGGAGATCGACCGGGACCAGCTGCTGCGCCGCTTCGTCGACATCCAGTACACCCGCAACGACATGGCGTTCACCCGCGGCACCTTCCGGGTGCGCGGCGACACCGTCGAGATCTTCCCGGTGTACGAGGAGCTGGCCGTCCGCATCGAGATGTTCGGCGACGAGATCGAGGCCCTCTCCACGCTCCACCCGGTCACCGGCGAGGTGATCTCCGACGACCGGGAGCTGTACGTCTTCCCCGCCTCCCACTACGTCGCGGGCCCCGAGCGCATGGAGCGGGCCATCGCGGGGATCGAGGCGGAGCTGGAGGAGACCCTCGCCCGCATGGAGAAGCAGGGCAAGCTGCTGGAGGCCCAGCGGCTGCGGATGCGGACGACGTACGACATCGAGATGATGCGGCAGATCGGCACCTGCTCGGGCATCGAGAACTACTCGCTGCACATCGACGGCCGTGAGAAGGGCTCGGCGCCGCACACCCTGCTCGACTACTTCCCCGACGACTTCCTGCTGGTCATCGACGAGTCCCACGTCACCGTCCCGCAGATCGGCGCCATGTACGAGGGCGACGCCTCGCGGAAGCGGACGCTGGTCGACCACGGCTTCCGGCTGCCGTCCGCGATGGACAACCGGCCGCTGAAGTGGGAGGAGTTCCAGGAGCGCATCGGGCAGACGGTCTACCTGTCGGCGACGCCGGGGCAGTACGAGCTGTCGCGCGCCGACGGAGTGGTGGAGCAGATCATCCGCCCCACCGGCCTGGTGGACCCGGAGGTCGTGGTCAAGCCCACCGAGGGCCAGATCGACGACCTGGTGCACGAGATCCGCACCCGCACCGAGCGGGACGAGCGCGTCCTGGTCACCACGCTGACCAAGAAGATGGCCGAGGACCTGACCGACTACTTCCTGGAACTGGGCATCCAGGTCCGCTACCTGCACAGCGACGTGGACACCCTGCGCCGCGTGGAGCTGCTGCGCGAGCTGCGCGCCGGCGAGTACGACGTCCTGGTCGGCATCAACCTCCTGCGCGAGGGCCTGGACCTGCCGGAGGTCTCGCTGGTGGCCATCCTGGACGCCGACAAGGAGGGGTTCCTGCGCTCGGGCACCTCCCTGATCCAGACCATCGGCCGCGCGGCGCGCAACGTCTCCGGCCAGGTGCACATGTACGCCGACAAGATCACCCCGGCGATGGCCAAGGCCATCGACGAGACCAACCGGCGCCGGGCCAAGCAGATCGCCTACAACGAGGCGAACGGCATCGACCCGCAGCCCCTGCGCAAGAAGATCGGCGACATCGTGGCGACGATCGCGCGCGAGGAGGTCGACACCCGGGAGCTGCTGGACAGCGGCTACCGCAAGGCGGGCGCGGGAGAGGAGCGCAGGGCCAAGGCCCCGGTGCCCGACCTCGGCCGCGCGGCGGCCGGGGACGGCGACGGCGCGCGGGGCAGGGGCGGCAGGAGCAGGGGGGCCGCGCAGCCCACCGACCGCCCCGCCGCCGAACTCGCCGAGCTCATCGAGGAGATGACCGAGCGCATGCGCGCCGCGGCGGCCGAGCTGAAGTTCGAGGTGGCCGCCCGGCTGCGCGACGAGGTCGGCGAACTGAAGAAGGAACTGCGGCAGATGAAGGAGGCGGGCCTGCGGTGAGATGACGGCCCACGAGGAAGTGTTGCAGGAACGACACAAAGCCCGCCCGTCCCGTCCGCGCCGTCGGCCTCGGTGCGTAGGCTGCGGGGCAGCCGCCGGTGACGGCGGGCGACGGCAACGGCAACGGCAACGGCAGGAAAGAGGGAAACGCACGTGACGGTCAACTTGTCCAAGGGACAGGCGATCAACCTGCAGAAGTCCGACGGGGGCGCCCTGACCGCGGTGCGGATGGGACTCGGCTGGCAGGCGGCTCCCCGCCGCGGTCTGTTCGGCCGGCGCACCCAGGAGATCGACCTGGACGCCTCGGCCGTGCTCTTCGCCGGACAGCAGCCCGTGGACGTCGTCTTCTTCCGCCACCTGGTGAGCGACGACGGCTCCGTGCGGCACACCGGCGACAACCTCGTCGGCGGCGCCGGGCAGGGCGGTGACGACGAGGCGATCCTGGTGGACCTCCAGCGGGTCCCGGTCCACATCGACCAGATCGTCTTCACGGTGAACTCCTTCACCGGCCAGACCTTCGCCGAGGTGCAGAACGCCTTCTGCCGGCTGGTGGACGAGACCAACGGCCAGGAGCTGGCGCGCTACACCCTCACCGGCGGCGGCCAGTACACCGCGCAGATCATGGCCAAGGTCCACCGCCAGGGCAGCGGCTGGCAGATGACCGCCCTGGGCACCGCGGCCAACGGCCGCACCTTCCAGGACCTGATGCCGTCGATCACCCCCCACCTGTAACCGCCCGCGGCCGGCCGCACGGCGGCCGGGACCGGGCCCGGCGCGGCGCCGCCGCCGGGCCCGCCGGCAGGGGAGGGCAACGGCGCCGGCCGGGGGCGCCGGGGCGCGGCGGGGCACGGGAGAACACACGCAGGAGGGGGCGCGGCGATGACGGCCGAACTGGTCCGCGGGCAGAACCACCCACTGCCCGCGAGCCGTCTGGAGATCCGGGTGTCCGCCGGGAAGCCGGTCGTGGCCGGGGCGACGCTCAACGACCAGGACGGGCGGCTGCGCGAGCCGGACTGGATCGCCCATCCCGGCTCGCCCCGCCTGCCCGGGCTGGAGGTCTCCCGGCAGGCCGCCGCCGACCACCGGCTCGCGGTGGACCTGGACGCGCTCCCCGAGGCCGTGCACCGGGTCAACGTGCTGCTCGCCCTCCCCACCGGAGTCGGCGGGCCCCTCTCCTTCGGCGCCCTCGCCGCCCCCGTCGTGGCCGTCACCGGCCTGGACGGCACCGAGGTCGCCTGCTACACCGTCACCGGGCTCGACGCCGAGTCCGCCGTCGTCGCGGTGGAGCTCTACCGGCGGCAGGGCGTCTGGAAGGTGCGCGCGGTCGGCCAGGGCTACGCGGGCGGCCTCGCCGCCATGCTGGAGGACCAGGGGCTGCCCCGGGCCCGCGAACTGGCCGCCGCCGTCGACGAGGCCGTCGCCTCCGGGCCGGCCTGCTCCGTGGCGCCGCCCGCCCGCGCCGGCGACGGGAACCGCAGCAGACGCACCGCACCGGTCGGCGCACCGGGCGCGGGCCCGGAACCCCGGCCCGCGCCCCCGCCCCGGCCCGCCCCCGGCGGGCCGTCCGCACCCCCGCCGCCCGCCGGCCCGGTGGACTACCGCCACCCCGGCCGCGGCACGACCGCCGCGCCCCCCGCCGGCGCGACGGCCCCGTCCGCACCGCCCCCCGACCCCGGGCGGCCCGCCGGGCCCGTCGCGGGCGACGCCGCGGGCTGGAGCATGGAGGAGCGGCTCTACAACCAGGTCTGGGGCATGTTCGAGGACCTGGCCCGCACCACCGCCGCCTACCGCAGCGCCGTCGACTTCGCCGACTCCCGCATGGAGCAGGAGCTGGACACGGTGCTGTCCGACCCCCGCTCGCGGACCGGCGCCGCCGCCGACGCCGCCCGCGCCCGGGCCCAGGCCCGCCACACCGAGCTCGTCGACCGGGCCCGCGCCGCACTCGAACGCGACCTCGGCCAGCTCACCGCCGAGTCCGACGTCGTCGAGCCCGCCCTGCCGCCGGCCTTCGCCCGCTGGGACAGCCCCGCCTGGCACGCCTACCGGGTGCCCATGGAGACGCCGATGGCGATGCGCCTGGGCGACCTCGGCCTCCCCGAGCACGGCGGCCTGCGCATCCCCATGCTGGTGCGGCTGCCGCTGGAGCGCGGACTGTGGATCGACGCCGGGCGCACCCACTCGGCCGCGTCCCTCACGGTCGATCCGCACGAGCTGCGCCGTCTGGCGGGCGAGCTGGCCACCGCCGTCGCCGGCCGGCTGCTCGCCGTCCACCCGGTCGGCGACTTCACCGTCCACGTGCTCGACCCGGTGGGCGCCGCCGCGCCCACCCTGGCCCCGCTGGTGGAATCCGGCGCGCTGCGCGAGCCGCCCGCCACCGGCCCCGGCGGCGTCGCCTCGGTGATCGCGAGGCTGACCCGCCGCGTCGACCTGGTGCAGATGGCGGTGCGCACCCGCGCCGCCGACGCGCTCCCGCCGGACGTGGACACCGCCGAACAACTGCTGATCGTCCACGACTTCCCGCACGGCTTCGACGACCGCGCCGTCACCCGGCTCCGCTACCTCGCGGACGAGGGACCGTCCGTCGGCGTCCACCTGATGATGGTCGCCGACCGGGAGGAGGCGCAGGGCTACGGTCCCGTGCTCGACCCGCTGTGGCGCTCCCTGCTGCGGATCACCCCCGTGCCCGACGACCACCTCGCCGACCCCTGGGTCGGCCACGCGTGGACGTACGAGCCGCCTCTGACGCCGCGCGGCAGCCTGATCCTGCCCCGGGTCCTGGAGCAGGTGGCCCGGGCCCGCCGGCAATACGGCCGCTGACGGGCCGTGCGCAGCGGGCCGCGGAGCCGCCCCCTCCCCTCCCGCGCTTTGCCTTTCCTTGGTCTTGCTTTACTCTTCCTTGAGCGGAGGGGAGTACTCCCGTGTGCGGCGTCCCCGTCAGTACGGGCCGGGCGTGACCGGTCCCGGGGCGTCGGTCCGTAGGCCGATCGGGCCCGGATGGAGGAGACCTCCGGCAACCAGAGCCGGAGGATTTCCGTATGGACGTTTCCACGACCACCTGGGTGCTGACCGTCGTCGGTCTGTGCGCCCTCATCGCAGTCGACTTCTTCATCGGCGGACGCAAGCCGCACGAGGTCTCCATCAGGGAGGCCGGCACCTGGACGGTCGTCTGGATCGTCCTCGCGATCCTCTTCGGCGCCGGGCTGTACGTCGCCGGTGAGAGCCGGGCGGCGAGCGAGTTCGCCGCGGGCTACATCACCGAGAAGTCGCTCAGCGTCGACAACCTCTTCGTCTTCGTCCTGATCATGGCGAAGTTCGCGGTGCCCACCATCTACCAGCAGCGCGTGCTGATGGTCGGCGTGCTCATCGCCCTGGTGATGCGCGCGATCTTCATCGCGGCCGGGGCCGCGCTGATCTCCGCCTTCTCCTGGGTGTTCTTCATCTTCGGCGGCTTCCTCATCTGGACGGCCTGGAAGCTCGTGCGCGAGGCCCGCGCCGAGGAGCAGGGCCACGAGGAGGAGGCGTACGAGGAGAACCGCCTGCTGAAGATGGTCGAGCGGCGCTTCCCCTCCACCTCGCAGTACCACGGCACCAAGCTGTTCGTCGTCGAGAACGGCAAGCGGCTGATGACGCCGATGCTGATCGTCATGCTGGCCATCGGCAGCACGGACCTGCTGTTCGCCCTGGACTCCATCCCGGCGATCTTCGGTCTGACCCAGGACCCGTACATCGTCTTCACCGCCAACGCCTTCGCCCTGATGGGCCTGCGCCAGCTCTACTTCCTCATCGGCGGACTGCTGAAGAGGCTGGTGCACCTGTCCTACGGGCTGTCGATCATCCTCGGCTTCATCGGCGTCAAGCTGGTGCTGCACGCCCTCCACGAGCAGGGCGTCCACGTCCCGGAGATCTCCACCCCGGTGTCGCTGGCCGTGATCTGCGGCGTCCTGATCGTCACGACGATCACCAGCCTCCGCGCCTCCCGCAAGCTGAGCCGGGAGCAGGAGCCGACCGCGCCGCGCGACTGACCCGGCGCCCGGAAGCGCACAGGGGCGGTACGGCCGGGCCGCGCGCCCGGCCGTACCGCCGCGCCTCACCGCACCACCGCGACCCGCCGCTCCTGCCGCTCGCCGCTCACGGTCACCGCCACGGTCACCGTCCCCGGCCGCAGCCCCGTCAGCGTGCCGGCCGCCGCGTCGAGGACCGCGACGCAGTGCCCGCGCGCCCGCGCCCGCTCCACGTCCCCCGCGCACAGGCCCCGTGAGCCGGACCAGTCGGCGCTCAGCGGCCGGCCCACCGGCACCGTGCGCGCCGCGCTTCCGCGGCCCTGGACGATGGCCGCGGAGACCTTCCCCGGCGCACCGCCCGCCGCCACGGAGTCCGGCGCGGTCAGGGAGAGCCCGTCCACATGGGCGCGGGTCTGGACCGAGATCCAGTCCCGGCCGGTGCCGCGGTCGATCCCGACCAGCGACCAGCCGCTGAAGCCGCCCTCACCGGGGGGCGCGGCCGGCGCCTTGCCCGCGTTGCCGTTGACCAGGTAGGGCACCCCGTCCACCCGGGAGGCGTGGAAGACGCCGGCGTGCGCCCCGACGAACGCCGCGCCCTTGCCGGTGCGGCGGCGGAACTCGCCGAGCCAGTCCTCCAGCAGGTCCGCCTCCAGCCGGTCGGTCAGCCGGCTGCCCTGCTGCGGGGTCGGATCGCGCGGCGGTACGTGCGCCAGCACGACGACGGAGCCGATCCCGTCGTCCTCCGCGGCGTCCTCCAGCCGTTCCCGCAGCCGCCGGATCTGGTCCCAGCCGCCGCCGCGCAGGGTCAGCGAGGAGGTGTCGAGGGTGATGAAGCGCGTGCCCCGGTGGTCGAAGGAGCGGTGGGTCGCGCCGAACTCCGCGCGGAAGCCCTCGACGGAGCCGCCCATCACCTCGTGGTTGCCCGGCACGTAGTACCAGGGCACCTCGCCGCCGAGCTCCTCCTCGAGCATCCGGCGGGCGAAGGCGAGGTCCTCGGGCGAGCCCTCGTCCACCCAGTCCCCGTTGACCACGACGAAGTCGGGCCGGGCGGCCCGCACCTCCCGCAGGGTGCGCCGGGCCTGGCGTGCCGTTTCGCCGTCCGGTTCGCGGGCGACGAACTGGGCGTCGGAGACCACCGCGAACCGCCAGTCGCGGCCCGCGGTGTCGGCGGCCGTCGAGATCAGCGGGTCCCGGTGGGGGTCGGCGGCGGGCAGGGCCACGTCCGGCGGGGTCCGGGCGGTCAGCCCGTCCAGGACGACCTCGCCGCGATACCGCTCGGCGGGCCGGGTCTCGGCCAGGTAGAACCGCCGGACCTTCAGTGGATAGGCCACTCCCTGGGGGACCTCGAAGGCGATCCGCTTCCAGCCGGTCCAGGCGACGTGCGGGCCGCGCAGCACCTGGGCGGTGCCGGCGGCGTCGGTGAGGTGCAGCGAGGGCCAGGCGCCGCGGCCGTCGCCCTTGAGCCACAGGGTGAAGCTCCGAGGCTGGCCGGGCACGGGGATCTCCCGCGGCGGGTTGGCGTAGGCGGCACGGGTCGCGGTGGACTGCGTGAAGTCGTACGTCATCCGCAGCCCGGTGCCGTCGTGCCCGGCGGGGTCGGCGGCCAGGGAGCCGGAGGCGCGGGCGGCGCTGAAGGTCCACTGCCCGGCGTCGTCGAACTCCGCGACGCCCCGGTCCGTCAGGCCCACCGTGACGGCCAGGACCGTCTCCTCGCCCTTCACGACCGCCCTGACCAGGCCGGAGACGGAGTCGGCGCCGTCGGCGGCGGCGACGGTGAAGCCGCCGCGCGCCGGGTCGGGATCGATGCGGAAGAGCGAGCGGTCGTAGTCGAGCGCCACGTCCGACGGCTCGACGGGGGCGCTGTGGCCCTCGGCGTCGAAGCCGGTGAAGCCGAAGGACGCCTCCGTGCCGGGGCCGGGCAGCCCGACCCGCTCCCGGGTCGGGGCGATCCGCTCCAGCGGGCCCAGTACCGTCAGGGTGGTGGAGCCGCGGGCGTGGCCGCGGCGTGCGACGACCTCGGCCGTACCGGTCCTGCGGGCGTGGAAGACGCCGTCGCCGTCCACCCGGCCGACCTCGGGGCGGGAGCTGTGCCAGCGGGGGGCTCCGTCTGCGGGGGCGCCCGAGGGGACGTTCGCGGAGGCGTCCGCGGGGCCGTACGTCTCGTCGTACCCGGCGGCGGTGAGCGCGCGGGTCAGACCGGGGAAGACGCGCTCCGGGTGCCCGCCGGGCACGGTGTCGGCGGAGGGGGCCTCGGCCGGGTCCGCGGCCGTCTCCACCCAGAAGCCCTTCAGCGCCCCGCTGCCGTCGGGGGCGGTGACGGCCAGCCCGTTGGGGACCTCGCGCTCGGTGCCGTCGGAGGGGCTGTTCTCCACCCGCGGGGTGTCCGAGCCGGGCTCGCGGGCCACCAGCGTCGAGGAGCCGCCGCCGTCGAGGTTGAGCGCGTTGTGGGCCCCCAGCTCGTCCATCATCAGGGCCAGTTCGGTGAGGGTGACGCCGCCGGAGGCGGCCTGGCGGCCGTCCACGGTCAGCACGTGCAGGGTGGAGCCGTCCCGGGAGAAGCCGACGGCGGTACGGGGAGCGGCGGCGTTGTTGGGCCGTCCGTCCCAGTTCTGCGGCTCGCCGTCCACGACCAGCACGCCGCGGCCGCCGACCGCCGTGCGCGGCGTCTCGCCCCCCTCGGTGCGCAGCTCGTACTCCCAGCTCACCGCGGAGCCCGGGGCCAGCGCGGCCAGGGCCTTCGCGCCCGCGTCACGGCCGAGCAGCACCGTCGCGCCCTCGGGGACGGGCCCGTCGCCGGGGGCGTCGTCCACGGCGGTGACCCGGCCGCCCACGACGGTGACCTCGGTGACCTCCGCCGCGCCGTCCACGGTCTGGGCGCGGTCGGCCGGGCCCCACCGGGCGTTGTAGGCGCCGATGCCGTCGGCGGGGACGTTCGCCGCGTTGTACGCGGCCAGCGGCTCGGGGCCGCCGGGCAGGGTGAGCGTGCCCTCGAAGTACAGGTCGAGGACGCGGCCCGCGCCGTCCGGACCGAAGCCGACCGCCTCGGTGACCCCGGGGGCCGGGGAGTGGGTGATCTCGCCGTCGTCCACACCGGGGCCGAGCGGGGCGCCGGTCTGGTTGATGTCGAAGAAGTCGGCGTTGAAGGCGGCGACGGTGCGGCGCCCGGCGCCGGGATCGTGCGCGCCGGCCAGCTCCGAGACGGTCGCGCGGCCGGAGACGGTCCCCGGGGACAGGTAGTCGACCTCGGCGCCGCCGTCGAGGTCGACGCTGAGGGCGTCGGCGCGCAGCCACTTGTCCGACTCCAGCCGGTCGAACGAGGTCAGTGTGGTGCCGGGCGCCACGGGGCGCACGGTACGGGACAGCTCCATGCCGTCGCCGTCGGCGACGCCCAGGGCGTCGGCGGGCGGAGCGGCGGAGAGCGCGGGGACGGCGGTCGCGGCGGGACCGGCGGCGGCCGGTGGCGCCAGACCCAGCCCGAGCGCGGCGACGGCCGTGAGGCACACCGCGGCCCGTCCGGGGAGTCTTCTGCCCTGCGGTCCTCGTGACACGACATCACCCACAGACGCTGTAGGGACATGCGCTCTTTGCGCATCCAGCGCCACAGGGTGACAAGGCCGACCGGTTCACACCAGAGGGCGTGCTCGAACACCGCCGGAACAACACGCGTCCCCCGCGCGTCCGTTGGGCCGAACGGACGCACGGGGGACGCGCGGGCGCGGGTACGCGCCGGGTGAGGGGGCGTCAGTCGCCGGGGCCGGCCACGAGCCTGCCGCCCTCCACCTTGACCGGGACCGGGGGCAGGGGTGAGCCCGCCGGGCCCGCCAGCACCTCGCCGGTGGTGGTGTCGAAGCGGCTGCCGTGGCAGGTGCAGTCGGCCTCCAGCCTCTCCACCGAGGTCAGTACGCAGCCCGCGTGGGTGCACACCGCGCCGAACGCCCTGTACTCGCCCTCGGAGGACCGGGAGACCACCAGTCTCTCCTCGCGGTACAGCCTGGAGCCCCCGACCGGTACGGCGTCGGCCGCGCCGAGGTCCACGGGTGCGGTCGGGGTCGCCGGGGCCCGTCCGCCGCCTCCGCCGGAGCCGGAGCAGGCGGTCAGGCCGAGGCCGGCGGCCCCGGCGGCCGCCGCCCCGCACAGCACGGTGCGGCGGCCGGGGGACTGGTCCTTCATGGTCGTGCTCTCCTTACGGCCGCTCACGGCTTCAGCGGCAGGATGTCCTGGAGGAACTTGCCGGTGTGGCTCTCCGGCGCCGCCGCGACCTGCTCCGGGGTGCCCTGGGCGACGACCAGGCCGCCGCCGCTGCCACCCTCCGGGCCCATGTCCACGACCCAGTCGGCCGTCTTGATCACATCGAGGTTGTGCTCGATGACGATCACCGTGTTGCCCTTGTCGACCAGCCCGGACAGCACTTCGATCAGCTTGCGGATGTCCTCGAAGTGCAGACCGGTGGTCGGCTCGTCCAGCACGTAGACCGTGCGCCCGGTGGAGCGCTTCTGCAGCTCCGAGGCGAGCTTCACCCGCTGCGCCTCGCCGCCGGAGAGCGTCGTGGCGGGCTGGC
Organism: Streptomyces sp. DH37; assembly: GCF_029813835.1. Lineage (GTDB taxonomy): Bacteria > Actinomycetota > Actinomycetes > Streptomycetales > Streptomycetaceae > Streptomyces. The sequence goes on from NZ_JARVKV010000060.1 coordinate 28,589, forward strand.
CGAGCCGGACGTAGCCGAGGCCGACGTCGTTGAGGGTGCGCAGGTGGCGGGCGATGGCGGGCACCGCCTCGAAGAACCCCATCGCCTCCTCGATCGGCATGTCCAGCACCTCGGCGATGGACTTGCCCTTGTAGTGCACCTCCAGCGTCTCCCGGTTGTAGCGCGCGCCGTGGCAGACCTCGCACGGCACGTACACGTCCGGCAGGAAGTTCATCTCGATCTTGATCGTGCCGTCGCCGGAGCAGTTCTCGCAGCGGCCGCCCTTGACGTTGAAGGAGAAGCGGCCCGGCAGGTAGCCGCGGACCTTCGCCTCCGTCGTCTCCGCGAACAGCCGGCGCACATGGTCGAAGACGCCCGTGTACGTGGCCGGGTTGGAACGGGGGGTGCGGCCGATGGGGGACTGGTCGACGTGCACGACCTTGTCCACCAGGTCGTCGCCCTCCACCCGCACGTGCCGCCCCGGCACCGACTTCGCGCCGTTCAGCTCGCGCGCCAGATGGGTGTAGAGGATGTCGTTGACCAGGGTGGACTTGCCCGAACCGGAGACGCCCGTGACCGCGGTGAGCACACCGAGCGGGAACGACACGTCGACGTTCCGCAGGTTGTTCTCCTTGGCGCCCCGGACGGTCAGCGCCCGCTTGCGGTCCACCGGGCGGCGCTTCTCCGGCGTCGGGATGGACCTCCTGCCCGACAGGTACTGCCCGGTCACCGACTCCTCGTTGGCCAGCAGCTCCTTCAGCGGGCCGCTGTGCACCACCTCGCCGCCGTGCTCGCCCGCGCCCGGGCCGATGTCCACCACCCAGTCGGAGGTCTTGATGGTGTCCTCGTCGTGCTCGACGACGATCAGGGTGTTGCCCATGTCCCGCAGCCGCACCAGGGTCTCGATCAGCCGGTGGTTGTCGCGCTGGTGCAGGCCGATGGACGGCTCGTCCAGCACGTACAGCACGCCCACCAGGCCGGAGCCGATCTGGGTCGCCAGCCGGATGCGCTGCGCCTCGCCGCCCGAGAGCGTCCCGGCGGCGCGGTTGAGGGAGAGGTAGTCCAGACCGACGTCGACCAGGAACCGCAGCCGCTCGTTGACCTCCTTGAGCACCCGCTCGGCGATGGTCCTCTCGCGGTCGTTCAGCTCCATGGCGCCCAGGAACTCGGCGCACTCGCTGATCGACATCGCGGCGATCTCCGCGATCGACCTCCCCTGCACCGTCACGGCCAGGACGATCGGCTTGAGCCTGGTCCCCTCGCAGGTCGGGCAGGGCACCTCGCGCATGTAGCCCTCGAAGCGCTCCCGGCTGGAGTCCGTCTCCGCCTCCGAGTGCCGCCGCTTGACGAACGGCACCGCGCCCTCGAAGGCCGTGGTGTACGACCGCTCCCGCCCGTAGCGGTTGCGGTAGCGGACCTCGATCTGCGTCCGGTGCCCGTTGAGCAGGGCCTTCTTCGCGCGCTGCGGCAGCCCGCTCCAGGGGATGTCGGTGCGGAAGCCGAGCGCGTCGGCCAGGGCGCCGATCAGCCGCCCGAAGTACTCCTTGCTGTGGCCGTGTGACCAGGGGTGGATCGCCCCCTCGTCCAGCGACTTGTCCTCGTCGGGGACGATCAGCTCCGGGTCCACCTCCATGCGGGTGCCGATGCCGCTGCACTCGGGGCAGGCGCCGAAGGGGGAGTTGAAGGAGAACGAGCGGGGCTCCAGCTCCTCGAACGACAGGTCGTCGTAGGGGCAGTACAGGTGCTCGGAGTACATCCGCTCGCGCTGGGGGTCGTCCTCCTCCAGGTCCACGAAGTCGAGGATCACCATGCCGCCCGAGAGCCCGAGCGCGGTCTCGACCGAGTCGGTCAGCCGCCGCTTGGCGCTCTCCTTCACCGTCAGGCGGTCGACGACCACCTCGATGGTGTGCTTCTCCTGCTTCTTCAGCGCCGGCGGGTCGGAGAGCTGGACCGTCGTGCCGTCCACCCGGGCGCGGCTGTAGCCCTTGGTCTGCAGCTCGGCGAAGAGGTCCACGAACTCGCCCTTGCGCTGGCGCACCAGCGGGGAGAGCACCTGGAAGCGGCTGCCCTCCTCCAGGGAGAGCACCTTGTCCACGATCGCCTGCGGGGACTGCCGGGCGATCGGGCGCCCGCACTCGGGGCAGTGCGGCTTGCCGATCCGGGCGAACAGCAGGCGGAGGTAGTCGTAGACCTCCGTGATGGTGCCGACCGTCGAGCGGGGGTTGCGGGAGGTGGACTTCTGGTCGATGGAGACCGCCGGCGACAGGCCCTCGATGAAGTCCACGTCCGGCTTGTCCATCTGCCCCAGGAACTGCCGGGCGTACGAGGAGAGCGACTCCACGTAGCGGCGCTGCCCCTCGGCGAAGATGGTGTCGAAGGCGAGCGAGGACTTGCCCGATCCCGACAGCCCGGTGAAGACGATGAGGGAGTCGCGGGGGAGGTCGAGCGAGACGTTCTTGAGGTTGTGCTCGCGAGCCCCACGGACGATGAGACGGTCGGCCACGCCGATTGGCACCTTTCGTGTGGGATGAAGGGGGCGGGCGCCTGCCCAGAGCCCCCGCCCAAGGGTATGGGGTAGCGCCGCCGTGATGTCGTGCCCGGTGCGCACAGCGAGCCTATAGCACGTGCATTCGATTTACGGGCGCTCTTCTCCTCCTTCACCCGAAGGAGTGGTGGGGATAGCTTTGGATCATGACTTCGCCTGATGCGGACCCCGCTCCCGATCCCGTTCCCGACCCCACTCCCGACCCCGCCGCCGACACCGCCGCCCTGCGGGAGTCCACCGACCGCCTCCTGGCCGCCGTCCGGAAGCTGGACGACGCCTCCCTGGCCGAGCCCTCGAGGCTGCCCGGCTGGACCCGCGGCCACGTCCTCGCCCACCTCGCCCGCAACGCCGACGCCCTGGTCAACGTGCTCGCCGGCCGCCCGATGTACCCCAGCGCCGAGGCCCGCGAGGCCGACATCGAGCGCGACGCCTCCCGCCCCCCGGCGGTCCAGCTGGAGGACCTGCGCGGCAGTGCCGCCCGCCTGGACGAGGCGATGGCCGCCCTCACCGGGGAGGAGTGGGGGGCCACCGTCGAGCTGCGCAACGGCGTCACCGACCTCGCCTCCTCGATCCCCTTCCGCCGCCGGATCGAGGTCGAGCTGCACCACGTCGACCTCGGCATCGGGTACGAGCTGGAGGACATGCCCGCCTCCTTCACCGACCGGGAGCTGGAGAACATGGCCAGGCGCTTCTCGGGGCACCCCGGCGTGGAGCCCGTCGAGCTGCGCGCCCCGGACGGCCGCGTCCTGCGCACGGGCCGCGCGGCCGGGGAGGGGGAGCCGGCGGTGACCGTCGCGGGCTCGCCCACCGCGCTCGTCGGCTGGCTCACCGGCCGCACCGCCGGCGCCGGGCTCACCGCCTCCGCGCCGGTCCTGCCCACGCTGCCGCCGCTCTGACACACTGATCGCCGGCCGCGCCACCCCCTCGGAAGGAGTCGCAGAACACATGCCGTACACAGGAAAGGTCGCGGTCGGCGGCCCGCCGGACGTCCACGAGCTGACCGACCTGGTGATCTCCAAGGTCGCGGTCGGCCCCCTGGAGAACAACGCCTACCTGCTGCGCTGCCGCGCCACCGGCGAACAGCTCCTGATCGACGCCGCCAGCGAACCCGACACCCTGCTCAACCTCATCGGCGACGACGGCGTCGGCGCGGTCGTCACCACCCACCGGCACCCCGACCACTGGCAGGCGCTCGACACCGTCGTCCAGGCCACCGACGCCCGCACCTACGCCGGGCGCCACGACGCCGAGGGCATCCCCGTTCCCACCGACGTCCCGCTGGAGGACGGGGACGCCGTCACCGTCGGCCGCGTCACGCTCACCACCCGCCACCTGCGGGGCCACACCCCGGGCTCCATCGCCCTGGTCTACGACGACCCCCACGGCCACCCCCACCTGTTCACCGGCGACTGCCTCTTCCCCGGCGGCGTCGGCAACACCCGGGGCGACGCCGAGGCGTTCGCCGTCCTGCTGCACGACGTGGAGACCAAGCTCTTCGGCGAACTCCCGGACGAGACCTGGGTCTACCCCGGCCACGGCGCCGACACCACCCTGGGCGCCGAGCGCCCGCACCTGGCGGAGTGGCGCGAACGCGGCTGGTGACGGGCCGGGGGCGGACGGCGGCGGCGAGCGGCCGGAAAGCGCGCCGCCGGCGGCCCCCGGCGCCGCACGCCGCCAGTAGGGTTGACCCCATGGCAGACCCCTCCAGCTACCGCCCCAGGCCTGGAGAGATCCCCGACTCCCCGGGGGTCTACAAGTTCCGCGACGAACACGGCCGGGTGATCTACGTCGGGAAGGCGAAGAGCCTTCGCCAGCGCCTCGCCAACTACTTCCAGGACCTGGCGAACCTCCACCCGCGCACGCGCACGATGGTCACCACGGCCGCCTCGGTGGAGTGGACGGTGGTCTCCACCGAGGTCGAGGCGCTCCAGCTGGAGTACTCCTGGATCAAGGAGTTCGACCCCCGCTTCAACGTCAAGTACCGCGACGACAAGAGCTACCCCTCCCTCGCGGTCACGATGAACGAGGAGTTCCCGCGCGTGCAGGTGATGCGCGGGCCCAAGAAGAAGGGCGTGCGCTACTTCGGGCCGTACGCGCACGCCTGGGCGATCCGCGAGACCGTCGACCTGATGCTCCGCGTCTTCCCGGTGCGCACCTGCTCGGCCGGGGTCTTCAAGCGCTCCGCCCAGATCGGCCGCCCCTGCCTGCTGGGCTACATCGGCAAGTGCGCCGCGCCCTGCGTCGGCCGGGTCGACGCCGAGGAGCACCGGCGGCTGGCCGAGGAGTTCTGCGACTTCATGGCCGGGCGCACGGGCGCCTACCTGCGCCGCCTGGAGCAGCGGATGCACCGGGCCGCCGAGGAGATGGAGTACGAGAAGGCCGCCCGGCTGCGCGACGACATCGAGGCGCTCCGGCGCGCGATGGAGAAGAACGCCGTCGTCCTGGCCGACGCCACCGACGCCGACCTGATCGCGGTCGCCGAGGACGAGCTGGAGGCCGCGGTCCAGATTTTCCACGTCCGCGGCGGCCGGGTGCGCGGCCAGCGCGGCTGGGTCACCGACAAGGTGGAGGAGGTCGGCACCGCCGGGCTCGTCGAGCACGCCCTCCAGCAGCTCTACGGCGAGGAGAGCGGCGACGCCGTGCCCAGGGAGGTGCTGGTCCCGGCCCTGCCGGAACCGGTGGACCCGGTCGCGGCGTGGCTCGCCGGCCGGCGCGGCGCGGCCGTGGACCTGCGCGTGCCGCAGCGCGGCGACAAGCGGGCCCTGATGGAGACGGTGCAGCGCAACGCGCAGCAGGCCCTCACCCTGCACAAGACCAAGCGCGCCTCCGACCTGACCACCCGCTCCCGGGCGCTGGAGGAGATCGCCGAGGCCCTCGGGCTGGACTCGGCGCCGCTGCGCATCGAGTGCTTCGACATCTCCCACCTCCAGGGCGAGGACGTGGTGGCCTCGATGGTGGTCTTCGAGGACGGCCTGGCCCGCAAGAGCGAGTACCGCCGCTTCCAGATCAAGGGCTTCGCCGGCCAGGACGACGTCCGCTCCATGCACGAGGTGGTCTCCCGCCGCTTCCGCCGCTACCTCCAGGAGAGGCAGCGCACGGGGGAGTGGGCCGCCGGAGAGGGTCCCGAGGGTCCCGAGGGGTCCGGGAGCACGGCGGACGGCACGGTGGACGGCGTGAACGGTGCCGACGGCGTGAACGGTGCGGACGGGCCGGCCCCGGCCGAGGAGCGGGGCGGGAACCGGCCGCCGAAGTTCGCCTACCCGCCGCAGCTCGTCGTGGTCGACGGCGGGCAGCCGCAGGTGGCCGCCGCGCGGCGGGCCCTGGACGAGCTGGGGATCGACGACGTCGCCGTGTGCGGACTGGCCAAGCGCCTGGAGGAGGTGTGGCTGCCCGGCGAGGACGACCCGGTGGTCCTGCCCCGCACCAGCGAGGGCCTGTACATGCTCCAGCGGGTCCGCGACGAGGCCCACCGCTTCGCCATCCGCTACCAGCGCGTCAAGCGGTCGCGGTCGCTGAAGGCGAGCCCGCTGGACGCCGTCCACGGACTCGGGGAGTCCCGCAAGCAGGCCCTGATCAAGCACTTCGGCTCGGTCAAGCGGCTGCGCGCCGCCACCGTCGAGCAGATCTGCGAGGTCCCGGGCGTGGGACGCAAGACCGCCGAGGCCGTCGCCGCGGCCCTGGCGCAGGCGGCTCCGGCCGCCCCGGCGGTGAACACCGCCACGGGTGAGATCCTGGAAGACCGGGAAGACCGGTAGGGCATCGGTGACCGGGAAGCGGAACGGCACAGGTCAGCGGGGGAGAGCGTGATGAGTGAGCACACGGGAGACGGAGCGCAGGTGGCCACGGGCACGAGTACGGGTACGGCGACGGACACCGGAGGAAACGGAAGCGACGGGAGCGCCGCCATCCCCGAGCTGGTGATCATCTCCGGCATGTCCGGCGCGGGCCGCAGCACCGCCGCCAAGTGCCTGGAGGACCTGGGCTGGTTCGTGGTGGACAACCTGCCGCCCGCCCTGATCCCGACCATGGTCGACCTGGGCGCCCGCTCCCAGGGCAACGTCGCCCGGATCGCCGTGGTCGTCGACGTCCGCGGCCGCCGCTTCTTCGACAACCTGCGCGAGTCCCTCGCCGACCTCGACGCCAAGAACGTCACCCGCCGGATCGTCTTCCTGGAGGCCTCCGACGAGGCCCTGGTGCGCCGCTTCGAGTCGGTGCGCCGCCCCCACCCGCTCCAGGGCGACGGGCGCATCGTGGACGGCATCGCCGCCGAGCGCGACCTGCTGCGCGAGCTGCGCGGCGACGCCGACCTGGTCATCGACACCTCCGGCCTCAACGTCCACGAGCTGCGCGCCAAGCTCGACGCCCAGTTCGCGGGCGAGGAGGAGCCCGAGCTGCGGGCGACGGTGATGTCCTTCGGCTACAAGTACGGCCTCCCCGTCGACGCCGACCTCGTCGTGGACTGCCGCTTCCTGCCCAACCCGCACTGGGTGCCCGGACTGCGGCCGTACACCGGCCTCAACGACGAGGTCTCCCAGTACGTCTTCAACCAGCCCGGCGCCAAGGAGTTCCTGGACCGCTACGCCGAGCTGCTCCAGCTCATCGCCGCCGGCTACCGGCGCGAGGGCAAGCGCTACGCAACGATCGCGGTCGGCTGCACCGGCGGCAAGCACCGCAGCGTCGCGATGTCCGAGAGGCTGGCCCGCCGGCTGGCCGCCGAGGGCGTCGAGACCGTCGTCGTGCACCGGGACATGGGACGCGAGTGACCGTCCGCACCCGAAGACTGCGGCGCCTGGTCACCACCCGCAGGGCCCGCGGCGGGACCCCCAAGGTGGTGGCGCTCGGCGGCGGCATGGGCCTGTCCGCCTCGCTGGCCGCGCTGCGCCGGATCACCCGCGACCTGACCGCCGTGGTCACCGTCGCCGACGACGGCGGCTCCAGCGGGCGGCTCCGCGACGAGCTGGGCGTCCTGCCCCCCGGCGACCTCCGCAAGGCCCTGGCCGCGCTGTGCGGCGACGACGAGTGGGGCCAGACCTGGGCGCGGGTCATCCAGCACCGCTTCGTCAGCCGGGGGGACCTGCACGAGCACGCGGTGGGCAACCTGCTGATCGTCGCCCTGTGGGAGCAGCTCGGCGACCACGTCCAGGCCCTGGACCTGGTCGGGAAGCTGCTGGGCGCGCACGGACGGGTGCTGCCGATGTCCGCCGTCCCGCTGGAGCTGCGCGCCCTGGTGCGCGGCCACGACCCGGCGCGCCCCGAGGAGGTCGCCACCGTCCGCGGCCAGGCCACCGTCGCCCTCACCCCCGGCGAGGTGCAGCAGGTGCACCTGGTCCCGCACGACCCGCCCGCCGTCCCCGAGGCGGTCGAGGCGGTCCTCGACGCGGACTGGGTGGTGCTCGGCCCCGGCTCGTGGTTCTCCTCGGTCATCCCCCACCTGCTGGTCCCCGAACTGCTCCGGGCGCTCACCGAGACCAGGGCGCGCCGGGTGCTGTCGCTCAACCTCGCACCGCAGCCGGGCGAGACCGACGGCTTCTCCCCGCAGCGTCATTTGGAGGTTTTGGCCCGACACGCCCCTAAACTCGCCTTCGACGTGGTGCTGGCCGACCGGGCCGCCGTGCCCGACGAGGATGGCCTCCGCGACGCCGCACGGCGCCTGGGCGGCACCGTCGAGCTGGCGCCGGTGGCCGCCCCGGGCCGGGTGCCCCGGCACGATCCGGAGCTGCTGGCCGCCGCGTACGACCGGATTTTTCGAATGCATGGAAGGATCGGCCCATGGCGATGACGGCAGCGGTGAAGGACGAGATCTCCCGGCTACCCGTCACCCGGACCTGCTGCCGGAAGTCGGAGGTCTCGTCGATCCTGCGGTTCGCGGGCGGACTGCACCTGGTGAGCGGCCGCATCGTGATCGAGGCCGAGCTGGACACCGGCATCGCGGCCCGCAGACTCCGCAAGGACATCCTGGAGATCTTCGGGCACGCCTCCGACCTGGTGGTCATGGCCCCCGGCGGGCTGCGCCGCGGCAGCCGCTACGTCGTACGGGTGGTGGCGGGCGGCGACCAGCTCGCCCGCCAGACCGGGCTGGTCGACGGCCGCGGCCGCCCGGTGCGCGGCCTGCCGCCGCAGGTGGTCTCCGGGGCCACCTGCGACGCCGAGGCCGCCTGGCGCGGCGCCTTCCTGGCGCACGGCTCGCTCACCGAGCCCGGCCGCTCCTCCTCCCTGGAGATCACCTGCCCCGGCCCCGAGGCCGCCCTCGCCCTCGTCGGCGCCGCCCGCCGCCTGCAGATCGCCGCCAAGGCCCGCGAGGTGCGCGGCGTGGACCGCGTCGTCGTCCGCGACGGCGACGCCATCGGCGCGCTGCTGACCCGGCTGGGCGCCCACGAGTCCGTACTGGCCTGGGAGGAGCGGCGGATGCGCCGCGAGGTGCGGGCCACCGCCAACCGCCTGGCCAACTTCGACGACGCCAACCTGCGCCGCTCGGCCCGCGCGGCCGTCGCCGCCGGCGCCCGGGTGCAGCGCGCCCTGGAGATCCTCGGCGACGAGGTGCCCGAGCACCTGGCCGCCGCCGGCCGGCTGCGCATGGAGCACAAGCAGGCGTCCCTGGAGGAGCTGGGCGCGCTGGCCGACCCGCCGCTGACCAAGGACGCCGTCGCCGGCCGCATCCGGCGGCTGCTCGCCATGGCCGACAAGCGCGCCGCCGACCTGGGGATCCCCGGCACCGAGTCGAACCTGACGGAGGAGATGGTCGGCTGACCGCGCCTCCCGCGTCCCGGTCGCCGCTCGCGTCCCTCCCGTCCCTCCCCGGGCCCTCCGCGCCTCCGACGCCCCGCCGTCCGCCGCCCCCGCGGGGCCGCCGCACGCCTGCCCGGCGCCTTCGCGGGTACGTCCTGCCACCGGCGCGCCACACCGCACACGGCGGGTGGCCGATGTCACTCGCGGGCACCCGGCGCGGTAGGGTCGGAAGTGGTCGGGGACATCCCAAACAGATTTCGTCGGTGTCCGCACCGGCGTACCTAACGAGGAGATCGGTTCGTGACGATCCGCGTAGGCATCAACGGCTTTGGCCGCATCGGTCGCAACTACTTCCGCGCTCTCCTGGAGCAGGGCGCGGACGTCGAGATCGTCGGTGTCAACGACCTGACCGACAACGCGACCCTGGTTCACCTGCTGAAGTACGACAGCATCCTGGGCCGCCTCAAGCAGGAGGTCAGCCACACCGCCGACACCATCACGGTGGGCAACCAGACCTTCAGGACGATGGCCGAGCGCGACCCGGCCGCCCTCCCGTGGGGCGAGCTCGGCGCCGACATCGTCATCGAGTCCACCGGCATCTTCACCAAGCGCGAGGACGCCGCCAAGCACCTCGAGGCCGGCGCGAAGAAGGTCCTCATCTCGGCCCCGGCCAAGAACGAGGACATCACCGTCGTCATGGGCGTCAACCACGAGTCCTACGACGCCGAGAAGCACCACGTCGTCTCCAACGCCTCCTGCACCACCAACTGCGTGGCGCCGATGGCCAAGGTCATGGACGAGAACTTCGGCATCGTCAAGGGCATGATGACGACCGTCCACGCGTACACCAACGACCAGCGCATCCTGGACTTCCCGCACAAGGACCTGCGCCGGGCCCGCGCCGCCGCCGAGAACATCATCCCGACCTCGACCGGCGCCGCCAAGGCCACCGCCCTGGTCCTGCCGCAGCTCAAGGGCAAGCTGGACGGCATCGCCATGCGCGTCCCGGTCCCGACCGGCTCGGTCACCGACCTCGTGCTGGAGCTCGACCGCGAGGTCGGCAAGGACGAGATCAACGCCGCCTTCCAGAAGGCCGCCGAGGGCCAGCTGAAGGGCATCCTGGAGTACACCGAGGACCCGATCGTCTCCTCGGACATCGTCAACTGGCCGGCCTCCTGCACCTTCGACTCCTCCCTGACCATGGTCCAGGGCAAGCAGGTCAAGATCGTCGGCTGGTACGACAACGAGTGGGGCTACTCCAACCGCCTCGTGGACCTGACCGTCTACGTCGGCGAGCGGCTCTGACCGCGCTGCCGGACGGCAGAGCCGACACATGTGACACGGCGGGGCTCGCAGGACGCGACGGCGCGTCCGGCGGGCCCCGCCTCACGATGACCGAACACCACGGAGTCGCAGCATGAAGACGATCGACGACCTCGACGTGGCCGGCAGGCGGGTCTTCGTCCGCGCCGACCTGAACGTGCCGCTCGACGGCGAGACCATCACCGACGACGGCCGGATCCGCGCCGCCGTCCCGACGATCACCAAGCTGGCCGGGGCCGGCGCCAGGGTGATCGTCGCCTCCCACCTCGGCCGCCCCAAGGGCGCCCCGGACCCGAAGTTCTCCCTCGCCCCCGTGGCGAAGCGGCTGGGCGAACTCCTCGGCGCGGACGTGGCGTTCGCGACCGACACCGTCGGCGAGTCCGCCGAGTCCACCGTCGCGGACCTCGGCGAGGGCCGGGTGGCGGTGCTGGAGAACCTGCGCTTCAACGCCGGCGAGACCAGCAAGGACGACGCCGAGCGCGCCGCCTTCGCCGACCGCCTCGCCGCGCTCGCCGACCTCTACGTCGGCGACGGCTTCGGCGCGGTGCACCGCCGCCACGCCTCCGTCTACGACCTCCCGGCGCGGCTGCCGCACGCCGCCGGCGACCTCATCGCCACCGAGGTCGGCGTCCTGCGCAAGCTCACCGACGACGTCGAGCGCCCCTACGCCGTCGTCCTGGGCGGCGCGAAGGTCTCCGACAAGCTCGGCGTCATCGACCACCTGCTGGAGCGCGCCGACCGCATCGTCGTCGGCGGCGGCATGGTCTTCACCTTCCTGAAGGCGCAGGGCCACGAGGTCGGCGCCTCGCTCCTCCAGGAGGACCAGATCCCGGCCGTCCGGGGCTACCTCGAGCGCGCCAGGGAGCGCGGCGTGGAGTTCGTCCTGCCCGTCGACGTGGTGGCCGCCGCCGAGTTCCCGGACCTGAAGACCAAGGCGCCCTCCGAGCCCGCCACCGTCGCCGCGGACGCCATCCCGGCCGGTCTGATGGGCCTGGACATCGGTCCGCGCAGCCAGGAGCTGTACGCCTCGAAGCTCGCCGACGCCGCCACCGTCTTCTGGAACGGCCCGATGGGCGTCTTCGAGCACCCGGACTACGCCGCCGGCACCCGGGCCGTGGCCCAGGCGCTGGTCGACAGCCCCGCCTTCACCGTGGTCGGCGGCGGCGACTCCGCCGCGGCCGTCCGCATCCTGGGCTTCGACGAGGAAGCCTTCGGCCACATCTCCACCGGGGGTGGCGCCAGCCTCGAGTACCTCGAGGGCAAGACACTTCCCGGCCTCGCCGCACTGGAGGACTGACCCGCTCATGGCAACCCGCACCCCGCTGATGGCGGGCAACTGGAAGATGAACCTCAACCACCTCGAGGCCATCGCCCACGTCCAGAAGCTCGCCTTCGCGCTGAACGACAAGGACTACGAGGCCGTCGAGGTCGCGGTCCTGCCGCCCTTCACCGACCTGCGCTCGGTGCAGACCCTGGTCGACGGCGACAAGCTGAAGATCCGCTACGGCGCCCAGGACCTGTCGGCGCACGTCTCCGGCGCGTACACCGGAGAGGTCTCCGGCGCGATGCTGGCGAAGCTCAACTGCACCTACGTGGCCGTCGGCCACTCCGAGCGCCGCCAGTACCACAACGAGACCGACGAGCTCTGCAACGCCAAGGTCAAGGCCGCCTACCTGCACGACCTGACCCCGATCCTGTGCGTCGGCGAGGGCCTGGAGGTCCGCAGGGCCGGCGACCAGGTGGCCCACACCCTCGCCCAGGTGGACGGCGCGCTCAAGGACGTCCCCGCCGAGCACGCCGCCCGCATCGTGATCGCCTACGAGCCGGTGTGGGCCATCGGCACCGGCGAGGTCGCCACCCCCGAGGACGCCCAGGAGGTGTGCGGCGCGATCCGGGGCCGCCTGGCCGAGCTGTACGACCGCGAGCTGGCCGACGGGGTCCGCATCCAGTACGGCGGATCGGTGAAGTCCGGGAACGTCGCCGCGATCATGGCGCAGCCGGACGTGGACGGCGCCCTGATCGGCGGGGCCTCGCTGGACGTGGACGAGTTCGTGAGGATCGTCCGCTTCCGCGACCGGTAGGGCCGGCGGCGCCCGCCGCCACCGAGTGACGGCGGGCCGCCCACGTCGTACCCTGTCGGGGCCGGGAGCGAGCACGCGCGGCGCCTCCCGGCCCCGTACCCTGCAAGTCCGACAGTTTCCCGTCATCCGTCCGAGAGAGTTGGTCCAGCCGTGATCCTGGGGTTCTCCATCGCCCTCATCGTCTTCAGCCTGCTGCTGATGCTGCTCGTGCTGATGCACAAGGGGAAGGGCGGCGGCCTCTCCGACATGTTCGGCGGCGGCATGCAGTCCTCCGTCGGCGGCTCCTCGGTCGCCGAGCGCAACCTCGACCGCATCACGGTCGTGGTCGCCGTGATCTGGTTCGCCATCATCGTGGCGCTCGGCATCCTGATGAAGCTCGACGTCTGACGCCCGCCGCCCGGCGGCGGGCGACACGACCTGACGCCGCGTCGCGTTCCCGGCCTATCATGAGGCTCGCGTCCACGTGACCCACGGGGGCTGTAACTCCGGTCTCTGGACGTGCGTTGGGCCCTACGTACACTGGGGCACCCGCGGCGGAGCGTTCCGTCGATGCTCCGCGGCACCGTGAAGGCAGGGAGTTACGACCGTGGCAAGTGGCAACGCGATCCGGGGAAGCCGGGTCGGAGCGGGGCCGATGGGGGAGGCCGAGCGAGGCGAGTCCGCGCCGCGCCTGCGCATCTCCTTCTGGTGCTCGAACGGGCATGAGACCCAACCCAGCTTCGCCAGCGACGCGCAGATCCCGGACACCTGGGACTGCCCGCGCTGCGGCTTTCCGGCCGGCAAGGACCGGGACAACCCGCCGGACCCGCCGCGCACCGAGCCGTACAAGACGCACCTCGCGTACGTGCGCGAGCGGCGCAGCGACGCCGACGGCGAGGCGATCCTCGCCGAGGCGCTGGCCAAGCTCCGCGGGGAGATCTGAACGCCGATCGACCCGCCGGACAACGGCGAACGACGGCCCGGCCGTACGCCCCCACGGGGCGCGCGGCCGGGCCGTCGTTCCATTAGGTTGGGGTGCGGCGGGGCCCGTACGAGAGGAATGGACTGATTTCGCAGATGAACGCTGAAGGCCGCGGCAGGCTCGACCGAACGCCGCAGTGGCAGGCGCTGGCCAGGCACCGCGAGGAACTGGGGGAGGTGCACCTGCGCGAGCTGTTCGCCGCCGACCCGCGGCGCGGCGAGCGCTACGGCGTCCGGGTCGGCGACCTGTACCTGGACTACTCCAAGAACCTGGTCACGGACGAGACCCTGCGGCTGCTGCGCGAGCTGGCCGAGGCCACCGGCGTCGCAGAGCTGCGGGACGCGATGTTCCGCGGCGAGAGGATCAACACCACCGAGGACCGGGCCGTACTGCACACCGCCCTGCGCGCCCCGCGCGACGCGGTGGTCGAGGTGGACGGCGAGGGCGGCGGGAACGTCGTGCCCGCCGTGCACGCCGTGCTCGACCGGATGTCCGCCTTCGCCGAGGCGGTGCGCGCCGGCAAGTGGGTCGGCCACACCGGGCGACCCGTCAGGTCGGTCGTCAACATCGGCATCGGCGGCTCCGACCTGGGGCCGGCGATGGCGTACGAGGCGCTGCGCGCCTACACCGACCGGAACCTGGACGTCCGCTTCGTCTCCAACGTGGACGGCGCGGACCTGCACGAGGCCCTCCAGGGCCTGGACCCGGCCGAGACGCTCTTCGTCGTCGCCTCCAAGACCTTCACCACGATCGAGACCATCACCAACGCCACCTCCGCCAGGAACTGGCTGCTGACCGGTCTGGGCGCGGACCGGGACGCGGTGGCCAGGCACTTCGTGGCGCTGTCGACGAACGCGGAGGCGGTCGCGGAGTTCGGCATCGACACCACGAACATGTTCGAGTTCTGGGACTGGGTCGGCGGGCGCTACTCGTACGACTCGGCCATCGGCCTCTCGCTCATGATCGCCATCGGCCCGGACCGCTTCCGCGAGATGCTCGACGGCTTCCGCACCGTCGACGAGCACTTCCGCACCGCGCCGCCGGAGGAGAACGCCCCGCTGCTGCTGGGCCTGCTGGGCATCTGGTACGGGGCCTTCTTCGACGCGCAGTCCCACGCGGTGCTGCCCTACAGCCACTACCTGTCGAAGTTCACCGCCTACCTCCAGCAGCTCGACATGGAGTCCAACGGCAAGTCGGTGGACCGGCAGGGGAGGCCGGTGGACTGGCAGACCGGCCCGGTGGTGTGGGGCACGCCCGGCACCAACGGCCAGCACGCGTACTTCCAGCTGCTGCACCAGGGCACCAGGCTGATCCCGGCGGACCTGATCGGCTTCGCCCGGCCCGTGGCCGGCCTGGAGCCCGCGCTGGCCGGACAGCACGACCTGCTGATGGCCAACCTCTTCGCCCAGGGCCAGGCGCTCGCCTTCGGCAGGACGGAGGAGGAGGTCCGCGCGGAGGGGGTCGCCGAGGAGCAGGTCCCGCACCGCACGTTCCGGGGCAACCGCCCGACGACGACGATCCTGGCCTCCGAGCTGACCCCGTCGGTGCTGGGGCAGCTGGTCGCGCTGTACGAGCACAAGGTGTTCGTCCAGGGCGCGGTGTGGGACATCGACTCCTTCGACCAGTGGGGCGTGGAGCTGGGCAAGGTGCTCGCCAAGCGCGTCGAGCCCGCGCTGACCGAGGGCGCCGAGGTGGAGGGGCTGGACGCCTCCACGGCGGCCCTGGTGGCCCGCTACCGCTCGCTGCGGGGCAGGGACTGACCCGGGGGCGCGCGTAACGGCCCACGGGCGCCCTGAGGGCTGTGGGCCGTACGCGCGCTCCACGACGGACGGCGGCGGCTCCGCCCCCGAGGGG
>NZ_JARVKV010000061.1 GCF_029813835.1 Streptomyces sp. DH37
GGCCGGGACCGATCCACGGTCCCGGCCTTCGGCCTCCTCCCGGTGTCACTTCCCGCGGGCGCGGGAAGCGGCGGCCCGCTTCACCCGGCGCGCGGCGCGCAGCGCGTGGTCGCTGCCCGGCAGACGGCGCACCAGGCCGGGCGTGAGCCCGCCGGGCAGCCGGAGCGCGGTCAGGCGGCGCCGCTTGAAGTAGCGGGCGGTGCTCTCGTCGAGGTGGGCGGTCAGCCACGCCTCGGCCTCGGCGCGCAGGGCCGGGTAGCGGTCGGCCTGCATGCAGTACCCGACGGCCCGCACCAGCGGCTCGATCCGCCGCACCGCCTCCACGGACTCGGTGACCACCTCGCCGCGCGCGGCCTCCCCCGTGTCCGGGGCCTCCAGGTCGGGCACGAGGGCGTCGACGATGGTCAGCGGGACGCGGTTGCTGTTCTGGTACGGCGTCAGCCGGTCCAGCAACGGCTCGGTGCCCACCCGTGCGACGGGCACGCCGTACAGGGCGGAGGCGGTGAGCATCGCGGTGGAGAAGCAGCCCACGACCAGCTCCGGGCGGCACCGCCGGAAGACGGTCTCGGCCAGCATCGGCTTCTCCAGGACCACCAGCCGTACGCCCGTGTCGGCGGCGGCCTTGTCCAGCGCCCTGGAGTAGCGGACGGGGGCCGTGGGGTGGGGCTTGAAGAGGACCGAGCGGTGCCCGGCCGCGGCGGCGCCGCGCAGCATCCGCTCGTGCAGCGCCTCCTCCTCGTCCACGGTGAGGATGCCGAGCGCCGCCAGGTACTGGCCCAGCAGGACGGCGGTGGGGGCGCCCTCGCCGTCCGGGTCGAGGGCCGCGTCCGAACCGCTGTCCGAACCGCCGTCCGGGCCGCCGTCCGGGGATGCGTCGTCGAGTTCGTCCAGGACCGAGCGGAAGACCCCGCTCGGCACCAGTTCGGACGGCACCCCGTACTCGGTCAGCAGCAGCGGCGTCAGGCCGGGCACGAGGTCGAGGTGGAGCAGGCGCTGGATGCGGCAGGCGAGGGTCTGCGGCAGCTTCTCGCGGGTGGGGCCGTAGCTCATCAGGCCGTCGGCGTAGACGTGGACGGACGCGCTCGCGAAGATCGCGGCCAGCGCCTTGGCCGGGCTGACGTGCACGGACTCCACGACCAGGTCGACCGGCCCGTCGCCCAGGCCCCAGCTCGCGCGGAACATCCGCTCCCACAGCGGGCAGTCGTTGCCCGCCGGGCTCCAGGTGCTGGGGTGGTGGGGGCGGATGGTGTCGTTCCAGTCGACCACCTGGTCGAAGCGGGCGGCCAGCCGGTGCCAGCCGCGCATCCCGTCCAGGCGGGAGGCGGTCTCGGGCACCTCGGCGTTGTTGGAGACCAGCAGGACGCGCCGCACCCCGTGGCGCGGCCCGAACAGGCCCGCGTCCAGGGCGGCGGCGAGCGTGGCCGTGCCGTAGAGGGTGGAGACCTCGAAGAGCTGGACGCGGGTGCGCGCGCCGGCGCCCGTCCCGCGGGTGGCGCCGCCGGTGCTGTCGGTGCCGGTCATCTCAGGCCGCCTTCCGTGCCGTGCCGCCCAGCAGCCGCCGCAGCGTCCTGGCGCGCTCGTGGTCCATGGACGTCAGCGTCCGCTCCAGCACCTCGCGCGGCATCCGGCGCAGCGCCGCGGCCGACTCGTGCTTCAGCCGCCGTGCGGCGGAGGGCTCGTAGCGGTGGGCGCCGGCCGCGTGGAAGGCGATCATGGCGCAGTAGGTCCGCACGATCTTGGGCAGGAAGCGGTCGGCCTCCCGGTCGGCGGCGACCTCGGCCAGGACCAGGTCGTGGGCCGGTATGAAGTCCAGCTGCCGGGCGTCGCGGATCTGGGTCAGCGAGGTGGTGACCCCGCGCCGGTAGAAGACGCCGAGCAGGCCGACGGTCGCGAACGTCCTCGCCCTCAGGTGGAGCTGCCACATGAAGACGCGGTCCTCGGCGGTGCGCAGGTGGGTGGTGAACCGCATCCCCAGGCCGTCGCCGCCCGTTTCGAAGATCCCGCGGCGGTAGATCCCGGCCCAGACGAAGGGGTAGTCCACCATCGTCTCCATCTCGGGCGGTGCTATGGCGTCCCGGGTGCTGAGGACCGCGTCCCGCCGCCGCGCCGGCGCCCGCTTGACGACGCGGTCGCGGCCGGTGGACTGCACGTGGTCGGTGCGCACGAAGTCGCAGCCGAACTCCTCGATGGAGCGGACCAGTTCGTCCAGGTAGCCGGGCGCGTACCAGTCGTCGCCGTCGAGGAAGGTCAGGTAGTCGCCCTCGGCGGCCTCGATGCCGGTGTTGCGGGCCTGGGCGATCCCCCGGTTCTCCTCGTGCCGCAGCAGCCGGGCGTGCGGCAGATCGGTGACGGCCCGGTCGAGGATCTCCGCGGTGGCGTCCGTGGAGCAGTCGTCGACCAGGATGAACTCCGTCCCCGGCCGCGCGTTGGCCGCGAGGCTGCGCAGGGTGTCCTGCGCGTACTCCTGGACGTTGTGGAAGGGGACGATCACTGAGAGCTTCGGCACGTGGTTTCCAGACGCTGCGGACAGGACGGCGGGGCCGGGCGGCCACTGGCCGCCACTCCCGGCCCCGCAGGTGGAGGCTAGTCACGCGCCGTCCGCTCCGGATGCCGTACGGGGGACGTCCGGGTGAACTCTGAACGTACGCTCGGTGGAAGGCGGTCGCGGCCCGCCCCGCCGGTCAGCGGCCGGGCCGCGCCCCGCCCGGCGACGGCGGCCGGGAGGGCGCCGCCTCCAGCAGGACCTCCCCGCCCACCGGGCGGTAGCCCGCGGCCTGGAAGGCGCGGACGCTGGGGGCGTTGCCGGGGGCCTGCTGCGCCCACACCACCGCGCCGGGGGGCGCCAGCCGACGGGCGGCCAGCGCCAGGGCGCGGCCCAGCCCCCTGCCGCGCGCCCGCTCGTCCACCTCGATCGCGGCCTCCCAGCGGCCCGCCACGCCGCGGCCCAGCACCACCACCCCGCCGTCGGCCGCCCACACCCGCACCTCGTCGCGGCACAGCAGCGCCCGCGCCACGCGCGGATGGCCGGGGTCGCCGAGTTCGGCCAGCGGCAGCGGCGGCGGGCCGGGCAGCGCCCCGGCGGCGGTCAGCAGGTCGACGCAGCCCGCCGTCCGCCCGGTGCGGGCGGACAGGCCGGCCAGGAAGACCGGGCTGAGCGGGGCGGCCAGCCGGTCGCCCGGCGCCCGCCGGATCCGCTCCAGCACCCAGGCCGGGTCCTCGTCGGTGAACACCACCGCGTGCGCGGCCAGCGCCAGCACCCCGGCGTCGCGCGCCGAGGGCTGGGGCACGACCGTCACCGATCCGTCCGGCGGGGGGAAGACCCCCCGTGCCGCGTCCGCCAGGATCTCCGCCAGCGCGCCCCGGTCCGCCGTTCCGTCCACGTCCGCCCCCTGACCGTCCGCCCCCTGACCGTCCGCCCCCTGTCCGCAGCCGGTGCTCCGGCGGCGGTCACTCTCCCACAGGGGGCGGACGGTCAGGGGGCCCGGGAGGCGGGCCGGACCGGACGGCGGGTCAGACGTGGTCGCGCGGCAGGGTCTCGTTCCAGGTGCGGGAGAACACCCGGTCGTCCCCCTCGTACCCGTCGAGGGTGGCGTGCACGACGAACTCCGTCCCGGTGCAGCGCAGCACCGTGCGGGTCACCGTCCGCACGTTCCAGTCGCCGCGCGAGAACGCCATCGTCCACTCCGACTCGCCCCGGGCGGAGGTGAAGTCGTCGGCCACCGAGTCGTAGCGCTCGTAGGCGCGGCGCCGCACGTCCAGGTCGATGTCCTCGAAGTGGACCGTCCCGCCGTCCTTGACGATCTCCAGCGACGACCCGTAGTCCACCAGGTTCCGGGAGACCTCCCAGCGCTGCTCGGGCGGGGTGGTCTGGCGGGTGCGGATCGGCTCGGTCCCCTCGGGCTCGCCGAACGGCTCCCCCTCCACCTCGTCGGACTCCGCGACCGGGCGCACCGGCAGCGTCAGGGCGCTGCCGGGCGCGTACACGCTCAGCAGCACCGGGCGCGGCGGCGGCCAGGCCAGCGGCCAGTACGAGGTCGACAGCGACAGCCGGACGCGGTGGCCCGGCGGGAAGACCTGCGCCACGCCGTTGAGCTGCACCGTCGCCCGGTACCGGCGGCCGGGCTCCAGCGGTTCGGGCTCGTCGCCGCCCGCGCGGGTGAGGTTGAGCAGCCCGTAGGTGACGCGGGTGGCGCGGCCGTCGGGGGCGACGTCGGACAGGCGGGCGGCGACCATCGCCACCGGCTCGCTCACCGACAGCTCCAGCTCCACGGTCGGCGCGCCCAGGATCTCCACCCGCTCGGTCAGCGGCTCGCTGTCGAAGACCATCGACCCGCCGTCCTCCTCGCGCTGGTCGTACGGCAGGTCCGGCGGCGCGTTGTACGAGGCCCACTTCCCGGCGAACTGGCCCACCGACAGCGGCGACTGCACCGTCAGCTCCGTCTCCTCCGGCTTCTCGTCCGGCCGGTGGATCCGGTGCGCGCCCAGCGGCAGTTCGGTGGGGGTGACGTGCGGCGAGGGCCAGGACGGCTCGCCCACCCACCGGCCGGGCCGCTCCTCGTACGACGTCGACGGCGGCACGCTCTCCTGCATCCACGCCCGCAGCATCGGGCCGTCCATCACCCCGTTGTCGGCGCCCTTGAGCCAGTGGTCCCACCAGCGCACCACCTCCTGGAGGTAGCCGATGGCCGGGCCCGGCTGCCCCAGGTGCGGGTACTTGTGCGACCACGGCCCGATCAGGCCCTTGCGGGGCACGTCCAGGTGCTCCAGCAGGCGCGTGACGGCGTTGGAGTAGCCGTCCGCCCAGCCGCTGGAGGCCAGCACCGGCACGTCGACGGCCGCGTAGTCCTCGCAGACCGAGGCGTGCCGCCAGTAGTCGTCGCGCCGCTGGTGGCGCAGCCACTCCAGCACCCAGGGCCGGGTGTTCTCCAGCCGCTCCAGCCACATCCCGCGCCACCGCTCGCCCACCAGCGCCGGGTCCGGCGGGCAGGTGCCGTAGGCGAACATCGTGCCCGCCTCGGCCAGGTTGTCCGACAGCAGGCAGCCGCCCATGTAGTGCATGTCGTCGGCGTACCGGTCGTCGGTGAAGGAGGAGACGACGATCGCCCGCAGGCTCGGCGGGCGGCGGGCGGCGACCTGGAGGGCGGCGAAGGCGCCCCAGGAGATGCCCATCATCCCGGTGCGTCCGTCGCACCAGGGCTGCTCGGCCAGCCAGGCCAGCACGTCCTCGGCGTCGGACTGCTCCACCTCCAGGTACTCGTCGCGCAGCACCCCCTCGGACTCGCCGGTGCCGCGGATGTCCACCCGTACGCAGGCGTAGCCGTGGCCGGCGATGTAGGGGTGGTGGACGGAGTCGCGCACCGAGGTCAGGTCGCGCCTGCGGTACGGGATGTACTCCAGCACCGCCGGCACCGGCGTGTCGTCGGAGGAGACCGGCCGCCAGATGCGGGCCGCCAGCCGGGTCCCGTCCGACACCGGGATCCACACGTGCTGCTCTTCCTTGGTCGCGTACGGCAGGCTGGTCACGTGGCGCACGGCCGGACCACCTCCTCTCCCGCCCGGCTCAGGCGGCCTCGTCGGTCTTCGCGTCGGTCTTCGCGTCGGTCTTCGCGCCGGTCTCCTCGGCGAACTCGAACGGCAGCATCGCCAGGCAGTGGTCGTACTTCGCGCGCATCTCCTCCTCGCTGTCGGCGCCGACGAAGACGTGCGCGAGCTCGAAGCTGTAGCTGTCCTGGCCCGGCATGTCGGACAGCCACTGCCCCTCCTCCGGCTTGACCGTGATCCGCACCCCGGGCACCTCGCGCTCCACGCGCTCGATCTCCTCGGCCGTCGGCACCCGCGTCACCAGGCCGTCGGTGAACTGCCGGTGGTACCACTTGGCGGCCAGCGCGTAGGGGCCCTCCCGGTAGGGCAGCCGCGGGTCGCGGCCCAGGGCCAGGCTGAGCATGGCGTGGTGGTTGGGGACGCCGTCGACGAACTCGAACAGCTCGGCGTGCGACTGCGAGTGCCGCGGGTTGATCTCCAGCAGGCTGATCTCGTCGCTGGCCGCGTCGTAGAAGTACTCGATGCTGAACGTGGCCCAGTCCATGCCGATCTGCTCGATCACGCGCCGGGAGACGTCCCGCAGCCGCAGCTGCACCGGCTCGGGCAGGGCGGCGGGGTACTGGTGGCGCAGGAAGCAGGGGGTGTCGGGGTAGTTGATCGAGTCCAGCACCCCGTAGACGGTCACCTCGCCGTCGTACACGTAGCCCTCGACGGCGGCCTGCACGCCCGTCAGCGACTCCTCGGCCAGGCACGCCTGCCCGCCGGCCTCGGCGACCTCGGGCGGCAGCTGGAGCCTGCGCATCACGTACTCGAAGGGGCGGCCGATGCGGGTGATGCCCTCGCGGATCTCGGCCACCGCCGCCGCGAACCCCTCCTCGTCCTTCACGCCGAAGGCCAGCTCCGAGGAGTAGGACTTGACCGGCTTGAGCCACATCGGGAACCGCAGGCCCTCGGGTGGACGGGGATCGCCCTCCAGGTCCACCAGCGCGAAGCGCGGGTGCTCGCTGATGACCTTCCGCTGCTCCAGCCGGCTCCAGTACTTGTGCTCGCACTTGACCACCGACTCCAGGCTGGTGGCGCGCGTCCCGTAGCGCTCGGCCAGGATCGGGACCAGCGTGCTGACGGGGAAGTCCCAGTAGCCGACGATGGCGTCGATGGTGCCGTCGAAGGCGTCCAGTTCCTTCCGCGCCTTCTCCAGCAGTTCGGCCACCGGTATCTCGCCGTGCTGGAGCTCCTCGATGCTCAGCAGGGGGTGGAAGCGGTACTCCTCCGCGTGCGGCACCGCGCGCAGCGTCCTGACGTTCTCCTCGTCCAGTCCGATGACGAACACGTTGGCCTTGCTCACTGATGACTCCCTCGTGCCGGATTTCCACGAGTCCTCCCGGCTACCCGAGGGGTCCGGCGGGCATTCATCCGCAAGGGGTCATCGATCGCATACGCGACCAACGTTTCCAACAGCGCCAACGGCGCCAACGGGACGAAGACGGCGGGGCCGGTCGCCATCCACGCCGACCGGCCCCGCCGTCCGCCTCTGCCGCGGGCACCCCCGCCGGCGCCCTACCAGCGGTCGTGCACCTGCGGGCGGATCCGCCGGTCGTACAGCCCGGTGATCGCGTCCAGCGTCTCCCGCGGCAGCGGCGGCAGCGCCGCGGCCCCGGCGTTCGCCCGCGCCTGCCCGGGGTTGCGCGCGCCGGGGATCACCGAGGTCACGCCCGGCTGCTGGACGATCCACCGCAGCGCCGTCTGCGCGGGCGTGGCGCCCTCGGGCGCCAGCTCCGCGAACTCCGCGGCGGCCTCCAGACCGGTCTCGTAGTCCACGCCCGAGAACGTCTCGCCCTGGTCGAACGCCTCGCCGTGGCGGTTGAACGCCCGGTGGTCGTCCGGCGAGAACACCGTCTCGCGGGTGTAGCGGCCCGACAGCAGGCCCGACGCCAGCGGCACGCGGGCGATGATGCCCACCCCGGCCTCGGCCGCCGCCGGGAGGACCTCCTCCAGCGGCTTGAGCCGGAACGGGTTGAGGATGATCTGCACGCTCGCCGTGCCCGGCCGCGCGATCGCCGTCAGCGCCTGCGCGCACGTCTCCACGCTCACCCCGTACGCCGCGATCCGCTTCTCGGCCACCAGGGTGTCCAGCGCGTCGAACACCTCGTCCGAGGAGAACACCGGCGTCGGCGGGCAGTGGAGCTGGACCAGGTCCAGGGTCTCCACGCCCAGGTTGGTGCGGGAACGGTCCGTCCAGGACCGGAAGTTGGCCAGGTTGTAGTGCTCGGGCAGCTGGTCCACCCGGCGGCCCATCTTCGTCGCCACGAACACGTCCACGCCCGGGCGCTCCGCGAGGAACCGGCCGATCAGCCGCTCGCTGCGGCCGTCGCCGTAGACGTCGGCGGTGTCGAGGAACGTCACGCCGCACTCCACGGCGGCGTCCAGCACCGCCAGCGCGTCCTCCTCGCGCACCTGGCCCCAGTCGGCACCCAGCTGCCAGGTGCCCAGTCCCACGACGGACACCTCGCGGCCCGTCCTGCCCAGTACTCGCTGCTCCATGGCAGCGATCCTACGTTCCGGCCGGCCCGGAAGCCCGGGCCGGTCCTCGCAGGTCACCGCCTACGGGAACGCTCCCATGAGCGCCCTCCCGCTCAGTCTCGGATCAGCTCAGCACCGTGGTGAGGAACTCCCCCACCCAGGCCAGCAGTTCACGCCCCACCACCGGCTTCCCGCCGATCCGCGCCGTCGTCGGACGCGGCACCAGCACCTGGCGCGCGGACGCCTTCACCACCGACCGCGGGTACAGCCGCTTCAGCCGCAGCTCCTGCGACTCCCGCAGCTCCACCGGCGCGAACCGCACGTTCGGGCCCTGCAGCGTGACGTCCGCCACCCCGAAGGAGCGGGCCAGCATCCGCAGCCCCGCCACCAGCAGCAGGTTCTCCACCGGCTCCGGCAGCGGACCGTAGCGGTCGGCGAGCTCCTCGCGCACCGCCGCGATGTCCTCCTCCGAGTTCGCCGACGCGATCGCCCGGTACGCCTGCAGCCGCAGCCGCTCCCCCGGCGCGTAGTCGTGCGGGACGTGCGCGTCCACCGGAAGCTCGATCCTCACCTCCAGCGGGGCCTCCTCCACCTCCCCGCCCGACTCCAGCGCCGCCCGGTAGTCGGCCACCGCCTCGCCCACCATCCGCACGTACAGGTCGAAGCCCACGCCCGCGATGTGACCCGACTGCTCGCCGCCCAGCAGGTTGCCCGCCCCGCGGATCTCCAGGTCCTTCATCGCCACGTACATGCCCGCGCCCATCTCCGTGTGCTGCGCGATCGTCGCCAGCCGCTCGTGCGCGGTCTCCGTCAGCGGCTTCTCCGGCGGGTACAGGAAGTACGCGTAGCCGCGCTCGCGGCCACGCCCCACCCGGCCCCGCAACTGGTGCAGCTGGGACAGGCCGAAGGTGTCGCCCCGCTCCACGATCAGCGTGTTGGCGTTGGAGATGTCGATGCCCGACTCCACGATCGTCGTCGACACCAGCACGTCGAACTTCTTCTCCCAGAAGTCCACCACCACCCGCTCCAGCGCCGACTCCGACATCTGGCCGTGCGCCGTGGCGATCCGCGCCTCGGGGACGATCTGCCGCAGCCGCGCCGCCGCCCGGTCGATCGACTCCACCCGGTTGTGGATGTAGAACACCTGGCCCTCGCGCAGCAGCTCGCGGCGGATCGCCGCACCGATCTGCCGCTCCTCGTACGGGCCGACGAACGTCAGCACCGGATGCCGCTCCTCCGGCGGCGTGGTGATCGTCGACATCTCCCGGATGCCCGTGACCGCCATCTCCAGGGTCCGCGGGATCGGCGTCGCCGACATCGTCAGCACGTCCACGTTCGCCCGCAGCTTCTTCAGCTGCTCCTTGTGCTCCACACCGAAGCGCTGCTCCTCGTCGACGATCACCAGGCCCAGGTCCTTGAACCGCGTCTCCGACGAGAACAGCCGGTGCGTGCCGATGACCACGTCCACCGAGCCGTCCCGCAGCCCCTCCAGCACCGCCTTCGCCTCGGCGTCCGTCTGGAACCGCGACAGCGCCCGCACCTTCACCGGGAACTGCGCGTACCGCTCCGAGAACGTCCCGAAGTGCTGCTGCACCAGCAGCGTCGTCGGCACCAGCACGGCCACCTGCTTGCCGTCCTGCACCGCCTTGAACGCCGCCCGCACCGCGATCTCCGTCTTGCCGTAGCCGACGTCGCCGCAGACCAGCCGGTCCATCGGGACCGACTTCTCCATGTCCTCCTTGACCTCGGCGATCGTCGTGAGCTGGTCCGGGGTCTCCATGTACGGGAACGCGTCCTCCAGCTCCCGCTGCCACGGGGTGTCCGCGCCGAACGCGTGCCCCGGCGCCGCCATCCGCGCCGAGTACAGCTTGATCAGGTCCGCGGCGATCTCCTTGACCGCCTTCTTCGCCCGCGCCTTCGTCTTCGTCCAGTCCGCGCCGCCCAGCCGGTGCAGCGTCGGCTGCTCACCGCCCACGTACTTGGTGACCAGCTCCAGCTGGTCCGTCGGCACGAACAGCCGGTCCCCCGGCTGGCCCCGCTTGGCCGGGGCGTACTCCACCAGCAGGTACTCGCGCGTCGCCCCCTGCACCGTGCGCTGCACCATCTCGATGTACCGGCCCACACCGTGCTGCTCGTGCACGATGTAGTCGCCCGGCTGCAGCGTCAGCGGATCGATCGTCTTCCGCCGCCGCGCCGGCATCCGCCCCAGATCCCGGCCGGCCGCCTTCTGCCCGGTCAGGTCCGTCTCCGTCAGCACCGCCAGCTTCAGGCCCGGATCGACGAACCCGTTCTCCAGCGTCCCGCACGACACGTGCACCACCGACGGGGTGATCTCCGTCAGCTCCGGCTCCAGCCGCGCCGCGATCCCCTCGCCGCCCAGCACCTCCACCGTGCGGGCCGCCGGACCGTGCCCCTCGGTCAGGTACACGCACCGCCAGCCGTCCGCCAGCCACCCCTTGGTGTCCGCCAGCGCCCGCGCCGTGTCCCCCCGGTAGCTCTCCGGAGCCCGCATCCCCAGCGTCAGCGACTCCGCCTCCCGCTCGGCGTCCGCGGAGCCCGTGGCGAACGGGCTCACCGACCACCACGGCACGCCCAGCTCACGCGCCCGGTCCCGGACGTCCGCGATCCCCCACAGCGACGCCGCGCCCACGTCGATCGGCGCCTCACCGCCACCGGCCGACGCCGCCCACGACGCCTGCAGGAACTCCTGCGAGGTGGCCACCAGGTCCGCCGCCCGCGTGCGCACCCGCTCCGGATCGCACACCACCGCCATGCTCCCCGTCGGCAGCACGTCCAGCAGCAGCTCCATGTCGTCCACCAGCACCGGCGCCAGGGACTCCATCCCCTCCACCGCGATGCCCTCGGCGATCTTCCCCAGCAGCTCGCCCAGCTCCGGATGCTCCCGCGCCAGCTCGGCCGCCCGCGCCCGCACCTCGTCCGTCAGCAGCAGCTCACGGCACGGCGGCGCCCACAGCCCGTGCTCGGCCACCTCCAGGGAGCGCTGGTCGGCCACCTTGAAGTAACGGATCTCCTCGACCTCGTCACCCCAGAACTCCACCCGCAGCGGATGCTCCTCCGTCGGCGGGAACACGTCCAGGATCCCGCCGCGCACGGCGAACTCCCCCCGCTTCTCCACCAGCTCCACCCGCGCGTACGCGGCGGCCGCCAGCGCGTCCACCACCTCGCCCAGATCCGCCTGAGCCCCCGAGCGCAGGCTCACCGGCTCCAGGTCCCCCAGGCCCTTCACCTGCGGCTGCAGCACCGACCGCACCGGAGCCACCACCACGCTCACCGGACCCGCCGCCGGATCGTCCGCGCTCGGATGCGCCAGCCGGCGCAGCACCGCCAGCCTGCGCCCCACCGTGTCCGACCGCGGCGACAGCCGCTCGTGCGGCAGCGTCTCCCACGACGGGTACTCCACCACCGCGTCCTCGCGGCCCGGGGGCATCAGCGACCGCAGCGCCGACGCCAGGTCCTCCGCCTCACGCCCCGTGGCCGTCACCGCCAGCACCGGACGCCCCGCCGACCGCGCCAGCGCCGCCACCGCGAACGGCCGCGCCGCCGGCGGCCCGACCAGGTCCACCTCGCGCCGGTGGCCGTCGGCGGCGGCACGCACCGCCTCCGCCAGCGCGGGATCCCGTACGACCGCATCAAGAAGACCGGTGAGACTCATCGAGACGTTCCATCCCAGAGGCTGGACAACAAGGGCACGCGCGCGCAGGCGCCCCGGACAACACGAACGACCCGACACGCCGAGCGGGCCGGGGGTCCCAGCCTACGACGACCGCACCCCCCTCCGCCGCCGCACGGCACGGCGGCCCGGCCCGGCGGGCGCACACCGCACCCACCGTGACCGGGCCGCACCGGGCCACACAGCCCCACCGCGGACTACTCCGTGGCGATCGCGTTCAGCACGTTCATCCGACCCGCCCGGAACGCCGGCACCAGAGCCGCCACCAGCCCGACCACCGCGGCCCCCAGGAACACCCCCGCGATCGTCGGCCACGGCACCTCCAGGACCTTCAGCCCCTCCAGGGCCAGCAGCCGCTGCGCCGCCACACCCCAGCCCAGCCCCAGGCCCAGCCCCAGCAGCGCGCCGAACAGCGCGATCACCACCGACTCCAGCCGGATCATCCGCCGCAGCTGCCGCCGCGACAGACCGATCGCCCGCATCAGACCGATCTCACGCGTCCGCTCCACCACCGACAGCGCCAGCGTGTTCACCACGCCCAGGATCGCCACCACGATCGCCAGCGCCAGCAGCCCGTAGACCATGTTGAGCAACTGCCCCACCTGGTCCTCCAGCAGCTCCTTGTAGTCCGCCTGGTTGCGGACCTCGTACTGCGGGAACGGATCCAGCTCCTTCTTCAGCGCCGCGTACGCCGCGTCCTCCTGACCCTCCTCCGCCTTCGCGAAGAGCATCATGTTCAGCGGCATCCGCTCCTCGGGCACATACCGCTCGGCCGTCGCGATGCTCAGGTACAGCGCGCCCTGGTCCACACTCGTGTCCGCGGCCGTCACCGCCCGCACCGTCAGCTCCGCCGTACCGCCGGCCGCGAAGTCCACCTCGATCCGGTCGCCGACCTCCACACCGTGCTTCCGCGCGAAGTCCTCCGGCACCGACATCGAGTCCCGCTGGTACGCCGCCGGCAGCTCACCCGCCACCGTCTCCACCCGCAGGTCCTCCGCGTACGTCGGGGACGCCGCCGTCACCGCCTCCCTCACCGGCTCGCCGTCCGGCCCCGTCAGCCGCGCCTCCAGCATCCGGTACTCGGTGACGTGCTCCACGCCCTCCGCGGCGCGCACCCGCTCCACCGCCTCCGGCACCACCGGCCCGGCCGTCGACATCATGATGAAGTCCGCGCCCACCGAGCGGTCCAGCTCGTCACCCGCCGACGCCACCAGCGAGGCGCCCACCACCGACAACGACGCCACCAGCGCCAGCCCGATCATCAGCGCCGCACCCGTCGCCCCCGTACGGCGCGGATTGCGCAGCGCGTTCCGCTCCGCCATCCGCCCCACCGGGCCGAACACCCGCAGCACCACCGCGCCCAGCACCCGCACCACGAACGACGCCAGCAGCGGGCCGATCAGCACGAAACCCACCAGCGTCAGCAGCACGCCCAGGCCCAGGAACGCCGAACCCCCCGCGGCGTCGTCCGACCCCGCCGCCACCACCAGCGCACCCGCGCCGGCCAGCGTCAGCACCAGACCCACACCCGAGCGGACCCGGCCCACCCGGCTCCCCGCCGCCGGCAGACCGTCGTCCCGCAGCGCCGCCATCGGCGACACCCGCCCCGCGCGCCGCGCCGGGAGGTACGCCGCCAGCACCGTCACCACGACGCCCAGCACCACGCCGACCACCGGCGTCGTCCACTTCAGCGTCAGATCGTCCGTGCTCAGGTTCATGCCCATCAGGCCCATGAGCTCCATCAGCCCGACGGCCAGACCCACACCGGCGGCCACACCCGCCACCGACCCCAGCACGCCCAGCAGCACGGCCTCCACCAGCACCGAGCGGTTCACCTGGCGGCGGCTCGAACCGATCGCCCGCATCAGACCGATCTCACGCGTCCGCTGCGCCACCAGCATCGAGAAGGTGTTGACGATCAGGAAGACCCCCACCAGCAGCGCGATCCCCGCGAAGCCCAGCAGCGCGTACTTCATCACGTCCAGGAAGGAACCGATCCCCTCCTTGCTCTCCGCCGCGTACTCCTCCCGCGTCTGGACCCGGTACTCCCCCGAGCCCAGCGCCGCGACGACGTTCCCCTTCAGCTCCTCGTCGCTCACGCCCTCGGCCGCCGTCACCGACACCGCCGTGAACGCGTCCGGGTCGCCCAGCAGCCTCTCCTGCACCGTCTCGGTGTCGAAGTACACCACCGTCGCGCCCGGATTG
This sequence comes from Streptomyces sp. DH37, assembly GCF_029813835.1. Lineage (GTDB taxonomy): Bacteria > Actinomycetota > Actinomycetes > Streptomycetales > Streptomycetaceae > Streptomyces. Next base: position 13,958 of record NZ_JARVKV010000061.1, read on the forward strand.
GTCGACCTGAACGCCGCCACCCCCACGATCTGCGCCCGGAAGTCGCCCAGCGCCGAGATCGTGCGCAACTCCTCGCCCAGCTCCAGACCGTGCTTCTCCGCCGTGTCCGCGTCGACCATCACCTCACCCGGACCGCGCGGCACCCGGCCCTCGGTGATCTCCATCGACCGCTCGTCGATCTCCGTCCAGTTGCTCGCTATCGTCGGCGCGCCCGTGGACGACCCCATGTTCTCGTTCTCGGAGTCCACCACCGTCACGCTCATGCTGAACGCGCCGCCGGCCACCGAGGAGACCCCCTCGACGCCCTCCAGCTCCTCCAGCAGCGAACCCGGCACCGTCTCCGGCCGCCCCGTCTCCGGCAGCTCGTCGCTCTCCGCGCCCTTCGGCGAGACCGTCACGTCCGCGGCCGTCTGCGAGAAGAGGCGGTCGAACGTCGTGTTCATCGTGTCCGTGAACACCAGCGTCCCGCACACGAACGCCACCGACAGCACCACCGCGACACCGCTCAGCAGCATCCGGCCCTTGTGCGCCACGAGATTGCGCAGCGAAGTCCTCAGAACGGTCATGACACCCGCCCGAACGTGTCGAACGCCTTCATCCGGTCCAGCACAGCCTCCGCCGTCGGACGCTGCATCTCGTCCACGAGGCGGCCGTCCGCCAGATAGAGCACCCGATCCGCGTACGCCGCCGCCACCGGGTCGTGCGTCACCATCACGATCGTCTGGCCCAGCTCGTCCACCGAACGCCGCAGGAAGCCCAGCACCTCCGCACCCGCGCGCGAGTCCAGGTTGCCCGTCGGCTCGTCACCGAAGATGATCTCCGGCCGGGCCGCCAGGGCGCGGGCCACCGCCACGCGCTGCTGCTGGCCGCCGGAGAGCTGGTTGGGCCGGTGCTTGAGCCGCCCCGACAGACCGACCGTCTCCACCACCCGGTCGAGCCACTCCCGGTCGGGCCTCCGGCCCGCGATGTCCATCGGCAGCGTGATGTTCTCCAGCGCGTTCAGCGTCGGGAGCAGGTTGAACGCCTGGAAGATGAAACCGATCTTGTCGCGGCGCAGCCGGGTCAGCTTCCCGTCCTTCAGCCCGGTGACCTCGGTCTCCCCGATCCACACCTGCCCGGACGTCACCGAGTCCAGCCCCGCCAGGCAGTGCATCAGCGTGGACTTGCCCGAGCCCGACGGGCCCATGATCGCGGTGAACGCGCCCCGCGCGATGTCCACGTCCACCCGGTCCAGCGCGACCACCCGCGTCTCGCCGGCCCCGTACGCCTTGACGACCTGCCGCGCCCGCGCGGCGACGGCCGTACTTCCTCCGCTGCCCCCGGTCCTGGGATTCACTACAGCCGTTGTCACGGTATGTCTCCTGTTTCGGATAGTTCGATCGCGTCGGAACTTCTCGGGAGTCTTCGGTCGTTCCCCGGGCGCGCACCCCGGATCCCGGTACGCGCACCGGGGCCGGTACGCGCCCCGGCCCCGGTGCGCCCCCCGGCACACACAGAGCCTGCTGCACACGGGCGGGCGCCGCGATGGTGTCCGGTGCCGTATCCGTACGGGGGCCAGCACCACCCCCACCGGTGCGGCGACCCGTAGCAAGCAGCCTAGGGAGCGATCCGCGCCCCCTCGTCCTGCCACGGGACGAGCCGGGGGTAGGAGGAACGGGGTACGGCCCCCTAGGGGACTCGGCCCCGAGGCTGCCCTCTTCCCCTACGTCAACCGCAAGCCGGCACGGGCGCGGACCGCCCCCCGGCACGGCGAAGGGCCCCCGACCCGGGAGGTCGTGGGCCCCGCATGCGAACTTCGAGCTCCCCCGCCAGGACTCGAACCTGGACAAACGACACCAAAAATCGTTGTGCTGCCAATTACACCACAGGGGATGGCAACTCAGGCTAAATCAGACATCTCACCAGAGCGCCGTTCGGCCTCCCCTACTATGCCGTACCACCAGCCCTCGATGCGACGGTAAAGGTCGGCGCTACGCCGGACGCGGACGACCAGGCACCCCCGGTACCCCTCCCCCACGTTCTTGCGGGACGTCTTCGGATTGTGCTTCTTCAGCGTCGTCCTGCCGAACGACGCCACGTCCACCCCCACCAGGTCGGCCCAGAAGCGCTCGGCGGCCCCCACGTCCGCCGACTCGTGGATCATCAGCCGGAACCGCCGTCTGTCGTCCTCGACCCCGAGCAGGGAGAGCCAGGCCAGATAGACCCGGATCATCCCGGGGTCGCTGTTGACGAACACCACCTCCTCCCGCGGCCTGTACGGCTTGCTCTTCGATCCCTCGGCCCAGTAGAGCCCCGCCCCGACCAGGAACAGCTCCCGGTCCGTCATGGGACGGATCTCGCCGGCCGCCTCCAGCCTCGTCTGCCGACGCCTGATCGCCTGCTCCCGTCGGTGCGGCGCCCAGCGCGCCTCCCTCATGCGGTGCAGCCGCTCCGGCGGGACCGCCGGCTTCGGCAGATCCCTCACCCACAGCGACACCGAGCTCTTCGACACCCCCAGCTCGGCCACGATCTCGTCGTACGTGCGGCCCGCGCGGCGCAGGGCGCGGGCGCGTTCCCTCATCTCCGTCTTGGCTCGGACCATGGCGCCAGCCTGGTCCCGCAAAGGAATACGCGGATCGAAAATACGGATGATTCAGCAGTTCGAGTGAAAAGCCCCTCTTTTCCCACGGCGCACACGGACTTTTACGGGCGGAGTCGCCCAGAAAACCGTTGGCGGGCGGTCGTAGGCTGGGCGGTATGACCGAGACGGGGGAAAGCGTCGAGGCCCGTGACCAGGGTGATGCGCCTCGGGGGCCGCTGTGGTGGGCGCGGCGTCGGAGTGCGGTGCTGGACGTCGGGCTCGCGCTGGTGTCGGCCGCCGAGTGCGCGGCCCAGGGAATTCCGTTCGCGCGCGAGGCCGGCATCCCGGTGGGGCTGTCGGTGGCCCTGGGGGCGGTGGCCGGGCTGGCCCTGGTGCTGCGGCGGCGGTGGCCGATCGCGGTGGTGCTGGTGGCGATCGCGGTCACGCCGGCCCAGATGGGCGTCCTGCTGGGGATGGTGGGGCTGTACACGCTGGCGGCGTCGGAGGTGCCGCGGCGGATCATCGTGCTGCTCGCCGGCATGCAGGGCCTGGGGACGCTGATCGTCACCGTGATGGAGATACGGCGGAGCGTGGGCCGGGACGAGTACGGCTACGACGCGCCGGTGTGGTTCGTCCCCCTGGTCTCGGCGCTGATGTCGCTGGGTCTGACGGCGCCGCCGGTGCTGCTGGGGCTGTACGTGGGGGCGCGGCGGCGGCTGGTGGAGAGCCTGCGGGAGCGGGCGGACGGCCTGGAGCGGGAGTTGTCGCTGCTGGCGGACCGCGCGGAGGAGCGTGCGGAGTGGGCGCGCAACGAGGAGCGGACGCGTATCGCGCGGGAGATGCACGACGTGGTGGCGCACCGGGTGAGCCTGATGGTGGTGCACGCGGCGGCGTTGCAGGCGGTGGCGCTGAAGGATCCGGAGAAGGCGTCGCGGAACGCGGCGCTGATCGGGGACATGGGGCGGCAGGCGCTGACGGAGTTGCGGACGATGCTGGGTGTGCTGCGGGCGCACGAGGCGAAGCCCGCGGTGCCGGGGCAGGGACCGGCGCCCGGGTCGGGATCCGGGTCGGGGTCCGGGTCCGCGGGGTCGCAGCGGCCGCTGGCGCGGGTGGCGGAGGTGGCGGCGGCCGCGGCGGCGGGGCGGGGCCCGGCGCGGGGGCCCGGGTCCGGCGGTCCGGACGGGTCCGGGGACCCGGGGGACGGGCGGGGCGGCCCGTGCCTGCGGGAACTGGACGCGCTGGTGGGGCAGTCGCGGGCGGCGGGGATGTCGGTGGAGCTGTCGGTGGAGGGGGAGGTGCGGCCGTACGCGTGGCGGGTGGAGCAGACGGCGTACCGGGTGGTTCAGGAGGCGCTGACGAACGTGCACAAGCACGCGGCGGGGGCGCGTACGCGGGTGCGGCTGGCGCACCGCGCGGGTGAGGTGGCGGTGCTGGTGGAGAACGAGGCGCCGGCGGAGGGCGTGCGGGGCGCGGGGCTGCCGAGCGGCGGCAACGGCCTGGTGGGGATGCGCGAGCGGGTGACGGCGCTGGGCGGGGGGTTCGTGTCGGGGCCGACGGACGGCGGGGGGTTCCGGGTGTCGGCGGTCATCCCGGATCGCGGGTGAGGCGTTTGGGGCTGGTGCCGGTGACGAGGGTGGTGAGGGCCGCGTCGACGGTGGGGCCGAGGTACCAGTCGCCGGTGTGGTCGATGCTGTAGACGCGGCCCTGTTCGTCGATGGCGAGGAGGGCGTTGCCGTTGTCCTCCTCGCCGAGGGGGGCGATGACGGTGTCGAGGGCCCGTCCGAGGTCGGCGAGGGTGCGGGGCCAGTGGAGGCCGTACAGCGGGTCCATGCGGACGGCGGTGGGGGCGATGTGGCGGCCGGGCTCGGCGCCGGCGATGTGGAGCCCGCCGAACTCGGCCCAGGCCTCGACGGCGGCGGGGAAGACGGCGTGCCGATGCCCGGCGGGTGAGCGGTGCGCCCGGAGGGTGTCGGCCCAGATCTCGGCCTGTGCGATGTCCCGGCGTCCGGGTCGCCAGCCCGCGGCGCGCAGGGCGGCGTCGACGGGGACGGGGAAGCGGGTGGTGGTGTCGCGGGGGCCGGGGATGGGGGGGTTCACCGTTCTCCTGTGGGGTCGACCGTGCGGACGCCGAAGTGGGCGAGGAGGGCGGCGCAGGAGCGGCAGGGGGGTGCGTAGCTGCCGTGTCGCGGGTCGCCGTCCTCCCGGATGCGGCGGGTGGTGAGTTTGGCGCCTTTGAGGGCTTTGCGTGCTTCGCCGGTGCTGAGGGGTCTGCGGCTGGCGCGTTTGCCGCGGGCGGCTTCGGCGGAGGCGAGGTGGCGGGAGAGGAGGACGGCCTCGGGGCAGCGTCCGGTGTGGCGTTCGCGCTGCTGGGCGGTGAGGGTGTCGAGGTAGTCCTGGACGAGGGGGTGGAGGGCCGGTGGGGTGTCGGCCTTGCTGGCGGTGCAGGTGAGGGTCCGGCCGCGTACGGAGAGCGCGGCGGCGACGGCCGGCATGATGCCGTCGCGGCGGTGGCGCGGTACCGGGGTGGTGTCGTCGGGGGCGCCCCAGCCGATGCGGGGGTCTCCGGGGCGTTCCGCGGTGTGGTGTCGTGTGGCGTGCATGGCTGGTCTTCCTCCCCGCGCATCCCCCCGATGGCGTTGGTTCAGGGTGCCAAACGCGTGGGCCTCCGGGAAAGCAGGGTCGGCTTCGGCGCACGTCGTGGTGCGTGTCCCGGTCCGCCGGGGCCGTGTGGTGAGTGTGCCGTGCGGAGGTGGCGGGGGGTGCGGCGGGGGTGGTCGGACCGGGGCGGGACCGGTGGCGGGGGCAGCGCATAGGCTGTGCCCGTCAGCGCCCATCGGCGCCCGTAAGCCAGTTGCCAGCAGGGGGCACCGCCATGACGACAGGTAGGCCTGGGCCGGGGGTTCCTCCCGGTTCTCGGTTCGGGGGGGAGTCCGCGCCGCCGAACACGGCCTATGCCGGGCAGGTCGTGCGTTTTCCGGATCCGGTGCGGGCCGCCCGCCATCCGGGGGGTGTGCGGATCGACGAGCGGGGTTACCCGGACTTCTCGCCGTACGCGCGCGCGGCCGTGGAGATCGCGGAGCCGCCGGACGGTTTCGGCGCGGACGAGTTGCGGCTGACGGACTACGTGTCGGCGAACGCGGCGCTGCACGCCGAGGGCCACGAGCTGTGGGCGGAGCTGCCGCCGGTGGCGACGCCGCACGGCTGGACGTGGCACCACGTGGCGCACAGCCGCCGGCTGGAGTTGGTGCCGGTGGAGGTGAAGGCGCTGCTGCGGCACCACGGCGGTCTGGCGACGGCGGCGGTGGACCACGGGAAGCGGGGGACGCGGCCGTTGCAGGAGACGCGTCCGGCGCACGTGGAGGTGCCGCACGGGGTGGCGGTCTCCGAGGAGCAGGTGCTGGACGTGGAGGAGACCCTCGGGTACCGGCTGCCGGAGGCGTACCGGTCGTTCCTGAAGGCGGCGGGCGGTTGCGCGCCGGTGGGGGTGGCGCTGGACGCGGAGTTGGGGCTGCTGGTGGACCAGCCGTTCTTCACGGTGCGCGAGGAGGCGGCGGTCAACGATCTGGTGTACGTGAACAAGTGCCTGCGGGACCACCTGACGAAGGACTACCTGGCGGTGGGGTTCGTGCAGGGCGGGATCGTCGCGGTGAAGGTGCGCGGCGACGCGCGGGGTTCGGTGTGGTTCTGCGCGTACGACGACGCGCGGGACCGTGACGGGCTGACGGTGCAGGAGCGGGTGGCGGAGCTCCTGCTGCCGTGCGGCGCGGACTTCGACGCGTTCCTGCTGCGGCTGGCGGGCAATCCGCCGGAGCTGGAGACCGTGGCCGGCCTGATGGTGGACGGCGGGTTCGCGCGTGCCGTCCCGGTGGAGGGGTGAGGCTCGATGGTGACGTTCGCGCAGGCGCAGGAGCGTGCGGAGCGCTGGATCAACGGCGGTGTTCCGGCGTACCAGCACCGTGAGGTGCGGGTGCGGGAGTTCGATCTGGGTTTCGTGGCGTGGGCGGAGGACCGTGCGGACGGTCCGTCGTCGGAAGGCGGCCGGCAGCGGCTGGTGATCGCGCGGGACAGCGGTGAGTCGACGCTGTGGCCGGCGCTGCCGGTGGGCGAGGTGATCCGGCGGTACGAGGAGGAGTACGGCGCGGTGGCCGCGGAGCCGGCGCCCGCGGCTCCGCCGGAGCGGGTGGACCTGGAGGCGACGTCGTTCCTGCTGACGCCGCCGGAGTGGCTGCAGGAGGCGGCGGACCGGTTGGGGATTCCGGACCGCCGCGGCGGGGGCGGTACGGACGGCGGGGGCGGTACGGACGGTTCGGGCCGGTCGCCGGAGGGCGCCGCGCCCGCGTCCGCCACTCCTCCCCCGGCGCCCGCGGCTCCCGCGGCGCCGACGCCTCCGCCGGCCGCCGCTTCCACTTCTGGTTCCGGTTCCGGTTCCGGTTCCACTTCCGGCTCCGGTTCTGGTTCCGGTTCCGCCGCGTCCCCGGGCGGTTCGCCGTGGGACGCGGCGGACACCAGTGGCAGCGGGAGCGGCTCGGCGTCGGTGCCGCCGCCGATGACGGTGTTCGCGCCGCCGATCAGCGGGAGCGACGAGGACGAGGAGCCGGGTCCGCCGCAGGCGAGTCCGGAGGCGAAGACGGCGCTGATGCCGGAGGGCAGTGCGCTGCCGAGGACGACGGTGGCTCCGGCGGTCGACGATCCGCAGGGTCCGCCGCGGGCGCCCGGGTCCCGGCCGCCCGGTCCGCCGCAGGCGCCGCCCGGCGGGGTGCACCACGCGGCGACGATGCTGGCCGATCCGTCGATGGGCGGCCCCGGCGGTCCCGCCGGTCCGGGCGCCCCGCCTCCGCCGCCGGGCGCGCCCGGTGCGCCGGGGGACGCGGCCACGAGCCGCGCGCCGAAGCGCGGCGGTGGCTCGTCCGTACCGCCGCCGCCCGGTGCGCCGGGGGTGCCGGGGGCGCGTCCCGGGGGTGCGGGCGCGGCGTCGCCGGACGGTTCGTCCGGGGGCGCGGCCTACGCGCCGACGCAGCTGGTGTCGGCGGACGACGTGGCGTCCCGGGGCGGTCCCGGCGGTCCGAGGCCGCCCGGCGCGCCCGGTGCGCCGGGATCGGGCGACGGCGGGTCGTCCGGTGGCGGGGTGCACCACGCGGCGACGATGCTGGCCGATCCGTCGATGGGCGGCCCCGGCGGTCCCGCCGGTCCGGGCGCCCCGTTCCCGCCGCCGGGCGCGCCCGGTGTCCCCCCGGGCGCGCCGTCGTACGGCTATCCGCAGCAGCCCGGCGGTGTGCCGATGGTCGGCCCCGGCTACATGGCGGTGCTGCGCTACCGCGCGCCGGACGGTTCCGAGCAGCAGCTGATCCGCCGCTCGGCGCCGGGCACCCCGCACCCGGAGTGGCAGATCCTGCACGAGCTGCGGGCGATGAACGTCCCGCCGCAGCAGGTGCTGGAGCTGCACACGGAGCTGGAGTGCTGCGACGTGCCCGGTGGTTACTGCGCGCGGATGGTGCGGGAGTCCTGGCCGCAGGTGCGGATCAGCCACACCGCGCCGTACGGCCGCGACCTGGCGTCGCGGCAGCAGGGCGTGCGCCATCTGATCGAGCACCAGGGCGAGTTGCACCAGGTGGCCGACGGCCCGGCGCGTCCGGCGCCGGTGCGGGCGCCGCTGCCGCACCCCGTCCAGCCGGCGCCGCCGCTCCCGCCGGACGGGGTGGCGCAGGAGCTGGCGCAGGCGTTCGGTCCGCAGGCGGTGTTCCGCTTCGACCAGCGGGCGGTCTCCCGGCAGGGGGTGCCGGAGGTGGTGGCGCAGACGCTGATGTGGGCGGGCCTGCCGGCGGACTTCGGTCCGTTCTTCTGGGCGCAGGCGCAGCCGGGGCGTCCGGTGCCGACGCTGGCGGAGCTGGCGCAGGAGCGCGGGGTGCGGCCGGCGGCGGACGCGGCCTCGTACCTGGTGATGGGTCACGACTACGGGCGTCAGCTGTGCGTGCAGTACGGCACGGCGCACATCGTGGCGGTGCCGCTGGAGGCGGGTCCGGACGGCGGGCCGGCGGTGCCGCGGTTCGTCAACAGCGGTCTGCCGGAGTTCGTGCGCTGCCTGGCGCTGCTGGGCCGGATGTGGCGGCTGCGGTACGGGCTGACGCCGGAGCAGGCGGGCCGCTGGACGGTGGACTTCCAGGCGATGCTGGCGTGTCTGGATCCGGCGGCGCTCGCCGGTCCGGAGAACTGGTGGTCGGTGCTGCTCGAGCAGATGTGGGACGGGCTGCTGTAGGCGTTCGCGCCCCGGCCGTCCGCGCACCGTGTCCGGTCTCCGCCCGGCGGGGGCCGGACACGGCTGTTCCTCCGGCCCCCGCCGGTCGTGGCCGTCCGGCCGGCCGCCGGTCGTGGCCGCCCGTCGCGTCGCTCGTGCGGGCGCCGCCGGGCGACGGCCCGAGGGGGCGCGCCGGGAAGATCGTGCTTCCGTGGGTGTTCGTACGGTTTGTGTCGGTTGCGGCCCGTGGTGCCCCATGGCGCATGCTGGGTGGGATATCCGCCGGATTGCGTGAAGGTTGGGGTTCGCCATGTCTGCGTCCAAGTCGCCTCACGGCTTCGTCGTCGTACGGGGCCGCGGTTACCGACCCGAGCAGGTCGACCGCTTCACCAGCGGGCTGTACGGGGATCTGGAGGAGGCGCGGGAGCGCCTGGCCCGGCTGGGGGTGCTGGCCGGGGATCTGGAGGAGGAGGCGGACCGGCTGCGGGGGGTGGTCGCCGCGCTGCCTCCGCAGACGTACGAGGCGCTGGGCGAACGGGCCCGGCTGATCCTGTCCGAGGCGGAGGCCGAGGCCGGTGAGCTGCGGGCCCGGGCCGAGGACGAGGCGCGGCGGGTGCTGGCGCGGGCCGAGGAGGAGGGCCGGACGCTGCGGGAGGCCGCGCACGACGGGGCGGCCCGGGTGCGGGCCGAGAGCGACGCGGCGGCGGAGGCGCTGCTCGGCCTGGCGCGGGAGCGCGCCGGGGAGCTGCGGGCGGCGGCGCGCGCGGAGGCGGAGGAACTGCGGGCCGCGGGCGAGCGCGAGCTGCGGGAGATGGCCGAGCGCTGCGAGGCGCTGCTGCTGGCGCAGGAGCGGAAGCAGGCGGAGGACGCCGAGGCGCAGGGCCGTGAGCTGGCCGCGCACGAGGCGGCGGTGACCGAGCGGATCGAGGGGCTGTCCGAGCGGGGCGAGGCGCTGCTGGAGCGGGCGCGGCGGGAGGCCGCCGGGGCCGAGGAGGAGGCGCGGCGGCTCCAGGCGGAGGCCGAGGAGCGGGCCGCGGAGCTGCTGGCGCGGGCGCGGCTGCGGCAGGAGCGCGTCGAGCGCGAGACGGAGCGGATCGTGGGCGCGCACGAGGAGCGCGCGGAGGCGGTGCGCCAGCACATGGCGCATGTGCGCGCGAGCCTGGCGACGCTCACCGGGCGCGGTGTGGGCGGCACGGGGGACGTGACCGGGGACGCGACCGGCGACACGGCCGGGAGCGGCGCGGACGGGGGCGGAACCGGCGGCGCGGACGGCGGCGGGACCGGCGGCGAGGGAGCTGCCGGCGGGGGCGCTCCGGGGGGCGGGGCGACGGTGCCGGGTCAGGGGGCACCGGCGGAATGACCGGGTCTCCCCGGTATCCTGCGGAGGACACCACACCTTCCCGCGCGGTTCCGCCGCGGTCCTCTTCCGTGAACCGGCGGTGTCCGCCGGGGATACGGGGGTCGTCTCCGGGGTGGGCTCCGTGTCCGCGCGGAGTCCGTCCCGTCATCCGTCCACAAGACGTACCGAAGATCCGTCCCGAAGCCGAAGGGCACACCCGTGAGCGCCAACCGCCCGGCAGCCGTCGTCGTCCTCGCAGCGGGTGAGGGCACCCGCATGAAGTCCGCCAGGCCCAAGGTCCTGCACGACATCTGCGGGCGGTCGCTCGTGGGCCATGTGGTGGCGGCCTCCCGCGAGCTGGATCCCGAGGAACTGGTCGTGGTCGTCGGCCACGGCCGCGAGCAGGTCGCCGAGCACCTGGCGGCGCTGGACGCGAAGGCGCGCACGGCGGTGCAGACCGAGCAGCGGGGCACCGGGCACGCGGTGCGCACGGCGCTGGAGGCGCTGGCGGCCGACGGGGTGCGGCCGGCGGGGACGGTCGTGGTCACCTGCGGCGACACCCCGCTGCTGACGGGCGGGACGCTGTCGCGGCTGGCCGCGGCCCACGCCGAGCAGGGCAACGCGGTGACGGTGCTGTCGGCGGAGGTGCCGGACGCGACCGGCTACGGGCGGATCGTGCGGTCCGGGGACGGCGCGGTCACGGCGATCGTGGAGCACAAGGACGCCACCGAGGAGCAGCGGGCGATCCGGGAGATCAACTCGGGTGTCTTCGCGTTCGACGGGCGGCTGCTGGCCGACGCGCTGGGCCGGATCAGCACGGACAACAGCCAGGGCGAGGAGTACCTGACCGACGTGCTGGGGATCCTGCGCGCGGACGGGCACCGGGTGGGCGCGTGCGTGGCGGGCGACCACCGGGAGATCGTCGGCATCAACAACCGGGTGCAGCTGGCCCAGGCGCGCAGGATGCTGAACGAGCGGCTGCTGGAGCGGGCGATGCTGGCCGGCGTGACGGTGGTGGACCCGGCGTCGACGTGGCTGGACGTGACGGTGACGTACGAGCCGGACGCGCTGGTGCACCCGGGCACGCAGCTGCTGGGGTCCACGCACCTGGGCGCGGGCTGCGAGGTGGGCCCGAACGCGCGGCTGACGGACACCTCCGTCGGCGAGGGCGCGGTGGTGGTCAACGCGGTGACCGACTCGGCGGAGATCGGGCCGGGCGCCTCGGTGGGCCCGTACGCGTACCTGCGGCCCGGGACGAGGCTGGGGCCGAAGTCGAAGGCCGGCACGTACGTGGAGATGAAGAACGCCGAGGTCGGCGAGGGCACGAAGGTGCCGCACCTGTCGTACGTGGGCGACGCGACGATCGGCGAGTACACGAACATCGGCGCCGCCAGCGTCTTCGTGAACTACGACGGGGTGAACAAGCACCACACCACGATCGGCTCCCACTGCCGTACGGGGTCGGACAACATGTTTGTGGCTCCTGTCACGGTGGGGGACGGCGCCTACACCGCCGCCGGGTCCGTGATCACCAAGGACGTGCCGCCCGGTTCGCTGGCCGTCGCGCGCGGCCAGCAGCGCAACATCGCCGGTTGGGTGGCCCGCAAGCGCCCCGGGAGCGCCGCCGCGCGGGCGGCGCAGGCCGCCGGCGGGGAGGGCGGCGACGGCCCGGTGGCGGGGGGATGACCTGGCGGAAAAGCGCTGGGCAGGGCGTACCGTGAGAAGCGCACACCGTGGTGCGCCCCGACGAATCGATGCTCGCAAGGAGATTGTGTTGTGACCGGGATCAAGACGACCGGCCAGAAGAAAATGATGTTCTTCTCCGGCCGCGCCCACCCCAGTCTGGCGGAGGAGGTCGCGGGGCATCTCGGTGTCAGCGTGGTCCCGACGAAGGCGTTCGACTTCGCCAACGGCGAGATCTACGTGCGCTTCCAGGAGTCCGCCCGTGGCGCCGACTGCTTCCTGATGCAGAGCCACACCGCCCCGATCAACAAGTGGATCATGGAGCAGCTGATCATGGTGGACGCGCTCAAGCGGGCCTCGGCCCGCAGCGTCACCGTGATCGTCCCGTTCTACGGCTACGCGCGGCAGGACAAGAAGCACCGCGGCCGTGAGCCGATCTCGGCGCGGCTGGTCGCCGACCTGCTGGCCACCGCCGGCGCGGACCGGATCCTGACGGTGGATCTGCACACCGACCAGATCCAGGGCTTCTTCGACGGCCCCGTGGACCACCTGTTCGCGCTGCCGGTGCTGACGGACTACGTGGGCGGCAAGGTGGACCGCTCCAAGCTGACGGTGGTCTCGCCGGACGCGGGCCGGGTGCGGGTCGCCGACCGCTGGTGCGACCGGCTGGGCGCGCCGCTGGCGATCGTGCACAAGCGCCGCGACCCGGACGTGGCGAACCAGGTCACCGTCCACGAGGTCGTCGGCGACGTGCGGGGCCGGGTGTGCGTGCTGGTGGACGACATGGTCGACACCGGCGGCACGATCTGCGCGGCGGCGGACGCGCTGTTCGCCAACGGCGCCGAGGACGTCATCGTGGCGGCCACCCACGGCGTGCTGTCCGGCCCGGCGGCGGACCGGCTGAAGAACTCGCAGGTGAGCGAGTTCATCTTCACCAACACCCTGCCGACGCCGAGCGAGGTGGAGGTCGACAAGATCACGGTGCTGTCGATGGCGCCGACGATCGCCCGCGCGGTGCGCGAGGTGTTCGAGGACGGCTCGGTGACGAGCCTCTTCGACGAGCAGGCGTAACGGTTCGGCCGGGGCGCCGCGCCGGGCGGAGGCCCGGGGCGGCGCCCCGGCCGTGTCCGGTCCGGTGTTGCGGGGGCGGTAGACTCGTGGAGTTGCTCGGCGAGGGAGCCGTGCCCGCGGTGGCACGGTGATCCGTTATCGGCGCGCTCTTCGCAGCAGGTCAGTCGTGGCCGAGTAGCTCTGGCAACCGCCACAGAACCGACATGAGAGACGAGGAGTGCGTCATGGCCGACGTCAAGATTTCCGCCGAGGTCCGCAAGGAGTTCGGCAAGGGTGCGTCCCGCCGTCTGCGCCGCGAGGACAAGATCCCGGGTGTCGTCTACGGGCACGGCGGCGAGCCGGTCCACGTGGCCCTTCCCGGCTACGACCTGATGATGGCCCTGAAGACCTCGAACGTGCTGATCACGCTCGACATCGAGGGCCGCCAGGAGCTGGTGATCCCCAAGGCCGTGCAGCGCGAGGCCATCCGCGGCTTCCTGGTCCACATCGACCTGCTGGTGGTCAAGCGGGGCGAGCAGGTCACCGTCGAGATCCCGGTCCACACCGAGGGCGAGCTGGCCCCGGGCCAGTACCTGCTGGAGCACGTGCTGAACACGCTGCCGGTCGAGGCCGAGGCCACCCACATCCCGGAGTCCGTGACCGTCTCCATCGAGGGCCTGGCCGCGGGCGACTCCGTCCTGGCCAAGGACATCCCGCTGCCCAAGGGCTCCTCGCTGGCCGTCGAGGAGGACACCGTCGTCCTCAACGTGCTGGCCGCCCAGGCCTCCGAGGCCGCCGAGGGCGAGGGCGCCGAGGGCGAGTCCGCCGCGGAGTGACCCGCGGCCCGCTCCTCCCGGCCGCCGCCCCGCCCCGTGGGCGCGGGGCGGCGGCCGGCGTGGTGCTTCCCCCCGTAGGTCCGCTGTAGGAGAGGACGACGATGAGCGACGCCGACGCCCCCTGGCTGGTGGTGGGCCTGGGCAACCCCGGCCCGGAGTACGCGGCGAACCGGCACAACGTGGGGTTCATGGTCGCCGACCTGCTCGCCGGGCGGATCGGGGGGAAGTTCAGGACCCACCGGGCGCGGGCGCAGGTCCTGGAGGGCCGGCTGGGCGCTCCGGGCGCCGGGAGCCGCCGGGTGGTGCTGGCCAAGCCGATGTCGTACATGAACCTCTCCGGCGGTCCCGTCACCGCGCTGCGCGACTTCTACAAGGTGCCGCTGGAGCAGCTGGTCGTGGTCCACGACGAACTGGACATCGACTACGGGACGCTGCGGCTGAAGAAGGGCGGCGGCGACAACGGCCACAACGGGCTGAAGTCCCTCACCAAGTCGCTCGGGCCCGGCTACCACCGGGTGCGCTTCGGCATCGGCCGCCCGCCGGGCCGGATGCCGGTGGCCGACTTCGTGCTGAAGGACTTCTCCTCCACCGAGCGCAAGGAACTGGACTACCTCGTGGACCGGGCCGCGGACGCCGTGGAGTGCCTGCTGGTGGACGGCCTGGAACGGGCGCAGGGCACCTACAACTCCTGAGGCGGGCCCCGCGGACGGGGGCGCACGGAGGTTGACCCTCCGCCCCCCGTGTTCCAGGATCGCCGCCATGTCTCCTGGGTTCCCCGGCCCCCCGGTCAGGCGCGGTCCGGTGCGCCGGGCCGGCGAGAGCGCGTACGGCCTGCTGCTGCTGGCGAGGGCCGCGCTGATGGGCGTGGTCGCGACGGTGCTGCTGATGGCCGGCGTGTGGACCTCCCTCGACGGCACGCGGCAGGCGGTGGCCGGCCGCGGCGCGGTGCGCGGCACGGTGACCGTCGAGGAGTGCGACGGGTGGACGTGCACGGGGCCGTTCGCGCCGGAGGGCGGCGGCGCGGGTGCGCGCGCCCGGGTCGCCGTCGACGCGCCGGTCTCGCACGAGGCCGGGGAACGGATCCCGGCCGCCCTGTGGCCGGCCTCCGGGGGCACGGGCGGCGGCGAGGGCGGCACGGGCGGCGGGGAGACGGTGGTGCGCACCGGCACCGCCGGGGTGCTGTACGCGTGGCTGCCGCTGGCGGGCTCCCTGGTGCTGGCCTCGCCGGTGATCGCCGGGGGCCTGCGGATGCGGCGCACGGCGTGGGCGGCCGGGCTGCTGGGGGTCGCGCTGACGGGTGCGGTGTTCGCGCTGCTGTGAGCTGCGCTTTTCCGGCCCCCTCCGATCCAATCATGTGGATCTTGAGATTAACCTGATTGTTATACGACGCCTTCTGGGACAAGAGTGGCGTACGGCAACAGATGTGACGCATCGCGCTTGACCGGACCCGTCGGGCGGGACAGGCTACGGCCACCCCCCTCTCATCCCCCACATGTCCTTGATGTCCCCCGCCACCGAAGGTGGTAGTTCATGCGCATCCTCACTCCGACGCGCGCGGCAGCGGTGGCCGCAGCGGCCTGCATGATGCTGGCCCCGGCCGCCCCCGCTTTCGCGACGGACACCTACTCCCCCGAACTGCGTCAGCCACTGCCCCGTACCGCCACCGAGGGCGACGGCGCGGCGCCGCAGGAGGACGACTGCCCCACCGTCCCGGACGACAAGGACGGCTGGCACTTCGTCCTGCCCGGCAACAAGTCCGTGTTCGTGAAGCTCACGGTCACCTTCGAGCCCGGCGGCACCCAGACGATCACCGACTTCGGCCCGCCGTCCGACAAGCACGCGTACGTGGCGTCGGAGCCCGGGGCGAAGCTCGTCGACATCGAGGCCGAGGTCAAGGGCGGAAGCCTCGAGAAGTTCAACCTGTCCCACACCTGCCCCGCCTCGGAGACCACCGGCGGCACCTCGGAGGGCACCACCGGCGGTTCGACCGGCGAGACCACCGGGGACACCACCGAGGGCACCACGGGCGACACCACCGAGGGCTCGACCGGCGAGACCACCGGGGACACCACCGAGGGCACCACCGGTGACACCACCGAGGGCTCCACCGGCGAGACCACCGAGGGCACCACCGGCGGCTCCGAGGAGACCACCGGCGGCAGCACGGGCGAGACCACCGGTGAGACCACCGAGGGCTCGACCGGCGAGACCACCGGTGACACCACCGAGGGCACCACCGGCGGCTCCGGGGAGACCACCGGCGGCAGCACGGGCGAGACCGCCGGCGACGGCGAGAACCCGGGCGAGTCGCCCAACGGCGGCAACCTGGCCGAGACCGGCTCCGAGGCCCCCGTCGCCGCGCTCGCGGCGGCCGCCGCGGCGCTGCTGGGTGCGGGCTCGTACCTGGCGATGCGCCGCCGCAAGGCCGTCCAGGGCTGACCCGCCGGGGCCCGCGGCCGTACCGCCGCGGGCCTGCGGGGACCGAGCGAAGGGCCCCTCTCCCGGGTGGGAGAGGGGCCCTTCGCCCGTTCGTCCGCGTCCGGCGCGGCGCGCGCGTCAGCCGGTGTTGCGCAGGCCCGCCGCGACGCCGTTGACCGTCAGCAGCAGGGCCCGGCTCAGCAGCGGGTCGGGCTCCTCGCCGCGTTGGGCGGCCTCGCGCTGCCGGGCCAGGAGCGTGACCTGGAGGTAGGAGATCGGGTCCAGGTAGGCGTCGCGGATGGCGAAGGTCTGCTTGAGCACCGGGTTGGAGTCCAGCAGCTCCCGCTCGCCGGTGATCCGCAGCACCTCGCGCACCGTCAGCTCGTGCTCGGCCTCGATGGTGGCGAAGATGTGCCGCAGCTCGGCGGGCACCAGCGTCTCCACGTAGTGCCGGGCGATCCGCAGGTCGGTCTTGGCCAGCGTCATCCCGACGTTGGACAGGAAGTTGCGGAAGAAGTGCCAGCGCTCGTACGCCTCGTCCAGCACGCCGTCGAGCCCCGCCTCGCGCGCCGCCTTCAGGCCGGTGCCCACGCCGAACCAGCCGGGCACGATCTGCCGCGACTGCGTCCAGCCGAAGACCCACGGGATGGCCCGCAGCCCCTCCAGGCCCGCGCCGGAGTCCGGGCGGCGCGAGGGGCGGGAGCCCAGGTGGAGGTCGGCGAGCTGGTCCACGGGGGTGGAGGCGAAGAAGTACGCGGGCAGGTCCGGGTCGTCCACCAGGGCGCGGTAGGCGTCGTGGGCGGCGTCGGAGACGGTGTCCATCGCCGCGTCCCAGCGGGCCAGCGCCTCGTCGGACTGGCGGGGCGCGGTGTGCAGCGCGGACGCCTGGAGGGTGGCGGCGACGGTCTGCTCCAGGTTCTCCCTGGCCAGCGACGGGAGGAGGTACTTGTCGGAGATGACCTCGCCCTGCTCGGTGACCTTGATCTCGCCCTCCAGGGTGCCCCAGGGCTGGGCGAGGATCGCGTCGTGGGTGGGGCCGCCGCCGCGGCCCACGGTGCCGCCGCGGCCGTGGAACAGGCGCAGCCGCACCCCGTGCCGGTGGGCGACGTCGCGCAGCCGCCGCTGGGCCCGGTGGATCTCCCACTGGGAGGTGGTGATGCCGCCGAACTTCGAGGAGTCGGAGTAGCCGAGCATGACCTCCTGGACGTCGCCGCGCAGGGCGACCAGCCGCCGGTAGGAGGGGTCCGACAGCATCGAGTCGAGCAGCTCGTCGGCGATCTTCAGCTCGTCGGTGGTCTCCAGCAGCGGCACGATGCCGATGCGCGCCCAGCCGGCGTGCAGGTCGATCAGGCCCGCCTCGCGGGCCAGCACGGCGACGGCGAACACGTCGTCGGCGCCCTGGCACATGGAGATGATGTACGACTCGATGACCTCGGGCCCGAAGGTGTCCAGCGCCCTGCGGACCGTCTCGAAGACGCCGAGGGTCTTGGCCCCGGCGGCGTCCAGCGGCGCCGGCTGCGGGGCGAGCGGCCGGCGGGAGCGCAGCTCCTTGGCGAGCAGCCGCTGCCGGTAGTCGCGCGGCATGTCGGCGTAGCGCCAGGACTCCTCGCCGAGCCGGTCGAAGAGCTGCCCGAGCGCGTGGTGGTGGGCGTCGGCGTGCTCGCGCACGTCCATGGTGGCGAGCTGGAGGCCGAAGGCGGCCAGGGTGCGCACGACGCGCTCCAGGTGGCCGTCGGCGACCAGCGAGCCGCGGTGCTCGCGCAGGGAGTTCTGGACGAGGGCCAGGTCCTCCAGCAGCTCGCCGGTGCCCAGGTAGTCGCGGCCGGGCACGTGCGGGTCGCCCTCGGCCAGGCGCTCGCGGGTGTTGATCAGCTTCTGCCGGATGCAGGTGACCTTGAGCCGGTAGGGCTCCTCGGCGTTGAGCCGCTTGTAGCGGGGGCTGATCTCGGGGAGGAGTTCGAGGTCGCGCTGGAGGGAGTCCAGCAGCTCCGGTGTGGCGCCGCTGATGCGCAGGGAGTTGGACAGGGCGGCGCGCAGCCCGTCGATGTGCTCCAGGGCGTCCTTGATGCCGTGCTCGTGCTGGAGCAGCAGCACCTCCCAGGTGACGGCGGGGGTGACGTTGGGGTTGCCGTCGCGGTCGCCGCCGATCCAGGTGCCGAAGGTGAGCGGGCGGGTCGCGGGCGGGAGCGGGGCCCCGGCGCGCTCCAGCTCGGCGGCGAGGTCCTCCAGGACGTCGCCGACGGCGTCGCGGTGCAGCTCGTCGAGGTAGTAGACGGCGTTGCGCGCCTCGTCGGCCGGCTCGGGGCGCGCCACGCGCAGCTCGTCGGTCTGCCAGATCAGGTCGATGTTCTCGGCGAGCCGCAGGTCGGTTCGGCGGCGCTCGTTGGGGTCGGTGTTCTCCAGCAGCTCGGCGACCTTGCGGAGCTTGGTGAGCACCGACCGCCGGGCGGCCTCGGTGGGGTGGGCGGTGAAGACGGGCCGCACTCCCAGGTTCCCGGCGGTCTCCCTGAGGTGGGCGGGGTCGGCGTCCTTGAGCATGTCCGCGGTGCGGGCGAGGTTGCCGCCCTCGGCGGCCCGGCGGGCGCGCAGTTCGCGGCCCCGGTGGACCTGCTCGGTGACGTTGGCGAGGTGGAAGTAGATCGAGAAGGCCCGGACGAGCTTGGTCGCCGTGGCGAGATCGGTCCGGCTGAGCAGGGCCGCGGCGGCCTCGCCGTCGGTCCTGGTCAGGGCGCGTACGCGTTCGACGAGTTCCAGCAGCTCGGCGCCCTCCTGGCGTACCAGGGTCTCGCCGAGCAGGTCACCCAGCCGGCGGATGTCGGCCCGCAGGGCCGCGCTGGTCTCGGCGCTGGTCTCGGGGGTGGTTTCAGGACTGGTTTCGGGGCTGCTGGATTCCTTGCGGGCGTCCGGGGTACCCGGAAGGCCCGGCGCGGGGACCTCTCCGCCGGAGGCAGGGTTCGTACCACCGGAGTTCGGGGAGGTGTCGGCACTGCTCACAGGTGCGGCTCCTTGCGGCGATGCTTCTGGCAGGTCACGGACCGCGTTGTCCGACGACCACCAGGATAGGCCGCCCCGGGGGTGCGTGGATCATCCCGTCCACCATGCGGCCCCCTTGCCGGTTCACTCAGGAATGCCATACTTACGATGCCGTAGGTTACGGCACCGTAAGTAAGCGATCCCCGTCCCCCAGCTTCAAACGAGAGTCATCTATGACCATTGGTCCGGACGTGCTCCGCACGAACTCCGAAGCCCCGGCCGCGTCCGTCGCGGCCCCCGAGAGCCCGCTCCCCTCGGCCACGCTCAGCGGCGAGCAGCGCCGCTCCGTCGAGCAGATCACCCTGCTGCTCTTCATCGCCGTCCCCTTCGTCGCCCTGGTGGCCGCGGTTCCGCTCGCCTGGGGCTGGGGGGTGAGCTGGCTGGATCTCGGCCTGCTGGTCGGCATGTACTTCCTGGGCTGCCACGGCATCACCATCGGCTTCCACCGCTACTTCACCCACGGCGCCTTCAAGGCGAGGAAGCCCCTGCGCGTCGCGCTGGCGATCGCCGGGTCGATGGCGGTGGAGGGCCCGCTGGTGCGCTGGGTCGCCGACCACCGCAAGCACCACAAGTTCTCCGACGCCGAGGGCGACCCCCACTCCCCCTGGCGCTACGGCGAGACCGTCCCCGCCCTGCTCAAGGGCCTGTGGTGGGCCCACGTCGGCTGGATGTTCGACGAGGAGCGGACCCCGCAGCACAAGTACGCCCCGGACCTGGTCAGGGACCCGGTGATCCGCCGCATCTCCCGCCAGTTCGTGCTGTGGACGGCCGTGTCGCTGATGATCCCGCCGGTGGTCGGCGGGCTGGTCACGATGAGCTGGCAGGGCGCGCTGACCGCCTTCTTCTGGGGCTCGCTGGTGCGGGTGGCGCTGCTGCACCACGTCACCTGGTCGATCAACTCCATCTGCCACGCCGTCGGCAAGCGCCCGTTCAAGTCGCGCGACCGCTCGGGCAACGTGTGGTGGCTGGCGGTGCTCTCCTGCGGCGAGTCCTGGCACAACCTGCACCACGCCGACCCGACCTGCGCCCGGCACGGGGTGCTGAAGGGGCAGATCGACTCCAGCGCGCGGCTGATCCGCTGGTTCGAGAAGGCCGGCTGGGCGTACGACGTGCGCTGGCCGTCGCAGAAGCGGATCAACGCCCGCCGCCAGCAGGAGGCCGCCGAAGCGGCATGATGGAGGAGTGGCGACCGACGACAGCAGTACCAAGGGCAGGCCCGCGGGCCCCAACCGGCGGCGGACCCGCCGCCGGATGACGGGGAAGGAGCGCCGCGAGCAGCTGCTGGACATCGGTCGCGCGCTCTTCGCCGAACGAGGTTTCGAGGGCACGTCGGTGGAGGAGATCGCGGCCAAGGCCGGGGTCTCCAAACCGGTGGTATACGAGCACTTCGGCGGCAAGGAGGGGCTGTACGCGGTCGTGGTCGACCGGGAGATGCGCCGGCTGCTGGACATGGTGACGGGCGCGCTGACCGGCGGCCACCCGCGCGAACTGCTGGAGCAGGCGGCGTTCGCGCTGCTGGACTACATCGAGCAGTACACCGACGGCTTCCGCATCCTGGTGCGCGACTCGCCCGTCGCCCAGTCGACGGGCACCTTCGCGTCGCTGATCAGCGACATCGCCACCCAGGTGGAGGACATCCTGGGCCTGGAGTTCGAGGCGCGCGGCTTCGACCCGAAGCTGGCGCCGCTGTACGCCCAGGCCCTGGTGGGCATGGTGGCCCTGACGGGCCAGTGGTGGCTGAACGTCCGCAAGCCCGACAAGCCCGAGGTGGCCGCCCACCTGGTCAACCTGGCCTGGCACGGCCTGGACGGGCTGGAGCAGAAGCCCCGGCTGATAGGCCACCGCCGCAGCTAGTCCGACCGCGGCGAAGGCGCGCGGGGCGGCGAGCCGGACGTGGCCGAACGCTCCGGTCGCGGTGTCTCCTCCCGCGGTTCCGGGCGGGTTCCCGGGTGCGCCCGCGCCGTCAGGCGTTCCCGCGGACGACCGCGAAGATCCGGCGGAACGGGAAGAGGGTGCCGTGCGGGCCCGGCGGGTAGGCCTCGCGCAGCAGGTCGCGGTACTCGGCGAGGAAGGCGTCGCGCGCCGCCGGGTCGCCGTCGAGGGCGGTGAGCACCGGGCGCAGGGCGGTGCCCTTGGTCCACTCCAGCACCGGGTCCTCGCCGGTGAGGACGTGCACGTACGTCGTCTCCCACACGTCCGCCTCGCAGCCCGGCCCGGCCAGCGCCTCGGCGTACTCGGCCGGTTCCAGGACGGGCGCGCGCCCGGCGCCGGGGCCGAGGCGGTCGCGCCAGCGCGGGGAGGCGCGCAACCCGTCGAGCAGGGTGTGGCTGGGGGCGGTGAAGTTGCCGGGGACCTGGAAGGCGAGGACGCCGCCGGGGCGCAGGGCGCCGAGCCAGGCGGGGAAGCGCGCGGCGTGACCCGGAACCCAGTGCAGGGCGGCGTTGGAGACGATCAGGTCGTGCGGGAGGCCGGGGCGCCAGGCCGCCAGGTCGGCGCGGACGAAGTCCACGCTCCCGCCCGAGGCGGTGGGCCCGGCGTACGCGCGGGCCTCGGCGAGCATGGCCTCGGACAGGTCGTAGCCGGTGATCCGCGCCGCGGGCCAGCGTTCGGCGAGCAGCGCGGTCGGGCCGCCGGGGCCGCAGCCCAGGTCGGCGACGCGCGGCCGGGGCGAGGGGAGGTCGGGGACACGGGCGAGCAGGTCGTACAGCGGGCGGAGGCGGGGGCCGGCGTGGCGGCGGTACTGCTCGGGGTCCCACACCGGACCGGCGCCGCTCCGGGGGAGGTCGGCGGAGTCCATGGGAGGAGCCTCCACCGCCCCTTATCTTGATGTCAAGAGACTTCACATCGACAGAACTACTACACTGGCCGCATGCAGGACGAGGTCGACCGACTGGTGGCAGCATGGCGCCGCGAGCGCCCCGATCTCGATGTGGAACCCCTGGAGGTGCTCAGCCGGGTCAGCAGGCTCGCCCGCCATCTCGACCGGGCCCGCCGCATCGCCTTCGCCGAGCACGGGCTGGAGCCCTGGGAGTTCGACGTGCTGACCGCGCTGCGCCGGGCGGGCGCCCCCTACCAGCTCTCCCCCGGCCAGCTCCTCACCCAGACCCTGGTCACCTCCGGGACCATGACCAACCGCATCGACCGGCTGGCGAAGAAGGGGCTGGTGGAGCGGCTGCCCGACCCCAGCGACCGGCGCGGCGTCCTGGTCCGGCTGACGGAGGCCGGACGCGACCGGGCCGACCGGGCCCTGGCCGGACTGCTGGAGCACGAGCGGGCCATCCTCTCCGAGCTCTCGCCGCTCCAGCGCGACGAACTGGCCGGGCTGCTGCGGCAGCTCACCGCGCCCTTCGACAACCTCCCCTGACGGCCCGGCGGACGCGCGCACCCGGCGCCTTCGCGTGTCATGCCCCTGCCATGGCGGGCGTCACGTCGTCACGTGCTCCAGGTCCGCCGGTCCGACGCCCGCCCGGCGGGCCAGCGCCACCGCGGCCAGGGTGGAGTGCACCCCGAGCTTGCCCAGCACGTTCTGCATGTGGGTGCGGACGGTGTGCGGGGACAGGTACAGCCGCTCGGCCACCGCCTTGCGGCCCAGCCCGGCGACCATGCAGCGCAGCACCTCGCGCTCGCGCGGGGTCAGCGACTCCACCAGCCGCTCGCTCTCGGTGCGGTGCCTGCGGGTCGCGGTCAGCTCGCGCAGCACCCCGGTCAGCAGCGCGGGCGGCAGGTGCGTCTCCCCGCGCAGCACGCCCCGGACCACCTGGAGCAGCCGGGAGAGCGAGCAGTCCTTGGCGACCCAGCCCGACGCCCCCGCCTGGAGGGCGGCCGCCGCGCGGCGCGCGTCGTCGCGCTCGGCGAGCACGACGGTGCGGACGGCGGGGTGGGCGGTGTGGACCCGCGAGACCAGGGCGATCCCGTCGTCCGCGGCCGGGGCGTCGGCGGACGGATCCGGCGGCGGCGCCTCGCCCGCATCCGGCGGCGCGCCGCCCAGGTCGGCGTCGATCAGCAGGACGTCGAAGCGGCGGCCGTCGGCCGCCCCCCGCTCCAGGGCGCGCAGCGCCGCGGGGCTGCTGCCCGCCGCGGCCACCTCCACGTCCTGCTCCACCGCGAGTGCCGCGGCGAGCGACTCGGCGAATATGCGGTGGTCGTCCACCACGAGAACCCGGATACGTTGCACGCACACCCCCTGCCGCCGAAAAGACCCGCCCGCGCCGGGCACGGCGCCCGGTACGGGAACCGGTGGACCGCACGGCCGCCGCCGTGCCCTGCTCGTACCCCGCCCCCGGGCGTCGCATCCGGCGTGTGCCGCCCCCTGACGGGCACCGGCCCCCGCCGGCGCTGCCCATCAGCGTACGGCGGGGGTCCGGCGGGGGAGGCGGATTGGTGAAAACTGACCGTCCACGCCCCCTCGGCCGACCGAACGGGCACGGTCCGCGGCCTCCTGTGCGATGCGGGGCGACCGTTCGGGACGTGATCCGATCACCGCGCCGGACGTGCCGCCCCGCAGGCCGCCGTCCTCACCCGTCCAGCCTGCGCGCCCCCCGGGAGGGCACCGCCTCGAACAGCCGCGGGGCCCGGTGGCCCGCCGCGTCGAACGCGTCGGCGACCGCCGCGCCGACCTCCTCCGCCCCGGCCGCCTCCACCAGGACCACCGCCGAGCCGCCGAAGCCGCCGCCGGTCATCCGGGCGCCCAGCGCGCCCGCCGCGTTCGCCGTCTCCACCACCAGGTCCAGCTCGGGGCAGGAGACGGCGAAGTCGTCGCGCAGCGAGGCGTGACCGGCGGTCAGGACCGGGCCGATGGAGCGGGGATCGCCGGCGTCGAGGAGGGCGATGACCTCCTCGACCCGCCGGTCCTCGGTGACCACGTGGCGCACCAGGGGCCGCAGCGCCGGATCGGCCAGCCGGGCCAGCGCCGCGTCCAGCTCCCCGTACGGCACGTCGCGCAGGGCCGCGACCCCCAGGGCCGCCGCGGCCTCCTCGCAGCCCGCCCGGCGCCGGGCGTACTCGCCGTCGCCCAGCGCGTGCTTGACCCGGGTGTCCACCACCAGCAGCCGCAGGCCCGCCGCCGCCAGGTCGAACGGGACCTGGCGGGTGGCCAGGTCGCGGGTGTCCAGGTGGAGCGCGTGCCCGGCCGTGCAGCAGGCCGACGCCATCTGGTCCATGATCCCGCAGGGGACGCCGACGAAGTCGTTCTCGGCCCGCTGGCAGAGCCGGGCGATCCGCTCGGGGGGCAGGTCCAGGCCGTACAGGTCGTTCAGCGCCGCCGCCGTGGCCACCTCCAGGGCGGCCGAGGAGGACAGGCCCGCGCCGGCGGGCACGTCGCTGCGGACGTACAGGTCGGCGCCCCCGTCCCGGCCGGACAGCAGGCCGGCCTCGCGCAGCGCCCACACCACGCCGGCCGGGTACGCGGCCCAGCCGTCGGGCCCGCCGGGGGCGAGCTTCTCGACGGACAGGCGCACCGTGCCGCCGGACGCCTCGGCCGAGTGGAGGCCGAGCACGCCGTCGTCGCGGCGGACCGCCGCCACCCGGGTGGTGTGCGGCAGGGCGAACGGCATGACGAAGCCGTCGTTGTAGTCGGTGTGCTCGCCGATGAGGTTGACGCGGCCCGGCGCGGCCCAGATCCCGGCGGGCTCGCCGCCGTGGACCGCGCGGAAGCCGTCGGCCGCCTCCGCCGTCTGCGCCGCGTCCAGCGCCTCGGCCTCCGCCTCCGGGTCCACGGTCCCGTTCACGCCGCGCCTCCCGGGGTGTTCTCCAGCGCCCTGCCCCGGGCGAAGGCCCAGGCGTCGGCGACGATGTCCCTCAGGTCCGCGCGGGAGGGCCGCCAGCCCAGCCGCTCCCTGGCCCGGTCCGCCGAGGCGACCAGGAACGCCGGGTCGCCGCCGCGGCGCGGCGCCACCGTCTCGGGGATGGGGTGGCCGGTGACCTCGCGGACCGTGCGGATCACCTCGCGGACGGAGAAGCCGTTGCCGTTGCCGAGGTTGCACACCAGGTGCTCGCCCGGCTCGGCGGCGTCCAGGGCCAGCAGGTGAGCCTCGGCGAGGTCGGCGACGTGGATGTAGTCGCGGACGCAGGTGCCGTCGGGGGTGGGGTAGTCGTCGCCGTAGACCGAGATCGACTCCCGCTGCCCGAGCGCGACCTGGAGCACCAGCGGGATGAGGTGCGACTCGGGGTCGTGCCGCTCGCCGAGGGCGCCGTGCGCGCTGCGGTACGCGCCCGCCACGTTGAAGTAGCGCAGCGAGACGGCGGCCAGGCCGTGGGCCGCGCACTCCCCGGCGATCATGTGGTCCACGGCGAGCTTGGAGGCGCCGTAGGGGTTGGTCGGCACGGTGACGGAGCCCTCGGTGATGGGGACCTCCTCGGGCTCGCCGTAGGTGGCGGCGGTGGAGGAGAACACCAGGGTGCGCACCCCGGCCGAGCGCATCGCGTCCAGCAGCGCCATCGTGCCGCCGACGTTGTTGCGCCAGTACTTCTCGGGGTGGACGACGGACTCGCCGACCTGGGAGCTGGCCGCGAAGTGCAGCACCGCGTCGTAGGAGCCGTCGATCCAGTCCGCGGCGTCCTGGATCCGTCCCCGGACGAAGTCCGCACCCGCCGGCACGCCCTCGCGGAAGCCGGTGGACAGGTCGTCCACCACGGTCACCCGGTGCCCCGCCTCCAGCAGGTGCGCCGCGACGACGCTCCCGACGTAACCGGCCCCGCCGGTCACCAGATACGTGCCGCTCACTCGCTCGCCACCTCTCGCAGTCGTTCGGCCGCGGTCTCGGGCGGCACGTCGTTGATGAAGACCCCCATGCCGGATTCCGAGCCCGCCAGGTACTTCAGCTTCCCGGACGTGCGGCGGATCGTGAAGAGTTCCAGGTGGAGGGCGAAGTCCGCCCGCCCGGACCACTCCCGTTCACCCTCCGGGCCCAGCGGCGCCTGGTGCCAGCCGGAGATGTACGGCGTCGGCGGCTCGCCGGGGCCGAAGATCCGGTCGAAGCGCCGCAGCAGCTCCAGGTAGACCCCGGGGAGCTCGGCGCGGGCGTCCTCGTCCAGCGCCGTCAGGTCCGGCACCCGCCGCCGGGGGTAGAGGTGCACCTCGTACGGCCAGCGCGCGGCGTGCGGCACGAAGGCGGTCCAGTGCCCGGCGTCCAGCACCACGCGCCGCCCGTCGGCGCGCTCGGCGGCGACGACGTCGTCGAAGAGGTTGCCGCCGGTGCGCTCCCGGTGGGCGGCGGCCGAGCGCAGCGTCCGCGCGGTGCGCGGGGTGACGAAGGGGTAGGCGTAGATCTGGCCGTGGGGGTGGCCGAGGGTGACGCCGATCTCCCGGCCCCGGTTCTCGAAGCAGAACACCTGGCGGACGCCGGGCAGCGCCGACAGTTCGGCGGTGCGGTCGGTCCAGGCGTCCACGACCAGGGCCGCCCGCTCCTCGGTGAGGTCGGCGAAGGACGCCTCGTGGTCGGAGGTGAAGCACACCACCTCGCAGCGCCCGGCGCCCGGGGCGCGCGGGAGGAGACCGCCGTCGTCCTCCGCCTCCGCCGGCCCCGGGGGGCCCGCCAGGGACGGGAAGCGGTTCTCGAAGACGGCCACCTCGTAGTCCTCGGCCGGAACCTCCGTCAGACGGCCGTTCCGGGACGGGCAGAGCGGGCACTCGTCGGCCGGCGGGTGGTACGTACGGGCCTGGCGGTGCGCGGTGACGGCGACCCACTCGTCGAGCAACGGGTCGTGGCGGATCTCCGACGCCGTGGCCACGGCGTCCAGGGGGCGCCGGTCCACGGCATCGCGTCCCGCGGCATCGCGAACGTCGTAGTACACGAGTTCGCGACCGTCGGCGAGGCGGGTCGAGGTCTTTTTCACGTGGGGTCTCCCTATACTACGACCCAAACATAATCGAACATAAAAAACCATGAGTGAACATTGACGTCAAGGGACCACCCCACAACGGCCCCGTCACGCCATGGAGGCGACCTGCTCATGCCGTCGTACCAGTTGGCCCAGGATCTCCGGCTCCCCACGAACGCCCTCGACTACACGATCCTGGCCATCTACTTCATCGTCGTCCTGGGCGTCGGGTTCGCCGCCCGGCGCAGCATCAAGACCAGCCTGGACTTCTTCCTCTCCGGCCGCTCGCTGCCCGCCTGGGTCACCGGCCTCGCCTTCATCGCGGCCAACCTCGGCGCCCTGGAGATCCTGGGCATGGCGGCCAACGGCGCGCAGTACGGCGTCTACACCGTGCACTGGTACTGGGTGGGCGCCATCCCGGCCATGGTCTTCCTGGGCCTGGTGATGATGCCCTTCTACTACGGGTCCCGGGTGCGCTCGGTCCCCGAGTTCCTGCTGCACCGCTTCGGGCCCTCGTCCCACCTGCTCAGCGGCATCCTCTTCTCGGCCGCCTCGGTGCTGATCGCGGGCGTCAACCTCTATGCGCTGGCGATCGTGCTGGAGGCGCTGCTGGGCTGGCCGCAGTGGGTGTCCATCGTGGTCTCGGGCCTGTTCGTCCTGCTCTACATCACCCTGGGCGGCCTGTCCTCGGCCATCTACAACGAGGTCGTGCAGTTCTTCGTCATCCTGGCCGGGCTGATCCCGCTGACCGTCCTCGCCCTGGTCCGCGTGGGCGGCTGGAGCGGGCTGCGCGACTCGCTCACCGCCTCGCAGGGCGGCAACTTCGTCTCCGCCTGGGGCGGGACCGGCATCGGCTCGGACAACCCGCTGGGAGCCAACTGGCTCACCATCGTGCTCGGCCTCGGCTTCGCCCTGAGCTTCGGCTACTGGACGACGAACTTCGCCGAGGTCCAGCGCGCCCTCTCCGCCAAGAACCTCTCCGCCGCCCAGCGCACCCCGCTGATCGCCGCCTTCCCCAAGATCTTCATCCCGGCGATCGTCGTCATCCCCGGTCTGGTCGCGCTGGTGGTGGCGCCGGACATCGGGCCGGGCAGCGGTCTGGAGTACAACGAGGCGGTCCCCCTGCTGATGCGGGACCTGCTGCCCAACGGCGTGCTGGGCATCGCGGTGACCGGTCTGCTCGCCGCCTTCATGGCCGGCATGGCCGCCAACGTCTCCGCCTTCAACACCGTCTTCACCCACGACATCTGGAGGGCCTACCTGGTCAGGGGCCGCCCCGACGCGTACTACGTGACCACCGCCCGCGTGGTCACGGCCGTCGGCGTGCTGCTGGGCATGGGGACGGCGTTCATCGCGGCGACGTTCAGCAACATCATGAACTACCTCCAGACGCTGTTCTCCTTCTTCAACGTGCCGCTGTTCACCGTCTTCATCATCGGCATGTTCTGGAAGCGGATGACGGCCGCCGCCGGCTTCTGGGGGCTGCTGGCGGGCACGCTCTCGGCGATGGTCAACTACTTCTGGTTCTACCGGGGCGGGCTGGTCGACATCCCCTCCGACCAGGGCGCCAACTTCGTCTCGGCCATCGTCGCCTTCGTCGTCGGCGCGATCGTCGTGGTCGTCCTCACCCCGTTCACCAAACCCAAGCCCGTCGAGCGGCTGGCCGGCCTGGTGTACGGCACCCGGGCCCCGGGCGTGGCCGAGCCCCCGGCCGCGGGCGACGAGGCCTGGTACCGCCGGCCCGCGCTGCTGGGCTGGGGCGCCATCGTCCTCGCCGCCCTCTGCTACATCCCGTTCTCCTTCTGAGCGCCCCGCGCACCGCACACCGGCACCGCACACCGAAGGATGTGATCCACCGTGACGAACGGCACCAACGGCACCGACGGTCCGCACGGCGCCCACGAGTACCGGGGCCCGGGGGACTCCCGCGGCCCGGACGGAACCGGCGGAACCGGCGGCCTGGGCGAGGACTGGCGGGAGGAGGAGCTGGAGCTGGAGGCGACCTCGGCCAGCGCCGCCCGGCTGTTCGACATCCGCCGCGTCATCGGCCTCCTGTTCGTGATCTACGGCGTCCTGGTCACCGTCGCCGGGTTCTTCGTCTCCGACGCGGACCTGGCCAAGGCCCAGGACATCAACATCAACCTCTGGACCGGACTGGCGATGCTCGCCCTGGGACTGCTGTTCCTGCTCTGGCTGCGGCTGAGCCCGACGGTCCCGCCGCCCCCGCGCCGGGCGCAGGAGGACGGCCCGGGGGCCGCGCCGCCCGCCGGGGGGTGAGCCGCGGGGACACCGCGCGGGACGCGGGTGCGGGGCCGGGCCGGGGGATCAGCCCGGCC
>NZ_JARVKV010000062.1 GCF_029813835.1 Streptomyces sp. DH37
CCGTGTGGGAGAGTAGGACGCCGCCGAACAATGTGGGTGGAGAGGGCCCCGCCGGCATGCCGGCGGGGCCCTCTCTTTTTTGGTGTGTCCGGGGTGGTGTGGTGTCCGGGGATTGGGTTCCGGGGGCCGCGCCACCCCTCTTCTTTTTTCGCGTCCGGCGGGCAGCCCTCCGGCGGTGCCGGGTCAGGCCGGGAAGCGGTGGACGAAGCGGCGTTGCCAGGGGGTCTCGACGGCACGCGGGGAGTAGTGCCTCCTGACGTGGGCGACGGCTTCGCGGCCCGGCATTCCGTCCAGTACGGCGAGGCAGGCCAGTGCCGTACCGGTACGGCCGTATCCGCCGCCGCAGGCGATCTCGACGCGTTCGGTCCCCGCTCGCTCCCATGCCTCGCGCAGTGCCTCGGAGGCCGCCGTGCGGTCCGACGGCAGCCGGAAGTCGGGCCAGTGGATCCAGCGGGACTCCCATGCCACGGCCGATGGTTCCCGGCCCAGGAGGTACAGCGCGAAGGCGGGGGCAGGCCCCTCGGGGAGGGGACGGCGCAGTCCGCGGCCCCGGACGAGCCGGCCGGACGGCAGCCGCAGCACGCCCGCCGCCGCAGGGTCCCAGGTGGTGGTCACGGCGTGGGCCTCGGCACCGCCGGCCCGGTCTCGGCGAGCCGCGGCCACCAGACGTGCGCCTGCGCCTCGGAGCGGAGCAGCGCCAGGGTGGGCATGCCCATCGCCTCGCCGTTCACCAGGAGGTCGGGGAGCTGGGGGATGGGGGCCACCGCCGCGACGTTGTGGAGCACGAGGGCGAGTGGTGGGTCGAGCCGACCGGCGGATGACCCTGCGGCCATGCGGCGGCCGTGCTCGACCACGCTCGCGGTGAGAGCCGTGAGGAGCGGCATCGTGCCGGGGGCGCGGCGCGGGTCCTCGACGGTTTCGCCCACGACATAGAGCGTTCCCCCTTCGGCCGCAAAGGATTCCAGGGCGGCCGAATCCGCGCGGGATGCCGTACAGGCGTTGCGGACGTGGAGTCGGGAGAGGCCGGCCAGTGCGCCGCGGATGAGGTGGACGGCGGCGTCCCGGCGCTCCGGGTGGGCGATCAGGGTCGCCTCCAGCTCGCCCGCCGCGCCCGACGCCGCCTTGGGGTGCGTGCGCAGGATCCGGACGGCCTCGGTGGTGGAGCCCGCGGTGGCGCCGGCCCAGCGGTGGACCTGGCGGAACGGCTCGCCGGCGACGGCCGCGGCGTGGAGCCAGCATCCCAGGAGCGTCTCGGCGGCGCCGTGGACGGCCGCGTCCGCGCGGGCGGGGCTGCGTACGGGGGCGAGCAGGGCGGCGGCCCGGACGGCGGCGGTACGGCGGTCCTCGCAGCCGTGGTGGGGCGACCAGCGCAGGCGTACGGGGGCGTCGGTGCGCTGGTCCGGGTCGTAGAGGTGGACGGGGCCGAGCTTGGCGCGGGCCCCCACGGTCTCCGACCACAGGGTGGGGTCGGCGGTCACGACGAGGGCGGCGCCGGGGGCGGCGCGCAGGGCGTCGGCCGCGCGGCCGACGTGGGTGGTGCCGTACTCGATGCCTGCGGGCGGGCCGGAGAACGCCTCGGGGACGGGGTGGGCCCGTACGGGCGTCGGAGGGGGCGCTGGAGCCGTCGCGGGGATGGCGTGGGGTTCGGCGTGAGGTTCGGGGGCCGCGGGCTCGGGGAGGGGCGCCGTGGCCGTCTCGTGGGGCGCGGGCAGGGGCACGGACGCGGGCGCGGGCGGAGCGCCCGCGCGCCGGGCCGCGCGCAGGGCCCGTCGGCGGGCGACGGTACCGGCGACGAAGAAGCCCAGGACCGTGAGGACCATCGCCTGGCTGACGAGGATCCCCCAGAACAGGCCGGGGCCCGGCAGGGCGGCGGCCTCGGCGGCGGGCCAGGCGGCGGCCAGGTCGCCCGGCTCGGAGACGAGCGCGCGCATGGCCGTCGGGGTGTCGACGAAGGCGACGCCCCGCGGCCACGAGCCGTGGGCGAGGACGCCGGCCAGCCCGGCGGCCGTCCAGCACAGGGTGGTGAGACCCAGCAGGAAGCCGATGAGGCCGAGCAGCAGGCCGTCGGGGATGCCGCGCTCCGGCGGGGCACCCGTACCGCCGTCCCGCGCCCCTCGTGCTCCGCCCCGGCCCCGCGCCACCGTCAGGCCACCGTCTCGTCGGCGCGTGCGAGCCGTTCCATCGCGGCCGCGCGGGACTCGGTCTCGGCGTCGAGGTCGTCGGCCAGGGTGTCCTCCAGGGACGAGCGCGGGGAGGAGCCCGCCGAGGGGGCGGGCGAGGAGTCCGGCGAGGAGGATTCCGTCATGGCGCGGTCGGTGAAGACCAGCGGGCGCTCGGCCTCGGTGATCAGGTGTTTGACGACCTGGACGTTGCCGTTGACGTCCCAGACGGCGATGCCGGGGGTGAGCGTGGGGATGATCTCCACGGCCCAGCGCGGCAGGCCCAGCACCTTTCCGGTGGCCCGTGCCTCGTCGGCCTTCTGGGCATAGACGGTGCGGGTGGAGGCCATCTTGAGGATGGCGGCCGCCTCCCTGGCCGCCGCGCCGTCGACGACGTCGGACAGGTGGTGGACGACCGCGACGAACGACAGGCCGAGCCGCCGGCCGAACTTCAGCAGGCGCTGGAAGAGCTGGGCGACGAACGGGCTGTTGATGATGTGCCACGCCTCCTCGACCAGGAAGATGCGCTTCCTGCGATCGGGGCGGATCCAGGTGTGCTCCAGCCAGACGCCGACGATGGCCATCAGGATCGGCATGGCGATGGAGTTGCGGTCGATGTGGGAGAGGTCGAAGACGATCAGGGGCGCGTCGAGGTCGATGCCCACGGTCGTCGGGCCGTCGAACATGCCGCGCAGGTCGCCGTCGACCAGCCGGTCGAGGACGAGGGCCACGTCCAGGCCCCAGGCGCGGACGTCCTCCAGGGCGACGTTCATCGCCTCGGCGGACTCCGGTTCGGGGTGGCGCAGTTGCTCGACTATGTCGGTGAGGACGGGCTGGCGGCCGGTGACGGTCTCGTTGACGTAGGAGTGGGCGACCTTCAGGGCGAAGCCGGCGCGCTCGTCGAGGCCGTGGCCCATGGCGACCTCGATGATGGTGCGCAGCAGGGCGAGCTGGCCGGTGGTGGTGATGGACGGGTCCAGCGGGTTGAGGCGGATGCCCCGGTCGAGCGCGGCCATCGGGTCCAGGCGGATGGGGGTGATGCCCATCTGCTCGGCGATCAGGTTCCACTCGCCGACGCCGTCCTCGCCCTGGGCGTCCAGGACGACGACCTGGCGGTCGCGGAAGCGCAGCTGGCGCAGGACGTAGGTCTTCTCCAGGGCCGACTTGCCGTTGCCGGACTCGCCCAGGACCAGCCAATGGGGGGCCGGGAGCTGCTGGCCGTAGAGCTGGAAGGGGTCGTAGATGTAGCCCTTGCCGCTGTAGACCTCGCGGCCGATGATCACGCCGGAGTCGCCCAGGCCGGGCGCGGCGGTGGGCAGGTAGACGGCCTGCGCCTGGCCGGTGGAGGTGCGCACGGGCAGGCGGGTGGTCTCGGTCTTGCCGAAGACGAAGCTGGTGAAGGCGTCGGTGACGGCGGTCAGCGGATCGAACGCGGCCATGGTGGGTTGCGCCTCCTCAGCGGCGGATGCCGGTCGCGAACGGCAGGGTGTTCACGAACGCACGGTGATGCTCGCGGTCGCACCACTCCAGCTTCAAGTAGCTCTTTCCGGCCGATGCCCGGATGGTGCGCTTGTCACGTGCCAGGGCGTCGGGGTTGCGGGAGGAGACGGTGATGTAGCCGACGAGGTTGACGCCGGCGGCGCCGGAGGCCAGGTCCTGGCCGCGCTGGTCGACGCGGCTGTGGGCGGCCACGTCGCGGGGGTCGACGGTGCGGTTCATCTTGGCGGCGCGGCTGGCCTCGGCCTCGTCGTTGGTCTTCTCCGTGAGCATGCGCTCGATGGCGACCTCGGTGGGCTCCAGGTCCATGCAGACGGCGACGGTGCGGATCACGTCGGGGGTGTGGACGAGCAGCGGCGCCAGGAAGTTGACGCCCACGGGGGTCATCGGCCACTCCTTGACCCAGGCGGTGGCGTGGCACCAGGGGGCGCGGGTGGCGGACTCGCGGGTCTTGGCCTGGAGGTGCGTCGGCTCGGAGGCGTCCAGCTCGGCGGGCCAGGCGTTGCGGCGGCTCATGGCCTGGATGTGGTCGATGGGGTGGTCCGGGTCGTACATGGAGTGGATCAGGGAGGCCACGCGGGCCTGGCCCAGCGGCTGCCGCACCCTGATGTCCGCCTCGGTGAGGCGGGCGCAGATGTCGGTGAGCTCGCGGGCCATGACGACGGCCAGGCCCTCGTCGCGGGTGAGGCGGCGGCCGGTGGAGGCGCGGGTGGCCTTGGCGATCGCGGTGGCCTCGGCGGCCAGGTCGCGGGTGTAGTGCATGCAGGCCACGAGGTAGGCGCGGTGCTGCTCGCTGGAGGTGGAGACCATCGACAGCAGTTGCTCGTAGGAGTCCCGCAGCCAGGGCGCGGCCCGCTCGTCGCCGCGCTGGGCGACGTCCTTGGCGTGGGCGTCGGGGTCGGCGGGGAGGGTGCGGGCGAGCATCTGGAGGCGGGTGACGAAGCCGTCGCCGTTGGCCACGTGCTTGAGGAGGGTGCCGAAGCGGTCGACGAGGGCCTCCTGGTCCTCGCTGTCGCGCAGGCCCACGCCCGGTCCCTCGATCTCGATGGCGGCGGTGACGGTGCGCCGGTCGGCGTGGAGGAGGACGGCGATCTCGTCGGGGCCGAAGGGCGCGGACAGCCAGTTGACGCGGCCGACGCCGGGGGGCGGCGGGACGTCCACCTCGGTGCCGTCGAGCCGGGTGCCGGCCTCGGCGGCGGCCGAGCGGTAGGTGGTGCCGCGGCGCAGCAGGCGGCGGTAGCTGCGGTTGATCTCGAACCACCTGTAGTACGTACGGCCGTTGTAGGGGACGTACACCGCGGCCAGGGCGAGCAGCGGGAAGCCGACGAGCAGGGCGATGCGCAGCGACAGGACGGGAACGAGGAGCCCGCTCATCATGCCGAGGAAGGCGCCCGCGATGATCAGCGCGATCTCGCCCGTCTCCCGGTTCCTGCCGACGATGGCGTTGGGACGGGCGCGCCCGATCATGTACGTGCGGCGCGGTGCGACGGTGTGGGACGGGGTCGTCACCCGCGATCACCTCCGGTGCGAGGGCTGGTGCCGCCGCCACCGCTGCCCGTGCGGGGCGGGGGCGGCGCGGTGGGCTGGGAGGTCTGGGCGCCGCGCGAGGCGTGGGCGGCCACTCCGCCGGCCATCGGGTTGGCGGGCCGGGGGGTGGCGCCGGACTGCCCGCCACCGCCGCCCGCGTCGGCGCCGCCGCGGGCGCTGTGGGTGTTGATGCCCTGGCGCAGCATGGCGGCGGGGGAGGAGACGACGGCGGCGGCCGTACGGGAGGCGGGGTCGGCGCTGGCGTTGCGCTGGCGGACGATCTCGTCGCCGAAGCCGGGGACGAAGCGGTAGATCATGGCGCTGGCGAAGATGGCGAGCAGGATGATCGCCAGGCCGGAGACGATCGCGGAGAAGGCGTTGGGGCCCTCGTCGGAGGCGAGCGCCCCGGCGAGGCCGAGGACGATGACGATGACCGGCTTGACGAGGATCACCGCGATCATGATGCCCGCCCAGCGGCGTACGTGGCCCCACAGGTTCTTGTCGACGAGTCCGGCGTAGACGACCGTGCCCAGCAGGGCGCCGACGTACAGCAGGGCGGCGCGGATGACGAGTTCGAGCCAGAGCACGCCGGCGGCGAGGACGGAGACGAGGGAGACGACGATCAGCATGACGGGCCCGCCGCCGATGTCGTCGCCCTTCTTGAGGGCCTCGGAGAAGGAGCCGAAGAACTTGTCGGTGTCGGAGCCGGCGCCCGCGGCGATCACGTCGGTGACGGCGTCGGTCGCGGTGACCAGGGTGTAGAGGATCAGGGGGGTGAAGGCGGAGGCCAGGACCGTCAGCCACAGGAAGCCGATGGCCTCGGTGAGGGCCTCGGTGAGGGGGATGCCGCGGACGGCGCGCTTGGCGACGGCCAGCAGCCACAGGACGAGGGTGAGGATCGTCGAGGCGGCGAAGACGACGGCGTACTGGCGCAGGAAGGCGGCGTTGGTGAAGTCGACGGTGGCGGTGGAGGAGACGGCCTCGGAGAGCTTGTCGACGATCCAGGCGGCGGCGTCGGCGCAGCCCCGGGCGAGGGAGGCGAGGGGGTCGAGGGTGGACAGGGGGTCGGCGTCGCCGCCGGAGCCGCCGGTGGCGTTCTCGCCCTGCTCGCAGACGTCCCGGGCGGAGCCGGGGACGATCTCGCACTCGCTGCGGTCCCGCTCCTCGTCGGCCGGCGGGGACGGGGTGGGGTCGGCGGCCGCACGGGTGGCCAGCCAGAGCCCCGCGGCCTGTACGCCCGCCAGGATCGCGGCGAGCGACAGGGCGCGGCGGCCGGCTCGGTCAACGGGCATAGGTGAACCCTCCGTACTCGTCGACGGCCTTGCTGATGTCCTCGGCTGTGGAGGCCCGGAGGTCGCCCGGCACGGGGGCGGGGCCGTCCTTCTGGGAGTCCTCGGCGATCTTCCAGTCCGATCCGGTCCAGCGCAGCCGGAAGGTCCAGGTCTTCCAGGTGGTGGTCACGGGGAAGGTCGACTCCTCGCCGGCCATGCCGATCAGACCCGTGTACCAGACCTCGACGGTGGCGCCGTCGTCCCCGTACTCCGCCACCTTGGTGCCGACGGGGACGGTGCGCGAGACGAAGGTCATGCCGTCGGGGGCCTCGCCCTGCGGGGTGAGGCCCAGGCGCTCGAGGAAGGCCCGCGAGTACGCCTTGTCCTGCAGGCCCTTGACGCGGGCGGCGGCCTCGGGGGTGTAGAGGGCGTCGACGAGCATGTGCCGGTGCTCGGTCTCGAACATGCCCGTACCGCCCAGCGCCACCGCGTAGTTGGCCGCCGCGCTCTGGGCGCCCTGCTCGGTGCGGGGGAAGCCCGCGGGGACGCCGCCCGACCGGCCGGTGACGGGGCGTTCGCCGGTGGGGGCGGTGGGCCGGGCGTCGTCGCGCACGCTCTGTCCGCCGCCCGGCGAGCCGTCGCCTCCGCCCCTGTTGGCGAAGGCGAGGGCCGCGACCAGCAGGACGACGACGCCCACCACCGTCACCATGCTGCGGCCCACGCGGACCGGCTGCCGTCTGGGCCCGTCGTACGCGTCGACGACGTCGTCCCCGTACCCGCCATCGCCGCCGATGCTCATCGTGCGCGTGCCCTCTCGGTCGCCCGGGCGACGCCCGGTTGTCGTCGTGCCCTCTCCATGACGTTAACTCCGCCGCGGCGGTTGTGGGGCCGGTGTGTGCAGGATCGCTTCCGCACCGTGAGCGGCGCATCGGCGTGCCCGGTCCGGTGACGCCGTCGTGCGCCGCCGGTTGCGCCGCGGCGGTGGGGGCGGGAGGGCGTCCGGAGTGGGGGGCGGATCCTGGGCTGGTGCATCGCTGCGGTGCTCTTTTTCCTGGTGGGTGGGGCCGGCCGGGCGGTGGCGGCCCTCCGGGCGCGGCGGGGCGCGGCGCCCCGCCGTCCGCCGCGGGTCCGGCGCCGGCGGGCGGGGCGCCCGGACGGTGCGCCGCCCCGTCTACCGCTACGGACGTGGCGGGTCTCACGGGGCGTCCAGCGGGCCACCGGCCGGGACGCGTACCGCCGCCGGTCCGCGTACGGGCGGGTTCCCGACCCGCCGTCAGGCGCGCCGGTGCGCCCGGGAGTCGGGCGCCGGGAGGCGGGGGCCGGGGGGTCGGGGGGAGTGGGGGAGGGCGCCCGGGGGACGGCGGACGGGGCGGCGGGCGGCTACACGGCCATGCCGTAGACGATCGTGAAGAGCGTGCCGAGGGACCCGATGATGAAGACCCCGGTCAGGCCCGCCACGATCAGGCCCTTGCCCTGCTCCGCGCTGAAGGTGTCGCGCAGCGCCGTGGCGCCGATGCGCTGCTTGGCCGCGCCCCAGATGGCGATGCCGAGGCAGAGGAGGATGGCGACGGCCATCACGACCTCGATCATCACGCGGGCCTCGTTGCCCAGTGACCCGAACGGGCCCCAGTCAGGAGCGATCCCGCCGATGATGGTGGTGATGTCGCCCTTTTCGGCTGCCAGAAACATGGTGTGTCACCGCCCCTGGTGGGTTGTTGGAAATGCGCTTCACTTGGATTCTGACACGGTTGCGGCCGAATCGGCAGTGAACTCCTTTCGGATGGGGGAGGGTTGAGGGGTGCGGAAGGCATGGGTGGCGATCGGGGTCGGCGTCGGACTCGTCATGTGCTTCCTGGCGCTGCTCGTGGTGGGCACGTACAGCGCCGCGTCGAACCTCTTCGGCGGGCGGGGCGGGACGGTCGCGCTGGCGAAGAACGCGGTGCCGGCGGCGTACCGGCCCCTGGTGCAGAAGTGGGGCAACTACTGCCCGGCGCTCAACCCGGCGCTGCTGGCCGCCCAGCTCTTCCAGGAGAGCGGCTGGAACCCCCGGGCGCAGAGCCCGGCGGAGGCGCAGGGCATCGCCCAGTTCATCCCGGGCACGTGGGCGGTCCACGGCATCGACGGCGACGGCGACGGGGACCGCGACGTGTGGGACCCGGCCGACGCGATCCCGTCGGCGGCGAAGTACGACTGCACGCTGGCGAAGGACGTCAAGGGGGCCTCCGGCGACCCGACGGACAACATGCTGGCCGCCTACAACGCGGGCCCCTACGCGGTGGTGCGGTACGACGGCGTGCCGCCGTACCGCGAGACGCAGAACTACGTGAAGGTCATCCGGAAGCTGGAGAAGAGCTTCGCGGCGCCCGCCGGGCGCCTGTCGCCGACGCGGCAGGCCGCCGGGGCGATCGACTTCGCCCAGAAGCGGCTGGGGACGCCGTACCTGTGGGGCGGTGACGGCACGCCGGAGGACGGCGGGCGGTTCGACTGCTCGGGCCTGACGAAGGCGGCGTACGCGAGCGTGGGGATCGAGCTGCCGCGCGTCGCCAACGACCAGTGGAACACCGGTCCGCACCCGAGGCGGAACGAGCTGCTCCCGGGCGATCTGGTCTTCTTCGCGCACGATCTGAACGACTCGCGGTCGATCCACCACGTGGGGATCTACGTGGGCGGTGGCTATATGATCGACGCGCCGTACACGGGCGCGGTGATCCGCTTCGATCCGATCGACTCCCCCGACTACTTCGGGGCGACGAGGCCCACGGCGTCGTGACCTCCGGGGCGGCCGATGCCCCGGTGACGTGGTGTGCGGGACGCGACTCCCGGGCCGCGGCGCGGGTCACCCTCCGATAACGTCCGGGTGATCGTTCGGTGGAGGTTGGAACGCGCGGCCGGGGCAGGGCGTTTCCTTGACCGGAACGGGCATTCCGCTACCACGGGGGTCGGCAGCGAAGAGTGAGGGGCAGCATCGCGATGGCTGAATGGGACAACCCCGACGTCGAGCTGCTCTACGACATCAACGGATTGGCCAGGGAGGCCCCCGCCTGGGCCGACCACCTCATGGAGTACGTCGGCGAGTACGGCACCGTCGCGGCGCTGGCGCTGATGGGCGTGTGGGCCTGGTGGACCGCGCGGCGCCGCCCGGACGCGGTGTCGGCGGTGGCCGGACTGGTCTGGGCGCCGCTGGCGGCCGGCGTGGCGCTGCTGGTGAACGTGCCGATCCGGGGGTTCGTGGAGCGGCCCAGACCCTTCCTGACCCATGACGGGCTGGAGGTGCTGGTGGACGGGAAGCGGGACTTCTCGTTCGTCAGCGACCACGCGACGCTGGCGATGGCGCTGGCCGTGGGGATCTTCATGGTGAACCGCAGGCTGGGCCTGGTCGGGATCCTGGTGGCGGTCTTCGCCGGGTTCTGCCGGGTCTACATGGGGGTGCACTACCCCACCGACGTGATCGGCGGCCTGGCGCTGGGCACGGCCGTGGCGCTGCTGCTGGCCCCGGCGGCGATGGCGCTGCTGACGCCGCTGCTGCGCGCGGTGGCCTCCTCGCCGCGGATCGGCCGGCTGGTGAGCGCGGTCCCGGAGGCGGCGGCGCGGGACGAGGCTCCGGGGGCGGAGCGCCGCTCGTACGACCGGGACCTGGCCGCCTGAGACCGGAGAGCGCCCGGGGATGGCGGGCGTCCGCGGGAGACAACGGCGGGAGACACAGCGGGAGACAACGGCGGGAGACACGGCCGCCGGGGCGCACGCTCCGGCGGCCGTTCGCTCTGCCGGGGGTTCCCGGCCCCCTTCACGCCCCCCGGTGGTCCGCGGCGTCCGCGCGGGCGCGCCCGCGTGCCCGCCGGGCCGGGCCGCGCCACCCGCAGGTGCAGGTCGCGCTGCAGAACGGGCCCTTCTCCGTCGTCGAGACCAGGTGCTCCTCCGGAGGCGCCGGCCGCTGCGGCGGCACCCCCTGGCTGTTCTCCTGCTGCACACGACCACGGTACCGGCCGTGACGGCGGCCGGTGGGCGTCGTTAGTCGGATCGAGTTCCGAGACGTGTCCTTGGGGGTCGGCAGACGATGGTGGTGGAGCGGGGGCTGAAGGGCGGGACCGCGGTGGCCGGCGCGGTCTGCGCCGGGATGGCGCTGGTGGCCCTGGCCACCGCCGGGTGTTCCGGGCAGGGGGCCGCCGCCGCCGACGTGAGCGCCGCCGAGGCGCGGGCCGCCGTGCGGAAGGCGGCCGAGGTGCTGGCGAGGTCGGGCACCTCCCGGACGCGTACGGCGGTGGAGATGACCAACGGCGGCACCCGCGTCACCATCCGGGGTGCGGGCGTCTTCGACTACGGGGAGCGGACGGGGCGGCTGAGGGTGGTGCTGCCGGGCGAGGCCACCGGCGAGGAAGGGCGCCGCCCCATCGTGGAACTGGTCACACCGGGCGCGCTGTACATGCGGAACCGGGGCGCGGGCGTGCCCGACGGCAAGTGGGTGCGCGTGGACACGGCCACCCTGCCCGACGGGAACCTGGTCACCGGGGGCGCCACCGACCCGATCAGCGCCGCCGAACTGCTGCGCGGCGTGCGGTCGGCGTCGTTCCGGGGGGAGGAGCGGCTGCACGGGGAGACGGTGCGGCACTACCGGGGCACCGTGGACCTCGCGGCGGCGGCGAGGGAGGCGGAGCCGCGCTCGCGCCGGCAGCTGGCCGCCGCGGCGGAGGGGCTCTCCCGCCGGACGGTGGTCTTCGACGCGTACGTGGACGAACGGGGGCGGCTGCGCAAGGTCCGGCACCGCTTCGCCTTCCCGCACACGGCGGGCGCTCCGGGCCGGGAGGGGGAGGTCTCGGTGGTCTCCACGACGGCGCTGTACGGCTTCGGGGTGCCGGTGGAGGTCGAGTTGCCGGAGCCGGAGGACATCTACACCGGGAGGATCGCCGCGCCGTAGCGGAGGCGTCCGGGCGTAGCCGGGGACGGTGGCGCGAAATGGTCCGGACGTGCCATGCGCGGAGGGCGCGCTCCTTCCTACTCTGGAGTTCGGGCGCGCAGGAGGGGACCCGGAGGAGGTGGTGCGTGTGTCCGGCAGGAGCGGCGGTCCACTGGTCCAGGACCACGTGGCCCTCGACGAGATCGAGCTCTACGGGGAGCTGATGATCGCGGCGTCGACCGCGGCCGAGGACCGGCTCAGCCCCGCCCGCATCGACGAGGTGCTGCGGGTCGGGCGCGACCACGAGCGGAAGGGCCGCGGCTAGCCGCATCGCCCCGCGGCCCGCCCCGGCGGGCGTGTGCCGGCCGCGTATCGCCGCGTACCGCCGTGTGCCGGCCGCACGCCGGAGCTGCGGAACCACGGGTTCCGGTGTCCGGCCCCGTGCGTGCGCGCGCCGGCGCGCGTCAGGTGCGCAGCAGCCGGGCGATGGCGGCCGTGGCCTCCTCCACCTTGGCGTCGATCTCGGTGCCGCCCTCGGTGGCCGCGTGGGCCACGCAGTGGCGCAGGTGCTCCTCCAGCAGCTGGAGGGCGAAGGACTGGAGCGCCTTGGTGGACGCCGAGACCTGGGTGAGTATGTCGATGCAGTAGACGTCCTCCTCGACCATGCGCTGCAGGCCCCGGATCTGGCCCTCGATCCGGCGGAGCCGCTTGAGGTGGGCGTCCTTCTCCTTGGCGTAGCCGTGCGGACCGTGGGCGGTCTCTGGACGGGCGTCGGTGGTCGTCATACGGTCCTCCCGTGGTCCCCGTGAGGATCAATACCCCCACTGGGTATATGGTACCGAATGTTCCGATCTGTGGTGATGAGATGGCGGATCCCCGGGTACGGAGCGTGTGGTCCGATGGGTGACACTGAAGGACGCCGGTTCAATCCGACCGGATGATGCGCCTAGCATCATCGAGACCGACAACGATGCACCTCGAGGAATCCCAGTGCGCTTTCGTCTGACCCCCAGGGAGACGAGCTTCTATGACATGTTCGCGGCTTCCGCGGACAACATCGTCACAGGTTCGAAGCTCCTGATGGAACTGCTCGGGGCGGAGACCTCGGCCCGGGCCGAGATCTCGGAGCGCATGCGTGCGGCCGAGCACGCCGGTGACGACGCCACCCACGCGATCTTCCACCAGCTGAACTCCTCGTTCATCACGCCGTTCGACCGCGAGGACATCTACCGGCTCGCGTCGTCCCTCGACGACATCATGGACTTCATGGAGGAGGCCGTCGACCTCGTCGTCCTCTACCAGATCGAGGAGCTGCCCAAAGGCGTGGAGCAGCAGATCGAGGTCCTGGCGCGGGCGGCCGAGCTGACCGCCGAGGCGATGCCGAACCTGCGGACGATGGCCAACCTCACCGAGTACTGGATCGAGGTCAACCGGCTGGAGAACCAGGCCGACCAGATCCACCGCAAGCTGCTGGCCCACCTGTTCAACGGCAAGTACGACGCGATCGAGGTCCTCAAGCTCAAGCAGATCGTGGATGTCCTGGAGGAGGCGGCCGAC
This sequence comes from Streptomyces sp. DH37, assembly GCF_029813835.1. Classification (GTDB taxonomy): domain Bacteria; phylum Actinomycetota; class Actinomycetes; order Streptomycetales; family Streptomycetaceae; genus Streptomyces. The sequence goes on from NZ_JARVKV010000062.1 coordinate 12,903, forward strand.
GCCTTCGAGCACGTGGCGAACACGGTGGAGACCATCGCCGTCAAGGAGTCCTGAACCACGTGGACACCTTCGCGCTCGTCGTGACCGTCGGGGTCGCGCTCTTCTTCACGTACACCAACGGCTTCCACGACTCGGCGAACGCCATCGCCACCTCCGTCTCCACGCGCGCGCTCACCCCCCGGGCCGCGCTGCTGATGGCGGCCGTGATGAACCTGGCGGGCGCCTTCCTGGGCAGCGGTGTCGCCAAGACGGTCAGCGAGGGGCTCATCGAGACCCCGGACGGCCAGAGCGGAATGGCGATCCTGTTCGCCGCGCTGGTCGGGGCGATCACCTGGAACATGATCACCTGGTACTTCGGCCTGCCGTCCTCCTCCTCGCACGCCCTGTTCGGCGGCATGGTGGGCGCGGCGCTGGCGGGCGGCATCGCGGTGTACTGGTCCGGGGTCCTCCAGAAGATCGTCATCCCGATGTTCGTCTCGCCGGTGGTCGGGCTGCTGCTCGGCTACCTGGTGATGGTGGTCATCATGTGGATGTTCCGCAAGGCCAACCCGCACAAGGCCAAGCGCGGCTTCCGCATGGCGCAGACGGTCTCGGCGGCCGGCATGGCGCTCGGCCACGGTCTGCAGGACGCGCAGAAGACGATGGGCATCGTGGTGATGGCCCTGGTGATCGCGGACGTCCAGGACCACGGCCAGATCCCGATCTGGGTCAAGATCTCCTGCGCGCTGATGCTGTCGCTGGGCACGTACGCCGGCGGCTGGCGGATCATGCGGACGCTGGGGCGCCGGATCATCGAGCTGGACCCGCCGCAGGGCTTCGCCGCGGAGACGACGGCGGCGTCGGTCATGTACACGGCCTCGTTCATGTTCCACGCGCCGATCTCCACCACCCATGTGATCACCTCCGCCATCATGGGCGTGGGCGCCACCAAGCGCGTCAGCGCGGTGCGCTGGGGGGTCGCGAAGAACATCGTGCTCGGCTGGTTCATCACGATGCCGGCCGCCGCCGCGGTGGCGGCGGTGAGCTACTGGGCGGTGAAGCTGGTCATGGCCTGAGCCCGTGGCCGCCGCCGCGGGCCGGAGGCACAGGACGCCCGCCCCCCGGGATCCGGGGGGCGGGCGTTTCGTCTTGCGGTGGCACCGCCATGCAGCACCGCAGACGGCCGGGACGGGCCGGGGCCGGCCGGATCAGCCGAAGCGGCCCGAGATGTAGTCCTCGGTGGCCTGCACCGAGGGGTTGGAGAAGATGCGCTCGGTGTCGTCGATCTCCACCAGCTTGCCGGGCTGGCCCACCGCGGCCAGGTTGAAGAACGCGGTGCGGTCCGACACGCGCGCGGCCTGCTGCATGTTGTGGGTGACGATGACGATCGTGAAGCGCTCCTTCAGCTCGCCGATCAGGTCCTCGATGGCGAGGGTGGAGATCGGGTCGAGCGCGGAGCACGGCTCGTCCATCAGCAGCACCTGCGGCTCGACCGCGATGGCGCGGGCGATGCACAGCCGCTGCTGCTGGCCGCCGGAGAGGCCGGAACCGGGCTTGTCCAGGCGGTCCTTGACCTCGTTCCAGAGGTTGGCGCCCTTGAGCGACTTCTCCACGACGTCGTCGAGCTGCGACTTCTTGTAGGAGCCGTTGAGCCGCAGACCCGCCGCCACGTTGTCGTAGATCGACATGGTGGGGAAGGGGTTGGGCCGCTGGAAGACCATGCCGATGGTGCGGCGTACGGAGACCGGGTCGACACCGCCGGCGTACAGGTCCTCGTGGTCGAGCAGCACCTTGCCCTCGACGCGCCCGCCGGGGGTGACCTCGTGCATGCGGTTGAGGGTGCGCAGGAAGGTGGACTTGCCGCAGCCGGAGGGGCCGATGAAGGCGGTCACGGAGCGGGGCTCGACGGACATCGAGATGTCCTCGATGGCCTTGTGGGATCCGTAGTACGCGGTGAGGCCGCTGACGTCGATGCGCTTGGCCATGGGAATCACTTCTCTTCTGCTCGTACGGCCGGGTCAGCGGCCGGTCTTCGGGGCCTTCCAGCGGGCTATGCCGCGGGCCACCATGTTGAGGATCATCACGAAGGCGATCAGTACGAGGGCCGCCGCCCAGGCGCGGTCGTAGGAGGCCTCGTTGCCGTTGGCCCACTGCTCGTAGACGTAGTACGGCAGGGACGACTGGGCGCCCTCGAAGGGGTTGTTGTTGATCGACTGGGCGCCGAACACCAGCAGCAGGATCGGTGCGGTCTCGCCGGCGATGCGGGCGACGGCGAGCATCACGCCCGTGGTGATGCCGCCGATCGCGGTGGGCAGCACCACCTTGAGGATGGTGCGCCACTTCGGCACGCCCAGTGCCAGGGACGCCTCGCGCAGCTCGTTCGGGACGAGCTTGAGCATCTCCTCGGTGGAGCGCACGACGATCGGCATCATCAGGATGGCCAGCGCCATGGCGCCGGCGAAGCCGGAGTAGCCGAAGTCCAGGATGATGATCCAGAAGGACAGCACGAACAGGCCGGCGACGATCGAGGGGATGCCGGTCATGACGTCGACGAAGAAGGTGACGGCCGCGGCGAGCTTGCCGCGCCCGTACTCGACGAGGTAGATCGCCGTCAGCAGGCCGATCGGCGCCGCGATCAGGGTGGCGATGCCGACCTGCTCGACGGTGCCGATGATCGCGTGGTAGATGCCGCCGCCGGGCTGGAGGGTGATCACGCCGCTCATGGAGTGGGTGAGGAAGTACACGTCCAGCACCTTGGTGCCGCGGGCGATCGTCTCCCAGATCAGGGAGGCCAGCGGGAGGAGGGCGACCAGGAAGCTGACCCAGATCAGGCTGGTGGCCAGCCGGTCCTTGGCCTGGCGCTTGCCCTCGACGGCCGTGGTGACGGCGTAGGTGGCCACGACGTAGACGATCGCGGCGATCAGGCCCCACTGGATGCGGCTGTCCAGGCCGAACGCCAGGCCGGTCCCGGCGCCGACGCCCGCGGCGAGCAGGGCGAGCCCGGCGGGGGCCCAGCGCGGGAGGCGGGGCTGCTTGAGGGCGCCGCTGCCGGAGGGCGGTACGGAGACCGGGGGCTTTTCCATGACCGTGTTGCTCATCAGGCGTTCGCCCCCGAGTACTCCTTGCGGCGGGCGATGATCAGCCGGGCCGCGCCGTTCACCAGCAGGGTGATGACGAACAGGACGAGGCCGGACGCGATCAGGGCGTCACGGCCGATGTCGCCGGCCTCCTTGAAGCCCGCGGCGATGTTCTGCGCGAAGGTGCCGCCGCCGGGGTTGAGGAGACTGACGTTGATCAGGAAGTTGGGGGAGAGGACGGTGGCGACCGCCATCGTCTCGCCCAGCGCGCGGCCCAGGCCGAGCATCGAGGCGCTGATCACGCCGGAGCGGCCGAAGGGCAGGACGGCCATCTTGATGACCTCCCACCGGGTGGCGCCGAGCGCGAGCGCGGCCTCCTCCTGCATCTTCGGGGACTGCTTGAAGACCTCGCGGCTGACGTTGGTGACGATCGGCAGGATCATGATCGCCAGCAGGATGCCGACGGTGAACAGCGAGCGCGGGGCGCCGCCATCGTAGGAGAGGACGCCCGTCCAGCCGAGGAACTGGTCGAACCACTCGTACAGGCCGGTCAGGTGCGGCACCAGGAACAGGGCGCCCCACAGGCCGTAGATGATGCTGGGGACGGCGGCGAGCAGGTCGACGACGTAGGCCAGCGGCGCGGCGATCCGGCGCGGCGCGTAGTGCGAGATGAAGAGGGCGATGCCCACGGCCACGGGGACCGCGATGACCATCGCGATGACCGAGCTGACGACCGTGCCGTACGCCAGGACCGCGATGCCGAAGACCGGCGGGTCGGCGTTGGCGCTCCACTCGAAGGTGGTGAGGAAGTTGCCCTCGTTCTCGGCGAGGGCGACCAGGGTGCGCCAGGTGAGGAAGACCGCGATGGCGGCCATGATCACCAGCAGTGTGATGCCCGAGCCCTTGGAGAGGCCGAGGAAGACGCGGTCACCCGGGCGGTTGGCGCCCCTCGGTGGTGACTTCTGCGGAGGGAGTGAGGCGGTGGGTGCTATGTCCATGGTTTCTCCGGTCTGATGAGGGGTGTCATCCCCTGGCGGCGGTGCACCGGATGGGTCGGTCGTGTGCGGGACGGGGAAGCGGCCGGCCCCGCTGGGGTGCGGGGCCGGCCGCCCGTGGCGTCAGGAGAGGGACGAGACGGTCTCGCGGACCTTGGTGATGATCTCGTCGGGGATCGGGGCGTAGCCCTGCTCGGCCAGCGCCTTCTGGCCGTCCTCGCTGGCCGTGTAGGTCAGGAAGGACTTGGTCAGGTCCAGGGACTCCTTGGAGTTGCCCTTGTCGCAGACGATCTCGTAGGTCACCAGGACGATCGGGTAGGCGCCCTCGGCCTTGGTGGCGTAGTCCAGCTCCATGGCCAGGTCGTTGCCCTCGCCGACGACCTTGCCGGCGGCGATGGCCGCGGAGGCGTTCTCGACGGTGGCCTCGACCGGCTCGGCCGCGCCGGTGTCCAGCTTCACGGTCGGGATGTTGTTGCCGGAGGCGTAGGACAGCTCGAAGTAGCCGATGGCGCCGTCGTTGTTCTTGACGTTGGTGGCCACACCGGAGGAGCCGTCGGCCGACTGGCCGCCCTTGCCGGCCCACGCCTTGGCGGGCTCGTACTTCCAGGCGTCGGGCGCCGCGGCGTGCAGGTACTCGGTGAAGTTGTCGGTGGTGCCGGACTCGTCGGAGCGGTGGAACGCCTGGATCTTGGTGGACGGCAGCTTGGCGTCCGGGTTCAGCTTCTTGATCGCCTCGTCGTCCCACTGGGTGATCTTGGAGTCGAAGATCTTGGCGATGGTCTCGGCGTCCAGGACCAGGTCCTCCACGCCGGCCAGGTTGTAGCCCACGGCCACCGGGCCGCCGACCATCGGCAGGTTGATGCCCTGGCCGCCCTCGCAGACCTTCTTGGACTGCTCGATCTCCTGCTCGTCGAGGGCCGAGTCCGAGCCCGCGAAGCCGGTCTTGCCCTGCAGGAACTCCTGGATGCCCGCGCCGGAGCCGGTGGGCTTGTAGTTGACCGCGGCGCCGTCGCAGGCCGCCTGGTAGTTCTTGACCCAGATGTCCATCGCGTTCTTCTGGGCGCTGGAGCCGGACGCGAGGAGGTTGCCCTCGCCGTCGCACTTGATGTTGCTCGCGGCCTTGGAAGAGCCGCCCCCGTTGTCGCCCCCGGTGTTGTCGTCCGAACCGCAGGCGGTCAGGACCAGGGCGCTGGAAACCACGGCAGCGCCGACGGCGATCGCTCGAAGCCGGCTGGTGGGCTGAAGCTTCACTTCGTTCAGTTCCTTCCTGGGGCCCGCCGGTGGGGTCGGCAAGCGATGAGGTGTGTCCGGGTCTCGTCGTTCAGCATGTGGGGCCGTCCGCGTCCGCCGGCGACCGGGCGCGCTCCCCGTGAGGCCGAAATTAGGCAGGACAGGTGAAGCGCCCGGCGGCCGAGAGTGAACGCGAGGTGAACCTCGGCGGACGGTGCAGTTGACGAGGCGGCCCGTGTGCCGGGGGTGGCCGGTTCGCGCCCCCTGTCGTCGGCGGGGCCGACGTGGCACCATCCGCGGCTGTGACTCGTTACGCGCGGGTAGGAACCGTGCGACGTGCGTGGAGGGGATGACGGGTGGGACGGCAGGGGGACGGCGCCAGGGTGGTCCGCCGCGTGAGGCCGGCGGGCGCCGTGTCCGCGGGGGCGGCCGTCTGCGCGCTCGTGTGCGCGCAGTTCGCTCTGCTGGTGGCGCCGGCGGGAGCCGCGCACGCGGAGCCGGGCGGGCCGGGTGCGCGGGACAGGGGCGGCGTTCAGGCGCCCACCGGGTCCCCGGAGCCCGGCGGGCCGGGCGAGGCGGGCGAGGCGGGAGGGGCCGACGGGGCCGGTGGGGCCGGCGAGGAGGAGGCCACCGCGCGGCTGGAGGAGCTCCGCAAGAGGATCGAGAAGCTTCACGACAGGGCGGAATCGGCCACCGAGAAGTTCAACGCGGCCGGCGAGCGGGCCGATGAGCAGCGGCGCGAGATCGTACGGCTGGCCCGGGCGATCGTGCGGACCAGGGGGCGGCTGGAGGACCTGACGGACAAGGCCGGCGCGATGGCCCGCGCGCAGTACCGCGGCGGCGGCCTGCCGCCGTCGGCGCGGCTGGTCCTCGGCGACGACCCGGAGGACTTCCTGCGCGACCTCGGGCTGCTCCACAAGGGCGACCAGGCGGTCAGGGGCCTGATCGGGAAGCTGAGGACGGCCAACGAGGACCTCGACGCGTACGCGGACGAGGCCGCCGGCCGCTGGGCGAAGCTGGAGGCCGACCGCGAGCGGAAGGCGGCGGCGAAGAAGAGCGTCGAGGCCGAACTGGCGAAGGCCGAGGAGCTGGAGTCGGAGCTGGAGGCCGAGGAGCTGGAGCGGCTGCGGAAGCTGGAGGACGACGCGGCCTGGGCCCGGCAGGCGCGGTGGCTGGAGACCGGCGTGCTGGAGGAGATCGACGACCGGGCGTCGGCGCGCGGCAGGAAGGCCGTCGCGTACGCGATGGCCCAGATCGGCAAGGACTACGAGTGGGGCGCCGAGGGCCCGGCCACCTTCGACTGCTCGGGGCTGACGCTGCGCGCCTGGGAGGCGGCGGGCCTGCGGATCCCGCGCACCTCGCAGGAGCAGTGGAGGCTGCTGCCGCGGGTGGAGATCACCGACATGCGCCCCGGCGACCTGATCGTCTACAAGCGTGACGCCGGCCACGTCGGGATGTACGTCGGCGACGGGGTGATGGTCCACGCGCCGCGGACCGGCCGGCAGATCACCACGGCGGGGGCGGGGTCGCTGCCGATCCTGGGCGTGGTGAGGCCGGACAGGTAGGCTGTCTCGGTTGGCCGCTCGCCGACCGTTTGGCATATGCCACAAGGCATTCCGTGCAGGCCCCCGGGGCCGCTATGGTCGCCCGGGGCGTCTGCACCCTGGCGTCCTGGTGCCCTCGGGGGGAGGGAAGAGGAATTCTGGCATGCCCGTATCGATGGGCAACGAGGTGAGGACCGTGGCACTGCCGCGGCAGTCGGCCGGCCCGCAGGCCGTGTCCGCCGGGTCCCCCGGTGGTCTGACACTGCTCGTCATCGAGGACGATCCGGTGGGTTCCCTGGCCATCCCCGAGATGCTCGACGCCTCCGGGGGCCGGATGAGGGTCCGCACCGCACGCAACCTCACCGAGGCCGAGCGGCTGCTCACCGACGACGTCCACTGCATCCTGCTCGACCTGGCGCTGTCCGACGGCACGTCCTCCGCGGAGGACGCGGAGGAGCTGGACATACTGCGCCGGGTGCTGCGGCTGGCGCCCCGGCACGCGGTGCTGGCGCTCACCGCCGAGGACGACGCCGAGCGCGCGGCCGAGGCCGTACGCGTCGGGGCGCAGGACTTCCTCTTCCGCGACGAGCTGGACGGCCGGGTGCTGAGCCGCGCCGTCCGCTACGCGGTCGAGCGCAAGCGGGCGGACCTGGCGCAGCGGCAGCTCACCGAGTCGCGGCTGCGGGCCCAGGAGAACGCCCGGCTGGAGCGCGGGCTGCTGCCCACCCCGCTGCTGGACGGCTCCGAACTGCGGTTCGCCGCCCGCTACCGGCCCGGACGGTCGCGGGCGCTGCTGGGCGGCGACTTCTACGACACCGTGCGCACCGCCGACGGGACCGTCCACGCCATGATCGGCGACGTGTGCGGGCACGGCCCGGACGAGGCGGCGCTGGGCGTGGAGCTGCGGATCGCCTGGCGGGCGCTGACCTTCGCCGGGCTCTGCGGCGACCAGCTCCTGAGCACCCTCCAGCGGGTGCTGGAGCACGAGCGCTCCAGCGACGAGATCTTCGCCACGCTCTGCACGGTCGACATCGCGCCGGACGGGCGGCGGGCCGGGCTGTGCCTGGCCGGGCACCCCGCGCCGCTGGTCGCGGGCGGCGGGCGCGGGCCGCGGCTGCTGCCGCACCGGGAGGAGGGCGGCGGTCCGGCGCTGGGCGTGCTGCCGAACGCCCGCTGGCCCCGCACGCAGGTGGAGCTGGGCGGCTCGTGGAGCCTGATGATGTACACCGACGGCCTGATCGAGGGCCGGATCGGCCGGGGCGGCCAGCGGCTCGGCCAGGACGGCATGCTCGGGATCGTCGGCCACCGCATGGCCGCCGGGCTGCGCGGCGAGGAGCTGCTGGACGCCGTGCTGGCCGAGGTGCGGGAGCTGAACGGCGACGAGCTGACGGACGACGTGGCGGTGATGCTGCTCGACCGGGGCTGACCCCGGCCGGGCGGACCGGCCGGCCGGCTCCGGTCAGCGGCCGCCGTTGTACGGGCCGTAGGGGCCGTCGCTGCTGCTGCCGCGGCGGAAGCCGCCCCGGCCGCCCCCGCCGACCTGGATGAGCGCGGGCCGCACGTCCACCATGTACACGATGTTGGCGATCAGACCGGCGATGGTCAGGAAGAGCATCCCGAGGAAGAGGTTCACGGCCACCGTGATCCCCAGGACGATCAGCCAGAAGCCCTTGGTCTTCTTGTCCGCGGCGCGGTAGGCGTCCTCACGGCGCAGGACCGCGTCGACGAAGCAGAAGACGCTGAAGAGGAGCATGCCCAGGAACACCCAGGACATCAGCCCGTAGAAACCGTCCAACAGCACGCTGGCCACCATCCTGATCCGTGATCCGGTCGTCGGCTCCCCACGCTACCGGTCCCGGGACCGGACACGAAGGGCGTGCCCGGTCCCGGCGGCGCTCATGCCTCCGGCTTGTCCGTGGGCAGCCTGTCCGACGGCGACGACGCCTTCGAGGAGGAGGTCCGCTTCGCGGGGGACTGCTTCGCGGCGGACTGCTTCGCCGCGGTCTTCTTGGCGGTGGTCTTCTTCGCGACCGTCTTGGGAGTCGCCTTCGCGGTGGTCTTCTTCGCCGTGCCGGTGCCGGAGGCGGCGCCGGTGCCGGAGGCGGTGCTCTTGCGGGCCGCGGTCCCCGTGGCCGCCGTGCCCCGGCGGGTGTCGCCCATCTTCGGGCGCGGCTTCTCCTCCTCCTCGCCCGCCTCGACGGTGACGGCCTCGCCGCCCCCGCGCGCCCCCTTCACCGGGAGCCCGCGAGCGGCCTTGGCGCCGTTGCGCTCCTCCTCCTTCTCCCCGCGCCAGGTCTGCACCGCGCCCCGGCCGCGCTCGGCCAGCTCGCCGTACCCCTCGCGGGCCTTGACGGCGTACTCGGCGGCGAGCCCGACGCTCTGGAGGGCGAGGTGCTGGGCCTGCTCGCGCAGCTTCTTCAGGTCGGTGTCGAACCCGGACAGCGCCGTGGTCAGCCGCGACTGGGTCTGCTTGGCCTGCTGGGCGAAGCGCTCCTGCACGGCCTTGGGGTCGGCGGCCCTGTCCTTCACGGAGGCCAGGCGCTCGGGCGCCGCCTCGCGGAGCTTGTCGATCAGGCCGGCCGCGAAGTACAGCGGCGTGGGGTCGGTCAGCGCCTTGCGGAGGTCGCTCGTCTTCTCGGCGGCCTTGCCGGCGGTCTTCTCGGGCATGAGGGTCCCTCCTCGTTATGGGGTCTGGGGCTTCGCGTCGGTGGAGGGGGCGTCCTCGGCCTCCGGGCCGGAGGCGTCGTCGGTGTGTCCGTTCTCCTTGCGGAACGACCCGTAGATCTGGAGCAGCACCTGTTTCTGCTGCTCGTTGATCGACGTGTCGGCCAGGATCGCGCTGCGCACCTCCAGTCCGGCCTGCTCCTTCTCGTCGAGGATTCCGGCACGGACGTAGAGCGTCTCGGCGGAGATCCGCAGCGCTCTGGCGAGCTGCTGGAGGATCTCGGCGCTGGGCTTGCGCAGCCCCCGTTCGATCTGGCTGAGGTACGGATTCGACACCCCTGCGGCATCCGCGAGCTGCCGCAGGGAGAGCTGCGCGCTGCGCCGCTGCTCCCGCAGGAACTCGCCGAGATTGCCGACATGCAGTGAAGCCATGCCTCCACCGTGCCTCTTCTTGCTAACTTTTGCAAGCAAGTGCTTGCAGGAGTGTTGCTCCTCTCTCCCTCACGCCGCCCGTGCCGCCCGTCCCGCCCGTGCCGCCCGTGCCGCCCGTTGCCGGTGCGGCCGGCGGGGCGGACGGGTTCCGGACGGCGCGGCGCGCGAGCCGTCCTCCGCCGGGCCGGGGAGCGCGGGGCGCACCCGCGGCGCGGGGAATCATGAGGCATGCGATCGGACCACTGGCACCTCACCGAAGACGTCGGCGACTTCCTCGCCCGGGCCGGGGACTTCCTGCGCTCGCGGCCCGGCCCGCACGTCATGCAGCTGACGTGGGCCGAGAGGGTGCGGATGCGGGGGGCGGAGGCGTTCGGCACCCGAGCGCCCGTCTTCGGTGTGCTGGAGCGGGCGGGCGAGGTCCGCGCCACCTTCTACCACTTCCCGCCCCGCGCCCTGGGCCTCTCCCCGCTCACGCCCGGGCAGGCCGACTCCCTCGCCGCCCGCCTGGCCGCCCTCGGGCACCCCGTTTCCACCGTCAGCGCGGACCACGGCACGGCCACCGCGTTCGCCGGGGCCTGGCAGCGGCACACCGGGGCGGTGCCGGGACTCCGCGCCACGCGGCTCCGGCTGTACCGCCTCGGCGCGCTCACCCCGCCGGACCCGCTGCCGGAGGGCCGGGCCCGCGTCCTGGGCGAGCGGGACCTCGAGCTCGTCATGTCCTGGTGCGGCGCGTTCGCCGAGACCGTCGGGGAGGCCGTCCCGATGAACGCCGGCTCGTGGGCCGGCACGCGCTTCGCCGACAAGCGCCACACGCTCTGGGAGACCCCGGACGGCACTCCCGTCTCCATCGCGGGCATGAACCCGATGATCGGCGGCCAGATCCAGGTGGACGTCGTCTACACCCCGGCCCGCCTGCGCGGCCGCGGCTACGCGGGCGCCGTGACGGCGGAGGTGAGCCGGGCCGCGCTGGCCGCGGGCGCGCGGGAGGTCGTGCTGTTCGCGGACCTGTCCAACCCCACCAGCAACGCCCTCTACCGGCGCCTCGGCTACCGCGCGCTCACCGACTGGGCGGTGTACGACTTCTCCCGCGCGGCGCCGGGCGCCGGCCGGGAAGGCGGCGGGCGGGCCCACCGCGCCGTCGGATGACCTCTTCCGCCGCGACCCGACGTCCGCTCCTCCTCCGCGAACCGGCGGCGCGGGACGGGAGCACCCGTCGCGCACCCGCCGCGGCTCCGGCGACCGCGGGGACGCGGCCGGCCCGGCCGGACTCGAGCAGGCCCCAGCCGGGCGGGCCGCCGCACACGCGGCGGCCCGCCCGCGCTCAGCGCTCCGTGCCGTGGTGCGGGGGCAGGGAGGCGGCGTACGGCTGCGCCGCGGTGCGGCCGAGGCCGTCCGCGGCGTCGCCCCCCGCCGCGCGGGCGGCGGCCTCGCGCCTGTTCTTGGTGATGTGCTCGGCCACCGCGAACGCCGCCACCACCGCGAAGCCCAGCGCCGCGAAGCCGACCGCCGCGCCCAGGTCGTCGCCCGGCGCGAGGAGGGCCCGGTCCTCGTCCTGCCAGGGCCACAGCGCCCGCAGGCAGCCCGCCACCACGCCGGTCAGGACGACCAGGGTGATGCGCTGCCGGTTCTCCAGCAGCCACTGCATCAGCTTGACGAACGAGGCGAGGCCCAGGGCGGCGCCGAGCGCGAACAGGCCCAGATAGCCGAAGTCCCGGTCGTTGACGGCGGAGAGGGTCCTCTCGTACAGCCCGAAGGTCAGCAGCAGGAACGAGCCGGACAGGCCGGGCAGCACCAGGGCCGACACCGCGACCGCCGCCGCGGCGACGACGACCAGGGGGGTGGCCTCCACCTCGCCGGGCGGCAGGCTGACGATCACGAAGGCCGCCGCCGCGCTCACCAGGGCGATGACGGCCTCGCCCGGCCGCCAGGGGGAGGAGGCGCCGTTCGGCAGCGGCGCCCGGGAGGCGAGCGAGAACGGCACCCACAGCGAGGCCAGCACCAGTCCGAAGAACAGGGCGCGGCTGTGCACCGGCTGCTCCTCGACCCAGCCCTCGACCAGTCCGGCCATCAGCAGCAGCGCGGCGAACATGCCGAGCAGCAGCGGGACGATGACGCGCCACTGGACCTGGCGGACCTCGTGGGCGGCCCGGGACAGCCCCCGCCCCCGGGGGAGGTCGGCGAGCGCCAGCCGGGCGCCGGTGACCAGCCGGCTCGCCGAGCCGATCGCCGTGTCGTACACGCCGACCACGAGGGCCACCGTGCCGCCGCTGACGCCCGGGACGGTCTCCGCGGTGCCTATGAGTGCGCCGCGCACCACGTTGAGGCCGTGCGCCGGCCAGGATGGCGTTGACTTCGACGCCCTGTGTCGCTGGGTTTCCCCCACCAGAGCTCCTTCGGTACTGGTCGAGTGCTGTGGGACGGCCCGGACGCCGGTTCCTGCGCGGCCGGGGGCGGGGCGGCCCCCGGTCCGGCCGGTGCGGGCGCACGGGAGACACATTGTCCCCGGTCCCGAGTTCCCCCGTTCGGCGGAGTGGGGCGGACGGCCCGGCGGCCCCCTCGCGAAGCCGTACGAAGTCGTACAAGGTTTAACCAACTCCGGGCGTGAAACCCGTCGCCGACCGCGGGCGCCGGTACCCGCCGTGGCGCGGGAAATGGGACCTACGCCATGGAAAGCCGCATAAGGTGACAATCGGCAGACGGTGAACGGAACGCGTCGGCGCCCCCGCGGTCGCCGACGCGGGGCAAGGAGTCGGAACCAGATGAGCGATGTCAGGCTGGCAGTGATCTACTACTCGGCGACCGGCACCCTCCACGGGATGGCCAGGCGCCTGGCCGAGGCGGGCGGGCAGGCGGGCGCGGAGGTGCGGCTGCGGCAGGTCGCCGAGCTCGCACCGGACGAGGCGATCGCCTCCAACGCCGCGTGGAGCCAACACTTCGACGACACCAAGGACGAGCCGAGGGCCACCGCCGACGACATCGTCTGGGCCGACGCGGTGCTGTTCGGCTCCCCCACCCGGTACGGCAACGTCGCCAGCCAGCTCAAGCAGTTCCTCGACACCCTGGGGCCGCAGTGGCAGCAGGGGCTGCTCGCCGACAAGGTGTACGCCGGCTTCACCGCCACCCAGACCGCCCACGGCGGCCAGGAGTCGACGCTGCTGGCCCTGTACAACACCATCCACCACTTCGGCGGCCTCGTCGTCGCGCCCGGCTACACCGACCCGCTGAAGTTCGCCGACGGCAACCCCTACGGCGTCTCCCACGTCACCGGCCCGGACAACGACGCCCCGCTCACCGACACGGAGCACGCCGCCCTCGACCACCTGGCGCGGCGCGTGGTGCGCATCGCGGGCCGCCTCAAGGGCGAGGGCTGACGGCCCCTCCGCGCGGATGCGCCGGGGGAGGACGGGTGACGGACCGTCCTCCCCCGGCCGTCTCCGGCGGCTACGCCCGGTGCACCTCCAGCGCCGCCCGCACCGCCGACTCCAGGGCTCCCTCGATCCACGCCGTCCTGATCGAGGTGTGGTCGCCCGCGAAGAACAGCGGCCCCTCGCGGCGGCCGAGCAGCGGGAACAGCTCGGTGTGCTGACCGGGCAGCAGCACGGCGGCCTCGCCGTACGCGTACGGGTCGCGCTGCCAGCTCTGGGTGCGCCCGGCGCCCGTGTAGAAGACCTCCACCCGCTGCCCGTACACCTGCTGCACACCGCGCAGGGCGTACGGGTAGCGGGCGTCGTCGTCGAGGCAGTCCCAGCGCCGCGCGTCGTCGGCCCAGCTGTAGGAGGCCAGCAGGACGCCGCCCTCGCTGCCCTCGACGCGGTGCGAGGGGTTGAACATGAACCGGTTGGGGTTGTCGCACACCGACCCACCGCCGACCACGCCCGCCGCCTCCGGCTGGTCCCGGGAGATCCAGCGGCAGGCGGTGTAGTGCACGCGCTGGGCCGCCGAGATGTGGCCGCGCGGCACGGACGGGTGCGCGCCCAGCAGGCTGCCGTCGTCCGGGGCCCTGCCCAGGCGGTAGGCGTCGTACAGCCCCGGCCGCACCCTCTCCAGCTCCCGCTTCCAGTCGGCCTCGCCGAACTCCCACCAGCGGCGGCTGAACTCCAGCAGCACCTTGGTGGCGCTGTCGTAGTGCAGCTCGGTGACGGCCCGCCGCTTGCCGTACGACAGCGGCGGGGCGATCTGGACCTGCCGCAGCCCGGAGAAGGGCACGGTGAGGACCGCGCAGTCGCCGGTGAACTGCTCGCGCACCACCGCGCCGTCGCGGCCCTCGGAGACGGTGTCGATCCACACCGCCGGACCGTCGGCGCCGATGTGCGGGGTGTCGCCGCGGTCGGCCCGCCCGCCCGCGCGGTACTCGACGCGGGTGGCGCGGCGGTCGAAGCGCACCGAGCCCCCGAGCTCCCCGAACTCCTTCAGCAGCGCGTCGGGCAGGGTGGCGGTGCCGCCCGCCAGCTCCCAGAAGGTGGTGTCGGGGCTGATCAGGGACCAGCCGATGAAGCTGTGGAGGAAGGAGAGCGGGAGGCGGGAGGTGAGGTTCTCCAGGGTGCCGATCAGGTCGATCGTGCGCTCGTCGAACTTCGCGTGCTCGGTCAGGAAGCGGTGCATCGACCAGTCGCCGAACCGCCGCACGACCCGCGCCCAGCCCTCCAGGCACTCCGGCAGCGGCTTGTTCACGCGCTTCCCGTCCGGTCCGACGGTGCTGTACTCGTCGCGCACCGGGTCCAGGACCCGGCCGAGGATCCTCGCGGCGGGGACGTCCCGGTACTTCTCGGGCACGCCGAAGGACCGGTTGACCGCCCGCGGGTCCTTCGCGTACTCGGCGCGGCGGACGCGGATGCCGTTGACGTTGATCCAGGTGCGGTACGCGGGCCTGCCGTCGGCGTCCACGTCCACCAGGTGGAAGCGGCGGCGCCCCAGCCCGAGCCGGTCGATCAGCCCCATGACCAGCGGGTGGCTGCCGGGGATGCGCATGGCCCCGGCCTCCGCGTACTGCCTCGGGTCGGCGAAGGGCTGCTCCGCGCCCTCGTGGCCGCCGGTGCGGAAGGTCTTGATCCGGCCGCCGGCCCGGTTGCCGTTGGCCTCGATGACGGTGACGTGGTGCCCGGCCCGCCTCAGCAGCAGCGCGGCGACCAGCCCGGCCGGGCCCGCGCCGACGACCAGCACCTTCTTGCCGGGCGTGCCGGCCGCCGCGGCGCCGGAGCGGGGCAGGCCGTCGCGCAGGATCCTCTCGTACCGGGGAGTGAGTTCGGAGCCGTCCTCGTCCAGCAGGAGGATGGCGCGGGCCACCGCCAGACAGGTCTGCCAGTCGGCTGTGCCCGCGGCCTCGGAGAAGGTCTCGGGCGGGGGAGCGGCGGGCGCGGCGGGGGCGGCGGCGGCGAGTCCGGCGACGGCGGCGACCGTCCCGGCGCCCGCGGTGAACCGCCGCCGCGACAGGGGCGCGGCGGCTTCGGCGGTGTGCTCGGAGGGGTGCTCGGAGGGGTGTTCGGCGGCGGCTTCGGGGGTGTGCTCGGCGGTGTGATGGTCTTCGTGGAGGGCCATGGTCTCTGCCTAAGGCCGCGCCGCCCCGGCGGGCCGTCGGCACACGGGACGACCCGCCGGATTCCCCCGTACGGGAGCGGCTTTCGGGTGTGAAAAGCCGTTGGGGAGCGGCGCGCGTCTCGGGCATGGTGCCCCCATGGACCTCACGAGCCCCGCTCCCGTCACCCTGCGCCCCCTGGACGAGGCGCTGCTGGACGCCCTGCTGGCCACGGCCGCCGCCGACGCCGATCCCGGCGAGGTGATGCCGCCGACCGAGGGGGAGGAGGAAGGGGAGGGCGGGGCCGGCTGGACGGACGCGCGGCGGGAGGCGTTCCTGCGCTTCCACCGCGCGCGCTCGCTGTGCGCCGAACCGGTGGAGACCGTCTACGCCGTGGTCGTGACGGAGCCGGGGGAGGACGGCCGGCCGGAGGAGGCGGTCGCCGGCGCCGCCCGGCTGGCGCCGCTCCCGGAGCCGGGCGCGGTCGAGGCCGGGGTGTGGCTCGGCCGCTCCCACCGCGGCCGGGGCGTCGGCACGGCGGTGTTCGCCCTCCTCCTCGACGCGGCCCGCGAGGGCGGCGCCACCCGGCTGCTCGCCCGTACGAGCGCGGCCAACGCCGCCACCCGCCGCCTGCTCGCGGCCGCCGGCGCCGACCTCGTACGGCGGGAGGGGCCGGACGGCGCGACGGTCACGGCGTGGCTGCCCCTCACCGGCCGGAGCCGGACGGCCTGATGTTGCGGTTCAGGCGGAAGAGGTTGTGCGGGTCGTGGACGGCCTTGAGGGCCGCCAGCCGCTCGTAGGCGCCCGCGTCGTGGCCGGCGCGGGTCTGCGCCTCGTCGGCCCGCTCGCCGTCCCCGTAGAGGAAGGCCAGGCTGTGGCCCGCCGTCCAGGGCGCCAGGACCTCGCGCAGCAGGTCGAGCCGGTCGCGCACCTCCTGGAGGCCGTGCCCCGTGCCGCCGGGCGGGGGGCCGGGGAAGGCGACGGCGCGGACGGCGTACTCCGCCTCCCGGTGGCCCACGGCGTTCCCGGCCGGGCCGGGCCCGCGCAGCGCCCCGCCGAGGTGGCGGACGTCCGTGACGCAGGGGACGGGCGAGCCGGGGCCCACCGTGTCGAGCACGGCGCCCAGCGCCTCGGGCGGCAGTTCCCGCAGCAGGGCGTTGGTGGCGGTGTAGGGCTGCGGGAAGGACGGGTCGCGGTGGACGGAGTCGCAGGCGGCGTACGGCATCTCGCGCAGGTCGTCCACGAGCCGCTCGCCGGCCGCCCGCAGCGGCGCCACCAGTCGCTCGCCCTCCTCGGCCGGGCCGCTGTGGACGATCCGGAAGGAGGCGGCGTACCGGCCGCGCAGCGGCGCGGGGACGGCCGGGACGTCGGGGTGGCGGAGCAGGGCGACGGAGGAGGTCAGCGTCTCGGGGACGTCCGCCGTCCAGCGCCGCCAGACCTCCAGGGCCCGCTCCGCCGCCGGGGCGCCGAAGACGAGCTGGCCGCCGTAGATCGCGGGCACGGGGAAGAGCTCGATCTCCATGGCCGTCACCACGCCGAAGTTGCCGCCGGTGCCCAGCAGCGCGCCGAACAGCTCGTCGCCGGGGACGGTGCGGCGCGGGCGCCCGTCGGCGGTGACGACCTCCAGGGCGCGTACGTGGTCGGCCGCGTAGCCGAACCGCCGGGCCAGCAGGCCGATGCCGCCGCCCAGGGTGTAGCCGACGGCGCCCACGGTGGGCGAGGAGCCGTTGAGCGGCGCCAGTCCGTGGGGGGCGGCGGCCCGGACCACCGCGCCCCACCGCGCGCCGGCGGCGACGCGTGCGGTCCGGGTCCCGGGATCGACGCTCACCCCGGTCATCCGCCGGGTGCCGACGAGCACCCCGCCCTCGGCGGCCACCGACAGCCCGTGCCCGGTGGCCTGCACCGCCACCGGCAGCCCGCGCCCGGCCGCGTACGCCACGGCCAGCCGCACGTCCTCGGCGTCCGCCGCGCCGACGACGAGGGAGGGGCGGTGGGTCCAGGCGGTCTGGAAGCCGGAGACCTCCTCGTCGTAACCGGGCTCGCCGGGCCGGAGGACCGGGCCGGTGGTGGCGGGGAAGCGGTGGGCCGTGCGGTGCGGTGAGCTCTCCATGCCCTCCAGGGTGGTGACCGCCGTGCCATAAGTCCAAGATCTGATCGATATCGCAACTAGAATCACCGGTTATGGAGATCCGGCAGCTGCGGTACCTCGTCGCCGTGGTGGAGGAGGCCAACTTCACCCGCGCCGCCGCGCGTCTGCACGTCGCCCAGCCCGGCGTCAGCGCCCAGATCCGGCAGTTGGAGAGGGAGCTGGGGCAGCCGCTGCTGGACCGCTCCGGCCGCTCGGTGCGCCCCACGGAGGCGGGGGAGGCGGTGCTGCCGTACGCGCGGGCCGCGCTCGCCGCCGTCGACGGCGTGCGGCAGACCGCGGACGAGTTCACCGGGCTGCTGCGCGGCCGGGTCACGGTCGGGCTGTTCTCGGCCGCGGCCACGCACGACCTCGACGTGGTCTCCGTGCTGGCCGACTTCCACGACGACCACCCGCGGGTCGAGATCACCCTCACCGAGGACGTCTCGGACCGGATGCTCGCCGCCCTCCGGCACGGCGAACTGGACGTGGCGGTGGTCGGGCTCACCGGCGAGGAGCCGCCGCCCGGCGTCTCCCTCCAGGTGGTCGTCGACGAACCGCTGGTGGCGGCCGTACCGCCGCACGACCCGCTGGCCGGGCGCACGAGCGTGACGCTGGCCGCGCTCGGCGACCGCACCCTGATCAGCCTGCCGCGCGGCACCGGGCTGCGCGGCGTGCTCGACCGGGCCTGCGCCGCGGCCGGCGTCCGGCCCCGCGTCGGCTACGAGGCCGCCGCGCCGCACGTCCTGGCCCGGCTCGCCGCGCGCGGTCTGGGCGTCGCCGTGCTCCCGGCGGGCTCGGCGGCGGAGCACCGGGACCTGCTGCGGGCGCTGGAGATCGTACGGCCGCGGCTGCGCGGCCGGATCGCCCTGGCCTGGCGCACCGACGGCCCGTCCGGGCCGGCGGCCCGGGCCTTCCTGGCCCGGCTGCGCACGGCCATGCCGGTGCCGATGCCGGTTCCAGGTCCGGTGCCGGCGTCCGGTCCGGAGCGGGCACCGGCACCGGAACCGGAACCGGACTAGGCGTCCGGGCCGGCCGGCCGCGCCGCGACGATCACGTTCCCGTACAGGTCGGCGAAGTGCAGCGATCCGCCGTCGGCGTCCTCCCGCTCGCCCCACGTCCGTACACCGTGCTCGCGCAGCCGCGCGGCGACCCCGCCCAGGTCGTCGGTGTGGAGGACGAGCAGCGGCTGCCCGCCGGTCTGCCGCCCGACCAGCCGGCGTTCCCGCTCGCCGGTGGCGGGCATCAGCCACAGACCCGTCCCCTCCTGGCCGGGGACGCCCAGGTGGAGGTAGCGGTAGCCGTCCGCCGTGCGGTCGTGCAGCACGCGCAGTCCGAGGACGTCGCGGTAGAACGCCAGGGCGTCGTCCGGGTCGTCGACGAGGACGACCAGGCGGCCGAGTGCGGAGAACGGGCTCCGGCCGGGGTGGGAGGTCATGCCGGGACCGTAGCGGCGCCCACCGACATCGGCGGGTGGCAGGGGCGCGCGGGGCCCGGCGACCGCGCCGCCCGCCGCCCGCCGGGCCGGGGTCAGCGTTTGACGCGGGTGCGGACGGCCAGGACGGCGAGGCCGAGGAGGACGGGTTCGGCGAGGCGGGAGGCCATCTCGGTGTAGGTGCCGGCGGTGGTCAGGTCCTGGCCGGAGGAGCGGAAGGCCACCGAGTTGATCACCACCCGCAGGGCCTTCTCGAACCGCTCGGCGGTGACGCGTTCGGTCAGCGGCCCGGTGGGGCCGACCGGGTCGGGGGTGCGGGTGGTCCAGGTGACCTCCTGCCCGGCGGCGACCTGGCGGCCGGTGGTGACCGGCTCCGGATCGCCGGCGGGCAGGCCCCACAGCAGCAGCGCGAGCAGGGTGGCGGCCATGGCCCCCAGCAGCCAGACCAGGGCGCGGGCGGCGCGCAGGCCGTAGCCCGACAGGGCCCAGTAGGCGGTCAGCAGGGCCCGCTCGCTCCGGGGCCGGTGGGTGTCGTGGCGGCGCATCTCCATCTCGCCGTAGTAGAAGTCGGCGGCGTCCGGCTCGTTCTTGCCGTCCTCCAGCGACTTGCGCACCTGCCGGTACAGCGCGGCCACCGCGGCCGGTCTCAGGTCGGGGGCGTCGGGCGGCGGGGCGGTCCAGCCGCGGGCGAGGGCGGGGCGGCGGGCGGTGCGCGACCGCCAGTGGTGCTCCTCGGCCAGCGTGTTGCGCCGGCTCCACCGCCAGGGGAAGCGCCGGTTCCAGCCGGTGGGGGTGGTGGCGAAGGTGCACCAGCCGTCCACCCGTAACTGGTCGAGGTGGACGGCGCCGGCGAACCGGCACGCGCTCAGGTCGACGTCGTGCAGCGCCAGGTGCGCGGCGTCGACCCCGCCCACCGACACCAGGCGTACGCCGGGCTCCCGGCCGGACAGCCGCGTCTCCGGCAGCGGGCTGTCCGGGCCCAGGCGGGGGAAGGGGGTGGGGCGGGCGGCGACCAGCACCGGGTACTCGAGGACCGCGTCGCGCAGGTCCACCTCGGCGTAGCGCAGGTGCAGCGTGGCGGTCGACGCCCACCGCGTGCGCGCGCAGCTCACCCTGCGGGCGGCGGCCTCCACCGTCGCCGGCACCGCGAACACCGCGCCGTCCAGGCTCACCGTCCCGTCGCACACCAGCGGGCCCAGCCGCGACACCCCCTCGAACCGCGCTGCGTCGAACCAGGCGCTGCCGGTGAGGACCGCCCCGTCGAACCGGGCGTCGCCGGTGAAGACCGCCCCGCGGAACCGGGCGCCGTGGGCGAAGGCGGCCCTGGCGAACACCGCGTCCCGGGCGAAGGCCGCCGAGCCGAACCGGGCGTCGCCCTTGAAGACCGCGCCGCCGAACCGTGCGGTGCCGTCGAAGGACGCCCCGCTGAAGTCGGCGGTGCCCTTGAACGACGCGTCCTTGAACCAGGCGTCGTCCCGGAAGGCCGCGCCGCCGAACGAGGCGTGGCCCTTGAAGATCGCTCCGCCGAAATCGGCGTCGCGGGCGAAGGAGGTCCGGTCGAACGTCGCCCCGCCGGTGAAGCTGGTGGCCCTGAGGTCGCAGTCGCCCCGGAAGGCCGCCCTGTCGAACGAGGCGCCGCCCTCGAAGCCCGCCCCACCGAACCGCGCGCCGCGGGCGAAGACCGCGTCGCCGAAGTCGGCCCCGCCGGTGAAGACCGCCGCCGTGAACCCGGCGTCGCCGTCGAAGACCGCTCCGCCGAAGTGCGCGCCGCGGGTGAAGACCACCCGGTCGAATCCGGCGTCGCCGCCGAAGACCGCTCCGTCGAACCGGGCACGGCCCGCCTCCGGCCGGCCGGAGGCGGAGGTGGAGGCGGAGGTGGAGGCGCGCAGGGCGCCGAGCAGCCGGCGCAGCAGGTCCGTGGTGAAGGGGGTGTCGCGGTGGTCGACGTCGGCGCCGGGCGCCAGGGACGCGAGGTAGGCGTCGCGGTCGGCCTCGTCCAGGTGGGCCAGGCACGCGGCGGTGCCGGGGACGGGGACGCCGCGGCAGCCCGGCGGATCGGTCGCGGGGCCGGCGCCGTGTCCGCAGCGCGGCCCCGGCGCCGGGATCGGGAACGGTTCGGGGCTCGGGTGTGTCACGTCCCGAGGACGATCCGGCCCGGCCGCGTGGTTGCCCGCCCCGGAGGTGGCGTGCGGCACCGGGACGTCCGGGGCCGGTCCGGACACCGGGCGCGCTACTGCCCGGCCCCCACGACCTCGGCGAGGCGGCGCCAGCCCTCCCGGGGCAGCCCGCCGGGCGCGGGGGAGCCGATGAGCTGGAGGGCGACGTGGTCGGCCCCCGCCGCCCGGAACTCCTCGACGCGCGCCCGGACGCGCTCCTCGCCGCCCCAGGCGAACAGGGCGTCGACGAGGCGGTCGCTGCCCCCGTCCGCGAGGTCCTCCTCGGTGAAGCCGCCGCGCAGCCAGTTGGCGGTGTAGTTCGTCAGGCCCAGGTAGAACGACAGGGCCTCGCGGGCCAGGGCGCGGGCCCGTCCGGGGTCCGCCTCCAGCACCACCCCCAGCTCGGGGGCGAGGACGGGGCCGGCGCCCAGGGCCCGGCGGACCGAGGCGACCTGGTCGGCCGTCACCAGGTAGGGGAGGGCGCCCGCCGAGCGGTCCCGGGCCAGGCCCAGCATCCTGGGTCCCAGGGCCGCCAGGACGCGCCGGCCGGCGGGCACCGGCCGCTCCGCGGCGTCCAGGCCGTCGAGGTAGCCGGCCATCGAGGCGAGCGGGCTGCGGTAGCCCCGGACCATCTGGGGGTGGCTGACACCCAGGCCCAGCACGAAGCGCCCGGGGTGGGCGGCCTCCAGCTCCGCGAAGCGCGCGGCGGTGTCCTCCGCCCCGGACCGCCAGATGCTCTGGATGGCCGTGGCCACGGTGATGCTCCCGGTCGCCGCGAGGACGGGCGCGGCCTCCCCGGCGGTGCTGTGGCCGAGCCAGAAGGCCCCGAAGCCCAGTTCCTCCAGCTCGGCCGCGGCCTCGTTCCGCACGGACCGCTCCGCGTCCGAGATCCCGCCGAAGACGCCGAAGCGCCCGATGGCCTGCCGGAGGGAGAAGGCGCCCGTCCCGTCCACCGCGTCGTCCACCGTCTCGTCCACCGTCTCGTCCATCGCGTCGTCCATCGTGTCGGCTCCCCGTGTCGGTGGTCGCGGCGGACGGCTGCCCGCTCTCACGACCACGCCCAACTCGCTCCGCTCACACGGTATTTCCGCCTGCGCCCGCCGCGCGTGTGCCGTACGTCCGCCGGCGGCTCCGGGGCCGGGGCGCGCCCCGTGGCCGCGGCCGGTACGGCGCCGCGTCACGCCGCGGCGAGCGCCCGCTCCCCCGGCGCGCAGGCCTCCCGCAGCGCGGCCAGCTCGTCCGGCGGCAGCCGCAGGGAGGCCCCGCGCCTGCCCGGGTCGAGCCTCTCCCGGCCCGCCGCCAGCCACTCGCCGCCGGGCTCCACGCCGACGAACTCGGCCAGCCGCGACAGCTCCTTGTCCGGTGAGTCCAGCAGGTCCTCGTACGACAGGCTCATCCGGGCCGCCTCCGGCACCCGCGCCAGGTGCTCCAGGCACTCGGTCACCAGCCGCGACCACAGCTCCCCGAAACGGGCCACCGGCATCACCCGGTCGAACACCAGCCGGGGGTCGAACGGGTCCTGGAGCAGCCCCGCCAGGTCCGGAGGCAGCTCCCGGGCGTGCTCGGGCGTCAGCTCGTCACC
Source organism: Streptomyces sp. DH37 (assembly GCF_029813835.1). Taxonomy (GTDB): domain Bacteria; phylum Actinomycetota; class Actinomycetes; order Streptomycetales; family Streptomycetaceae; genus Streptomyces. Next base: position 35,634 of record NZ_JARVKV010000062.1, read on the forward strand.
GAATTCCAGCCCCAGCAGCGCGTACATCTCCTCCATCATCGAGAGCAGCCGGAAGCCGGTGTGGCGGCTCATCGACAGCGCGCAGTCGGGGCCGCCGCGGTGGAGGTGGACGAACCTCGCCTCGGGGAAGCCCGCGCGCAGCCGGGGCACCCACCGCACCGAGAAGCCCGAGCGCTCCACCGTCACCCGCCGCCCGAACCGGGCGCACAGCAGCCCGAACAGCTCCCGGTACTGGTCCTCGACGGGCCGGCGCGGCCAGGAGGAGACCCGCGGGGCGAGTTCGTCCAGCAGGCCGTCGGGGTCGTCGGTGAGGTGCGGCAGCACCATCAGGGACAGCCTGGGGATGCCGGTGGCGTCGGCCGAGAAGCGACCGGCCCGGCGCGGGTAGAGGAACTCCGGCATGGACGCGCCGCTGCGAATCATCCTGTCGAACGTGGGGTTGGGTTCGGCCAGGAGCCGCCAGAACCCCCGGCCGTCCAGCTCCCCCTCGGGCATCCCCTCGGACCCGACCGAGGAGAGCAGCTCGTTGAGGCTGAGGATCTCCGGGTGCAGGTTGAGCACGCGCGACAGCGCGGTCGAACCGCTCCGCCCGGTCCCGACGACGAACGACAACGGCCGCACGGTCACGTCCCCCACCCCACCCGCTCCATCGGTCCCGGTCCGCGGTCTGCACGACGCAGCGTACGGACCCGGACACGGTGTGCGGCAGGGCGACTTCCGGCCAGGGACGCGGCGCGGCCGGGAGCGCGGCGCGGCCGGGGCCGGACGGGCCGCGCCGCCCGGCCCCGTCGGCGCGGACGCCCCCTCCCGGATGGTTCCATGCTCGTGTCAGGCAGTCCGGGCGAACCGCGAGGGAGGTGTCCGACCGTGGAGCGAGGCGACGGGGCCGGCGGTCCCCGCCCCGCACGGGTCCTGGTGGTCGGGGACGTGCACGGCGAGTTCGGGAGGCTCGCCGAGTGGTCGGCCGCCGTCCGGCGGCGCCGCGGCCCGCTGGACGCGATCCTCGCCGTCGGCGACGCCGAGGCCAACCGCGACGGGACCGACGCGGCGGGGGAGCACAACCCCAGGGCCCCCGGCGGGATCGGTGATTTCCCGCTCGTCGCCGACGGGCGGATCGACCTGGGCGCCCCGCTGTACTTCATCGGCGGCAACCACGATCCCTGGCCCGCCCTGGACGAGGCGGGCCCCGGCCGGTGGAGCGGCGCGGCGCACTTCCTCGGCCGCGCGGGCGTCACCGACGTCGCGGGCTTCCGGGTGGCGTTCCTCTCGGGCATCCACGCGGCCCGCGTCACCGGCACCCCGGGAGCGCCGCGGGAGACGCCCAGGGACCGCACGTACTACACGGCGGAGGAACTGGAACGGGTGGCGCGGGAGGCGCGGGAGGCGGGCCCGGTCGACATGCTGCTGACCCACGACTGGCCCTCCGGCGTCGCGGGACCGCGCCGGGGCCACGTGGGCCGCCCGGAGCTGCGGACGCTGTGCGAACGCGTCCGGCCGCGGTGGCACTTCTGCGGGCACATGCACTACCGGCGCCGGGCGGCCGTCGGTCCGACGCGGGTCGTGTGCCTGGGCCGCATCCGGACCGGCCCGGCCGCCCTCGCCCTGGTCGAGCGGGGTCCCGGCGGGCGGCCCGTGCTCGTCGAGGACGCCGCGGGCGCGGGCGGCGCCGCCCGCTGACGGCGGTACGGCCCACGGCACGGGAACCGGGCGCCGCGAGCGGACAGGTACGGGTGTGGAGCAATCACTGCGAGCCCGCGTACGCGCCGGTGACCCGGCCGCGTACGGCGAGCTGTTCGACGAACACGCGGCGGCCGTCCACCGCTACGCGGTCCGCGCGACGGGCGACTGGGCCGCGGCCGAGGACGTGGTGTCGCTGACGTTCCTGGAGGCCTGGCGGCTGCGGGAGAAGGTGCGCCCCGACGGGGGGAGCCTGCGTCCCTGGCTGCTGGGCATCGCCACGAACGTCGTGCGCAACACCGCGCGGGCGGCGCGGCGGCACCGGGAGGCGCTCGCGCGCCTGCCCCCGAAGGAGGTGGTGCCCGACTTCGCCGACGAACTGGTCGGCCGGATGGCCGACTCCGAGCGGCTGGCGGCGGCGGGGCGGGCGCTGGAGAAGCTGCGCCGCCCGGAGCGCGAGGTGTTCGTGCTGTGCGTGTGGCAGGGGCTCGACTACGCCGCGACGGCCGAGGCGCTGGGCGTACGGGTCGGCACGGTGCGTTCCCGGCTGTCCCGTGCCAGGGCCCGGCTGCGCGGGCTGACGGACGCCGGGCCGGAGCGGCCGGGGGAGGGGCCGGAACCCCCTTCCGGCAGCGGACAGGTACAGGGCGGCCGCACCGCAGCGGCCCGGTCGAGGGAGGACAGGACCCGATGAACGCCAACCAGCGGCGGCACGGCGAGCCGGCCGAGCACGAGGAACTGGCCCGGCTGCTGCCGCCCCCCGGCGACCCGGACCTCTCCCCCGGCCGCCACCGACTCCTCAAGGAGCACCTGATGCGAGAGATCACCCGCGACAGCGCACCGGCCGCACCGGCCGCACCGGCCGCACCGGCCGTACCGGCCCGTCCGCGCACGCGGCGGCGCCCGGCCCTGGCGGCCGTGTCCGTGCTGGCCGCCGCCGCCGTGGCCGCCGGGGTGACGGCCGGCGGAGTCCTGGACGGCGGCTCCCCGGCGCCGTCCGCCGCCGTCACCGCCGCCGAGCGGCAGGAGGCGGTGAGGTTGCTGGACCGCATCGCCACCGCGGCCTCGGCCCGCGACGCCTCCGCCGTACGCGACGGCCAGTACGTCTACGTCCGCACCCAGGGCACCCGGGAGGTCGGTGGGGAGGGCACCGACAGGATCCGGCGCGAGGACTGGCACGCGGTGGACGGCGCACGCGACGGACTCGCCCGCGTGGACGTCCTCTCCGGTCCCTCGAAGGACGGTCCGGCGGACGAGTCGGGCCACGACATCAGGCTGGCGGCGGACCCGAACACGACCACCTACCGCGAGCTCCAGGCGCTGCCCACCGACCCCGGCGCCCTGCTGGAGAGGCTGTACGCCGACACCGAGGGCCAGGGCCCGGACCGCCACGAGCCGGTCTTCGAGGCGATCGAGGCCATGCTCCCGGCGTCCACCCTCCTGCCCGAGGTGAACGCGGCGCTCTACCGGGCCGCCGCGGAGATCCCCGGCGTGGCGGTGGACCGCGAGGCGGAGGACGCCGCCGGGCGCCGGGGGGTGGGCCTGGTGTTCGAGGGCGCCGACGGGTCCCGCTCCACCTGGGTCTTCGACCGCGCCACCCTGGCCTACCTCGGCTCGGACGAGACGGCCGTCCTCGCCGTCGCCGTGGTCGACGCGCCGGGCGACACCCCCGCCCGCCACTTCGGCGACCGCTCCGTCTGACGCCCGCGGCCACCGTGCCCCCCGGCCGCCGCCGAAGGCCGGGGGGCACGTGCTCGGCCGCGTCCGGCGGGCCCGCCCGCCGGCCGTACGCGGCGCCGGCCGGTCCGGGCCGCCGGACGGCGCCGGCCCCTCGCCGGTCGTCACGCCGGTGACGGTCCCGGCGGTGACGGTCCCGGCGGAGCGCAGGCCGGCGGCCGGGGCCGGAACCTCCTCACGGCAGGGGGTGGCGGCTGCGGGCGTTGGCGGCGGCGAGACGGGCGCTGAGCTGCTCGCGCGCGGTCAGCGGCCGGACGTCGTCCGGCTTCGCGTCCCACTCCCGCCCGCCGCCGAGCGGGCGCAGCCAGACCCGCCCGGGGTGGACGTCCATCACGTCCCCCACCCGGCCGTCCCGCAGGTCCCTCGCCACCGAGCCGACCGTGATCGCGGGCGGCCCCTCCCGCCTGCCCGTGCTCACCGCGCCGCCCAGGCCCGCGGCGCCGCCACGGCCTCCTCCGGCAGCTCGGCCGGCGGCACGATCGGCACGAAGTCCGGCGCGTGCGCGGTGCGTACGGGTGTCGGCGTCCACCAGAACCCCCTGTCGTCGAGGCCCGGCAGGACCTCCGCCGTCGTGTCCGCGCCCGCGTCCGTCGCGGCGCGGGCGAATTCCTCGCGGTCGGCAAAGGCCGCCGAGGAGTGCTGAGTTCGGGATTCCATCGTGCTCCGTGGTCGGTGATGCCATCTGACGGGCGGCTATCACTTTCTGTATCCCGATCGTCGCTGTCCGACGCCGGTGTCAACAGGGTTTTCACCGTGACCCCACAGAGGTCTCGGAAGGGAGAACGAACGGTGACAGCGAGGGACGGTTCCGGTCCCGGGCCGGGATCCGGCCCCGCGGCCTCGACGCCGGCCTTCTCCGGCCGGACGTGCGCCCCCGGGGGAAGCCGGCGGCCCCCCGCGGCAGGGAAGCGGGCGCGCAGGGCTTCCCCGCGCCGTCGGGCGGACACGGGCGCCGGGGGAGCGAACAGGCCGCCCTGGGCGCGCCGTTGACGCGCGGGAGGCCGAACGCGTACGGGACGGGCGGCGGCGGACCGGCCTCGGCCCGTCGGCCCGTCGGCCCGTCGGCCCGTCGGCCCGTCGGCCCGTCGGCCCGTCGGCCCGTCGGCCCGTCGGCCCGTCGGCCCGTCGGAAGGGCGTACGCGGCCGCACGGGGCCGTCGGGGGACTCGCCGCGGCCTCCGCCGTGCCGCGGGCAACCGGCCGGGAGGGACGGGCGGTTCGACCGGAGCGCCCACCGGGGCGCGAGTCCGACGGTCTATCGTGAACGGCATGTCCGCCCCTGAGCTGATCCGCATCGTCTCCCGCGACTCGCCCATGGCCCTGGCGCAGGTGGAACGCGTCCGCGCCGGACTGGCCGCACTCCACCCGCACGTCCGTACCGAGGTCGTCCCGGTGAAGACCACCGGCGACAAGTGGCTGGGCGACCTCTCGCAGGTCGAGGGGAAGGGCGCGTTCACCAAGGAGGTCGACGCGGCGCTGCTGGCCGGCGAGGCGGACCTGGCGGTGCACTGCCTCAAGGACATCCCCGCCGACCGGCCGCTTCCGGCCGGCACGGTGTTCGCCGCGTTCCTCGAGCGCGACGACGTCCGCGACGCCCTGGTCCACCCCGGCGGCCTCACCCTCGACGAGCTTCCGCCCGGCACCCGGATCGGCACCTCCTCCGTGCGGCGCGTCGCGCAGCTCGCGGGCTCCCACCCGCACCTGGAGTGCGTGCCGTTCCGGGGGAACGCCAACCGGCGCATGGAGAAGATGGCGGCCGGTGAGGCGGACGCCCTGCTGCTGGCGGTCTCCGGCCTGGAGCGGATCGGCCGCCGGGACGTGATCAGCGAGGTCCTGCCGACCGAGGTGATGATGCCGCCGATCGGCGCCGGGATCCTCGTCCTCCAGTGCCGGGAGGGCGACACCGCCCTGATCGAGGCCGTCAGCGGTCTGGGCGATCCGGACACCCACCGCGAGGCCACCGCCGAGCGGATGCTGCTCCACGTCCTCCAGGGGCACTGCAACAGCCCGATCGCCGGATACGCCAGGACCGAGCGGAACGGCGAACTGTCGCTGAGGGCGTGCGTGTTCACCCCGGACGGCAAGACCGTCCTGAACGCGCACGAGTGGGCGGGCCGCCTCGACCCGGCCACCCTGGGCACGTCCGTCGCGGTCGCCCTGCTCCGCCAGGGGGCGCGCGACCTGATCGACGGCATCGCGCACTAGGCGCTCCGCCGGGCGTCCCCCCGGGCGGAGCACCCGAGGGGACGCCCGGCGGGCCGTGCGGTGGTCCTCAGCTCCTCGGCTGGGTGAAGCGGATACGGTTGCCGAAGGGGTCGCGGAGGCCGCAGTCGATTCCGTACGGGCGCTCGGTGGGCTCCTCGGTGAACTCGACGCCCTTCCCCAGCAGCGTCTCGTACGTTCCGCGGCAGTCGTCCGTGGTGAGGATGAGCCAGCCGCCCATCGCCCCCTTGGTCACCAGCTCGCGGACCTGCTCCGCGGTCTCCTCGGACATCGCCGGAGGGCCCGGCCTCTCCAGCAGGACCTGGCGCTCCGGGTGGCCGGGGACGCTGACGGTGAGCCAGCGCATGGGGCCCAGGTCGACATCGGTGTTGACCTCCAGGCCGAGCTTGCCGACGTAGAAGTCGAGGGCCTCGTCCTGGTCGAGGACGTAGATCTGCGAGTGCGTGATGGCGTTGAACATGCGCACCACGCTACTGAGCGGGCCGGGGGAAAACTTATCCGAAACCGCTCAGTCGGCGGCCGGGGCGGACGGGGCGGCCGGCCGGGTGCTCGGCCGTGTCCACGCCATCGTGAAGCACGTCGGCACGTCCGTGGCCGCCGTCTCCCTCCGGTACTCCCTCGGCGACCGGCCGACGATGTCGCGGAACGTGCGGCTGAAGGTCCCCGGGCTGCCGAAGCCGACCTCGAAGCAGATGTCCGTCACGCGCCGGTCGGTCGTCCGCAGCAGGAACATCGCCCGCTCGACGCGGCGGCGCTGCAGGTAGCGGTGCGGGGTCTCGCCGAAGACGGCCCGGAAGGTGCGCGTGAAGTGCGCCTCCGACACGTGGGCGACCCGGGCCAGGGCCGGGACGTCCAGCGGCTGCGCGTAGGCGCGGTCCATCACGTCCCGCGCCCGGAGCATGCGGCGGTTGGTCTCCTCTGCGGCGCGGCTCACGGTGCCATCCCATCACGGCCGTCCCCCGTCCGGGGGACGGGGGTTGACTTCAAGTCGGCTTGAAGTCCTAGGTTCTGGTCGTGTCCTTACGACCGAGTGGACGGGAAACCGAGATGACCGCCGCAGCAGCACCGCAGCAGGACCAGTACCGGCTCGCCGTGATCCTCGGAAGCGTGCGCGAGGGGCGCTTCGTGACCACGGTGGGCGAGTGGTTCGCCCGGCAGGCCGGGCGGCGCGACGACGTGAAGCTCGACGTGATCGACCTGGCGCGGCCCGACGAGGGCGGCCGCGGGTTCGGGGAGCGGATCGGCGCCGCGGACGCCGTCGTGGTCGTGGTGCCCGAGTACAACCACAGCTTCCCCGGCGAGCTGAAGAAGGCGATCGACTCCCTGAAACCGGAGTGGCGCGCCAAGCCGGTCGGCTTCGTCTCCTACGGGGGGCGGGGCGGGGGCCTGCGGGCGGTGGAGCAGCTGCGGCTGGTCTTCGCCGAGCTGCACGCCCCCACCGTCCGGGAGACCGTCAGCTTCCACGACGCCTGGCAGGAGTTCGGACCCGGCGGCGAGCCCCGCCGGGCGGGCGAGGCCGCCCGGGCCGCCACCGCGCTGCTGGACCAGCTCGCCTGGTGGGCGCTGACCCTGCGACGGGGACGGGAGGAGAGGCCGTACCCGGTGTGAGCGGGCGGGGACGCGGGACGGCCGGCC
>NZ_JARVKV010000063.1 GCF_029813835.1 Streptomyces sp. DH37
GCTCTACACACTCGCTGTCGTCGGCAGCGTCAGTTGTGTATAAGAGACAGGGCGTCAGGTGGCCGGCAGCACCACGACCCGGTCGGGAGCGGCCGGATCGTACGCGATGGAGTCCCCCGGCCGGTGCCAGTGCAGCGCGAAGCGGTGGCCCGCCCGGTACGCCTCCAGCCCGGCCCGGCAGTAGGCGACCATGTCGTCGGGCAGCGCGTCCAGCGGGAACCAGTCGAGCTGCGAGCACTTGTCGGGCTCGGCGTTGACCGGCTCGCGCCCCTCCCCCGCCCACGCCTCGAAGAACCACCCCATCCGGGGATCCCCCGTCGGGGAGCGGTGCTGCATCACGAGGGCGACCTTCACGTCCCCGGGCGCGAGCCGCAGCCCGAGCTCCTCGTGCGCCTCCCGGATCATCGCCTCCCGCACGTCCTCGCCGTCCTCGGCGTGGCCGGACGGCGCGTTCAGCAGTCCGTCCGCGTAACCGGTGCCGGCCCGGCGCGCGAGCAGCACCTCGCCGCCGCGCCGCAGGACGAGATGGACGTCGACGACCTCGCTGTGCCGCCTTCTGCTCCACGGTCTCCTCATGCTCCTCATGGGGCGCGATCATCGCACCGGCCGCTGACAGCGGCGCCCCGCGGCGGGGCGTTCCTGTGGGGGCGCTCAACTCCGGCTCAACACCGCCATAAGGATCGGCCCGGCGGGCCGCGGAGCGGGGAATCGCCTGGTCACCGTGGTTAGCGTGCCGGTAGCCGGGGCCCGTTCGCGGGGGAGCGGCCCCGCCTCCCCGCGCATCCCCGCCCCCGTGGCCGAAGGAGAACCCCACGATGACCGTTCGCCGCAGGACCGCCGCCGCCCTCGCCGCCGCCGGGGCCGCGCCGCTCGCGCTGACCGCGCTGGCCGCCGGCCCCGCCGCCGCCCACGGCTCCCTGACCGACCCGGTCGGCAGGGTGGCGGCCTGCCACGCGGAAGGTCCGGAGAGCCCGAGGTCGGCGGCGTGCAGGGCGCTCGTCGCCGTCGGCGGGACCCAGCCGCTGTACGACTGGAACGAGGTCAACATCGGCGACGCCGCCGGACGGCACCGGGAGATCATTCCGGACGGGAAGCTGTGCAGCACGGGCCGCGACAAGTACAGGGGCCTGGACCTGCCGCGCGCCGACTGGCCCGCCACCCCCGTGAGCGCCGGGGAGCGCACCTTCCGGTACCGGGCGACCGCGCCGCACAGGGGCTCGTTCGAGCTGTACATCACCAGGGAGGGCTACGACCCGACCCGGCCGCTGACGTGGTCGGACCTGGAGCCGGAGCCGTTCGCGAAGGTCACCGACCCCGTGCTCCGGGACGGTTCCTACGTCTTCTCCGGGACGGTGCCCCAGCGGTCCGGCCGCCACCTGGTCCACGGCGTCTGGCAGCGCTCGGACAGCCCCGAGGCGTTCTACACCTGCTCGGACGTCACCTTCGGCGGTTCCGGGAGCGGCGGCGGCACGGCTCCCGCCGCCCCGACCGAGGAGCAGCTGGAGGAGGGCGCCGGGAAGTCCACCGTGAGCCACGGCGGGCACGGCGGCGACGGGCACGGTGAGGAACACGGTGACGGACACGGGCCCGCCGGGACCGGCGGGCCCGGCGAGTCAGGCGAGTCCGGTTCCGGGGCCTCCGCGCCGGCCGCCGGGCGGACCACCGGGCCGGCCGGGGCCGCCGCCCCGCTCCCCGGCGACGCCGAGGCGCCCGAGGGCGCCGGAAGGCCCGCCGCCGGCGGGGGCACCGCCCCGGCCGGCGAGCAGCCCATAGGCCTCGCCGACACCGGCGGCGACGAGGGCACCACCGCCGTCGCCCTCGGCGGCACCGCCGCCGTCGCCCTGGGCGGGGCGGTGCTGCTGGCGACCGCGCGCCGCCGCTCCCCGAGCCGCCGCCACCGCGCCTGACCGGCGCCCCCGGCCGCGCCGCCGTCGCCCTCACCCCGTCCGGGGCGACGGCGGCGCCGCGCGTCCGGACGCGGCGGGTACGCACGGGAGAAGCACCTCGGGGGAAGCGCCCGGAAGAAGGCGCTCGGGAGAAGGCGCTCAGGAGAAGTAGGACAGGCAGTTCACCGGCCGGGCGTTGGCCGGGTCGAGGGCGTTGGCCGTCAGGTGGAAGGTCAGCCGGTCGGACAGCGCGACGGCCAGGTGCTCGGAGAGGTCGACCGCGCACACGTCCTGGAGCAGGATGTTGCGGACGTTCGGCCCGTCGAGGAACTGCGTGCGCCAGGGCGTGACGACCTGGTCGTACCGGGTCGCGATCACGGTGTACGCCACGCCGGGCACGGTGTCGCCGCCCTCGTTGAGCCTCCGGAGGAAGTCGGAGCCGGCGATCTGGTCCCGCAGGGCGGGGGTGTGGGTGCCGAGCAGGTCCTCGGCGCCGGGGAAGTGGTCCAGCAGCCGGGTCAGGCCGTGCAGATCGGTGCCGTGGTTGCTCGGGGCGATGCCGACCAGGGCGTTCACCTTGCCGGCTCCGCCGAGGAACTTCAGGTAGTGGCGGGGCATCATCCCGCCCTGGGAGTGGCCGACGATGTCCACCTCCGCCGCCCCGGTCGCCTCCAGCACCCCGTCGACGTACGCGGCCAGCTGCCGGGCCGAGGCGTCGACCGGGCCGAGGCCGTGGAAGAGGGGCACGCCCGGCAGCCGGCCGTAGTCGAGGGAGAAGACGCAGTAACCGCGCGCGACCAGGTAGGGGGCCAGGCCGAGCCAGTTGTCGACGGAGTTGCCGAAGGTGCCGTGCACCAGCACCACGGGGCGGGGGTGCCGGGCGGAGGGGGTGCAGGAGTAGTCGTTCCAGCCGCTGCTGCCGGCCGCGGCGACGGCGGAGGCGGGGGCTGCGGCGGGGGTGGCGGCCTGGGCGGCCGTGGGCACGAGCGCGGCGGTGGCCGCGAGCACCAGCGCCGGGAGCAGTCTTCGTACGCGTTCCAGGGACGGCTTCATGGGGCCTCCTCGCCCTGTCTGCTATGTCCATGTCAACGTACTGGTGAGTAGGCGAGCTGCCCACCCCCCTCGCGGCACTTCGCCCCGCCGGAGACGACCGGAGGGGCCGGGCGCGAGGAGGCCGGGGGCGGTCCCCTCGCCCCCGGCCTCCTCGTGCGGCCCCCCGCGGCCCTGCCGGCCCCGGCCCCGGCCCGGCGTCAGCCCACCGGCGCCGGCAGGTCCACCAGGGCGGCGAGCGCGGCGCGGTGGCGGTCCGGGGTGCCCAGCGCGATCTGGTCGGCCTTGGCGCGCTTGAGGTACAGGTGCGCCGGGTGCTCCCAGGTCATGCCGATGCCGCCGTGGAGCTGCACGCACTCCTCGGCCGCCCGCACCGCCAGCTCGCCGCAGTGGGAGGCGGCCACCGCGACGGCCACCGGGGCGTCCGGGTCGCCGGTGGCGAGGGTGTCGGCGGCGTACCGGGCGGCGGCCCGCGCGCCCACCACCTCCAGCCAGAGGTCGGCGAGGCGGTGCTTGAGCGCCTGGAAGGAACCGAGCTGCCGCCCGAACTGCCGCCGCTCCGTGAGGTGCCCGACCGTGGCGGTCAGGCACCACTCGGCGATGCCGAGCTGCTCGGAGGCGAGCAGTCCGGCGCCGGTCAGCAGGGCGCGCTCCAGCGCGGCGGGGGCCCGCTCCGCCCCGGCCAGCCGCCGGGCGGCGGTGCCGCCGAAGGTCACGTCGGCCAGCGGCCGGGTGAGGTCGAGGGAGGTGCGCGGCACCACGGACAGGGCCGCGGCGCTCGTCTCGACCGCGTACAGCCCGGGTCCGTCCCGGCCCTCGGCCGGTACGAGCAGGACGTCGGCCGCCACCGCGTCCGCGACCGAGGTGACCGTGCCGGACAGGGTGCCCGCGCTGTCGGCCCGTACGGCGGAGGGGAAGGCTCCCGTCCCCGGCACCGCGGAGAGCGGCACCGCCGGCGCGGCGGTGCGCTCGCCGGCGGCGAGGGAGGCGAGCAGATCCGCCGCCTCGCCGCCGTCCGCGTCCTCCAGGGCGAGCAGGGCGGTGGTGGCCAGGACGGTGCTGCCCAGGTACGGCGTCGGCGCCGCCGCCCGGCCGAGCTCCTCCAGCACCACCGCGACCTCGCGGAGCGAGGCGCCGGCGCCCCCCGCCTTCTCCGGGACGGCGAGGGAGGCCGCGCCCAGGTCGCGGGCGAGGGTCCGCCACAGCCCCCGGTCGTACGGCTCGCCCGTCTCGCAGCGGGCCAGGACGCTCTCGGGCGGGCAGCGGTCGGCGAGCAGCGCGCGGACGCTCGCCCGCAGCTCCTCCTCGATCTCCGAGTAGAGAAGGTCCGTCATCGGGCGAGCTCCTTCCAGGGGACGTCCTTGTCGGTGCGGGGCTCGGCGGGCAGTCCCAGCACCCGCTCGGCGATGATGTTGCGCAGGATCTCCGAGGTGCCGCCCTCGATGGAGTTGCCCTTGGCGCGCAGATAGCGGTAGCCCGCCTCCCGGCCGGTGAAGTCCACCGCCTCCGGGCGGCGCAGGGTCCAGTCGTCGTAGGCCAGGCCCTCCTCGCCCAGCAGCTCGACCTCCAGGCCGCTGAGCTCCTGCGCCAGGCGGGCGAAGGCGAGCTTCGTCCCGGCGCCCTCGGGGCCGGGGTGCCCGGCGGTGAGCTGCTGGCGCAGCCGCTCGCCGGTGAGCCGGGCGACCTCCGCGCCGACCCAGCCCGCCAGCAGCCGCTGGTGGAGACCGTGGGTGCGCAGTTCGGGGCGCTCGCGCCAGGCGGCGGCGACCTTGCCGACCATGCCGCTCTCGCGCGGCATCCGCTGGCCGCCGATGGCGACGCGCTCGTTGTTGAGGGTGGTCTGGGCGACCTTCCAGCCCTCCCCCACCTCGCCGAGGCGGTGGGCGTCGGGGACGCGGACGCCGGTGAGGAAGACCTCGTTGAACTCCGCCTCGCCGGTGATCTGGCGCAGCGGCCTCACGTCGACCCCGGGGTCGGTCATGTCGCAGACGAAGTAGGTGATGCCGCGGTGCTTGGGAAGGCCCGGGTCGGTGCGGGCGATCAGGATGGCCCAGCGGGCGTTGTGCGCGCTGGAGGTCCACACCTTCTGGCCGTCGACCACCCAGGAGTCGCCGTCGCGCACCGCGCGGGTGGCCAGCGCCGCCAGGTCGGAGCCGGCGCCCGGCTCGCTGAACAGCTGGCACCACACCTCCTCGCCGGTCCACAGCGGACGCAGGAAGCGCTCCTTCTGCTCCTCGGTGCCGTACCGCAGGATCGTGGGCGCGGCCATGCCCAGGCCGATGCCGTTGCGGCCGGGGTCGTTGTCGGGGGCGCCGGCGGCGGCCAGTTCGGCGTCGACGACGGCCTGGAGCGCGCGGGGCGCGCCGAGCCCGCCGAGGCCGTGGGGGAAGTGCACCCAGGCCAGCCCCGCGTCGTAGCGGGCGCGGAGGAAGTCGAGCGGTTCGGTGACGGCCGGATCGTGCTCCGCGAGCAGCGTCCGGGTTCGGCGGCGCAGTTCGTCCGGATCGGTCACGGGGGCGTTCGCAGGGGGCACGGGATCTCCTTCGCGGGCCACGACTAAGCGCTTGCTTATACTCACGGCATACCGACCGGTACGTCAATGCCCCGGACGGCACGCCCCGCCGCCCGGGCGGGACCCCGGTCAAGGGCCGGTGATTTCACCGATGCGGAAGTCACCGCTCCGACTCCACGATGACGCCTGTCCGACCCCCCGGGAAAACCCTAGACAACGGGAGAAAACCCTCATGGAGCCGCAGCAGCACGAAGCGACCCCGAGCACGGCCGGAAGAGGGCGTGGGCGCACCCCCCGCCGCGTGACCAAGCTGGGCGTGGCGCTGGCGATGGTCCTCGGCGGCGTGGGCGTCGCCCTGCCCACCGCCCAGGCGTCCCAGTCCTCCCAGAACGCCGCCGCGTCCACCGCCGTGCAGGCGGCCGAGAACCCCTACGAGCGCGGCCCGGCCCCGACCGAGCGGAGCATCGAGGCCACCCGCGGCCCCTACGCGGTCTCCGAGGCCAGGGTGTCGTCCCTGTCCGTGACCGGCTTCGGCGGCGGGACGATCTACTACCCGACCACCACCAGCGACGGCACCTTCGGCGCGGTCGCGATCTCCCCCGGCTACACCGCCGACCAGTCCAGCATGGCCTGGTACGGCCCCCGCCTGGCCTCGCAGGGCTTCGTGGTCTTCACCATCGACACCAACAGCCGCTACGACCAGCCCGCCAGCCGCGGCGACCAGCTGCTGGCCGCGCTGGACTACCTCACCCAGCGCAGCTCGGTCCGGAGCCGCATCGACAGCAGCCGGCTGGCGGTCATGGGCCACTCCATGGGCGGCGGCGGCAGCCTGGAGGCCGCCAAGGACCGGCCGTCCCTGAAGGCGGCGATCCCGCTCACCCCCTGGAACCTCGACAAGACCTGGCGCGAGATCACCGTCCCGACCTTCATCGTCGGCGCCGACGGCGACAGCATCGCCTCGGTCAGCTCGCACGCGGAGCCGTTCTACGAGAGCCTGCCGACCTCCACGGACCGGGCGTACATGGAGCTCAACAACGCCAGCCACTTCACCCCGAACACCTCGAACACCGAGATCGCGAAGTACAGCATCTCCTGGCTGAAGCGCTTCGTGGACAACGACACCCGCTACGAGCAGTTCCTGTGCCCGCTCCCCCGGCCCAGCCTCGCCATCGAGGAGTTCCGCGGCAACTGCCCGCACTGACGCCGGCCCCCGGGGCCGCGCACGGGCCCCGGCACGAGGCGGCGGCCGCCGACGGCGGTCGCCGCCTCCGCGCGTCCCGGCGTCCCTCCCGCGCGCCTGCCGGGTGTGACGTGCGCCAAAGGGATTGGCGCCCGCGCGCCCGGCAAGGCAGGGTAGAGGGTTGACGCAGCGGGACACGCACGACAGAAGGAGCCCCATGAGAATCGGCATCGTCGGAGCCACCGGCCAGGTCGGCACAGTGATGCGCGAGATCCTGGCCGAGCGCGACTTCCCGGTGGAGCGGCTGCGGCTGTTCGCCTCGGCTCGCTCGGCCGGACGGACGCTGCCCTGGAAGGACGGCGAGGTCACCGTCGAGGACGCGGCCACCGCGGACTACGCGGGGCTGGACGTCGTGCTGTTCTCCGCGGGCGGCGCCACGTCCAAGGCCCTGGCCCCGAAGGTGGCCGCGGCCGGAGCCGTGGTCATCGACAACTCCTCCGCCTGGCGGCTGGACCCCCAGGTCCCGCTGGTGGTCTCCGAGGTGAACCCGCAGGCCGTCGCCGAGCGCCCCAAGGGCATCATCGCCAACCCGAACTGCACCACCATGGCCGCGATGCCGGTGCTGCGGCCGCTGCACGCCGAGGCCGGGCTGACCGCGCTGGTCGTCGCCACCTACCAGGCGGTGTCCGGCAGCGGTCTGGCCGGTGTCGCCGAGCTGGAGGAGCAGACCCGCAAGGCGGTCGAGGGCGACGCCGCCCGGCTGGCCTTCGACGGCTCGGCGGTCGAGTTCCCCGAGCCCGCCGCGTACGTGCGGCCCATCGCCTTCAACGTGCTGCCGATGGCGGGCTCCGTCGTCGACGACGGCCTGGGCGAGACCGACGAGGAGCAGAAGCTCCGCAACGAGAGCCGCAAGATCCTCGGCATTCCGGAGCTGAAGGTCTCGGGCACCTGTGTGCGCGTGCCGGTCTTCACCGGCCACTCGCTCCAGATCAACGCCCGCTTCGAGCGGCCGATCAGCGCCGAGCGCGCCCGGGAGCTGCTGGAGGGCGCTCCGGGCGTGGTCCTCTCCGAGATCCCCACCCCGCAGCAGGCCGCCGGCCAGGACCCGACCTACGTGGGCCGGATCCGCCCGGACGAGACCGTGGAGCACGGTCTGGCCCTGTTCTGCTCCGGTGACAACCTCCGCAAGGGCGCGGCGCTCAACGCCGTGCAGATCGCGGAGCTGGTCGCGGCCGAGTCCCGCTAGCCGCCCGGCGGGCCGCCGGACACGTACCGGTCAGCGTCGCCCGGTACGCGGCCCCTCACGCACCGCCCGGCCCCGGTCCCGCCTCGCGCGGGGCCGGGGCCTCGCCGTCGCTGCCGCCGTCGCTGCCGCCGGGCGGGGAGGCGGGTGAGGGTTCCGGAGGTCCGTGCGCGCCCGCCCCGGCCCGCCCACGCCGGGGCGGGCGGGCCGGGGCCGGACGGTCAGCCGAGCCGGGCGCCGTAGTCGCGCAGCGCCTCGGTCAGCGGCTGGTAGAAGGTCGTGCCGCCGGAGGAGCAGTTGCCGCTGCCGCCGGAGGTCAGGCCGTGGCCGGTGTCGCCGGAGAACAGCGGGCCGCCGCTGTCGCCGGGTTCGGCGCAGACGGTCGTCTGGATCAGGCCGTCGACCCTGCCCTGCGGATAGGTCACGGAGACGTTCAGCGCCGTGACCTCGCCGTCGCGGACCCGCGTGGTGCTGCCGCTGCGCCGCACCTCCTGGCCGACGATGGGGTCGGCCGCCCGGGCGATGGGCTGGCTGGACCCGTCGTACAGGTTCACCCGGCTCGGGTGGTCCGTACGGGCGGTGTACTGCACCAGGGCGTGGTCGTCACCGGGGAAGTCGCTCGCCACGGTGACGCCGGTGACCCTTCCGAACCGGGTCGTGGACCAGCCGTTGAAGAGCTCGGCGCAGTGGCCCGCGGTCAGGAAGTACGGCATGCCGTTCCGGACGACGTTGAAGCCGAGCGAGCAGCGCGCGCCGTCCCCGCGCCAGATCGCGTCGCCGCCGAGCGCCAGGGGCGCGAACCTCCCCTCCGAGCGCTTGAGGACGGCCGTGTCGCCCCGCTCGGCGACCCGCTTCCTCAGGTCGGCCAGGGCGTCGCCCCGCACCGTGCTGTCCGCGGTGACGACGACCTTGTTGAGCCGGTGGTCGACGGCGCGCGCGGTGCCGGGGACGCTCTTGGCCGCGAGGTCCTTCTGCACGGTGCCGAGCCGCGCGAGGGAGTACCGGACGATCCGGGGCTCGGCGCCGGCCCGCCGGACCTTCTCCGCCCCCGTTGCGCTGAGGACGTTGACCACCAGCGTGCGCGCCCCGGCGTCGTAGTAGGCCCCCGCCATGTCGTTCTTGAGGTCGCCCTCCAGGGTCGAGGCCAGTTCGCCCGCGGCGGCGGGGGTGAGCGGTCTGGGCGCGGGGGACGGGGTGTCCGCGCTCGCCGGGGCGAGGGGGCCGGAGAGGAGCGCCGCCACGCCCGCGCCCGCGATGGCGATGCGCCGTGTGAGTGTCCGTCGGTGTTTCAACACTGTGCCTCCCGTGGGGGTGGGACCCGCCCGCGAGGGCGCGGCCCCGGAGGAATGTCCGGCCCTGTCATCCTTTTCCTCCACCGACGGAGCTACACACCGAGAGTGTCCGTTCGATTTCGGAGGGTCACGGACTCGATGTCGGCCATCATCCCCGCGACGGCGCCGTCCGGCACCTCGGGCCCGCACTCCCGCGGCGCCCGCCCCGGCGCACACGGCGGAGCCCCCGCCCGGCGCGGCCGGACGGGGGCTCGTGGTGCGGTGAGGATCAGTGGACGTTCATGCCGTACGCGTTCAGCGCCTCCACGACCGGCTGGAAGAAGGTCGTGCCGCCGGTGCGGCAGTTGCCGCTGCCGCCGGAGGTGAGGCCGAAGGCGGTGGTGCCGTAGTACAGCGGGCCGCCGCTGTCGCCGGGCTCGGCGCAGACGTTGGTCTGGATCATGCCGTAGACGACGTCGCCGCCGCCGTAGTTGACGGTGGCGTTCAGGCCCGTGACGCGGCCGCTGTGGGTGCCGGTGGTGCTGCCGCGGCGGTAGACGGTCTGGCCCACGGACGGGTTGGCGGCCCGGGTGATGTCCTGGCTGCCGACCGTGCCGGGGCGGCTGACGGAGCTGGTGTAGCGGACGATGCCGTAGTCGTTCCCGGGGAAGCTGGTCCCGGCGGTCGAACCGAGGGTGGTGGAGCCGTTGGTCCAGGTGGAGGTGCCCTGGGTGCAGTGGCCGGCGGTCAGGAAGTAGTCCGCCCCGCTGCTGTTGCGGACGTTGAAGCCCAGCGAGCAGCGTCCGCCGCCGCTGTAGATGGCGTCGCCGCCGGAGATCAGCTTGTTGAACGTGCCGGGGGTGCGCTCGACGCGGATCGCGTCCGCGCCCGCGCCGGCGGTCCTCTTGATCTTGGCTATCTCGGCCTGGCTGACGGTGCTGTCCACCGTGACGACCAGGGTGTTGGTCGCCTTGTCGGTGTACCAGGCGGTACCCGCGACGTCCGCGGTCTTCATCGCCTTGTCCGCCATCGCGACCTGGGCCGCGGGCGAGGGCGTGGGGGCGGCGCTCGCCGAGGTCGGCAGGGCCATGGCGGCCGCGGCGACGACGGCGGAGGCCGCGGCGAGAAGACGGATGCGGCCTCGTCTGGCGGAAGCACCGTGGGGGGAGGTGCGCTGGGTCCTCACTGGCTGTTCCTCCTGTGAAGGATATGGGGGGAACCCGCGATGGGGGCGCGGGCGCAGAGGCGAGGGCAGGGACCCGCTGTGCGACGCGTCCCTGACAAACACCGGGACGGAGTATTCACACGTTCGTTCTGCGCGCGCAAGGGGGCCGTTGCGCCAAGTTGCATCGCTCAGCGCACCGGCCGCCCCGTATAGCGGACATGAGCGGACGTCAGCGGCGGCCTCAGCAGTCGCAGTTGCAGTTGCACCCGCCGCCGGAGCCGCCGGAACTCCCCGAACCGCCGGAGCTGTTGCAGCACTTGCAGCAGTCACCACAGCAACTGCAGCAGTCGCAGCACCCGGAGCAGTCGATGGAACGGCACAGCCCCTCGCGTCTGCGCCTCGACCAGGGGCCCTCGTACTCCTCGCGGCAGCAAATCTGACCGGTGCAGAACAGCCCCGTCCACACCGCGCAGCCCGCCAGCAGCCCCCGGCGCCGCGGCGGGCCGGGAAAGGGCGGGCCGGGGTGTCCGGGATGACCGGGGAGACCGGGATGCCCCGGACGTCCGGGGTGCGGCGGGCTGACGCGCGCCGCCGCGAAGGCCCGGTCCACCGCGTGCCGCAGCTCGTGGCCGAGCAGTACGCGCACCAGCGCGGCGCCCCCCTCGTCCCCGAACTCCACGTCCCGCAGCGCCAGCCGTACGCCGTGCGCGGCGTCGTCGCACAGCCGGCGCACCTCCGCCAGGGGCGTGCCGGTGACGGCTATCGGGTTCCAGGCGCCCGCCTCCTCGTCGGCGGCCAGGTCCTCCACGGCGTCCAGCAGGTGCGCCAGCCGGCCGAAGAGCCGGCCGGCCTCGGCCAGCGGCGCCGCGTTGCCGGGCCGCCCGGCCAGCACCGCGGTGTGGGCGAAGGCCGCGGCGGTGGCCGTCTCGGTCGGCTCGGTGACCGCGAGCAGCGAACCGCCCGGCCCCGTCGCGGCCTCCACCAGCGGCTGCCGTCCGACGGCCTCGGTCAGCACCGCGGTGTCGAAGCCCAGTTCCGCACCGGTGCGCGCCCCCGCCCGGTCCCAACCGGCCGCGACCCTGCGGGCCGCCGCCGCCACCGGGCGGCGCGCCATCGCGCCGTCCCCGTCGGCGACGTGGTCGCGCACCTTGGCCGAGGCCAGCACCAGGGAGACCGCCGCGGCCAGCCGGGCGCCCTCGCCGCGGGCCACGGAGGCGGTGCGCATCCCGCGCAGCGGGCACGGTCCGGCGGTGCGCCGCAGGCCGCCGGAGCCGCCGGCCGGGCGCGGCGTCTGCGCCTCGGTCAGCACGGAGACGACGAGTCCGTCGTAGTTGGTGACCACGCGCGCGAACTGGCCGTGGTCCCGGCGCAGCGCGAGGCAGAGCCCGCACAGGTGCGCCGTCCAGGCGGCCAGCAGTTCCCCGTTCAACCGGTGACGGCACGGCCTGACGATGCCGAACAAGTTTCCCCCCGTTACCCCTGACGCATGAGTGTCCGTCACGATACCGGGCACTTCACCCGTATGCCCTTGGTGACCACCCGTCCGGCGGGACCGCCCGGTTCCGCGCCGCGTCACCGCCCGCGCACGCCCCCGGCCCTCGCGCCGGGGGCGCGCCACGCGCCTCCTGTGCACCAGAACCGTCACGAATCCCGTGCGGAACGGGTAACTGTTTGGCGCGTTGTCAGCATCATGGACGACGATAGGGGTGCGGGCCCCGCGGCGGAGGCGCTGCCAGACACGGTGGACCGTGCATGTGAGAGGAGGCGTCCATGGGATCGGTGCGCAAGGCGAGTGCCTGGCTGGGCCTCGTCGACGACAGCGAGATGCGTTACTACGACGACGAGTACGCCGAGGGTTCCGAGTCCGAGGACGTCCGTGAGACCTGGGTCACCGACCCGCGCGTGCGCGTGACCGCCGAGACCGCCCAGGGGCAGGGCACCCGGATCGCGACGGTCACCCCCGACGGCTTCCGGGACGCCCGCGGCATCGGCGAGCTCTTCCGCGAGGGCGTCCCGGTGATCGTGAACCTCACGGCCATGGAGCCCGCCGACGCCAAGCGGGTCGTCGACTTCGCCGCCGGCCTGACCTTCGGGCTGCGCGGCTCGATCGAGCGCGTGGCCACCCGCGTCTTCCTGCTGACCCCTCCCGACTACCAGGTGATCAGCGGCGAGGAGCGCCGCAGCCCCGACGGCTTCTTCAACCAGAGCTGAGGCCCGGCCGCGCCCGGCCGGGCGCTCACCGGAACGCGTCGATGCCGGTGAGCGCCTTGCCCAGCACCAGCTGGTGCATCTCCACCGTGCCCTCGTAGGTCAGCACCGACTCCAGGTTCGTGGCGTGCCGCATCACCGGGTACTCCAGGGAGATCCCGTTGGCGCCGAGGATCGTGCGGGCGGTGCGGCAGATCTCGATCGCCTCGCGCACGTTGTTGAGCTTGCCGAAGCTGACCTGCTCCGCGCGCAGCCGCCCCGCGTCCATCCGCCGTCCCAGGTGGTGGGCGAGCAGGACGCCCTTGTGCAGTTCCAGCGCCATGTCGGCGAGCTTGGCCTGGGTGAGCTGGAAGCCGCCGATCGGCCGGCCGAACTGCTCCCGGGTGCGCGCGTACGCGAGGGCCGTCTCGAAGCAGGAGCGGGCCGCGCCCATCGCGCCCCAGACGATGCCGTAGCGGGCGTGGTTGAGGCAGCTCAGCGGGCCGCGCAGGCCGGTGACGCCCGGCAGCACCGCGTCGGCGGGCAGCCGTACGCCGTCCAGGACCAGCTCGCTGGTGACCGAGGCGCGCAGGGACCACTTGTGCCTGATCTCGGGCGCGGAGAAGCCCGGGGCGTCGGTGGGGACGACGAAGCCGCGCACGCCCTCGTCGGTACGGGCCCAGACGACGGCGACCGAGGCCACCGAGCCGTTGGTGATCCACATCTTGCGGCCGGTCAGCACCCAGTCGCCCCCGTCGCGCTTGGCGTGGGTGCGCATCCCGGCCGGGTCGGAGCCGTGGTCGGGCTCGGTGAGGCCGAAGCAGCCGATGGCCTCGCCGGAGGCCATGCGCGGCAGCCACTGCCGCTTCTGCTCCTCCGAGCCGTAGCGGTGGATGGCGTACATCGCCAGCGAGCCCTGCACCGAGACCAGCGAGCGGATGCCGGAGTCGGCGGCCTCCAGTTCCAGGCAGGCCAGCCCGTACTGGACGGCGGACGCCCCCGCGCAGCCGTAGCCCTGGAGCGACATGCCCAGGGCGCCGATCGAGCCGAGCTCGCGGGCCAGCTCCCGGATGCCGGGCAGCTCGCCGCGCTCGTACCACTCGGCGACGTGCGGCAGCACCCGGTCGGCGGCCCAGGAGCGGACGGTGTCGCGCACCGCCAGGTCCTCGGGCTCGAGCAGGTCGTCCAGGCCGAGCGGGTCGGCGGGGTCGAACGGGGGCGGGGCGGAGCTGGACACGGTGGCCTCCGGCTGGGGTTCCTCGAGGGTCGCGCCCGACGTTACGGCCGGGTAACCCCGGTGGACAAGAGGGGGCCGCCCTGCTGTCCGGGCAGCTCGGCGGGGGGCGCGGGGGCGTCCGCGCCGTCCCGGCCCGGCTTCCCGTCCGGCCCCTTTCCGGTCTCCTCGCCCGGCTCCACGGCACGCGCCCCGTCCCGCGCCCCGTCCCGCACCGTGGCCTCCACCGCGCGCGGCAGCCGCAGCGCGGCCAGCGCGCCGAGCAGCAGCAGCCCGGCGCTGACCAGCAGCGTCATCTGCAGCCCGTGGACGAAGGACTCCCGCGCCGCCGTGCGCAGCGCCTCGCCGGCCGGTCCCCCGAGCCGCTCGGCGACCTCGTACGCCTCCCCCAGCGAGTGGGCGGCGTCGCGCCCGGCCTCCTCCGGCACGCCCGGCGCCCGCCGCACCCCGGGGGCGTAGGCGGCGTTCATGACGGTGCCCAGGATCGCGATGCCCATCCCCGCGCCGAGCTGGTACGCGGTCTCGCCGATCGCGGCGGCGCCGCCCGCGTGCCGGGCCGGGGCCTCGCTGAGCATCGACTCGTAGGCGCCGAACAGCGTCGTCTCCAGCCCGAAGCCCAGCGCGACGAAGCCGCCGACCAGGAGGACGGGCTCGTCCCGCAGGCCGACGCCGGTCAGCGACAGCACGGCGGCGGCGGTGAGCAGGAAGCCCAGGGACACCATGGCGCGCGGCCCCAGGCGGCGCAGCATCCGGGAGCCGGCCAGCCCGGCGGCGATCGCGGCGAGGCTGAGCGGCAGCAGCCGCAGCCCGGTCTCCAGGGGGGTGAGGCCGAGGACCAGCTGGAGGTACTGGGCGGCGATCAGCGCCAGGCCCACCAGCGCCAGCACGGTCAGCACGATGCAGGCCACGGCCGTGCCGAAGGCGGGCCGGGCCAGGGTGGCGCAGTCCACCAGGGGATGCCGGCGGCGGAGCTGGCGGCGTACGAAGAGCGCGAGCAGCGCCGCTCCCAGCACCAGCGGCCCCAGCGTCCCGGCGTGCAGGACCTCGCCGCCGCCCGCCCGCTTCACGCCCAGGATGAGGGCGCACAGCCCGGTGGCGGCCACGAGGGCGCCGACCGCGTCCCAGGGGCCGTCGCGGTCGCCGGTGGACTCCGGCAGCAGCCGCCACCCGGCCGGGATGCACAGCAGCATCAGCGGGATGTTGACCAGGAAGACCGAGCCCCACCAGAAGTGCTCCAGCAGAAAGCCGCCGACCAGCGGCCCGACGGCGGCGCCGACCGCGGCGACGGCGCTCCACACGCCGATGGCCAGCGCCCGCTCGCGGCGGTCGGGGAAGACCTCGCGCAGGATCGACAGGGTGGCCGGCATGATCATCGCGCCGCCGACGCCCAGCAGGGCGCGCGCCGCGATCAGCGTCCCCGGCGTGTGCGCGTACGCCGCCAGCGCTGAGGCGACGCCGAAGATGGCGTATCCCCCCAGCAGCACCCTGCGCCGCCCCACCCGGTCCCCGAGGGTGCCGAAGAGGATCAGCAGGGAGGCGCAGACGAGCGGGTAGGCGTCGACGATCCACAGCAGCTCGATGGCGCCGGGCCGCAGCGCCTCGGAGACGGCGGGGACGGCGACGTGCAGCACGGTCGCGTCGACGGCCACCAGGAACAGGCTGACGCACAGGACGACGAGCACGGTCCAGCGGCTCGCGCCGCCGCCCCGGGCGGGGCCACCGCCCGTTCCGGCCGGCCGCCGCTGCCGTCCGGCCGTTCCCGTCCGTCGCGGTCCCTGCCGGGGGACGTCCGCCGCCCTGGTGGCTCCGGCCGTGGTCGTCCCGGACATGTACGCACCTCCTGTTGCGCTCGCGCCACCGCCGCCGTGGGGAATGCCGGGACGCCGGGGCAGCGTCCGGCCCGGTGGGGAGGGACGAGTAGTGCGCCAGCGTACGCGAGTCCTCCGCGCGGTCGCGTGGCTCACCTCACGTTGACACCGGCTCGGGATCCGCCCCGCCGCTTCTCCCCGGACCGATACCCTCCCCGTTCATGCCCGCGAGTGACACCGTGCCCCCCTTGCCCGCGCCGCGGGGACCCGCCCCGTCCACCGCCCTGCCCACGGCCCTGCCCGGGGTCCCGTCCACTGCCCTGCCTGGCGCCCTGCCCACCGCCCTGCCCCGGGCCCCGCTGCCGGCCGTCGGGCACCAGCCCGGTCCCCCGGGAGCCGGCCCCGGGGGCGGCCGGTCCGGGAGCCGGGGCCGTTCCGTCCGCGAGGCGGTCCGGTACGCGGCGCCCGCGCTGCTGGCCTACGCCGGGGTGCGGGCGCTGGGCCTGCTGGTGCTGGCCGCGTGGGCCGCGGCGGAGGGCGGGAGCGCGCACACGCTGCTGTCGGCCCGCTGGGACTCGCTGTGGTACGCCCGCATAGCGGAGGACGGCTACGGCTACACCGCCCGTCTGCCGGACGGCGGGGCCCATCCCGACCTCGCCTTCTTCCCACTGCTGCCCGCCCTGGAGCGGGGGGTGTCCGCCCTCACCCCGCTGGGCGCGCCCGACGCCGGGCTGTTCGTCAGCGCCGTCTCCTCGCTGTGCGCCGCGGCCGCCCTGTTCGCGATCGGCGACCGCCTCCACGGCAGACGGGCGGGCGTCACGCTGGCCGTGCTCTGGGGGGCCCTGCCCGTCGGGATCGTGCAGTCGATGGCCTACAGCGAGTCGCTGTTCACGGCGCTGGCCGCCTGGGCCGTGTACGCCGTGCTGACCGGCCGGTGGGTGTGGGCGGGCACGCTGGCCGCGTTCGCCGGGCTGACCCGCCCGGTGGGTGCGGCGGTGGTCGCGGCGGTGTGGCTCACCGCGGCCGAGCGGCTCCGGCGGGAGCGGCGGCCGGCGCCGCGCGTGGTGGCCGGGGCGGCCCTCGCCCCGCTCGGCTGGCTCGGCTACGTGGGCTGGGTGGGCCTGCGGACCGGCAGCCCCACCGGCTACCTGGAGGTGCAGGGGCAGTGGGGCAACGGCTTCGACGGCGGCCTGGCCTTCGCCGCCTTCATCGGGGAGCACCTCACCGGCTCGGTGGCCGGCGGCGTGGGACTGCTCGCCGGGGTGGCGCTGGTGGTCTGGCTGTACGTGCTGTGCGTACGCCGGGGGCAGCCGCTGCCGCTGCTGGCGTACGCGGGGACGGTCGTGCTGCTCGCGCTGTGCGCCAAGGGCTACTTCGGGTCCAAGCCCCGGCTCCTGATGCCCGCCTTCCCCCTGCTGCTGCCGGCCGCGGCCGTCCTGGCGCGGTGGCGCACGGCCGTCTCGGCGGCGGTCCTGGCCGCGGCCGCGCTCGGCTCGGCGGTGTACGGGGCGGTGTGGCTGCACGGCTCCGGACCGCCCTGACCGCGCCCGGCGGTACGCCGGTTAATGCCCGGTGGACTGCGCCCGTCTTTTGGGGAAAAGAACACGCAGAGCCACCTCGATAGCGGCCGGGGACGCGCCGGTCGGAAAATCCGCCGACTTCTCCCGGACGTGCGAGAACGGCCTCCTCGAGTACGCGCGGAAGACCGTTGCACATCACATAGGCATTACGAAGCAGGTGGCCGGTTCGGTGCCGCCCGTCACCGCCTGTAATCTCGTTGGAGTGCGTACCGACCGGATCTTCGCCCGCCTGGAACAGGAGCCAGCGAGGCCGCTCACTCCCCCGCCGGGGATGAGCGGCACCCGCAAGACGCTCTTCTTCACCACGCTGGGCCTCTACGCGACCATCGTGGCGGCGGTGCTGACCACCTCCCGGCTGGTCCGGCTGGACTGGCAGGTCATGCTCTTCCGCCCGTACAAGCAGTGGCCGGAGCTCCACGCCTTCCTCGACTACTTCGTGGTGCTCGGCCAGCGCGGCCCCACCGCGGTCCTGGTCGCCGCCTGGCTCGGCTGGCGCTCCTGGCGGCAGCGGACCCTGCGCCCGCTGCTGGCCCTGGGCACCTCCCTGCTGCTGCTGAACCTGACCGTGGGGGCGGCCAAGCTCGGCATGGGACGCGAGGGCCCGCACTACGCGAACCGCATCGGCGCGAACGAGATGTTCCTCAGCGGCGATATATTCCCCTCCGGCCACACGGCGAACGCCGTGGTCACCTGGGGCATCCTGGCCTACCTGGCCACCACGCCGCGGGCGAGGCGCTGGCTGTCGGTCGTCGCGGCGGTCTTCGCGCTCGGCGTCGGCGCCACCACCGTCTACATCGGCACCCACTGGGTCAGCGACGTGCTCCTGGGCTGGGCCGCGGGACTGCTCATCCTGCTGGCCCTGCCCTGGTTCGAGCCGCTGGTCACCCGTGTCGAGGCCTATCTGCTCAGCCGCTGGTACCGGCTCCGGGAGGGGGCCGCGTCCCTGCCGGGGCGCCTGTGGCCCGCCGGGGCGCGCACCTCGCCGGCCGCGCGGCTCGGCAGGGTGGAGGCGCGCCGGTCCGGCCGGTCCGAACCGTCCCTGTCCGCCCCGCTCCCCGCCGACCGGCCGGGCCGCGCGGCCGATCCCCGCTCCCACCACCCCGCCCACGCGCGGCAGCACTCGGTCCGCCCGGACCGCTCCCCCGCCACCCCCGGCGGCAGCCGCCGGCCGTACGGCGAGCGCACGGTGTCGCGGACCGCGCCGCTGGGACCGCGGAAGTGACGCCGCGGAAGTGAGGATGCCGTAGCGCCGTTCCGGCGCGCCGGGGGGGCGGACGGTACGCACCACTCTCCCCCTTCCCGCACGGCCCCCGCACGGCTCCCCCGCACGGCACGGCCCCCGCCGCCCTCCACGAGGGCGGCGGGGGCCGTCGTACGCGGTCAGCCCTTCCAGCAGCGGACCACGGTGCCGTCCTCCACGGTGAAGTTCAGCCGCCCCGACAGGTACTCCATGGTGATGACCGCGTCCGGCGGAAGGGACCTGACGGTGGTCCAGCCGCGGTCGCGGGCCTGCTGTTCGGCGGCGGAGGCGTCGAGTCCGACGTAGGTCTCGGGGTCGTCGTCCGGCGTGCGCGGGTTCGTGGGTACCGGTGCCATGCCAGCACCGTACGGTGTCGGCCGGGCAGCCGGAAGTTCCGGCCGGATCATGGCGCCGTCACGCTTGTGTCACAACGCTCCGCAGCGTGTCCGCCGCCGCCCGCACCGCCCGCGCGGGCCGTCCGCGGCGCACCGGATTCCGTCCGCCGGAATTCCCCTCCGCACGGCCGGAAACAGCTGGCAATCACAGGAAAGCGCTGGAAAAACGGTCCGCGCGCACGCGGGGAACACCGGACACCGATTCTCGAAAACCCTTCAATTCTCCTTCGCAACAGGCATGTTTACGGAAATCCTCTCGCGGTATCCGAGGGTGAGAGGAGCCTCATGACAGAGAAGACGAACGACGACAGCAAGCACGCGACGGAGGACACCCGCCGTCCGCTCCCGCTCGGCGAAGCGCTGCGCACGGCCCGGTCGGAGTTCACCGACCTCACGGGGCTGCGCGCCGAGAGCGTCTCCCGGTTCGAGCGGACCGGGGACGGCTGGGCACTGGAGGTGGAGGTCCTGGAACTCGAGCGGGTTCCGGACACGATGAGCCTGATGGCCTCGTACGAGGTGACCCTCGACGAGGACGGCCATCTCACCGGCTACCGCCGCGTCCGCCGCTACGAGCGCGGCCGGGCGGATCCTTCCCGCCGCGGCTGAGAGCTGCGACACCCGAGAGGAGTGGCTCCGTACATGACTACGGCAGTTCCCGCACAGCGGTCCACCGGAGGTGGAGGCGGCAGCAGCGGCCTCTACGACGTCCTGGAACTCATCCTGGACCGCGGACTGGTGATCGACGCGTTCGTCCGCGTCTCGCTGGTCGGCATCGAAATCCTGAAGATCGACGTACGCGTCGTGGTCGCGAGCGTCGACACGTATCTGCGATTCGCCGAGGCGTGCAACCGCCTCGACCTGGAGTCCGGGCCCAGGAAGTCGCCCGGACTGCCCGAGGTGCTGGAGAACGCCACCGAGAGCGGCGCCAGCAGCAAGACCAAGGGCGCCCTGGCCGGTGCCGCCGAGAGCATATCCGACGCCTTCCGCCAGGGACGCTCCGATGACGAGGAGCCGGAGTCCCGCAGGCGCCGCTCCTCCGCCCGTCGCAAGGAGGAGACGGAGTGAGCGTCTACGTCTACGGGATCGCGCGCTCGGACCACCCCGCGCTGCCCGAGAAGGCACCCGGGGTCGGCCAGCCGCCGCGCGAGGTCCGGATCGTCCGCGAGGGGGACCTCGCCGCGATCATCAGCGACTGCCCGGACGCCCTGCGCCCCAAGAGGCGCGATCTCCTGGCCCACCAGCAGGTGCTGACCGAGGTCGGCGCCAAGGGCCCGGTCCTGCCGCTGCGCTTCGGCAGCCTCTCCGAGGACGAGGGGACCGTGCGCGGGGTCCTCTCCGAGCACGCCGCGCACTACGCGCGGCAGTTGGAGGAGCTGGACGGCCGGTCCGAGTACAACGTGAAGGCCGTGCACCGCGAGGAGGAGGTGCTGCGCCTGGTGCTCTCGGAGGACACCGAGGCGCGGAGCCTGGCGGAGCGCAACCGGGCCGCCGGCGGCGGCTCGCACGAGGACAAGCTGCGGCTGGGCGAGCTGGTGGCCGGCGCCGTGCGCGAGCGCGAGGCGCTGGACGCCCGGCTGATCGAGGAGACGCTGGCCCCCCTGGCGGAGCGGTGCGTGCCGGGTCCGGAGGGCTCCGGCTGGCTGGCGAACCTCTCCTTCCTGCTCGGCCGCGAGGCGTCGGAGGAGTTCACCGCCGCCGTCGAGGAGCTGGGCCGCGGCAACCCCCACCTGGACATCCGCGCGACGGGCCCGCTGCCGCCGTACAGCTTCGTCGGCCGGCCGGACGAGGCCGGGCGGTCCGCCCGGGCCGTGTCCTCGCCCGCGGAGTGAGTGAGCCGGCGTGGGGCTGATCGGCGGGATCCTGAAGCTGCCCGCGGCGCCGTTCCACGGCGCCGGCTGGGTGCTGCGGCAGGTGGTGGCCGAGGCGGAGCGGCAGTACTACGACCCGTCGGCGATCCAGCGCGAACTCCACGCGCTGTCCGAGCAGTTGGACGAGGGCTTGATCGACGAGGAGGAGTTCGACCGCCGGGAGGACGAGCTGCTCGACCGGCTGGAAGCCGTGCAGGAGCAGAGACGGCGCGACCAAGGAGACTACTGAGATGACGAACCGGTCGGCACTGGCACTGGCCTTTGCCACGGGTTACGCGGTGGGCCGCAGCAGGATCAGACTGCCCCTCGGAGTGGGCGGGGCACTGCTGGTCAGGCGGCTCGGGCTGAAACCCGGCCAGCTCGGTGAACAGTTCAAGGAGAAGACCCCCCAGCTCGCCGAGGTCACCGGCCGGCTGCGGAACAACGTCAGGGAGGTCGGCAGGGCCGCCGGCGGCGTACTGCCCACCGAGCGCCTGGAGTCGCTGACCGGCGGCGTACGGGGACAGCTCGGCAGGGTGCCGTGGAAGAACGGCGGCGCCGACGGGGCGGACGAGCCGGAGGAGACGGACGGGACCGGCGGCAAGGGCGCCGCGGGATCCTCCGGTTCGGCCTCGCGGAAGAAGACGCAGAGTTCGGACGGCTCCGGCGGGAAGAGCACGGGCACCAGGGGCTCCCGGGCGTCCGGAAAGAGCGGGGGCACCGCCGCCCGGCGCGCCCCGGCGAAGAAGGCCGCGGCGCGGGGGGCCGCCAAGAAGACGGCCTCCGCACCCCGGAAGTCGGCCGGAACCGCCAAGAAGGCGGCGGGTACGGCGAAGAAGTCGGCCGGAAGCGGCGGGAAGACGACCGGCGCCGCCAAGCGCACGGGAGGCTCCGACCGTGGCTGACGGCACCGGTGGCCGGCTGAGGGCCGCCATCGGCGTCCCGGCCGTCGGCCGTCTCCAGGAGGCGGCCGGCGGCCGGGTCCCGGTGCGGGTCCGGCGCCTGCTGCGCGCCGCCGCCCGCGGGCTGGGCGAGGCCGGAGCCCGCGCCGGCGGCGCGCACCGGCCCGTGGCGGTCGGCGAGTCCGCCGACGTCGGCGTACCGGTGCGCGAGGCGTACGACCAGTGGCTGGAGTTCCTGGAGGCCGACGGCGACGGAGGACCGGGCCGCGCGAGGATCCTGTGGCCCGCGCGCGGCCGGAGGATCCGGGTCACCGACCGGATCCGGGACGACCTCGTCGCCTGGTCCGCGCGGGACGCCAGGGGCACGGCCCGGGGCGTGGCCACCTTCCACGGGCTGGCCGAGAACCTGACCCGGGTGCTGGTCGTCCTGGAGTACCGTCCCGGCGGCCTGCTGGAGAGGGCCGGGAACCTCTGGCACGTCCAGGCCCGCCGCACGCGCCTGGACCTCGCGGACTTCCAGCGTTCGGTGATCATGCGCGTCGAGGTCGACCACGGCGGCACGGACGCCGGCGGCCGGGAGGAGCCCGGGGACCCGGCCGGCGAGGACGAGTACGCGTACGAGGCGGACCGCGCGCGGTGACCGTACGGCCCGCCTCCCCCGGGCCTCAGCCCCTCCCCCCGGCCTCCCCGTCCGCCCGCCACGCCTCCGCCGCCCGGCCGAGGCGGTCCGCCAGCTCGCGGACGCGGTCGCCCAGCCCGGCGGGCTCGCGCACCTCGAAGTCGAAGCCCAGCATCAGGATGTGGACGGCCATCTCGTCCAGGGACCGGGCGCCGGTGCGCAGCACGCAGGTGTGCTCGTCGACCGGCTCCAGGACGCCGACCGTCGGCGCGATCCGCTCGGCGGCCCGGTCGGCCGGCACGTGCAGCAGCACGGTCGCGCGCTGGGAGTACGCCCCCGTGGAGACGCCCTCGGAGACATAGGCGGCCCAGTCCTCGGCGGGCGGCTCCCGGGGGGTGAAACGGGCTCCGTGCGGCGGGGTGAGGGTGAGGCGGTCGACGCGGAACGTGCGCCAGTCGGCGCGGCC
Organism: Streptomyces sp. DH37; assembly: GCF_029813835.1. GTDB lineage: Bacteria > Actinomycetota > Actinomycetes > Streptomycetales > Streptomycetaceae > Streptomyces. Next base: position 22,586 of record NZ_JARVKV010000063.1, read on the forward strand.
GGCGTCCCAGCCCACCAGGTACCAGCGGTGGCTGCTGCACACCAGCCGGTACGGCTCGACGGTGCGGCACGAGTCGGAGCCGTCGTGGCCCCGGTAGGAGAAGCGCAGCCGGTACCGGTCGCGGCAGGCGTTCACCAGTTCGGTGATGGTGTCCACGTCGACGGCCGGACCGCGGCGGCCGCCGAGCGGGTCGGTGAAGGCGCTGAGGGCGCTCACCCGGCGGCGCAGCCGATGCGGCAGCACCTGCTCCAGCTTCGCCAGGGCGCGCGCCGAGGCCTCCCCCATCCCCTGCACCGCGTTGTCCGCGGCCGTGCGCAGCCCGACGGCGACGGCCACCGCCTCCTCGTCGTCCAGGAGCAGGGGCGGCAGCTCGGCGCCGGCGCCGAGCCGGTAGCCGCCTGCGGTTCCGGTGGTGGAGTGGACGGGGTAGCCCAGCGTCCGCAGCCGGTCGACGTCGCGGCGCACGGTCCGCGAGGTCACCCGCAGACGGTCGGCCAGTTCGGCGCCCGACCACTCGCGATGGGCCTGGAGCAGCGACAGCAGGCGCAGCAGTCGTGCCGATGTCTCCCTCATGCGGGCGAGTCTGCCACCCCCTGCGGACAGCCGCTGTCCTCGATCCGCGCGGGCGGCCGGTACCCGTGCCGCGCCCGCGGGGCCCGCGCCGGTACGGCGGGTCCCGCGGGCGGTCGCGCGGCCGGACCGGCGTCAGCCGCCGGACGGGTCGGCGCGCTCCAGCCGTACCGCCAGATCGTTGGCGCCGGTGTAGTACGGGCGGGCCGTCGGCGCCCCGTCCCCGCCCGGCGCCCCGTCCTTCCCGCCGGCCGCGACGGGGCGCGCCGGGTAGCGCAGGACCTTGTGCTTGTCGGCGATGTCGTCGAGGATGCGGGCGACGCGCACCGGTTCGGCGTCCTCGGCGGGGCGCAGCCACAGCTGCCAGTCGTCCGCCGCGCCGTCCTCCCGGAGCAGGTCGCCGTAGGCCAGCTTCGCCGTGAAGCCGTGCCCCTGGGCGGGCGTCCCGGTCGGGGTGACCTCGCCGGTGACGACCGGCGCCTCCCCGGTGTCCGGGGCCGCGGCTCGGCGGGGGCGGGCCTCCAGCCGCGCGGTGGGGGTCAGTTCGGCCCCGTACAGCCGCCCGTGGAGGGTCAGCCCGCCGTCCCGGGGCCAGAGGTCCCCCGCCTCGGCGTGCGGCCAGCGCAGCCAGGAGCGCACCGAGAGGTTGCCGTACTTGGTGGCGTACGGGATGCGCACGCCCAGCCAGGTCCGGTCGGTGCGCGGGACCCGGTCGACCAGCGAGCGCAGGTCGCCGCATCCGGGCAGCAGCCGCTGCGGCTCGCCCTCGCCGATCGCCAGATAGGCGTCCCAGCGCCCCTCGGCCAGCCGCACCGTGCTGGGCAGGACGGCGCGCAGCACGGAGTCGCCGGAGCCGTCCGCGCCGCCCGTCCCCTTCATGTCGTCCGTGCCGTCCGTGTCGTTCGTGCCGTCCGTGCCGTGGGAGAGCGGTTCCAGCGGCAGTCGCACCGACTCCTCCGGTTCGGAGTCGCGCAGGCGCAGCAGCAGGGCGGTGTCCCAGCGCTGCGCGGCGCCGGGCAGCGCGATGTCGAAGCTGAGGCCGCCCGCGCTGTCCGCCGTGCAGTCGGCTCGCGGCGCCGTCATCCCGGGGGTGTCGGGCGTACCGGCGGCTTTGCGGGTGGTCGCGGTCATGCGGTCCTTCCTCCTCTCAGGACGCCTCGGCGGGCGCGGACCAGGGCGTCCTTGGTGGCGTACGCCCCGCCGAGCAGGGCTCCTCGGGTGCGGTGCAGGGAGGAGCGCAGCCGACCGACCCCGGTCCGCCCGCCGCGGGCGACGAGTTCGGCGCAGAGCGTGGAGTACACCTCGCCGATCCGCGCGGGGTCGTAGCGGGCGGCGTCCGCGATCGCGGCGCGGCCCATCCGCTGCCGCAGCCCGTCGTCGTTGATCAGTTCCAGCAGGGCCGAGGCGATGGCGTCGACGTCGCCGGTGGGCACCAGCCGCCCGTCCACCCCGTCGGCGATGATCTCGCCCGGTCCGTGCGGGCAGGCGGTGGCCACCACCGGCAGGCCGCAGCGCATCGCCTCCACGATCGTCATGCCGAAGGACTCCAGGCTGGAGGTGACGGCGGCGACCGAGCCCTTGACCCACTCGGCCTCGATGGGGTGGGCCGGTCCCATCAGGAACGCGTGGTTGTAGAGGTCGAGTTCCTCCACCAGGGCCCGCAGCCGGGCCTCCTCGCGGCCGCCGCCGTAGAGCCTCAGCCGCCAGTCGGGCCGCTGCTCGACGACCTTGGCGAAGGCCCTCAGCAGGACGTCGTAGCGTTTGGCCGGGGCCAGCCGGCCGGCGGCGACCACCCACTTCGCGGTGCCGTCGGAGGGGCTCACCATCGGCGCCGGGACGCCGTTGGGCACCGCCTGCACCCGCACCCCGGGCAGGCGCATCATGCGCCGGTAGTCGCGCGCGTCGGCCTCGGTGACGGTGGTGAGGGCGTCCAGGCGCGGATAGGCGCCGCGCAGGGTCATCCGCAGGGCGCGCGAGTGGGTGGAGATCGTCAGGTGCTCCTGCCCCAGGCGCACCGGACCGGGCCGGGTGTGCAGGGCGAGCATGGTGTTGAGGCCGGGGCGGGTGCCGACGACGACGTCCGCGTCGGTGGTGGCCAGGTGCTCGGTGATCCGGCGGTCGGTGAGCGCGCTGTACTTGCGGTGGTTGCCGTCGGCGCGCGGGAACAGCTTGGACGGCCGGGCGTGCTCGGGGTCGTCCCCGTCGTAGTCCGGGCTGTGCCTGCGCATGTCCACCAGGTGGCGCAGGCGCACTCCCGGCCCGAGGTCGAAGACGGGACGGTCGCGGTGCCGGAAGACCGAGACGATCTCGACGTCGTGCTGCTCCGCGAGCGCGCACGCGAGGTTGTAGGTGGTCCGGATCGTTCCGCCGATGCCGTACCCGTGATGCAGAAGGAAAGAGATGTGCATCCGTCTCCATGTCCCACGGAAGCGCGCGGACAAGCCGTTCCCGGTGTCGCGGTTCCTGATGTCGCGTTCCACCGGGGAAGACTCCGGACGGCCGCCGGTGGTTGGGTCGTTTGACCACCTCGTACCCGAATGGTTCGCTCATCGTGAGCGTTCTCCGGGAACCCGGTGGCCCGGTCGGCCGTCCCGGCGGCGTCGGCGGCCCGGCCGGGGCCGGGCGGCTCGAACGCGCTTCCGCTGTTCTTCACCGGCGCGCGCGCCGTCCCGCCAGGTCCCTCGCCCGCTCCCCGCCCTGGCGGACGGCGGCGCGGAAGGGGCCGGACGGGGCGGCGGCGCCCCTGAGGATCAGTGCGTGGTCGTCGGGGACGGCCGCCGGCGGCGCCGGCCGCCGCGCGTCCCCTGTCGTGTGGGCCCTCTGGTCGGGGAACGCCTCCCCTGGCGGGAACGTACCCCGGTTCTCGCGGATCTCCCTCCCGGCCGCCTCCGTGTCCTCGGGCACGCCGGCGCGGTGGCCCCGGCGGCGTCGGACGGTACCGCGCCCGTCGCCGGTCCCGGACGGCCACGCGACCGCCGCTCCGCGGCGGCCGGCTCCGGTGGAGCGGCGCGGCGCGGGGCGGGGACGGAGGCGGCCCGGGAGCCGAGACGCGTGTGCGACACCACTCCACGCTAGGCCCGCACCGCCGCACCACCGGCGCAAACGCGCCAGGGCCGGAGGCGGTCCCCACCCGGTCGGCGGACCGCGCCCCGTGTTCCGCGCGCCCTCCCGCCGCCGTCGTCCCGCCACGCTCTCACGCTTCCTGGCGAGCGGTGGAACGGACCGGCGCGCGCCGCTCCCCACGCATCCGCCCGTGCGACCTGGCTCCCCCCGGCTCGTGACCACGGCCCCCGGTCCCCCGTTGTGCATGTGAACCAGAACCGAACGCCAGGAGTTCACCCGTGTCCCCCATGCTCGATGTCAGCGACGACGTCCGCGCCGAGATCGGCGAGGAGGAAGCCGCCCGGCTGATCGCCGGTGACAGCGCCCCCGGCAGCTACGACTGCACCTCGTGCCGCGCCCCCGGCGACCCCGAGCAGGAGCGCACCAGCACCGTGCTCTTCCTCGGCGGGGAGACGGCCGTGCTCGCCTTCGCCCACGCGAGCTGCATCCCCTCCCAGGTCGTCCCGGTCTCCGAGGAGCAGCTCAAGGACGCCGTGCGCACCATCACCGGCGACCGGCCCGGCGACGCCCCCGCGCCGGCCGGCGCCTCCCCGTCGTCCGTCCCCGCCGGCGCGCCCTCCGCCGGCGCCCGGCCCGCGCCCTCCTCCCGCCAGGCCGTCCTGGGCGTGACCTGCGGCCAGGTGCTCATCGACGACCAGCTCCACCCGGCCCTCGTCGTCGAGCCCACCGCGCCGATCGCCCGCCCCGGCTCCGACGGCCCCGGCGACGACTTCCTGCCGCTCCTCATCGAGCAGGGCTTCCTGCCGGTCCTCGACGTGGCCCGGGCCCCCCTCCCGGTCGCCGGCTGGTCCGTCCTGCTGGCCATGGGCCGGCTCCACGCCATCCTCCAGCCGGGCGCCGCCGGCGGGCAGCCGACCTCCTGGTGGCAGGCGCACCAGCCGCTGCCGGTCACCGACGACTGGCGGACGGCGGCCGGCCGGACGCGGACCGTCTACGTCTACGCCGCCCCGGTCGGCACCATCGGCCAGCAGCCGCGTGAGGACCTGCTGCGCGAGGCGCTGGAGAAGGCCGCCGCCGGCGGCGTCCTGGTGGCCGCCGCCATGCCGCTGGCGGGCACCTGAGGAATCCGTGATTCCGTTTCCCCCTGCCGGGCCCGCATCCGCCGGGCGGCGTGATCGTTGGCACTGACGTGCAGCCTTACGAACCTTCCCGCACCCACAACGCGCACCTCAATCGCGGCCAGATCCCGGGGATGCGCGTCCCCCACGAGCCCATGTCGGGCCACTTCTCGGCCACCCCGATCTACGACGCGCTGTACGCCGAGTACCGGCGCCTGTTCCGGGCCCTGCCCGGGGACCGGAGCGGTGAGGAGGAGCTGCGGTTCACGGGCTTCGGCACCGGGACGGCCCACTGGGACGGCGGGCGGCGGATCGGCGGCTTCCTCCCCGCCGTCCCCGCCGTCCTGCCCCCCGCCCCGCGGGACGGCCGCTCCTACGAGCGGTGAGGCCGTGCCCCGCGGCGGGACACGGCCTCACCGGCCACGACGGGCGACCGGGCCGGAGTCCTCCTCCGGCCCGGTCGCCCGCGGCCCGTCTCACCTCACTTCTTGCGCCCGCGCTTCTCGCGCACCCGCACCGAGATGTGGATGGGCGTCCCCTCGAAGTCGAACTCCTCGCGCAGCCGCCGCTCGACGAACCGGCGGTAGCCGGCCTCCAGGAAGCCGGAGGCGAAGAGGACGAAGCGCGGCGGGCGGGTGCCCGCCTGGGTGCCGAAGAGGATGCGGGGCTGCTTGCCGCCCCGGACCGGGTGGGGGTGGGCGGCGACCAGCTCGCCCAGGAAGGCGTTGAGGCGGCCGGTCGGCACCCGGGTCTCCCAGCCGGCCAACGCGGTCTCGATCGCCGGCACCAGCTTCTCCATGTGGCGTCCGGTGCGTGCCGAGACGTTCACCCGCGGCGCCCACTTCACCTGGCCGAGGTCGGTCTCGATCTCGCGCTCCAGGTAGTAGCGGCGCTCCTCGTCGAGGGTGTCCCACTTGTTGTACGCGATGACCAGCGCGCGTCCGGCGTCGACCGCCATCGTGAGGATGCGGGTGTCCTGCACGCTGATCGGCTCGCTGACGTCGATGAGGACGACCGCGACCTCGGCCTTCTCCAGGGCGGCGGCCGTGCGCAGCGAGGCGTAGTAGTCGGCGCCCTCGGTCAGGTGGACGCGGCGCCGGATGCCGGCGGTGTCGACGAACTTCCAGGTCTTGCCGCCGAGCTCGATCAGCTCGTCCACGGGGTCGCGGGTGGTGCCCGCCATCTCGTTGACGACCACCCGGTCCTCCCCCGCCAGCTTGTTGAGCAGGGAGGACTTGCCGACGTTCGGGCGACCGATCAGCGCCACCCGGCGCGGGCCGCCGACCCCGGCGCCGAAGGTCTGCGGCGGCGCCTCGGGCAGCACCTTCAGCACCTCGTCCAGCAGGTCGCCGGTGCCCCGGCCGTGCAGGGCGGAGACCGGATGGGGCTCGCCGAGGCCGAGCGACCACAGCATGGCGGCGTCGGCCTCGGCGGAGGGCCCGTCGACCTTGTTGGCGCACAGCACCACGGGCTTGCCCGCCTTGCGCAGCAGCCTCACCACGGCCTCGTCGGTGTCGGTCGCGCCGACGGTGGCGTCCACGACGAAGACCACCGCGTCGGCGGCCTCGATGGCGAACTCCGCCTGGGCCGCCACGGAGGCGTCGATGCCCAGGACGTCCTGCTCCCAGCCGCCGGTGTCGACCACCTTGAAGCGGCGGCCCGCCCACTCGGCCTCATAGGTGACCCGGTCCCGGGTGACGCCGGGGCGGTCCTCCACGACGGCCTCGCGGCGGCCGAGGATGCGGTTGACCAGGGTCGACTTGCCGACGTTCGGGCGGCCGACGACGGCCAGCACCGGCAGCGGGCCGTGCCCGGCCTCGCCGAGCGCGCCCTCGACGTCCTCGGCGTCGAACCCCTCCTGCGCGGCGAGCTCCATGAACTCCGCGTACTCGGCGTCGCCGAGCTCACCGTGCCCGTGCTCGTCGCCGACGTGGGTCTGCTCGTCCATGAGTCTCCTAGCGAGGGAACCACCGGATCCGACCGGTGGGGGAATCGCTTCCCTGGTTCGTGGTGCTTTCGGCCAGTCCCGCAAGGGATCGGACCGGGCCGGGCCGCGGCCTCCGGGCCGGGAGCCCCCTCCCCGCGGAGGGGGGCGGAGTCACGAAGCGCCGTCCCCGCTTCCGCGCCCCGCCCCGCGCGGAGCCCGCACGGGAGTGCCGGGCGGGAGTGCCGGGCGGAGCGCACCGCACCGCCGGGGCGTGGTGCGCAAAAGCCCATTATCTCCTAAGCGCGGCCGGTGCTGCGCCGGGCGTCGTCCAGGTGGGCCGTCAGCCGCTTCCGGATCAGCACCGTCGCCTCGTCCAGCGCCGCCCGTGTCCGTCTGCCGCTTCCGTCGCCCGCCTCGAAGGGCTCGCCGAACACGACGTCGACGCGGGCGCGCAACGGGGGCAGCGCGGGTATCGCCCGCCCCCGCGTCCCCGCCGTCCCCAGCACCGCGACGGGGACGACGGGCGCCCCCGACCGCAGCGCGAAGTAGGCCAGGCCCGAGCGGAGCGAGGCGAAGTCGCCCTCGCCCCGGGTGCCCTCCGGGAAGATCCCCAGCACGCCGCCGTTCCCCAGCACGGCCAGGGCCCGGGTGATGGCGTCGCGGTCGGCCCTCTCCCGGTCCACCCCTATCTGGCCGATGCCGGTCAGGAAGGGGTCGAGGGGGCCGGTGAACGCCTCCTTCTTGATCAGGAAGTGCACCGGCCGGGGGGCCGTCCCCATCAGCAGCGGGCCGTCCACGGCGTGCGTGTGGTTGACGGCGAGGATCAGCGGTCCGGCGGCCGGGACCCGCCAGGCGCCGAGCACCCTCGGCCGCCACAGCCCGTACATCAGGCCGATCCCGATGCGGCGCCCGACCGCGGCGCCCCGCGCGCTGGGCACGCCCGGAGCCCCGCCTCTGTCCTCCCTGCTCACCTGGCCTGCTGCTTCTCTTCGACCAGGGTGACGACGCACTCGATGACCTGCTCCAGGGTCAGCTCGGTGGTGTCCACCTCCACCGCGTCGTCCGCCTTGCGCAGCGGGGAGGTCTTGCGGCCGGCGTCGGCGGCGTCCCGCTTGAGCAGCGCCTCGCGGGTGGCGTCCAGGTCGACCGGCTGGTTGCCGCTGCTCTTCAGCTCGCCGCCGCGGCGGGCCGCGCGGGCCTCGGGCGAGGCGGTGAGGAAAATCTTCAGGTCGGCGTCGGGCAGGACGGTGGTGCCGATGTCCCGGCCCTCGACGACGATGCCGGTGGGGGCTCCCGCGGCGATGGCGCGCTGGAGTTCGGTGATCCGGCTCCGCACCTCGGGCACCGCGCTGACCGCGCTGACCGCCGCGGTGACCTCCTGGGTGCGGATCGGGCCGGAGGCGTCCGTGCCGTCCACGGTGATGGTCGGCTCGGCCGGGTCGGTGCCGGAGAGGATCTCGGGCCGGTCGGCGGCGGCCGCGACGGCCGCGGCGTCCCGGACGTCGACGCCGTGGGTCAGCATCCACCAGGTGATCGCGCGGTACTGCGCGCCGGTGTCCAGGTAGCTCAGGCCGAGCTTCGCCGCGACGGCCCTGGAGGTGCTCGACTTGCCCGTGCCGGAGGGGCCGTCGATGGCGACGATGACGGGGACCGGGGCGTCCGGGGACACGGAGGACGCCTGCCGGGAGGTTGCTGCCACGGTGTCGGGCACCTTTCTCGAACTGCTCGGAGCACGGGTCGGGACGCGGGCGCGGGGGCACCGGCGCGGGGGACGCCGGCACGGCCTCCCCGTCCGGCACCAGGCTACCGCCGGCCGGAACCCCCTACTGCTGCCGGATGGCCCAGCCCCTCTCGCGCAGCGCCGCCGTCACGACGGGGGCGGCGCTGGGCTCGACCATGAGCTGGACGTGGCCGGCCTGCTGGCCGGTGGCGTGCTCGATCCGGACGTCCTCGATGTTGACGCCGGCCCGCCCGGCGTCGGCGAAGATGCGGGCCAGCTCGCCCGGCCGGTCGCTGATGAGCACGGCCACGGTCTCGTACGCGGCCGGGGCCTGCCCGTGCTTGCCCGGGATCCGGGCGCGGCCGCTGTTGCCGCGGCGCAGCACGTCCTCGATGCCCGCCGCCCCGTCGGTGCGCTTGGCGTCGTCGGCGGACTGCAGGGCGCGCAGCGCCCGCACCGTCTCCTCCAGGTCGCCGGCCACGGCGGCCAGGACGTCGGCCACGGGGCCGGGGTTGGCGGAGAGGATGTCGATCCACATGCGCGGGTCGGAGGCGGCGATCCGCGTCACGTCGCGGATGCCCTGGCCGCACAGGCGCACGGCCGTCTCGTCGGCGCCCTCCAGCCGGGCCGCGACCAGGCTGGACAGCAGCTGCGGGGTGTGCGAGACCAGGGCGACGGCCCGGTCGTGGGCGTCGGCGTCCATCACCACCGGGACGGCGCGGCAGAGCGAGACCAGCTCCAGCGCGAGGTTGAGCACCTCGGTGTCGGTCTCCGGGGTGGGCGTGAGCACCCAGGGGCGCCCCTCGAAGAGGTCGGCGGTGGCGCCCAGCGGGCCGGAGATCTCGCGCCCGGACATCGGGTGCGTGCCCAGGTAGGTGGTCAGGTCACAGCCCAGCGCCTCGGCCTCCCGGCGCGGTCCGCCCTTGACGCTGCCGACGTCCAGGTAGCCCCGGGCCGCCTTCCGGCGCTGGGCCGCGGCGAGGACGGCGGGGATGTGCGCGGGCGGCACGGCCACGACGGCGAGGTCCACCGGCCCCTCGGGCGGCTGGTCGGTCCCCGCGCCCAGGGCGGCGGCGGTACGGGCCTGGTCGGCGTCGTGGTCCTCCAGGTGCACCCGCACCCCGCGCCCGGCGAGCGACAGTGCGATGGACGTGCCGATCAGTCCGGTGCCGATGACGAGGGCGGTCCTCACTGGGCGACGTCCTCGCGCAGGGCCGCGGCGGCGCCGAGGTGGACGTGGGAGATCCCGGCCTTCGCCGGCGCGGTCTCGACGTGGGCGGGGACGCGGACCACGCGCGGCATGGCGCCGGTGACGTCCATCTCCTGCGCGCAGATCAGCGGCACGTCCACGATGCCCGGCCTGCGGGCCGCGGCGGCGGGGAAGTCGCTGCGCAGGTCGGGGGTGGCGGCGAACCAGACGCTGGTCAGGTCCTCGGCCGTCAGCGCGTTGCGCTCCAGGATCGCGGTGAGCAGTTCCGAGACCCGCTCGTCCGTGTGCCCGGCCTCGTCCCTGTCCAACTGCACGGCGCCCCGCACCGCTCGTACCGTCACCTGCTCGCTCCCCTGCGTCCGCGGCTGTGCTGCTGTCCCGACCAGCGTAGGGGCGTGCCGCGGCTGCCGTGTCCACCGCCCGCCCTGCGAGACGGCCGCGCGTGCCACAATCGCGGCCGTGTTCCCCGCGTCCTCCGCGTCTCCCGCGTCCTCCGCGTTCCCCGCGTCCGGCGTGCCCTCCGCCCCTCCGGCTCCCGCGCCGGCCGTCGTTCCGCACGACCTGGTGCGCGACCACACCGTCTACGCCTGCGTGATGGGCTCGCGCGCCTTCGGGCTGGCGACCGAGGACAGCGACACCGACCGGCGCGGTGTGTACGTGGCCCCGACGGCGCTGTTCTGGCGCCTGGACAAGCCGCCGACGCACGTGGACGGCCCGCGCCCGGAGGAGTTCTCCTGGGAGCTGGAGCGCTTCTGCTCGCTGGGGCTGCGCGCCAATCCCGGCATCCTGGAGTGCCTGCACTCCCCCCTGGTCGAGCGCGTCGACGACACCGGCCGGGAGTTCCTCGCCCTGCGCGGCGCCTTCCTCTCCCGGCAGGCGCACGGCACCTTCACCGGGTACGCCGAGGGACAGCGCCGCAGGCTGCGGGCGCGTCTGCGGACGCACGGCGAGGTGCGCTAGAAGCAGGTGACGCACCTGGCGCGACTGCTGCTGTCCTGCCGCGACCTGCTGCGCACCGGCGAACTCGTCCTCGACGTGGGCGCCCACCGCGACCGCCTGCTGGCGGTCCGGCGCGGCGAGGTGCCCTGGCCCGAGGTCGAGTCCTGGCTCGCCCGCCTCCGCGAGGAGGCGGACGGGGCCGCGGCCCGCAGTCCGCTGCCCGCCGAGCCGGACCGCGCCCGGGTGGAGGACTTCCTGGTCCGCGTCCGCCGCGCCCGCGTCTGAGCCGCCTGCCCGGCGGCCGTACGGGCGCGTACGGCCGGGGGCGGCGCTGCCCGGCGAGGGCGGGGCGCGGGTCGGGGAGACCGGCGGCCGGGACGGCCATGCCGCCCGTCCCGGCGGGCGCCCGGCGGCCCCGGCCAGGGATGTCCGGGGCCGGGGCCGGAAGCCGGGCGGGGCTGAACGGCGTTGGGACTAGAGGTCGACCTCCCGCATCAACATGCCGACCTCGGTGTTGGTCAGACGGCGCAGCCAGCCGGACTTCTGGTCGCCGAGCGCGATGGGGCCGAAACGGGTGCGCACCAGCTTGTCGACCGGGAAGCCGGTCTCGGCGAGCATGCGGCGGACGATGTGCTTGCGGCCCTCGTGGAGGGTGACCTCGACGAGGTAGTTCTTGCCGGTGTTCTCCACGACCTTGAAGTGGTCGGCGCGGGCGTAGCCGTCCTCCAGCTTCACGCCGTCCTTGAGCCGCTTGCCCAGGTCGCGCGGGATGGGGCCCTGGATGGCGGCGAGGTAGGTCTTCTGGACGCCGTAGCGGGGGTGGGTGAGGCGGTGGGCCAGCTCGCCGTGGTTGGTGAGCAGGATCAGGCCCTCGGTCTCGGTGTCGAGACGGCCGACGTGGAAGAGCCGGGTCTCGCGGTTGGTGACGTAGTCGCCCAGGCACTGGCGGCCCTCCGGGTCCTCCATGGAGGAGACGACGCCGGCGGGCTTGTTGAGCGCGAAGAACAGGTACGACTGCGTGGCGATCGTCAGGCCGTCGACCTTGATCTCGTCCTTCTCCGGGTCCACGCGCAGGCCCTGCTCGGTGACGATCTCGCCGTTGACCTCCACGCGGCGCTGGTCGATCAGCTCCTCGCAGGCGCGGCGCGAGCCCATGCCGGCGCGGGCCAGGACCTTCTGCAGCCGCTCGCCCTCCGCCTCGCCGAAGGTCTTGGGGAGCTTGAGCGCCGGCTTGGCGTGCCGGGCGCGGTTGCGCTCCTCGATCTGCGCCTCGTACTCGCGGGGGCGGGACGGGGCCGAGCGCCCGCGGTCGCCGCTCCGGGCGCCGCCCTTGCCTCCGGCTCCGGGCCCCCCGGTCCTGGCTCCGGGCCTGCCCCCGGTCCCGGCCCCGGACTTGGCCCCGGTCCTGGGACCGCCCTGGGAGGCGCCCCTGGGCGCCTGTCCCTGTCCCTGCCCTTGTCCCTGCCCCTTGGGCCTGCCGGGCCTGTCGGGTCCGCCGCCGGTGCCGGCGTCGTACCGGCGCTCCTCGGGGCGGGGGCGTCCCGCGCGCTTCTGCCTGTCGTCGCGGCTGTTGCCCGCGCCCCGGTAGTTCCGGTTGCTGTTCCTGCCGCTGCTTCGCATCAAGGTTTCCGTCTAACTGTCTCTACGTCTGGGAATCGCCGCTGTCGTCCACGTCGAACGACGGCACACCCTCCTGGCTCTCCGCCTCGACCGCGTCCGCCTCCGGGAGGAAGGGCGCCAGCTCCGGAAGCTCGTCCAGACCGCGCAGGCCCATCCGCTCCAGGAAGTAGTTCGTCGTCCTGTACAGGATCGCACCTGTTTCGGGTTCCGTGCCCGCCTCCTCGACCAGACCGCGCTGGAGGAGGGTGCGCATGACCCCGTCGCAGTTCACGCCGCGCACCGCCGAGACCCGCGAGCGGCTGACCGGTTGACGGTACGCGACCACGGCCAGGGTCTCCAGCGCGGCCTGGGTGAGCCGGGCCTGCTGGCCGTCCAGGACGAAGCCCTCGACGGCGTCGGCGTACGCGGGGCGGGTGTAGAACCGCCAGCCGCCCGCGACCAGCCGCAGGTCGAAGCCGCGGCCCTGCCGGGTGTACTCGTCGGACAGCTCGCGCAGCGCCACGGCGACCGCGCGGCGGGGCCGCTGGAGGACCCTGGACAGGTGCTCCTCGGTGGCCGGCTCGTCGACGACCATCAGCACCGCCTCCAGGGCGGGCTTGAGGTCCAGCTCGGCGACGGCGGAGGCACCGGTCGGCGGGCGGGGCTCCTTCCCCGGCGTCCCCGGCACCCCTGACACCCCCGGTTCGCCCGTGTCCGTGCCCGTGCCCGTGCCCGTGTTCATCTGCGGCCGTCCTTCCCGTCGCCGTCGCCGTCGCCCCCGTCTGTGCCGTCGCCCGCGTCGAACTCGTCGGTGACCAGCGGTCGCGTCTCCTCCCCGCCGCTCCAGCGCACGGTGAGGGTGCCCAGGGCCTCCTCCTGGTCGAGGACGACCACGCGCTCCCGGTACAGCTCCAGCAGCGCCAGGAAGCGGGCGACGACGGTGAGGGTGTCGCCCGCGTCCTCGGTGAGCGCCGCGAAGCTCGCCTCGCCCAGCTCCCGCAGCCGGGCCACCACGATCTCCGCCTGTTCGCGCACGCTGACCAGGGGGGCGTGGATGTGGTCGACGTACACCTGCGGTTCCGGTCTGGGCTGCATCGCCTTGACCGCGAGCCGGGCGAAGCCCTCGGGGCCGATGCTGATGACCACCTCGGGCAGCAGTTCGGCGTGGTGCGGTTCCAGTCCCACCGTACGGGGGTGGCGGCGGGACTCGGCGGCCAGGCGCTCGCCGAAGACCGCGGCGACCTGCTTGTAGGCGCGGTACTGCAGCAGCCGGGCAAAGAGCAGGTCGCGCGCCTCGAGCAGGGCGAGGTCGGCCTCGTCCTCGACCTCGGCGGCGGGCAGCAGCCGCGCGGCCTTCAGGTCGAGCAGGGTGGCGGCGACGACCAGGAACTCGGTGGCCTGGTCCAGGTCCCAGTCGGGGCCCATGGCCCGGATGTGGGCCGTGAACTCGTCGGTGACCTTCGACAGCGCCACCTCCGTGACGTCCAGCTTGTGCTTGGAGATGAGCTGGAGGAGCAGGTCGAAGGGGCCCTCGAAGTTGTCCAGGACGACCTTGAAGCGGCCGTCGTCCGGCTCGGCCCCGCCCTCGGCGGGGCCGCCGCCGGGATCACCGCCGGAATCGCCACCGGGATCGCCACCGGAATCACCGCCGGGTTCCGCGGGCTCCGGGACGCGCCCGGCCTCGGGAGGGCTCTCCGGCCGCTGTTCCGGCGCCGCTACGGGCTCCCCCGTTGCCGGCTCGGGCACGGGCCCGGGACCGGCCGGTCCGGCCGTGTCCGGCTCCCCCGCCGGTCCGCGCTCGGGCACGGGCTCCGGTGACGGTGGCGGTGGCGGCGGGGCGGCGGGGGCGGCCGGTGCCGCCCCCGGCCCCCGGCCCAGTGGGCGGCGGGAGCGCCGGGGGTTCGGCACGGGGTCGTCGGCGGTCGGCATCGCGGGGCAGGCTACCGCCCCGCGGATCAGCGCCCGCGCAGGCGGCGTACCAGGATGCTCGCGTCGCCGCGCGACTCCAGGTCGGCGAGGACCACGGCGACCGCCTCGCGGACGATCCGGCCGCGGTCCACGGCCAGGCCGTGCTCGCCGCGGAGCACCAGCCGGGCGTGTTCGAGGTCCATCAGCTCCTCGGCGGAGACGTAGACCGTGATCTTCTCGTCGTGGCGCTCGCGTCCGCTGGGGCGCCGGGCCGCGGGCCTGCCGCGCCGGGGCGCCGCCGCACCCACCGCCGTACGGCCCCGGGCCTGGCCCCGGGCGCCGCCCGCGGCGGGCTGGGCCGGAGGCTGGGCCGTGCCCCGGCGGCCCTCGGCCGCGTCGCGGCCGTCGCCGCGCCCGGCGTTCTGGCCGGGCACCGGGGCCTGGCGGGGGCCGCGGCCGCTGTGGCCGCCGGCGTCCGGGGCGTCGGCGGTGTCCGCCGCGCGCTCCGGGCCGTCGCCGTCGCCCGCCGGGGCGTGTTCGCCCGCGGTGCCCTGCCCGCCCGCCGGAGCGGGGAGCCGGGAGGCGGCGGAGGAGTCGCCGCCGGTGTGCTGGTGGGGGGTCGACGGCTGGACCGGGGACCCCCCGGTGGAACGGAACAGTTCGTCGGCTGCCGGGAGACTCACTCGGCGTGGCACCGGGCGAGCACCTCCCTGGCGAGCTGGCGGTAGGCGGCGGCGCCGACGGAGTTGGAGGCGTACGTGGTGATCGGCTCGCCGGCGACCGTGGTCTCCGGGAAGCGGACCGTGCGCCCGATGACGGTGTGGTACACGTTGTCGTCGAACGCCTCGACCACGCGCGCGAGCACCTCCCTGCTGTGCACGGTGCGCGAGTCGTACATCGTCGCCAGGATGCCGTCGAGCTCCAGCTCCGGGTTGAGCCGCTCCTGGACCTTCTCGATCGTCTCGGTCAGCAGCGCCACACCGCGCAGCGCGAAGAACTCGCACTCCAGCGGCACGATCACCTTGTGCGCGGCGGTCAGCGCGTTGACGGTGAGCAGACCGAGGGACGGCTGGCAGTCGATGACGATGAAGTCGTAGTCGGGCAGCAGCGGCGCCAGGGCGCGCTGGAGCGTCGACTCGCGGGCGACCTCGCTGACGAGCTGCACCTCGGCCGCGGACAGGTCGATGTTGCTGGGCAGCAGGTCCATGCCCGCCACCGCCGTCTTCAGCAGCACCTCGTCCGCCGACATGCCCCGCTCCATGAGCAGGTTGTAGACGGTCAGGTCCAGCTCCATCGGGTTGACGCCGAGGCCGACGGAGAGGGCGCCCTGGGGGTCGAAGTCCACCAGCAGCACCCGGCGGCCGTACTCGGCGAGCGCGGCGCCCAGGTTGATGGTCGAGGTGGTCTTGCCGACCCCGCCCTTCTGGTTGCACATCGCGATGATCTTCGCCGGGCCGTGCTCGGTGACCGGGCCGGGGATCGGGAAGTACGGCAGCGGACGGCCCGTGGGGCCGATGCGCTCGCGGCGCTGCCGCGCGGCGTCGGGCGCGAGGGTGGCCGCGTACTCGGGGTCGGGTTCGTACTCCGCGTCGGGGTCGTAGAAGTGCCCCTCGGGGAGTTCTTCGTACCGGGGTTCCGCGTGGTCGGCCGGCCGGCCGGTCTCGCCGCCCCGGTGGTCGGCGGCCATGGCGTTCGCTTGGTGGCCGTCCATGCTCTGATGGGCTGTCATGCTCGCCTGGTTCTGGTGGGCTGCGAAAGTCTGGACAGCGACGGAGCCGACGGCCTTGAGTCCCGAGGGGCCGTGGCCCCGCGAAGGCATTCCTGGTTGACCACCCCGGGGAGTAAATGTCGACTCATTCACAAGTCGTCCTACCTCCTTGGTGACCAGGAAACTTCTAGACAGGTCAGCGTGGCACCATGCCGATGATTGGCGACTCTATGGCGTGTCGGCGGTCCGCAGCAACACAATCCGCCGTAGACGGCCGGATGTGTCGGCGACCATGTACCCGTCTGTCAAGGGCGTAACAGCCGCGCGGGCAGGGTCGCACAGAGGCGCGAAAGGGGCAAAGGGCGACGATCGCGGCGAGTTGACGGCGCGTCGGCCGCGTCGAGCCGGGTCGGCCCGGGGCCGGCGGGCGTACGGGAGAGGCAGCCGGCCGGAACCCGGGGGCGCCCGGGTTCCGGCCGGTGATGCGGCGGTGACGGCGTTGACGGGTGACGTTGACGTACGCCGTTGACCGTCACCGGCGCTCCGTATGACGACTTGTCTACCGGATCGTCAGCCGAGCAGCGTGCCCGGCTCGCGCGCCGGAAGCCCGTGCGCCTCGGCGACCGGACCGTAGGTGATCTCGCCGTCGTGGACGTTGAGCCCCTTGGCGAGCGCGGGGTCGCGGCGCAGGGCGTCGCGCCAGCCGCGGTTGGCCAGCTCGACGATGTAGGGCAGCGTGGCGTTGGTGAGCGCGTAGGTGGAGGTGCTCGGCACCGCGCCGGGCATGTTGGCCACGCAGTAGAAGACCGAGTCGTGGACGGTGAAGGTCGGCTCCGCGTGCGTGGTGGGGCGCGAGTCCTCGAAGCAGCCGCCCTGGTCGATCGCGATGTCGACAAGGACACTGCCCGGCTTCATCCGCGACACCAGCTCGTTGGTGACCAGCTTCGGCGCCTTGGCGCCCGGGATCAGCACGGCGCCGACGACCAGGTCGGCGTCGAGGACGGCCCTCTCCAGCTCGTACGCGTTGGAGGTGATCGTCCGCACCCGGGTGCCGAAGATCCGGTCGGCCTCGCGCAGCTTGCGCACGTCCTTGTCGAGCAGGGTGACGTGGAAGCCCATGCCGATCGCGATCTGGGTGGCGTTCCAGCCGGAGACGCCGCCGCCGATGACCACGGCCCGGCTCGGCGCGACGCCCGGCACGCCGCCGGGCAGCACGCCGCGGCCGCCGGCCGAGCGCATCAGGTGGTACGCGCCGACCTGCGGGGCGATCCGGCCGGCGACCTCCGACATCGGCGCCAGCAGCGGCAGCGCGCGGTCGGCGGTCTCCACCGTCTCGTAGGCGATGGCCGTGGTGCCCGAGCGCAGCAGGGCCTCGGTGCACTCGCGGGAGGCGGCCAGGTGGAGGTAGGTGAAGAGCGTCTGGTCCTTGCGCAGCCGGTGGTACTCCTCGGCGACCGGCTCCTTGACCTTCAGCAGCAGGTCGGCGGTGGCCCACACCTCGTCGGCGGTGTCCAGGATGACGGCGCCGGCGTCGGTGTACTCCCGGTCGGGGATGGAGGAGCCCAGACCTGCGCTCCGCTCCACGTGGACCTGGTGCCCGTTGCGTACGAGCTCGTGCACACCGGCCGGGGTGATGGCCACGCGGAACTCGTTGTTCTTGACTTCGCGGGGGATGCCGACCTTCACGTCGATCACGGTCCTTGTCTCATGGGGGTGTCATGGGTTGCGGAGTGGACCGGGGCACACTCCGCCGCACCAGCACATGGGGGTAGATGTCGGATGCGAGGGAGCAGCCGCAGCTCGGCCAGTTTAATGAAGGGTTTCGCCCTGTCCAGCCTTGCAAAGGGTCAATTTTTACGAGGATCGCTGTCTATTTCGCAGGCAGGCCTGCCGCGGTCGGCAGCGCCCGGCACCTCTTCCAGCATCCACCGCGCCGCCGTACGGCGCGAGCGGGCTCCCAACTCGCCCTCCAGCGGCCCGCGCACGTCCCGCGGGCCCCCTCCCGGCCGCTCCTCCCGGCCCGTACCGGGACGCGCCCAGCGCAGGGCCCGGCGGCGGGTGCGCAGCGCCTCCTCGGCACGGCCCGCGTACTCCTGGACCCTGGCGACCTCCTCCAGCGCCCGCGCGTACGCCTCGCCGTCCCGCAGTCTCCGGCAGGCCGCGGCGGCGGCCCGCCACGCGCGCAGGGCCTCCTCCCAGCGCCCCTCGCTCAGGTGCCCGGCGCCGATCAGCCCGTTGAGCCGGGCCTCGTCCGCCAGCCCGCCGCGGGTCTGGCTCAGCGCCAGCGCCCGGCCGTACCAGTCGCCGGCCCGCTGCCGGTCGCCCAGGCGCGCGTAGGTGTCGCCGAGGGACTCCAGCGCCCGCGCCGCCGTCCCGACGCTCCGGCCGCCGCCGCGTGCGCCGTCGGCGCGGGCGGCCTCCAGGGCGGTGCGGTAGCGCGCCAGCGCCCGGTGCGGGCGGCCCGCGCGGGCGTCCAGGTCGCCGAGGTCGAGCAGGAGCGCGGCGTGCTCGCCGTGCAGGCCCCGCCGCTCGGTGACGGTCAGCAGCAGCTCGTGGAGCCGGTAGAGCTCGGGGGCGGCGGCCTCGGGGCCGAGGTGCGCGGTCAGCGCCCCGGCCAGGGCGGCGGCCAGCCGCCGGGCGAGGGTGTCCAGCTCCCCGTCCGCCACGGCCGCGCGGGCGGCGGCCCGCAGGGCCGGCAGCCGGGAGCCGAGCCAGGCGGCAGCGGCGGCGCGGGTCTCGAAGCGCAGGGCGCGCGGCAGCTCGGCCGCCGCCCTGCGCGCCGGTGAGCCGGGCGGTTCGGCCGCGGCCCGGCAGGACCGCAGCAGCCGCACCGACCGCTCCAGCGCCCTGGCCCGCGCCAGCCGTGCCTCGGCGGGGCGCTCCCACCGCGCCAGTACGGCCGCGAGCACGGGGGCGAGGCAGCCCGGGACGGCGTACAGCCCGGGGGTGGCGGTGGCGCGCAGCAGACCGAGCCGGCCGAGGCCCTCCAGCACGGCGGCGGCCTCGCCCACCGGGCACCCGGCCAGCGCCGCGGCGGTGTGGGCGTCGGCGAGGCCGGCCGGGGCGAGGGCCAGCAGGCGCAGGAGGCGGGCGGCGGGGGGCGGCAGGGAGCCGTGGACCAGGTGGAAGGCGCGGACCAGCGGCCGGGTGACCTCGGCGGGACGCGTACGGGGCCCGGGGACGGCGGCGGGGAAGCCCCCGGGCACCCGCCCCGACGCGTCGTCGGGGACTCCGGCGTCGTCCGCCGCGCCGCCGGGCAGGTCGTCGGGGAGTTCGCCGAACCGCCGGGCCGCCTCGGCGACGGACGCCGTGGGGTGGGCCGCCAGCCAGCCGCCGACCAGGACGAGCGCGGCGGGCCGGCCGCCGCACGCCTCGGCCAGTGACTCGGCGGCGCGCGGGTCGACGGTGACGCGGGGGGTGTCCCCGGCCCACCGGTCCAGCAGGGTGACGGCCGAGGCGGTGTCGAGCCCGCCGAGCGTGCAGGGCAGCACGTCCGGGACGCCGGTCAGCGGTCCCCGGGAGACGGCCAGGACGAGGCAGTCCCGGCTGTCGGGGAGCAGCTCGTGGAGCTGCTCGGGACCGGCCACCTCGTCCAGGAGCAGCAGGACGCGGCGGCCGGCCAGGGCGGCGCGCAGCGCCTGCGCGAGCTCCCCGTCCCCCGCCCCGGCGGGAGGGGCGGGAACGGAGCCGCCGGCCGCGCCGAGCAGGTCCCGGACGGTGCGCTCGGTGGGGACGGGGGCGCCGTCCGGATCGGTGAGCCGGGCGCGCAGGACCCCGTCGGGGTAGCCGGCGGCCACCCGCCGCGCGAACTCCTCCGCCAGCGCGGTGCGGCCGGAGCCGGGGCGGCCCGCGACGAGCAGGACGCGGCAGCGGGCGGCGGGGCGGCCGGAGAGGGTGGCGAGCCCGGCGCGCTCGATGTCGGCGCACAGCTGGGCCAGCTCGCGCCGCCGCCCGACGAAACCGCCCGCTGCCGCGCCCCCGTCCACGGCTCCGGCGGACGGGGCCGGTCCGCCGGAGTGCACCGCCTGATCCGTCACGGCTGGAAGGGTAGTTCACACCGGACGGTCCGCACCGGGGCCTGAACGCGCTCCGGGCGCCGGGCCGGCCGTCCGGCGC
>NZ_JARVKV010000064.1 GCF_029813835.1 Streptomyces sp. DH37
ATCCGTCACCGGGGAGGCGACCTGCGCGCGGCGGGGCCCCCGGTCCGCTCGGGTCAGGCGGACCGGCCGGAGACGAGGCCGACGAGCCCCGACCACGCCTCGGGCGAGACGGTCAGCACCGGTCCGGTGAGGTCCTTCGAGTCACGGACGTGGACGGTCCCAGGAGTGGACGCGACCTCGACACACTCGCCGCCCTCACCACTGCTGTAGCTGCTCTTGAACCACGCAGACTCCGGCACGGTCGGCTCAGGCATCTGATCGGTCATCTCGGTCTCCCAGCAGGTTCTCGATGAAGGCCAGCGATTCGCGCGGGGTCAGCGCCTGGGCCCGGAGGAGTCCGTACTGTTCCTCGATCTCCCGAACCGTCGCACGTTCGGTGTGCAGACGGCTGTCCCGCTGCACCTCAACGTACGCGACCCTTCGCCCCTCCCGTGTCTCGATCAGCGTGAACGGGCCTGCCAGCCCGCAGTGTTCCTCGCAGTCGAGGGGCATGACCTGGATCTCGACGTTGCGGCGACGCCCGTGCGACAGCAGTTGTTCGAGCTGGCCCTGCCGCACCGGCCGTCCACCGACGGGGCGTCGCAGCACCGATTCGTCGATCACGAAGCTGAGCGTCGGCATCGGTTCGCGGGAGAAGATCTCCTGCCGTGCCATACGGGCCAGAACCCGTTGGGTGACCGTGTCCTCGCTCAGCAGCGGGCGACGCGTCGCGAACACAGCGCGCGCGTACTCTTCCGTCTGCAGCAGTCCGGGGATCGCGAGAGTCGCGTACACGTGCACCTCGATCGCGTCCATCTCCAGGCGCGCCGCATCGCGGAAGAACGCCGGGTACTGCGCCTTCGCGATCTCCTCCTTCATCGCCTTGAGCACCCCCCGCGCGTCCACGGCCTCGTCGGCCCGGTCGATGAACTCCGGGGACGGGATGCGCCTGCCCTGCTCGAACGCGGCGATGGTGGAGGGCGAGTAGCCGGTCCGCGAACCGAGGTCGGGGCGCTCCAGGCCCGCCCTCGTCCGCAGGAGCTTCAACTGCCGGCCGAACGCCGACACGACGCCCGTGCCCGGATCGACCGGCCGCTGTCCGTCCACGTCGTAGGTGTCTGCCTGCACGCCGGCTCCCCCTGCCCCTCGACGGCCGCCCCTCGGCGGCTCTCTCCCGGGACAACGCACACGTTCGATGCCCGGTAACGCCGCGCGCCGCGTACAGCGCACCGCCGTACGCGTACAACGGCCACCCGCGGTTACCGCGCTCGCTCCCGGGGCCTACCGGTCCTTGGGGATCTGGCAGGCCCCGGTACCGCGGGGCGCCTTGGGGGGCGGGGCGCCCTCGGGCCAGGCCAGGCCGAGGAAGCGGGGTGACTTCGTCGCCGGGTCCAGGCGCACGACGGCGACGGCCTTGTTGTACGGGTTGCCGGAGCTGTCCAGGCAGATCCAGCCGCTGGCGCCCTCCACCTTGTTCACGCCCTGGAGGCCGTCCCAGTCGTTGCCGATGGTCGACAGCGAGGGGATCGCGCCCTTCTCGGTGTGGAAGCGGATGCCGGTGATGGCCGTCCAGGCGGAGTCGTAGGCGGAGGCGGTGCGGGAGTCGGCGATGTCGGTCCTGCCGACGGGACCGACCGGTTCGTACCGGGCGCGCTCCACGTAGTCGCGCAGGAGCTCGAAGGCGTGCGCGGAGCCCCCGGTCTCCGGCGCCTTCCCCGTGGTCCAGGCGTCGGGGTGGGAGAAGGAGGTGTAGATGACCTCCACCTCCTCCCAGCCGACCTTCTCGTCCCCGCGCAGCGCCTCCCAGTCCAGTTCCTCGTCCGAGTACAGGGTGGAGGCGGCCGAGCCGCTGACCACGGTGATCCTCCGGTCCTTGCACGGCCGGTGCAGGGCCACGGCGTTGACGAACTGCCGCAGGTGGATCTGGCGGCCGGCGAAGTAGACGGTGTCCACGGAAGGGGACAGCGTGCAGATGTTGACCGCCATGTGCCGGAACTCCCCCCACAGGGTGCCCTCGTCGTCCGGACCCTCCGAGACGTAGGTGTAGGGGCTGTGCGGGGATGCCGCCAGCTTGCGCTGGAAGGCCTCGCGCAGGGACCGGGTGTAGCCGTCCTCCTCGCGCCGGTCCTCGACCAGGACGGCGTGCCGCAGGTCCAGCCCCCGGTCGAAGGAGGCCAGGGCATCGGCCTGGTCGGTGTTGCTGGGAGCGATCCGGGCGAAGCCCTCGTACCGCTTGTCGTCCCGGCCGGTGTTGGCGAAGTCGTCGCCCGTGAGCGATCCGGCGACGACCGGTATCCCCTTGCGGTTCGTCAGGTAGGTGATGGCGTCCTTGTTCTGCCGGACGCTCACGTCGAAGCCGAAGACCACCCGGAGGTTGTCCCTTCCGGACTCCGCCATCTCGGCGAGCCGGTCCGCGACCGGACGCCACTTGTCGCGCGCCTTGCCCGGGTGGGCGAGCACCAGACGGATCTTGGGCGTGTCGTCGCGCTCCGCCCGGTCGTTGTTGGCCCGGTACTGCGCCAGGTAGGCGCCCTGCACCTGGTGCAGGATCTCCTTGCGCTTCTCCCTGCCGTCCGAGGTCATCGCGATCATCAGGGCGACGGTGGCGTGCGGTTCGCCGGCGATCCTGTCGTTCTCGGCCTCGATGCGGCTCATGACCTGCTCCAGGCCGGCCCATCGGCGGGTGCCGCCGTCGGTGACCCCGACGCACTCCCCGCCGATCTCCTCCAGCTCCTCCCCGCACGGGTCGGGGAGGTTCGGCGCGATCGCGAGGACCCACAGCAGCGTCCCCAGCGCGGCGGCGGCCAGGACGGCCAGCGCGACGGTGACCCAGCCGGGTCCGGAGCGGACCTCCAGCCCGTTCCGCGCAGCCGCGTTCACCGCGCCCCCTCCGTCCGCGCCGACTCCGGTGCCTCCGCCGCGGTCACCCGCAGCATCCAGCGCTCGCGTACGTCGCCCTCCACCGGCAGGGTCCAGATGTTGAGGCAGGACTCGAGCTCGGCCAGCGGCCGGGGCGGCGGCCCCCCGGTGCCGTCGCCCCCGACGGCGACGATGACCGGGCGGGTGACCGTGCGCTTCCTCGGCGGGCGCGGGAACGCCACGCCGTACGCCCGCAGCAGGGTGTCGAGGAACTCGTGGGCCGCCGGGGTGCGGGCGGGCAGCAGGATGACCGGCGGCAGGTCCCTGTTGAGCCTGCGGCGGAGCCCGTAGTGCGCGTCGATGTCGGCGAGGAAGGCCGCGGCCAGGAGCTGCTCGGCGGAACGTCCGCGCTGGTCCGTGCCGCTGCGGAAGGTGCGGAACAGATGGGCGGCGACCGCCTCGTGCAGGGAGAACGTGCCCGGCGGGGTGTTGAGCGCCTTCCCCCACCAGCGCAGTGCGACCCTGTCCGGCCGGGGTCTGGCCAGCAGGAGGCGGGCCAGTGCCGAGACGGCGGCCAGCGCGGCGCCGATCCTGCCGCCGATGGCCGACGCCAGGTAGCCCTGAAGGTCGGTGAGGAGCTGGCCGTCGGCCACCTGCCGCGGGTTCTCGTCGTGCTGCTTGCGCAGTTCCTCCCGCATCCACTCGTGGCCCCTGGCGATCTGCTCCAGGTCGGGGCGGTCGTTCCGCTCGGCCCAGACGTAGGCCATCATCCCCAGGGCGAAACGGGGGAACCGGATCGGCAGCCGGTAGGCCGTGGGGCCGCTCAGGCCGTAGACCCGCGTCGAGAGGTACCAGAAGGAGTCGGCGACCCTGCCCCGTGTCAGCGGCATCCTGGTGGGGTCGTTGATCGGCAGCAGCGGCGCGTAGCGGCGGTACAGCTCCCGCAGCAGCGCCTCGCTCTCCGCCTCGTCCAGGCCGACGATCTCGATGGCGGGCGGGCCGCCACGGCCGCGCAGCCTGCTGCCCGCGCTCGGGCGCCGCTTGCGCTGCATCACCAGCTCCGGCATGACGCGGGTTAAAAACGGCTCGTACCCAGACATCATCTTCCCCGTTCTCCCTCGTTCGCGCCGTGTGCTCGCCGGGCCCGCCCGCTGGACTCCGGCCGCACCGCGGACCGGGCGCCGAGCATACGAAGGAACCCCCGTCCCCGTAACGGGAACGGCGGAAGCGCCCGCGTCGGCACGTGCCCGGGGGCGGCCCGGTCCGGCCGGCCCCGGGTGAGCGGGATGCGGCGGCCCGGCGCCCGGGCTCCCGGTACCGGGTCGTCGCGGTCGGCCGACGCGGGCACGGCGCCGGCGGGCGCCGTCCGCGGGAGGTCCCCCGCACCGCGTGGGTCACCGACGCCGTCACCGCTGTCGATCGGTTGGAGCCGCGACGGCCGGTGGTGGTCGGCCGGTCCCCGGGCGGACGCACGGCCGTGCTCACCGCTGCCGCGGGTCCCGAACGGGTTCGAGCGGGCGGCGCCCCGGGAGGAGCGGTGGTGGCCGGCGTCCCTCCGTACCGCCGCGGCGGGTGGTGCGTACAGCGCGTCCGCCGGTGCACACAGCGGCCCCCTGGCCGCGCGTGACCGCTTGTCCCTCCCGGGGGCGGGGACCACGGTGGAGGGCGTGACGAACGCTCTCGAACCCCGCCCCCGTTCCGCCCGCTCCGCCGGTCCCGCGCACGACTTCTCGTGGCGCGGCGCGCGCCTGGTCGTGCGCGACCCCGCACGCAGAGCGGGCCGTTCGGGCCGCCGGGGCCGGGGCCGCCCCGACGGCGGGGACGCCCGGCGGCCCCCGGCCTACCGGGCCGAGGCCGTCGCCGTGGGGGCGGTGCGCGGCGGCACGGTCGCCGTGCAGCTCGGCGCCTGCGAGGCGGCCGACCGCCGCCGGGCGCTGGACTGGCTGCGGGAGCGGGCCCGCCGGATCGCCGACGGGCTCGACCCCGACCCGCGTACGGCCCGCTGGGCGCCGGGCGGCGCGCTCGTCCCCCTGCCGTACCTGCCCGCCGACGCGCTCGCGGAGCTGCGCCGGTGGTACGAGGACGAGGAGCGGCAGGAGGCCGCGGCCGAACGGCTCGCGGAGGGGCTGTCGTTCCACCTCGCCGTCGCCGACCACACCGGCACGTACGTGCTGAGCGCCCGGCCCGTCGGCGCCGCCGCCCCGTGCCACGGGGCCTTCCGGTGACCGGGGCGGGACCGTCGCGGGGGAGCCGGCGGCCGGCGCCGCCGGCGGTCGCGACGACGCGTACGGCGAGTGCCCGGTGGGGCGCCGTCGCCGGCCACGGCCGGCCGGCCCCGGACGCCGGGGAGTTCGCCCTGCGGTTCAGTTCCACGCCGCGCGGGGCGCGGCTGGCGCGGCGGCTGGCCGCGCAGTGGCTCGACGAGCACGGACTGCCCTACGGCACGGACGCCCATGACGACGTGGTGTTGATCGCGGCCGAGCTGGCCGCCAACGCCGTGCGCCACGGACGCGTGGCCGGACGGGACTTCCGCCTGCGGATGAGCGTGGGGGAGGGGACGGTGCGGGTGGAGGCGACCGACGCCCGGGGCGAGCGGGCGCCCGCCGCCGCGCCGGAGGACCGCGAGGAGCGCGGGGACGCCGAGTCGGGGCGGGGGCTGCTGCTGGTGGAGCGGCTGGCCGCCCGCTGGGGGTGGGAGGCGCGCCGCGACGGGCCGGGCAAGACCGTCTGGGCGGAGTACGACCCGGCCCCGTGAGGCCGCCGGCCCGTGAGCCTGTCGCCCTGTCAGCCCGGGGGCGGGGACGTCCCCTGTTCGTAGGAACGCCGGACAGCCGTAACGGTTCGGCGGACCGGGCCGCCGATAGCGTCCGGGCCATGGTCGACAACGGGGCCGGGCGGCGGCCGGTCGTCACCGAGCTGAGGCTGTCCGCCTTCCGCGCGCACCGCGGGCTGCGGCTGCCGCTGGAGCCGCTCACCCTGCTCGCCGGGGCCAGCGGCAGCGGCAAGTCCACGGTGCTGGAGGCGTACGAGGCGCTGGCGCGGCTCGCCGGAGGGGAGAGTCTGGGCGAGGTCTTCGGCGGCGCGCGCGGCGGCCCGTCGGCGTACGTGCCGCGCGGCGCGGTCCCGGACGGGCAGGGCCGGCGCGGCTTCCGGCTGGGGTGCACGGTGGACGGGCCGGCCGGTCCGGTGCGGCTGGACCTCGCCGTCCAGGCCGAGCCCGAACTGCGCGTCGCGGGCGAGCGGTTGACCGGCGCGGATGGCCGGGCCCTGCTGGCGACGGCGCTGCGCGACCCGGCGCGGCGCGTGGTGCGGGCCGAGTGGCGCACCGGGGGCGTGGGCCAGGTGGCCCGCGCCCCGCTGCCGGACGACCGGCTCGCCACCGCGCTGCTGCCGCTGCGGGTGGCGGGCGCCACCGAGGGGCAGCGGCAGGTGCTCGCGGCGGCCGAGCAGGTCGTACCGGCGCTGCGCTCGTCCTTCGCCTGCGATCCGCGACCGGAGGCCATGCGCGAGCCGGTGGCCGCCGTGGACGGTCTGCTGCGGGGCGGCTGCGACAACCTCGCGGCGGTGCTGGGGCGCACCCGCACCGAGTGCCGCACCCGGTACGCGGTGCTGCTGGACACGGTGCGCGCGGGGTTCGCCCGCCCGGTGGCGGAACTGCTGGCGGAACCGGCGGCGGAGCCGGCGGTGCGAGGGCGCGCGGGCCTGGTCAGGGCGCTGGTGGAGCACGGCGACGGGCTGGAGCCCACCCCGCTGGACCGGCTCGGGGACGGGGAGCTGCGCTATCTGGCGCTCGCCCTGGTGCTGCTGACCGGCCCCGGGGTGCTCCAGGTCGATCCGGTGCGGGAGGTGCCCGCGGCCCGGCAGGCGCTGGTGGTGCTCGCCGACGGGCTCGACCGCGGGCTGGACGCGCGGCAGCGGCGGGCGCTGGCGGGGCTCGCGGCGCGGATGTGCGAACGCGGCCACATCCGGCTGCTGGGGACGGTCTGCGACGGGGAGGCGGCCGGTGCGGCGGTGGGGGAGGCGGCCGGGGCGCGGCTGGTAGACCTGGGGGCGTGAACGACGGACGGGAACACGGCGGCGGGCAGGGCGGGCAGGACGAGAACGGCGGGCGGGGCGGGACCGGCCGGGACACGGGACACCACCCGGTGCCGTACGGGCGGCCCGGCGGGAGGCTGGGCGAACTCCAGGGCCGACTGGCCCGGTTCGCGGCGGCGCGGCGCTGGGAGCCGTACCACACCCCGAAGAACCTCGCGACGGCCCTGAGCGTGGAGGCCGCCGAACTGGTCGAGATCTTCCAGTGGCTGACGCCGGAGGAGTCGGCGCGGGTCATGGACGACCCGGCCGCGGCGGGCCGGGTGGCGGACGAGGTGGCCGACGTCCTCGCCTACCTGCTGCAGTTCTGCGAGGTGCTGGGGATCGACGCGCCGGCCGCGCTGGAGGCGAAGATCGACCGGAACGAGCGCCGCTTCCCCGTAGCGGAGAGTGACGAAGGAGCCGGTGGAGGCGCCGGTGAGACGGACGGCTCCGGCGGCGCCCGCGGGAGGGCCAATCGTCACTCTTCGGAGTGATGGACTTCTCCACACTGTCGAGATTTTCCACAGTTTTCCCAAAACCCCTAGCCAAGAGCGGGCACGAGTATCACTCTGGGTAGTGGTCGGTCACGGAGGGAAAAGGTGGATGGATGCGGTACCACTCATTGAGGACACGCGGAGAGCGCTCGCGCACAGTAAGGAAGCCCCTGACGTCGTTACCGAGGC
Organism: Streptomyces sp. DH37; assembly: GCF_029813835.1. Lineage (GTDB taxonomy): Bacteria > Actinomycetota > Actinomycetes > Streptomycetales > Streptomycetaceae > Streptomyces. The sequence goes on from NZ_JARVKV010000064.1 coordinate 7,596, forward strand.
GTGGCAGGCGCAGGCGCTCGCGGCGGCGGTCGGGGGCCATCTGGTCATGACGGGCCCGCCGGAGGTGCGGGCCCAGGCCGGCGGGCTGTGCGAGGCGAGCGGCCGTGCCTGCGGTTCGCTGCGCGGTCCCGGGCAGCGGGCCGACGGGGCGCGCGCCGCCCGCCTCACGGAGATACGCGACCCGCTCTCGGCCCTGCACGACCTGGGCGGGCTGCTGGACGAGACCGGGGACGCGCTGGTGCAGGTGGCGGTCGAGGCGGAGGAGGAGGGACTCTACTGGAGGTGCATCGAGGGCATCGACGCCGCCGACGAGTGCGGTGACAGGGTGACGGCGATCCGCAGACGGCTCGCCCTCAGACCCCGGCCGTTCCGCAGGGCCCCGCCGGCCCGCGACGGCGGGGCGGCGGTACGGGAGGACGCGTAGCGAAGGTGCAGGATGGAGGGCATGGATCTGCGCATCTTCACCGAGCCCCAGCAGGGCGCCTCCTACGACACGCTGCTCACGGTCGCCAAGGCCACCGAGGACCTGGGCTTCGACGCCTTCTTCCGCTCCGACCACTACCTGAAGATGGGGGACGTCGACGGACTGCCCGGCCCGACGGACGCCTGGATCACCCTGGCCGGCCTCGCCCGCGAGACCAAGCGCATCCGGCTGGGCACCCTGATGACCGCGGCCACCTTCCGGCTGCCGGGCGTCCTGGCCATCCAGGTGGCGCAGGTCGACGCCATGTCGGGCGGGCGCGTCGAACTGGGCCTGGGCGCGGGCTGGTACGAGGCCGAGCACACCGCGTACGGCATCCCGTTCCCCAAGGAGAAGTTCTCCCGGCTGGAGGAGCAGCTGGAGATCGTCACCGGGCTGTGGGCCACCGAGCCGGGCAAGACGTTCGACTACGACGGCACCCACTACCGGCTCGCCGACTCGCCCGCGCTGCCCAAGCCCGCGCAGCGCAAGGTCCCGGTGCTCATCGGCGGCATGGGGGCCAAGCGCACCCCGGCCCTCGCCGCCCGCTTCGCCGACGAGTTCAACGTCCCCTTCGTCTCCGTCGAGGACAGCGAGCGGCAGTTCGGCCGGGTGCGGGCCGCCGCCGAGGAGCACGGCCGTGCCGCCGGCGACCTGGTGTACTCCAACGCCCTGGTCGCCTGCGTGGGCAGGGACGACGCCGAGGTGGCGCGGCGCGCGGCGGCCATCGGCCGCGAGGTGGACGAGCTGCGGCAGAACGGGCTCGCCGGCTCCCCCGCCGAGGTGGTCGACAAGATCGGCCGCTACGCCGAGGCCGGCTCCTCCCGGATCTACCTCCAGATCCTGGACCTGCACGACCTGGACCACCTGGAGCTGATCTCCTCCCAGGTGCAGAGCCAGCTGGGGTGAGCCGGTCATGAGCACACCGCCCGCGCCCCCGCTCGCCGACGCCCTGGCGCGCGGCCCCCTCGTCCTCGACGGCGGGCTGTCCAACCAGCTCCAGGCGCAGGGCTGCGACCTGTCCGACGAGCTGTGGTCGGCCCGGCTGCTCGCCGACGACCCGGCGCGGATCGAGGCGGCCCACACCGCCTACGTGCGGGCGGGGGCGCGGGTGCTCATCACCGGCAGCTACCAGGCCTCCCACCCCGGCTTCGCCCGGCGCGGGCTGGGCCGGGAGGAGACCGACGCCCTGCTGCGGCGCAGCGTGGCCCTGGCCCGCGCCGCGGCGGGCGCGACCGGCGAGCCGGTGTGGGTGGCCGCCTCGGTCGGCCCCTACGGAGCGGTGCTCGCGGACGGCAGCGAGTACCGCGGCCGGTACGGGCTGACCGTCGCCGAGCTGGAGCGCTTCCACCGGCCCAGGATCGAGGCCCTGGCGGAGGCCGCCCCGGACGTCCTGGCGCTGGAGACGGTCCCGGACGCCGAGGAGGCCGAGGCGCTGCTGCGCGCCGCCCGCGACTGCGGAGTGCCGGTGTGGCTGTCGTACACCGTCGCCGGGGAGCGCACCCGCGCCGGGCAGCCGCTGGCGGACGCCTTCGCCGTCGCCGCGGGCGACGACCGGGTGATCGCGGTCGGCGTCAACTGCTGCGACCCGCGCGACGCCGCGCCCGCCGTGCGCCTGGCGGCGCGGACCACCGGGAAGCCGGTGGTCGTCTACCCCAACAGCGGGGAGCGCTGGAACGCGTCGCGCGGCGCCTGGGAGGGCGGAGCGGCCTTCGCCCCGTCCGACGCCCGCCGCTGGCTGCGGGACGGAGCCCGTCTGATCGGCGGCTGCTGCCGGGTGGGACCGGAGGAGATCGCGCGGGTGGCGGCGGAACTCCGGGCCGAGCCGAAGACCGAGCCGAGGGCCGAGCCGGGGACAGGGGGATAGCCGGGCGGGGCGGGGCGCGGCGGGAACGGCCGCGGTGCCGGAAAACCGGTGGGCCGCCCCACACGAACAGGCCATACTCGCTCAGGTGTTCCTGACGATGACCACCACCGGAAGCGCCGGACGCCCCGCCACCGACCTCGGGTTCCTGCTGCACAAACACCCCGACCGGGCGCAGGAGTTCTCCACCTCCTACGGCACCGCGCACGTCTTCTACCCCGAGGCGGAGGCCGGGCGCTGCACCGCGGCGCTGCTGCTGGAGGTCGATCCCGTCGCCCTGGTCCGCCGCGGCCGGGGCAAGGGGCGCGGCGGCGCGCCCGACTCCGCGCTGGCGCAGTACGTCAACGACCGCCCGTACGCGGCCTCCTCGCTGCTGGCCGTGGCGCTGGGCGGCGTGTTCTCCAGCGCGCTCAAGGGCCAGTGCCGGGCCAGGCCCGAGCTGCTCGGATGGCGGACGCCGCTGCGCGTCGAGATGCCCGCGCTGCCCGCCCGCGGCGGCCCCGAGCTGGTGCGCCGCCTCTTCGAGCCGCTGGGCTGGACCGTCGGCGCCGAACCGGTCCCGCTGGACGCCCGCTTCCCCGACTGGGGCGACTCCCGCTACGTGTCGCTGACGCTGGAGGGCGAGGCGCGGCCGACCGACGCGCTGCGCCACCTGTACGTCCTGCTGCCGGTGCTGGACGACGCCAAGCACTACTGGGTCGCCCCAGACGAGGTGGACAAACTGCTGCGCGCCGGCGAGGGCTGGCTGGAGCACCACCCCGAGCAGCGGCTCATCACCAGCCGCTACCTCAGCCGCCGCCACCGCCTCACCCGCGAGGCGCTGGAGCGCCTGGAGCTCGCCCGCCTCGCCGAGTCCGACGGCAGCGAGGCCGAGGAGCTGGACAACGCCGTGGACGAGGGCGCCGACACCGAGGAGCGCCCCGCCCCGCTGGCCGTCCTGCGCCGCGAGGCGATCCTGGCCGCGCTGCGCGAGGCCGGCGCCGCCCGCGTCCTCGACCTGGGCTGCGGGCAGGGCCAGCTGGTGCAGGCGATGCTGAAGGACGCCCGGTTCACCGAGATCGTGGGCGTGGACGTGTCGATGCGCGCCCTGCACGAGGCGCGGCGGAGGCTGCGCGTGGAGCGGATGACGGAGCGGCAGGCGGCGCGCCTCACCCTCACCCAGGGCTCGCTGACGTACACCGACCCCCGGCTGTCCGGCTACGACGCGGCGGTGCTCAGCGAGGTCGTCGAGCACATCGACCCGCCGCGCCTGCCGGCGGCCGAGTACGCCGTCTTCGGCGCGGCCCGGCCGGGGACGGTGGTCGTCACCACGCCCAACGCCGAGTACAACGTGCGCTGGGAGACCCTGCCCGCGGGCCGGACGCGCCACCACGACCACCGCTTCGAGTGGACGCGCCGGGAGTTCCGCGCCTGGGCGGAGTCCGTGGCCGGACGGCACGGCTACGCCGTGGAGTTCCGGCCCGTCGGCGAGGACGACCCCGAGGTCGGCCCGCCCACCCAGCTCGCCCTGTTCACCCGCTCCCGCACCGCGGAGCCCGCCCCGGGACCGGCCGCGGAGCCCGCCGCGGAACCGATCGCGAAGGAGGCGGCCGCATGACGGCCCGTACGACGGCGCTCGCCGTGCCCGACCTGTCCCTCGTCGTGCTGGTCGGCACCACCGGGGCGGGCAAGTCCACCTTCGCCCGCGCCCACTTCAAGCCCACCCAGATCCTCTCCTCCGACTTCTGCCGCGGCCTGGTCGCCGACGACGAGAACGACCAGAGCGCCACCCCCGACGCCTTCGACGTCCTGCACCACATCGCCGGCAAGCGGCTGGCCGCCGGGCGCCTGACCGTCGTGGACGCCACCAACGTCCAGGCCGAGGCCCGCCGCGCGCTGGTCGCCCTCGCCCGCGAGCACGACGTGCTGCCCGTCGCGATCGTCCTGGACGTGCCCGAGAGCGTCTGCGCCGAGCGCAACGCCGCACGCCCCGACCGCGCGGACATGCCCGCCCACGTCATCCCGCGCCAGCGGCGCGAACTGCGCCGCTCGATGCGCTCCCTGGAGCGCGAGGGCTTCCGCAAGGTGCACGTACTGCGCGGGGTGGAGGAGGTGGCCGCCGCCCGGATCGAGCTGGAGCGGCGCTACAACGACCTGCGCCACCTCACCGGCCCGTTCGACGTCGTCGGCGACGTCCACGGCTGCCGCGCCGAACTGGAGGCCCTGCTGGACAGGCTCGGCTACACCGTCGAGCGCGACGCGGCCGGCCGCGCGGTGGACGCGCACCACCCCGGGGGCCGTACCGCCGTCTTCGTCGGCGACCTCGTCGACCGCGGCCCGGACAGCCCCGGCGTGCTGCGGCTGGTGATGGGCATGGTCGCCGCCGGGCACGCCCTGTGCGTCCCCGGCAACCACGAGAACAAGCTCGGCCGGTACCTGAAGGGTCGCGACGTCCGGCACACCCACGGGCTCGCCGAGACGATCGAGCAGCTGGAGAGGGAGGCCGCGGCCGACCCGGAGTTCCCCGCGCGGGTGGGGGAGTTCATCGGCTCGCTGGTGAGCCACTACGTGCTCGACGGCGGAGCGCTGGTCGTCTGCCACGCCGGGCTGCCCGAGAAGTACCACGGCCGCACCTCCGGCCGGGTCCGCTCGCACGCGCTGTACGGCGACACCACCGGCGAGACCGACGAGTTCGGCCTGCCTGTGCGCTACCCGTGGGCCGAGGACTACCGGGGCCGGGCCGCCGTCGTCTACGGCCACACCCCCACCCCGCGCGCCACCTGGCTGAACAACACCATCTGCCTGGACACCGGCTGCGTCTTCGGCGGCTCCCTGACCGCCCTGCGCTGGCCCGAGCGGGAACTGGTCGGCGTCCCCGCCGAGCGGGTCTGGTACGAGCCGGTGAAGCCGCTGGCCGGCGAGGCCCCCGGCGGGCACGAGGGCCGCCCGCTCGCCCTGGCCGACGTGCACGGCCGCCGGGTGGTGGAGACCCGCCACGCGGGCCGCGTCGCGGTGCGCGAGGAGAACGCGGCCGCCGCGCTGGAGGTGATGAGCCGCTTCGCCGTGGACCCGCGGCTGCTGCCCTACCTGCCGCCGACGATGGCGCCCTGCGCCACCTCGAAACTGGAGGGCTACCTGGAGCACCCGGCCGAGGCGTTCGCCGAGTACCGGGCGGCGGGCGTGGAGAAGGTGGTGTGCGAGGAGAAGCACATGGGCTCGCGCGCCGTCGTGCTGGTCTGCCGCGACGCCCGGACCGCCGCCGAGCGGTTCGGCGTCGGCGGCGGTGCGGCGGGCGAGGTGACGGGGGCGCTGTACACCCGCACCGGACGCCCGTTCTTCGACGACCCGGCGGCCACCGAGCAGGTCCTCGCCCGCGTCCGCGCCGCCGCCGACGGCGCCGGGCTGTGGGAGGAGCTGGACACCGACTGGCTGCTGCTCGACGCCGAACTGCTGCCCTGGTCGCTGAAGTCGGCCGGACTGCTGCGCCGGCAGTACGCGGCGGTCGGCGCCGCCGCCGGGGCCGTCCTGCCCGGCGCGCTCGCCGCTCTGGAGGCGGCGGCCTCCAGGGGCGCCCGGGTGGACGGGCTGCTGGAGCGGCAGCGGGAGCGCGCGGCGGACACGGCGGCGTTCACCGAGGCGTACGGCCGCTACTGCTGGCCGGTGGACGGGCTCGACGGCGTGCGCCTGGCGCCGTTCCAGATCCTCGCCTCACGGGGCCGCGCCCTGGCCGCCGTACCGCACGACGAGCAGCTCGCCCGGCTGGACCGGCTGATCGCCGCCGACCCCTCCGGCCTGCTGCGCCGCACCGGGCGCCTGGTGGTGGACACCGGCGACGAGGCGTCCGTCGCGGCCGGCACCGACTGGTGGCTGGAGCTGACGGCGGCCGGCGGCGAGGGCATGGTCGTCAAGCCGCTGGAGGCGCTGGTGCGCGGCGCGGACGGACGGCTGGTCCAGCCGGGCGTGAAGTGCCGGGGCCGGGAGTACCTGCGGATCGTCTACGGACCGGAGTACACCCGCGAGGAGAACCTGCGGCGGCTGCGCGTCCGCCACCTGGGCCACAAGCGCTCGCTCGCCCTGCGCGAGTACGCGCTCGGCCTGGAGGCGCTGGACCGGCTGGCGGAGGGCGAGCCGCTGTGGCGGGTCCACGAGGCGGTCTTCGCCGTCCTCGCGCTGGAGTCGGAGCCGGTCGACCCGAGGCTGTGACACCCGTTTCCGCGCCCGTGCCCGTGCCCTGCCGTGCTCCGCGGCCGGGCACGGACGGACACGGGCGACGGGCGTCGCCCGCGGGGCGCGCCACCTGCCGGGAGGGAACGCCGGGAGCCGGGAGGCCCGGGCCACCCCCGCCCGCCGGGAGCGCGCCGGGAAGCGTGCCGGGGAGCGCGGCCACGGCGGTGGCCCACGGGGTAGGGCCCTCGGACACGCCGGGACCGGCGGAGAACCCGTCCATGACCGTCGCCGCGCAGCAGGCCGCCAGGACGGTCAGCGCGATGTGCGCCGGGGCAACCGCGGTGCGAGGCCGTCGGCAGGACGAGGACCACGGCCGGCGCCCCACGGGCGACCGCGCCGTCGAGCCGCTCGGCGTGCCGGTCCGGCCTTCTCCAGCCTCCCCCGGCCTCCTCCAGCCGCCGCCGGTGCCCCGCGTGGTCGCCGCCCCGGGTGTAGCGGGCGGTCTGCCGGTGAGGATGGTGGACATGGGATTCCACGTCGACTCCGAGACCGGGCGGCTGCGCCGCGTCATCCTGCACCGCCCCGATCTGGAACTGAAACGGCTCACCCCGACCAACCGGGACGACCTGCTCTTCGACGACGTGCTGTGGGTGCGGCGGGCCCGTCAGGAGCACGACGGCTTCGCCGACGTCCTGCGCGACCGGGGCGTCGAGGTGCACCTGTTCGGCGACCTGCTGGCCGAGTCCCTGGAGATCCCCGCCGCCCGCGCGTCCGTCCTGGACCGCACCTTTCACGAGAAGGAGTACGGGCCGCTGGCCGCCGACCACCTGCGCGCCGTCTTCGACGAGATGTCCGGGGCCGAGCTGGCCGAGGCGCTGGTCGGCGGGATGACCAAGCGGGAGTACCTGGAGCGGCACCCCGAGCCGGTCTCGGTGCGCTTCCACGTGATGGACCTGGACGACTTCCTGGTCGCCCCGCTGCCCAACCACCTGTTCACCCGCGACACCTCCGCCTGGATCTACGACGGGGTGTCCATCAACGCCATGCGCTGGCCCGCCCGCCAGCGCGAGACGGTCCACTTCGAGGCGATCTACCACCACCACCCCCTGTTCACCGGGCAGGGGTCCCCGGCGGGGGACTTCCACGTCTGGTCCGAGGGCCAGGACGCCTACCCCTCCACCATCGAGGGCGGGGACGTGCTGGTGATCGGCAACGGCGCGGTGCTCATCGGGATGAGCGAGCGCACCACCCCGCAGGCGGTGGAGATGCTCGCCCGCGGCCTGTTCGCGGCGGGCTCGGCCCGCACCATCGTGGCGCTGGACATGCCCAAGAGCCGGGCCCTCATGCACCTGGACACGGTGATGACGATGGTGGACGGCGACACCTTCACCCAGTACGCGGGCCTGGGGATGCTCCGCTCCTACACCATCGAGCCCGGCGCGGGCGACACGGACCTGAAGGTCACCGACCACCCGCCCGAGCACATGCACCGCGCCATCGCCGCGGCCCTCGGCCTGGACGCCATCCGCGTCCTGACCGCCACCCAGGACGTGCACGCCGCCGAGCGCGAGCAGTGGGACGACGGGTGCAACGTCCTGGCCGTCGAGCCGGGCGTCGTCATCGCCTACGAGCGCAACGTCACCACCAACACGCACCTGCGCAAGCAGGGGCTCGAGGTCATCACGATCCCCGGCAGCGAACTGGGCCGGGGCCGGGGCGGGCCGCGCTGCATGAGCTGCCCGGTCGAGCGCGAGGCGGTGTAGGCGGGGGGCGCGGGCGGGGGCGCACGGGCCCGGGAGGGAGAAGCCCCCGACCGCATAGTGATGCGAGTATTCGTATAGACTTCCGGTCTTCCCGCCGTATCCGACGCGACAGTCCCTAGGAGTCCCCATGGCGATCGACCTCACGGGCCGCCACTTCCTCAAGGAGCTGGACTTCACCCCCGAGGAGTTCCGCCACCTGGTCGAGCTGGCCGCCGAGCTGAAGGCGGCCCGGCGGGCGGGCATCGAGGAGCAGCGGCTGCGCGGGCGCGGCATCGCGCTGGTCTTCGAGAAGACCTCCACCCGCACCCGCTGCGCCTTCGAGGTCGCCGCCGCCCAGCAGGGCGCCCACACCACCTACCTCGACCCGGCCGGCTCCCAGATCGGCCACAAGGAGTCGGTGCGGGACACCGCCCGGGTGCTGGGGCGGATGTACGACGCCATCGAGTACCGGGGCAGCGACCAGGAGGCCGTCGAGGAGCTGGCCGCCCACGCGGGCGTCCCCGTCTACAACGGGCTCACCGACGAGTGGCACCCCACCCAGATGCTCGCCGACGTGCTCACCATGACCGAGCACTGCGACAGGCCGCTGACCGAGACCGCCTACGCCTACCTCGGCGACGCCCGCAACAACATGGGCAACTCCTACCTCGTCACCGGCGCCCTGCTCGGCATGGACGTCCGCATCGCGGCGCCGCGGAGCCTGTGGCCGGAGGAGTCCGTGGTGGCCGCGGCCCGCTCCCTGGCCGAGGCCACCGGCGCCCGCGTCACCCTGACCGAGAAGGTCGAGGAGGGCGTGCTCGGCGCGGACTTCGTCGCCACCGACGTGTGGGTGTCGATGGGGGAGCCCAAGGAGGTCTGGGAGGAGCGCATCGAGCTGCTGCGGCCGTACGCCGTCACCATGGACGTCCTGCGCGCCACCGGCAACCCGGACGTCCGCTTCCTGCACTGCCTGCCCGCCTTCCACGACCTGGGCACGGCCGTGGGCCGGGAGATCCACCGGCGGTACGGGCTGGAGTCGCTGGAGGTGACGGACGAGGTGTTCGAGTCGGAGCACTCGGTCGTCTTCGACGAGGCCGAGAACCGCATGCACACCATCAAGGCCGTCATGGTCGCCACCCTCGCGGGGGCGTGAGGCGGACGCCGAACGCGGAAGGCCGCCGTCCGGAGGGGACGGCGGCCTTCCGCGTTCCGGCGGGCGGCCCGCTGTCAGTGGGCGCCCCTAGAGTGCCACGGGAACGCGCACCCCGCCCGGAAGGCCCGCCATGCCCGCTCGCCGCTCCGACCCCCGACCCGCTCCGCGGGAACTCGCCGACCTGCCCTACGCGGAGTACCTCGAACCCTTCGACGGCGGCGGACGGCTGGAGCGGGAGCGCACGTACGACACCGTGCGCTTCGACGGGGACGAGTTCGAGGACGCCGACGGCGGCGGCGCGGGCTTCACCGAGTCCGCCTTCACCTCGGTGGTCTTCACCGGGGGGCGCTACCGGCGGGCGCGGTTCAACGACGTGTGGCTGCACACCGTGCGGTGGGTGGGGACGGATCTGGCGGAGACGGACTGGATGGACGCCGAGACCGTCTCCGGCGCGTTCGCCGGGGTGGAGGTGTTCGGCGCGGTGATGCGCCGCACGACCTTCTTCAACTGCAAGTTCGACTCGGTCAACGCCCGTGCCGCGACCCTGCGGGACGTCCGCTTCGTGGACTGCCTGCTGCGCGACGTGGACTTCGGCGACGCGAGCCTGACCGGCGTCACGTTCCCCGGCTCGGTCCTGGACGGCGTGCGGTTGGAGAAGGCGCGGATGGCGGAGGTCGACCTGCGCGACGCCGCCGGGCTGGGGATCGCGGCCGGGCACGACGCGCTCAGGGGCGCGATCGTCAGCGGCGCGCAACTGCTGGACCTCGCCCCGGCGCTCGCCCGGGTGCTGGGCATCGAGGTGAGGGACCGCTGAGGGGGGCGGGGGCGGAGCGGGGGCGGGAAGCGCGCGGAAGCGATGAGTTCCGCGGCCCCGGGGGGTCTGAGGAGGCGGAGGACCCGGCGCACCGGAGCACGGCGGACACGAACCGGGGACGGCACGGCACGGACAGCCGCAGCGGCAGCCACAGCCACAGCGGCAGCCACAGTCACAGCGACAGCGACAACAACGAGGACGGCGGAGCATGGGCGACAGCGCATCCGGCCTGGCGATCGAGACGTCAGGGCTGGTCAAGGTGTTCGGGGAGACCCGCGCGGTGGACGGCGTGGACCTCGCCGTGCCGGCGGGCACGGTCTACGGGGTCCTCGGCCCCAACGGGGCGGGGAAGACCACCACGGTCAGGATGCTCGCCACTCTGCTGCGTCCCGACGGCGGCGAGGCCCGGGTCTTCGGCCACGACGTACTGCGCGAGGCCGACGCCGTACGCGGCCGGGTGAGCCTGACCGGGCAGTACGCGTCGGTGGACGAGGACCTGACCGGGATGGAGAACCTGGTCCTGCTGGGCAGGCTGCTCGGCCACCGCAAGCCGGCCGCCCGCCTGCGGGCCGCGCAGCTGCTGGAGGCCTTCGGGCTCGCCGACGCGGCGGGGAAGCAGGTCAAGAACTACTCGGGCGGCATGCGGCGCCGCATCGACATCGCCGCGTCCATCCTCAACACCCCCGACCTGCTCTTCCTCGACGAGCCGACGACCGGTCTGGACCCGCGCAGCCGCAACCAGGTCTGGGACATCGTGCGGGCGGTGGTCTCCCGGGGCACCACGGTGCTGCTGACCACCCAGTACCTGGACGAGGCCGACCAGCTCGCCTCCCGCATCGCCGTCATCGACCGGGGAAAGGTCATCGCCGAGGGCACCAAGGGCGAGCTGAAGGCCTCGGTGGGCGCCGGCGCGGTGCACCTGCGGCTGCGGGACGCCGCCCAGCGGCCCGAGGCCGAGCGGCTGCTCGCCCGCGTCCTGGAGGCGCGGATCCAGCTCGACCCCGACCCGGTGGCCCTGACCGCCCGCGTCGGCACCCGGGGCGACGGGAGGGGCGCGGCCGAGCAGGCGTCGCGGGCGCTGGCGGAACTGGCCCGCTCCGGCATCACCGTCGACACCTTCTCGCTGGGCCAGCCCAGCCTGGACGAGGTCTTCCTCGCCCTCACCGACCGCCCCGCCGCCCACACCACCGCGAGCACCGGAAGCACCACGAGTACCGCGAGCACCGGAAGCAAGGAAGAGGTCCCGGCATGACCACCGCCACGGCCCGTGAGCCGCAGTCCCGTGAGCCGCAGTCCGCGCAGACGTCCCCCGCCGCCGGGAACCTGGCCGGCCTGCTGGTCTCCGGGGAGCGCCCGCCCCGCCCCAGCGCCTGGTCCACGTCGGCCGCCTTCGGCTGGCGGGCGGTGCTGAAGATCAAGCACGTCCCCGAGCAGCTCTTCGACGTCACCGTCTTCCCGATCATGATGGTGCTGATGTTCACCTATCTGTTCGGAGGCGCGCTCGCCGGATCGACCACCCAGTACGTGCAGTTCCTGCTGCCGGGCATCCTGGTGATGAACATCGTGATGATCACGATGTACACAGGTGTCGCGGTCAACACCGACATCGACAAGGGCGTCTTCGACCGGTTCCGGACCCTGCCGATCTGGCGCCCCTCGGCGATGGTCGGCTACCTGCTCGGCGACATGCTGCGCTACGCGATCGCCTCCGCGGTGATGCTGACCCTCGGCCTGGTCCTGGGCTTCCGCCCCGAGGGCGGCGCGGCCGGGGTGCTCGCCGGGGTGGCGCTGCTGATCGCCTTCGCCTTCGCCTTCTCGTGGATCTGGACGATGTTCGGCCTGATGCTGCGCACCGAGAAGTCGGTGATGGGCGTCAGCATGATGGTGATCTTCCCGCTGACGTTCCTCAGCAACGTCTTCGTCGACCCCGCCACCATGCCGGGCTGGCTCCAGGCCTTCGTCAACAACAGCCCCGTGACCCATCTGGCCTCGGCGGTGCGCGGGCTGATGGCGGGCGAGTGGCCCGCCGCCGAGATCGCCTGGTCGCTGGGGTGGGGCGCGGCGCTGGTGACCGTCTTCGGAACGATCACCATGCGGCTGTACAACCGCAAGTGAGCGCCGCGTCGGCGGGACCCGGGCGGACGGGGCGTCAGTTCCCGTCCGCCCAGGGCCGGGACAGGGCGAGGGCCTCGTCGTAGGAAGGCGGCGCCGCCGCCTCCGCCGCCGGGTCGGCGACGGAGGCGGCCAGTTCCACGGCGCGTCCGAGGGCGGCGCGGAACAGCAGCGACCCCAGGCTGATCCGGGCCACGCCCAGCTCGGCCAGCCGCTCGTACGTGTGGTGCCCGGGGGAGAACAGGACGTTCAGCGGCGCGTCCAGCTCGCCCGCCAGCGCCCGGATGCCGTCCTCGCCGGTGAGGGCGGGCACGAAGACGCCGTCCGCTCCGGCCTCCCGGTACGCGTGCGCCCGGCGCGCCGCGGCGGCCGTGGTGGGGTCCGCGGCGAGCCAGTGGGTGTCGGTGCGGGCGTTGACGAACAGCGCCGGGGCGGCCTCCCTGACGGCCGCGATCTTCTCCGCGTGCCGGACCGGGTCGGCGAGGCGGCCGTCGGGGAGCCCGTCCTCCAGATTCACCCCGGCCACTCCCGCGTCCGCCAACTCCCTGGCGAGAAGGGCGACTTCGGCCGGGTCGTCGGCGAAGCCGCCCTCGATGTCGACGCTGACGGGTACCGGCAGCCGGGCCAGCCGCCGGCCGAGCGCCAGGGTCTGCCCCCGTGCGGCCCCTGTGGCGTCGGGCAGCCCCGCGGCGGCGGCCACCCCCAGGCTGGTGGTCCCGACGGCCGGGAAGCCGTGCGCCGCCAGGGCGGCGGCCGAGGCGTGGTCCCAGGCGCAGGGCAGCAGCAGCGGCCGCCCGGGGCGGTGCAGCGCGCGGAAGGCGGCGGACGCGTTCATCACCGGAGACGACCCCCCTCCCGTACGGACCCGGCCCCGGCCCTCACGCCGTCGCCCCCGCCGATTCACCGGCGAGGTCGGCGTCGGTGACGCCCAGCAGCTCGTACAGGGCGCGCCGCCCCCCGCCGGTCACGCGCAGCGCGCGCTGGGTGCCGATGCGTTCGCACCAGCCCGCCTCCAGGGCGTGGCGGCACAGCGCGGCGCCGGCCGCTCCGGCCAGGTGGTGGCGCCGCTCGGTCCAGTCCAGGCAGGCGCGGGCCGGCGGACGGCGGCCGTGCGGGCCGGTGACGAGATCGACGCCCAGCCCGCCGAACCACCGCAGCCCCTCCTCGGTCACCGCGAAATCGGCGCCGTGCCGCAGCAGTCCGCGCGCCAGCAGCGCGTCGGTGACCGCCACGCCCAGCCGTCCGGCCAGGTGGTCGTAGCAGGTGCGGGCCCGTGCCATCGCCGTGTTCGCGGAAGCCCCGCGCAGCGAGCGCGGGGCGGGCGGGGGACCCGCGTGCGCGGCCAGTTCCTCGACCAGGCGCGCGGACGACGGGTCGGCCAGCCGTACGTACCGGTGCCGTCCCTGCCGCTCCTCGGCCAGCAGGCCGCCCGCCACCAGCCGGTCCAGGTGCCCGCTGGCCGTGGCGGGGGCGACGTGGGCGAGCCGGGCCAGCTCGCCCGCCGTCCACGCCCGCCCGTCCAGCAGCGCCAGGCAGAACAGGGCCCTGGTCTCGTCGGCGAGCAGCCCGGCCAGCCGGGCGAGGCCCGAGCCCGCGTGCTCGGGGCGCCGCGGGCGGGTGGTCCGGCCGGTGCCGCCGGTGCGATCGGTGCGGTGCATGCCCCCCATCATGCGGCCGGGTCGTTTCGGCGCCCGCCGAAACGACCCGGCCGCATGATGGGGGGAGCGGGCGCCGGGCGTACGGCTCAGCCGGCGTCCCCGGGCGTGCTCCGGTCGGCGGGGTCGCCGAGCCGGTCCGCCGACGCCCGCGCCGGGGGCGAGACGGTCCCGCTCGAACTCGTGGCCGTGCGCCGGGGCGGCGTGCTCGCCTCCCCCTCCTGCGTGGACATCGGCGCCACCGGCAGTGGCAGGGCCTACGAGCCGCCGGTCGCCGTCGTCGACGCGCAGGTGAAGAAGCCCGGCCGCCCGGCCGGTTCCGGCGCCCGGAATCCCACCGCAACCAAACACGCGTCCCGGATGTCTCACCTCCGCCGGCACAGAGGTGACCGGTGACACACCCGGGCCCAGGGCCCGAGGGGGGAGAACACGTGTTGGGAACCACGACACGAGCCGCGCTGACCTGCCTGGCCGCCGTCGGCACGCTGGCCGCCGTCCCCGGGGCGGCCCAGGCCGCCGGCTCCGCGGAGGGCGGTTCCAGGCCGACCCGGACGGTGGAGAAGGGCCACGCGGTGAACTGCTCCGGGCGATCCGGGGACGTCTTCGTCGCGGTGGACCTCTACCAGAACTCCGCGTACGGCACGCACACCGGTGTGGTCGTCGAGACACCGGACGGCGAGTACGGCGGCGGCTACGGACCGGAGGACACCACGCTGTTCTCCGGCGGCGCGATCACGGCCGACATCCCGCTCCGGCGCCTGGACGACACGCGCGAGCCGGCCGGCGACGCCGTCGTCACCGGCACGTACACGGCCGCCGGGCAGCCCACGCGCGTGCACGAGGTGATCGAGGACCCGGCCGGCCACTACACGGTCACCCGGGGCACCAACACGCCGCTGGACGCGTCCGTCACCGTGGAGGTGCTCGGACAGGCGGTGCCGCTGTCGTGCTCCACCGCCTTCGCGTTCGACCTCACGGTGGTGCGGATCGCCACCGGCCGCGGCTGACGGACCGTCCGCCCACCGGTGGCGGGGCCGTGTCCCGCCACCGGGCCGGGCGCCTGAGGCCGTCCGGGCGCGGGGGAGCTCCGGTGCGGACCGCGATGCCCTCGGCGGTGACGCCCGGAGCGGTCCCGACTCCGCCGCCGACGTCTGGAACGCCCTGTCCGTCCGGGTGTCGAAGCGGTCCGCGGAGGCGGAGCGATCCCCGGCCGTGCTGCCGGATGCGGTCGGAGGCTCCCTCCACGGATTCGTGCGTGCCCGGGTGCGATGCCTTGCGGCGGGGAAGGGAAGTGCTGACGCGGAGGGGGCGCCGCCCGAGCCGGCGGGCCGCCCCGGGCGTCCACGGCCGCGGGGCGGGCGGCCGTGCTTCGACGACCTCGGGGAGGAACGGTGGGGGTTTCACGTCTGCGGCACATTCCGGGGATCGGGGTGGACCTGGTCGGTGACGCGGCGGATGCCGCCGGGGATCCGGACATGCTGCGCCTGGAGAACCTGGACACCGATCTGCGCCCGCCCCGGATCGCCCTGGAGGTCACCCGGTCCGCGGTGGAGGACGACGCGGCCAACAGCTACCTGCCTTTCCAGGGGCACCGCGAGCTGCGGGAGGCCGCCGCCGCGCACGTCTCCCGGTTGTCAGGGGTCGACTACGACCCGGCCACCGAGTGCGTGAGCGCCGCCGGGGGGCTCAACGCCCTGCTGAACGTGCTGCTGGCCACGGTGGAGCCCGGCCGGGAGGTCGTCGTCTGCGACCCGGTGTACGCCGGGCTCGTCAACCGCATCCGGCTGGCCGGAGGCGTTCCCCGCCACGTACCGTGCGTCCCCGCGCCCGGGGGCTGGCACGTCGACCCGGACCGGCTCGCCGCAGCGGTCGGGCCCGGCACCGCCGCGGTGCTGGCCATGACCCCGGCCATGCCGACCGGCGCCCTCCTCGGACCGGACCACTGGAAGGCCCTGGCTCCGGTGCTGGAGAGACACGACTGCTGGCTGATCCACAACGCGGCCATGGAACGCATCCTGTTCGACGGCAACCGCCCGGCCCATCCGGCCGCGCACCCCGCTCTGGCGGAGCGGACCATCACCGTCGGCTCGGCGTCCAAGGAACTGCGCCTCATCGGCTGGCGGGTGGGCTGGACCGTGGGTCCGTCCCGGATCGTCTCCGACATCGCCCTGGTGGGGATGACCAACGTGGTGTGCCAGGTCGGCATCGCCCAGCAGGCCGTCGCCGCGGCGCTCAGCGCCCCCGACGCCGATGACGACGTCGCCGCGGCCACGCGCGTGTGGGAGCAGCGCCGCGACATCGTGATGCGGCAGCTCGACGGCTATCCGCTCGTACGGCCGCACGGCGGCTGGTCCCTCCTCCTCGACACCGCCGCGCTGGGGCTGGCGCCGGCCGAGGCGTCCGAGCGCCTGTTCCGCCACGGGCGCGTCGCCGCCACGCCGATGACGGGGTGGGGGCCCAGCGGCGACGCGTATCTGCGGCTGGTCTTCGCCAACGAGCCGGCCGACCGCCTCGGCGATCTGCGCGAGCGCTTCCGTACGGCCTTCGGATGACGGCCACGTCGGTCCCGGGTGGTCCCGCACGGCTGCGACCCGGGCCCGATGCCGACGCGGCGGGCCACGCCGGGGTGACCGCCGGAGGACCCTGCGGGCAGGGGCGGCGAGCCCCGGTCCGAAGTCCCCGAGGAGTCCCGCGGGTGCCGCCGCGTCCCCTCCCGACCCGTACGTGCGCAGGTCAGGGGGGCGCGACGGCACCTCGGAAGCCGCCGGTCAGATGTCGCGGAAGATCTCGATCTGCGCGCCCACCGAGTTGAGCCGTTCGGCCAGGTCCTCGTAGCCGCGGTTGATGACGTAGACGTTGCGCAGCACCGAGGTGCCGTCGGCCGCCATCATCGCCAGCAGCACCACGACGGCCGGGCGCAGCGCGGGCGGGCACATCATCTCGGCCGCGCGCCAGCGGGTGGGGCCCTCGACCAGGACGCGGTGGGGGTCGAGGAGCTGGAGGCGCCCGCCGAGCCGGTTGAGGTCGGTCAGGTAGATGGCGCGGTTGTCGTAGACCCAGTCGTGGATGAGGGTCTTGCCCTGGGCGCTGGCGGCGATGGCGGCGAAGAAGGGCACGTTGTCGATGTTGATGCCGGGGAACGGCATCGGGTGGATCTTGTCGATCGGCGCCTCCAGCTTCGAGGGCCGCACGGTGAGGTCGACCAGGCGGGTGCGGCCGTTGTCGGCCCGGTACTCCGCGCTCCGGTCGTGGTCCAGGCCCATCTCCTCCAGCACGGCCAGCTCGATCTCCAGGAACTCGATCGGCACCCGCCGGACCGTCAGCTCCGACTCGGTGACCACGGCGGCGGCCAGCAGGCTCATCGCCTCCACCGGGTCCTCGGAGGGGGAGTAGTCCACGTCCCGGTCGATGTGGGGGACGCCGTGCACGGTCAGGGTCGTGGTGCCCACCCCGTCGATCCGCACGCCGAGCTGCTCCAGGAAGAAGCACAGGTCCTGGACCATGTAGTTGGAGGAGGCGTTGCGGATGACGGTGGTGCCGTCGTGCCGGGCGGCGGCCAGCAGGGCGTTCTCGGTGACGGTGTCCCCGCGCTCGGTCAGCACGATCGGGCGGGCCGGGCGGACGGAGCGGTCCACCACCGAGTGGTACATGCCCTCGGTCGCCGTGACCTCCAGGCCGAAGTGCCGCAGCGCGCTCATGTGCGGCTGCACGGTGCGGGTGCCCAGGTCGCAGCCGCCCGCGTAGGGGATGCGGAAGTGGTCCATCCGGTGCAGCAGGGGGCCGAGGAACATGATGATGCTGCGGGTGCGGCGGGCGGCGTCCGCGTCGATGCCCTCCAGGTCCAGCTCGGCCGGGGGCACCAGCTCCAGGTCGGCGCCGTCGTTGATCCAGCGGGTGCGCACCCCGATGGAGCCGAGCACCTCCAGGATCCGGTAGACCTCCTCGATCCGGGCGACCCGGCGCAGCACGGTGCGGCCGGAGTTCAGCAGGGAGGCGCACAGCAGGGCGACGCAGGCGTTCTTGCTGGTCTTGACGTCGATGGCACCGGACAGACGGCGGCCCCCGACGACCCGCAGATGCATCGGTCCCGAGTAGCCGAGCGACACGATCTCGCTGTCCAGCGCTTCACCGATACGGGCGATCATCTCAAGACTGATGTTTTGATTGCCGCGCTCGATGCGGTTGACCGCGCTCTGGCTGGTCGCCAGGGCCTCCGCCAGTTGCGCCTGGGTCCAGCCGCGGTGCTGACGGGCGTCACGGATGAGCTTGCCGATACGGAGGAGGTAGTCGTCGGTCATGGGAGTGATGTTATCTCAGATATGAGATGTCAACCTCTGGGGCTCCGGTGTGTCTCTCTTTTCTTCGTACTTTCACCCCTATGTCGGGTAGGCGCACGTCGGGCCAGCTCCCCCGACCCGCCTCCCGGGCGGGCGCTTGGGGAGGCGGGTGCGGGTACCCGGTGGCCGGGGCGGGGCATGACCGCGCGGCGGCCATGTACTAGAGTTATCTCGACATCGAGATATCTACCGAGAGACGTACCGCCACTGTGCCCGCCGCGCACGCCGGGGCTTCGCCGGGCGATCCGCGACTTAGGTGTACCTGAGCGAAGCGGCCGGGACCCGGGGCGGCAGGATCGCGGTGGTACGCGCGAACCCATGCACTTGAAGGAGACTGTCGTGTCGGCGAACAGCTTCGACGCCCGCAGCACGCTGCAGGTGGGCGACGAGTCGTACGAGATCTTCCGGCTGGACAAGGTCGAGGGCTCCGCCCGGCTGCCGTACAGCCTGAAGGTCCTCCTGGAGAACCTCCTCCGCACCGAGGACGGCGCGAACATCACCGCCGACCACATCCGGGCCCTGGGCGGCTGGGACTCCCAGGCCCAGCCCAGCCAGGAGATCCAGTTCACGCCGGCCCGCGTGATCATGCAGGACTTCACCGGCGTGCCCTGCGTGGTGGACCTCGCCACCATGCGCGAGGCCGTCAAGGAGCTCGGCGGCGACCCGTCGAAGATCAACCCGCTCGCCCCGGCCGAGCTGGTCATCGACCACTCCGTCATCGCCGACAAGTTCGGCACCCCGGAGTCCTTCAAGCAGAACGTGGAGCTGGAGTACGGCCGCAACCGCGAGCGCTACCAGTTCCTGCGCTGGGGCCAGACCGCCTTCGACGAGTTCAAGGTCGTCCCCCCGGGCACCGGCATCGTCCACCAGGTGAACATCGAGCACCTGGCCCGCACGGTCATGGTGCGAGGCGGCCAGGCCTACCCCGACACCCTGGTGGGCACCGACTCGCACACCACCATGGTCAACGGCCTGGGCGTGCTGGGCTGGGGCGTCGGCGGCATCGAGGCCGAGGCCGCGATGCTCGGCCAGCCGGTCTCCATGCTCATCCCGCGCGTCGTCGGCTTCAAGCTCACCGGCGAGCTGCCCACCGGCACCACCGCCACCGACCTGGTGCTGACCATCACCGAGATGCTCCGCAAGCACGGCGTGGTCGGCAAGTTCGTGGAGTTCTACGGCGAGGGCGTGGCCGCCACCTCGCTCGCCAACCGCGCCACCATCGGCAACATGTCGCCGGAGTTCGGCTCCACCGCCGCGATCTTCCCGATCGACGACGAGACCCTGAGCTACCTGCGCCTGACCGGCCGCTCCGAGCAGCAGGTCGCGCTGGTCGAGGCGTACGCCAAGGAGCAGGGCCTGTGGCTGGACCCGGCCGCCGAGCCGGACTTCTCCGAGAAGCTGGAGCTCGACCTCTCCACCGTCGTGCCCTCCATCGCCGGCCCCAAGCGCCCGCAGGACCGCATCGTGCTGGCCGAGGCCGCCGAGCAGTTCAGGCGGGACGTCCGCAACTACGTCTCCGCCGGCGTCGCCGGCGGTGACGACCGCAAGCCGGGCGTCCCGGCGCAGGAGCAGCCCAAGGGCGTGTCCTCCCCGGTGGACGAGGCGAGCGCCGAGTCCTTCCCGGCCTCCGACGCCCCGGCCTACGGCCACCAGGAGAACGGCTCCGGCGCGCCGCAGCACGCCGACGGCCCGGCCGACGCCGTGCCCTCCAACCCGGTCACCGTCACCGCCCCCGACGGCACGACCTACGAGCTGGACCACGGCGCCGTCACCGTCGCCGCGATCACCTCCTGCACCAACACCTCCAACCCGTACGTCATGGTCGCCGCCGCCCTGGTGGCCAAGAAGGCCGTCGAGAAGGGCCTGACCCGCAAGCCGTGGGTCAAGACCACCCTCGCGCCGGGCTCCAAGGTCGTCATGGACTACTACGACCGCGCCGGCCTGACCCCGTACCTGGACAAGCTGGGCTTCAACCTCGTCGGCTACGGCTGCACCACCTGCATCGGCAACTCCGGCCCGCTGCCGGAGGAGGTCTCCCGGGCCGTCAACGAGGGCGACCTGGCCGTGACCTCGGTGCTCTCGGGCAACCGCAACTTCGAGGGCCGCATCAACCCCGACGTCAAGATGAACTACCTGGCGTCCCCGCCGCTGGTCGTCGCGTACGCCATCGCGGGCTCGATGAAGGTGGACATCACCCGTGAGCCGCTCGGCACCGACAAGGACGGCAACCCGGTCTTCCTGAAGGACGTCTGGCCCTCCGAGCAGGAGGTCAACGACGTCGTCGCCTCCGCCATCGGCGAGGACATGTTCTCCACCTCCTACCAGGACGTCTTCGCGGGCGACGCCCAGTGGCAGGCGCTGCCGGTCCCGACCGGCGACACCTTCGAGTGGGACCCGGAGTCCACCTACGTCCGCAAGCCCCCGTACTTCGAGGGCATGGGCATGGACCCGGAGCCGGTGCAGGACATCTCCGGCGCCCGCGTCCTGGCCAAGCTGGGCGACTCGGTCACCACCGACCACATCTCCCCGGCCGGCGCCATCAAGGCCGACACCCCGGCGGGCCGGTACCTCACCGAGCACGGTGTCGAGCGCCGCGACTTCAACAGCTACGGCTCGCGCCGCGGCAACCACGAGGTCATGATCCGCGGCACCTTCGCCAACATCCGCCTGCGCAACCAGATCGCGCCGGGCACCGAGGGCGGCTACACCCGCGACTTCACCCAGGAGGACGGGCCGGTCTCCTTCATCTACGACGCCTCCCAGAACTACCAGGCCGCCGGCATCCCGCTGGTCGTCCTGGCGGGCAAGGAGTACGGTTCCGGCTCGTCCCGCGACTGGGCGGCCAAGGGCACCGCGCTGCTGGGCGTCAGGGCCGTCATCGCCGAGTCCTACGAGCGCATCCACCGCTCGAACCTGATCGGCATGGGCGTCCTGCCGCTGCAGTTCCCCGAGGGCCAGTCGGCCGAGTCGCTGGGCCTGACGGGTGAGGAGACCTTCTCGATCAGCGGCATCACCGCGCTGAACGAGGGCGGCATCCCGAGCACGGTGAAGGTCACCACCGACACCGGTGTGGAGTTCGACGCCACGGTGCGCATCGACACCCCCGGCGAGGCGGACTACTACCGCAACGGCGGCATCATGCAGTACGTGCTGCGCTCGCTGATCCGCAAGTGATCCGCGGATGACCGGCCGCCGGTCACCCCGGCGGCCGTGTCCAACCCGTGACGACGGGGCCGTACCTCCCATGGTGGGAGGTACGGCCCCGCCGCGTTTCCCGGAGGTCTCAACTCGGGAAAGACTGACACCCGGACGCGCATCGATCTTGCCCATCGGAAGGAAAGTGGACTATACCTGTCGGCGTCCGAGCGGTCATATGAGAAGACAGGACCGCGGGCCCGGGGGAGGGTATCGGGAAGGCCCTGCGCAGCTCTGCACGGACCCGGCGTTACATCCCGTACAACTCAGCTTCAACTCACCAGCGGTGCCCGGTGGTTCCGGTACACCGCCTGAGTCCTGGAGAAGGCGAGGACTTGAGCATGGGATCCACCGATGTCAACCGTCGTGATCTGATCAAGCGTGCCACCGCGGCGGGCCTGGTCGCCGTCCCCGCCATGAGCGCGCTCTCCGCCTGCGCCAGCAGCGACGGCGGCGGCGACACCGAGGTAGCCAAGGGCCAGAAGACCAAGGAGAACCCGCTGGGCGTCAACAAGGACGCCGGCCTGGACTTCGTCATCTTCGACGGCGGCTTCGGCACCCAGTACGGCAAGGACGCCGCCAAGATCTACGAGAAGAGCTACGGCAAGGTCAAGCTGACCGCCACCCAGAAGATCCGCTCGGTCCTCCAGCCCAGAATGGTCGGCGGCAACCCGCCGGACCTCATCGACAACTCCGGCGCCGAGCAGATGGACGCGGCCACCCTGATCGCCAAGGACCAGCTCGCCGAGCTGACCCCCCTGCTGGACGCGCCCTCCGTCGACGACCCGAACACCAAGGTCCGCGACACCCTCCTGCCGGGCACCATCGAGATGGGCCAGTACGGCGACGAGAAGGTCTGGCGCCTGAACTACGCCTACACCGTCTACGGCCAGTGGTACTCCAAGAAGCTCCTCGCCGACAACGACTGGGAGTACCCCAAGACCTGGGACGAGATGCTCGCCCTGTGCGCCAAGGCCAAGAAGAAGGGCATCGCGGGCTGGACGTACGCCGGCCAGCACCCGTACTACATCCCCTTCACCCTCTACCCGTTCATCGGGAAGATCGGCGGCCGGGAGGTCCTGGACAGCATCGACAACCTGGAGCCCGGCGCCTGGAAGCACGACGCGGTCAAGAGCGCGTTCGAGGCGTACTACGAGCTGTCCGCCAAGGGCTACATCCTCCGGGGGACCCCCGGCCTGGACCACATCCAGTCCCAGACCCAGTGGACCAAGGGCAAGTGCATCTTCATCCCCAACGGCTCCTGGGTGGAGAACGAGGCCGCCGACACCACGCCCGCCGACTTCGACATGGCCTGCGGCCCGGTCACCGGTCTGGACGACTCCGACAAGATGCCCTTCGGCACCCTGTGGGCGCAGGCCGGCGAGCCGTTCATCGTGCCCGCCCAGGCCAAGAACCCCGCGGGCGGCATGGAGCTCCTGCGGATCATGCTGAGCAAGCAGTCGGCGCAGAACTTCTCCCGGCTGGTGAAGTCGCTCACCTGCGTGGCCGGGGCCACCGACGGCATGGACATGTCCCCCGGTCTGGCCTCCTCCAGCCAGGTGCTCAAGGACGCCGGGGACAACGTGGTCAACCCGCGCATCTTCGACTGGTACCAGACCCTCCACAAGGAGCAGATCGGCTCGGTGCTGGCCGAGCTGCTGGCCGGCCGGGCGAAGCCGGCCGAGGCCATGGCGAAGTGCCAGGAGTACGCCGACAAGGCGGCCAAGGACGACTCCGTCAAGAAGTACAGGCACGCGTGAGCCGGTCCCGCTGAGGAGCGGTCCGCGAGGCGCCGGAAACAGCCGGAACACGGAGATGGGACGAGGGCGGCATGGCCAGTGACAGCCCCGCGGTGGCCGAGGCCACCAGGGAACCGGCGCCTCCGCCGGCGAAGGCCGGCGGGGGCGGGGGAGGACTGCGCACCTCCCCCCACTACCGGACCTACCTGAAGTACCGGTTCATCGCGGGATTCCTCGCGGCGCCCCTGGTGCTCTACGGCATCCTGGTCGTGTCGCCCTTCTTCCAGACGTTCTACTACTCGCTGACCGACTGGACGGGACTCAGCAGCGACTTCGCCTTCGTCGGCCTGGACAACTTCCGCAGGCTGATGGAGGACGAGATCTTCCGCACCTCGCTGTGGCACAACGTCCTGCTGCTGCTGGTCCTGCCGGTCGTCACCCTCGGCCTGGGCCTGTTCTTCGCCTTCATGCTCAACGTGGGCGGCCGGCACCGGCGGGGCGAGGCGGTCGCCGGGGTGCGCGGCTCGCACTTCTACAAGATCGTCTACTTCTTCCCGCAGGCCCTGTCGATCGCGATCGTCGTGGTGCTGTGGAAGTACATCTTCAACCCCCAGGGCGGCCTGCTCAACGGCGTGCTGTCGGCCGTCGGGCTGGAGGAGTGGCAGCAGAGCTGGCTCGGCGACCCCCGGCTGGCATTCTGGTGCGTCGTGGTCGTGATGGTGTGGGCGAACGTCGGCTTCTACGTGGTGCTCTTCTCCGCCGCGATGGGCTCCATCCCCCGCGAGATCTACGAGGCGGCGCTGCTGGACGGCGCCAGCCGGGTGACCACGTTCTTCCGCGTCACCCTGCCGCTGATGCGCGACACCGTGCAGACCGGCTGGGTGTACATGGGCATCATGGCGCTCGACGCCTTCGCCGTGGTGCACATCCTCACGGTGAACGCGGGCGGGCCCGCCTACTCGACCATCGTCGCGCCGGTCTACCTGTACAACAAGGCGTTCCAGGACGGGCAGGCCGGTTACGCGACCGCCGTCGCCGTGGCCCTGCTGATCGTCACCATGGTCTTCTCCGTGGCGGCGATGGCGTTCGGGCGGAGCAAGGACCGGATCGAGTTCTGACAGGCCAGCGGGAGAACCAGCCATGACCACTGCCGAACCGTCCCCCTCCCTCCGCCCCGGGGGTCCCGAGGAGACCGCCGCGGCCCTCACCGCGGGCGCCGGCGGCCCGGAGCGGCCCGCGGACGCCCCGGGCGGGCCCGGCGGGAAGGCCGCGCGGGACCAGGGCGGGGGGCGCACCCTCAACGTCTTCTCGCACGCCTTCCTGGTCCTGTGGGCCGTGATGGCCGCCGGGCCCCTGCTGTGGGCCGTGATGAACTCCTTCAAGTCCTCCGGCGCCATCCTGGAGGACCCCTGGTCGCTGCCCGGCAGACTGAACTGGGAGAACTGGTCCTTCGCCTGGAACGAGGCGAACATCGGCCAGTACACGATCAACTCGGTGATCGTGGTGCTCGGCTCGGTGGTCGGCACCATGCTGCTCGGCTCGATGGTGGCGTACGTCCTGGCCCGCTACGACTTCCCCGGCAACCGGCTCGTCTACTTCCTGTTCGTCGGCGGCATGGCGTTCCCGATCATCGTCGCCCTGGTGCCGCTGTTCTTCGTGATGAAGAACTTCGCGCTGCTGGACACCTACCACGGCCTGATCCTGGTCTACATCGCCTACTCCCTGCCGTTCACCGTCTTCTTCATGGCGGCCTTCTTCCGCACCCTGCCCACCTCGATCGCGGAGGCGGCGGAGATCGACGGCGCCTCGCACAGCCGGATCTTCTTCCAGGTCATGCTGCCGATGGCCAAGCCCGGCCTGATAAGCGTGGGGATCTTCAACTTCCTGGGGCAGTGGAACCAGTACCTGATCCCCCAGGTGGTGCACGTCGGCGACGCCGACAAGTACGTGCTCACCCAGGGCCTGGCGAACCTGGCGGCCCAGACCGGCTACCGCGGCAACTGGGGCGGGCTCTTCGCCGGCCTGACCCTGGCCGTGCTGCCCATCCTCGTCGTCTACATCGTCTTCCAGCGCCAGGTGCAGGCGGGCCTGACCGCCGGCGCCCTGAAGTAGCGCCGCGGACCGGGCGGAGCGGCCCGGTCCGCCCGGTCCGCCCACTCCTCCCGTCCGGCCCGACCCGCTCGCGTCCGACCCTCCCGAGGCGGCCACCGCACACCGGTGGCCGCCTTCCGGTGTTCCCGGCGTCACTCTCCGTGCGGAGACAACATCCGAGCGCCCACCCCGCTCAAGGTCTTGACGGGAGATAACGCTTCAGGCTGTGCTTAGGGTTCACGTGTTGGAGACAAGCCGCACCCCGTCGGCGTGGTGCGGCCGATGGGCAGGCCGTCGAGCCGCCCGTCGAGGCGGGAGTGGATGAGTCGTGGAGACTCCGGGGTCGCAGTCCTCTCTGCACCGGGCCAATCTGGAGCGGGTGGTACGAGCCGTGCGCATAGCGGGCTCGCTCACCCAGGCGGAGATCGCCCGGACCACGGGCCTGTCCGCCGCGACGGTCTCCAACATCGTCCGGGAGCTGAAGGACAACGGCACGGTCGAGGTCACCCCGACCTCCGCCGGGGGCCGGCGGGCCCGCAGCGTCTCGCTGTCGGGGGACGCCGGGATCGTCGTCGGCGTCGACTTCGGCCACTCCCACCTGCGCGTGGCCGTCGGCAACCTGGCCCACCAGGTGCTCGCCGAGGAGTCCGAGCCGATCGACGTGGACGCCTCCGCCTCCCAGGGCTTCGACCGGGCCGAGCGGCTGGTGGAGCGGCTGATCTCGGTGACCGGCTTCCGCCGCGAGAAGGTCATCGGGATGGGCCTGGGCGTCCCCGGCCCGATCGACGTCGAGACCGGCGTGCTGGGCTCCAGCACCATCCTGCCGGGCTGGGCCGGGACCAATCCGCGCGAGGAGCTGGCCTCCCGGCTCGGCGTGGAGGTCCACGTCGACAACGACGCCAACCTCGGCGCGCTGGGCGAGCTGGTGTGGGGCAGCGGGCGCGGCGCGCGGGACCTGGCGTACATCAAGGTCGCCAGCGGCGTCGGCGCGGGACTGGTGATCGACGGCCAGATCTACCGCGGCCCCGGCGGCACCGCGGGCGAGATCGGCCACATCACGCTGGACGAGTCCGGCCCGGTGTGCCGGTGCGGCAACCGGGGCTGCCTGGAGACGTTCACCGCGGCCCGCTACGTCCTGCCGCTGCTGCACTCCAGCCACGGCCCCGACCTGACCATGCCCGAGATGGTCAGGCTCGCCCGCTCCGGCGACCTGGGCTGCCGCCGGGTGGTGGCCGACGTCGGGCGCCACGTGGGCAGCGGCGTCGCCAACCTGTGCAACCTGCTCAACCCCAGCCGGATCGTGCTCGGCGGCGATCTCGCCGAGGCCGGCGAGCTGGTGCTCGGCCCGATCCGCGACTCGGTCTCCCGCTACGCCATCCCCAGCGCGGCCCGGCAGCTGACCGTGGTGCCGGGGGCCCTGGGCGGCCGCGCGGAGGTGCTGGGCGCGCTGGCGCTGGTGCTGAGCGAGATGGGCGACTCGACGCTGCTGGACGGCTCGCTGAACGCGCCCGAGCCCGTGCCCGCCGTCGCGGCGTCCGCCGGCGTCTGACCGGCGTCTGACCGGGGCCGGGCCGCGAGGACGGGCTGGGGAGGACGGACCGCGAGGACGGGCAGGGATCCGGGCCGCCGTGACCGGCGCGGAACCGGGCCGTTGCCCGAAGACCACGCGGTGAGCGGAAAACAAACGAAGAGACGGGCGTGAGCGGCCGGGGACGGAGGCGCCGCCGGGCTCGTCCGTGGGGTGCGAGAGCGCTCTCATTGCCGTTCTGCCGCCAATCTGCCGCCACTCTGCGTTCATTTTGTTCACGCATGGCATCGTTGCTGTCTCGTTAAGAATTTACTTCTTGACGGCAGGTGTCACGACGAGTTGACTTCCAGCCACCTCGGCCGCAGTGACGCGGCCTCGTCAGGGAGGTTCTGGATGAACACGCAACTGCGCCGTGCCGCCGTGGCCATGGCCGCCACCGCCATGGCCGTCTCGCTCGCCGCCTGTGGCAGTGCCAAGGAGGCCGGAGGCAACGACTCGGGCGGAGACGACAAGAAGAAGGACGGCCCGCTGACCATCGGCCTGCTGCTGCCGGAGGACCAGACGGCCCGCTACGAGAACTTCGACCGACCTCTCATAGAGGCGAAGATCAAGGAGCTCTGCTCCGACTGCGAGGTCAGCTACGTCAACGCCAAGCAGGACGCGTCGACCCAGCAGCAGCAGATGAACTCGATGATCACCAAGAAGGTGGACGCGATCATCCTGGACGCGGTGGACTCCAAGTCCATCGCCGGATCGGTCAAGAAGGCCGACGACGCCGGCATCCCCGTCGTCGCCTACGACCGCCTGGCCGAGGGCCCGATCTCCGCCTACACCTCCTTCGACAACGAGGAGGTCGGCAGGGTCCAGGGCACGGCTCTCCTGGAGGAGCTCGGCGACAAGGCCAAGGACGGCCAGATCGTCATGATGAACGGGTCGCCGACCGACCCGAACGCCGCCATGTTCAAGAAGGGCGCCAAGTCCGTCCTCGACGGCAAGGTCAAGGTGGGCAAGTCGTACGACACCACCGACTGGAAGCCCGAAGAGGCCAACAAGAACATGAGCGGCGCCATCGCCTCCCTGGGCAAGGGGAACATCGTCGGCGTCTACTCCGCCAACGACGGCATGGCGGGCGGCATCATCACCGCCCTCAAGAGCGCCGGCGTCGACCCGCTGCCGCCGGTCACCGGCCAGGACGCCGAGCTGGCGGGCGTCCAGCGCATCATCGCGGGCGAGCAGTTCATGACCGTCTACAAGCCCTTCAAGCCCGAGGCCGACGCCGCCGCCGAGATGGCCGTCGCCCTGGCCCGCGGCGAGGACGTCAAGGCGGACGGCACCATCGACAGCGCGACCACCAAGGGCGTCCCCGCGACCCTGATCCCGCCGGTCGCGGTGACCGTCGACAACCTCAAGGACACCGTGATCAAGGACGGCCTCTACAAGCTGGAGGACATCTGCACCGCCAAGTACGCCAAGGCGTGCGAGAAGGCCGGCCTGAAGTAACGGCCCGGTAGTCCCCCCGGCCCCGCCGGTGCCCGCGCCCCTCACCACCCCGCCGAGGGGCGCGGGCACCGGACGGTCCACACCCCGTCCTGTCCTAGGAGTTGGTTCACGTGTCCGCTACGCCTGTACTGGCGTTGCGCGGAATCTCCAAGCGCTTCGGTGCCGTTCAGGCGCTCACCGATGTCGACCTGGAGGTCCACGCCGGCGAGGTGGTCGCCCTGGTGGGCGACAACGGCGCCGGAAAGTCCACCCTCGTGAAGACGATCGCCGGCGTCGGCCCCGCCGACGAGGGCGTCTTCGCGTGGCAAGGCAGATCCGTCCAGGTCAACCGGCCGCACGACGCCCAGGAACTGGGCATCGCGACCGTCTACCAGGACCTCGCCCTCTGCGACAACCTCGACGTCGTGGGCAATCTGTTCCTCGGCCGCGAGATCATGCGCGGCGGCATCCTCGACGAGATCGAGATGGAGCGCCGCGCCCGGGAGCTGCTCGACACCCTGTCGATCCGCATCCCCAGCGTCCGCATCCCCATCGCCTCGCTCTCCGGCGGCCAGCGGCAGACCGTCGCCATCGCCCGCTCGATGCTGGGCGAGCCCAAGCTCGTCATCCTCGACGAGCCCACCGCCGCCCTCGGCGTGGAGCAGACCGCCCAGGTGCTCGACCTGGTCGAGCGGCTGCGCGAGCGCGGCCTCGCCGTCATCCTCATCAGCCACAACATGGCGGACGTCAAGGCGGTCGCCGACAAGGTGGCGGTGCTCCGGCTCGGCCGCAACAACGGTGTCTTCGACGTCGCGAGCACATCGCAGGAAGAGATCATCTCCGCCATCACCGGCGCCACGGACAACGCCGTGACCCGCCGCAGGGCGCGTACCGCGGGGAGCCGACCGTGAGCGAGACCAACCTTTCCAAGACCGCCACCGCCCCGGCCCCCGACAACGGCAACGGCAACGGCGTCGCCAAGGGCGCCACGCCCGCCGTCGACCCGCGCCTGCTGGTGCGCGAGCAGGGCCTGGCCGGCTACTGGACCGACTTCAAGCGGAAGATGCGCAGCGGCGAACTGGGCTCGGTGCCCGTCGTCGTCGGACTCATCGTCATCTGGGCCATCTTCCAGTCGATGGACGACGCCTTCCTCTCCGCCGAGAACCTATCCAACCTGTCGGTCTACATCGTCGGCACCGGCCTGATCTCCGTCGGCATCGTCTTCGTGCTGCTGCTGGGCGAGATCGACCTGTCCGTCGGCTCCGTCAGCGGCCTGTCGTCGGCCGTCTTCGCCGTGCTCGCCGTCAACGAGGGCCTGAACGAGTGGCTGGCGGTCGTGCTGGCCCTGCTCACCGGCGCGGTGATCGGGGCCCTCCACGGCTTCTTCTTCGCGAAGATCGGCGTCCCCGCCTTCGTCGTCACCCTCGCGGGCCTGCTCGCCTGGAACGGCCTGATGCTGAAGGTGCTGGGCACCACCGGCACCATCAACCTGGACAGCGAGGGCCTGGTCGCCACCCTGTCCAACCACTACTTCACCGACGTCGCCGTCGCCTACGGCACCGCGGTGGTCGCGGTCGCGGCCTTCTTCGCCGCGCAGCTCCTCGGCGCCCGGCGCCGCTCGGCGGTCGGGATCCCCTCCCGCCCGGTGAGCGAGATCGTGGTGCGCACCGTGCTGCTGGCCGTGCTGGCCTTCGGCGCCGCCTACATGCTCAACCAGTACAAGGGCATGCCGCTGGCCCTGCTGATCTTCCTGGTCGTGCTGGTGGCGCTGGACTTCGTCCTGCGCCGCACCTCCTACGGCCGCAAGGTCTTCGCGCTGGGCGGCAGCACCGAGGCGGCCCGCCGGGCCGGCATCAACGTCGAGCTGGTCCGCATCTCCGTCTTCTCCATCGCCGGCACCATGGCCGCCTTCGGCGGACTGATGATCGCTTCCCGCATCCTGGCGGCCAACCAGGGCGCCGGCACCGGCAACCTGCTGATGGAGGCCATCGCCGCGGCGGTCATCGGCGGCACCAGCCTCTTCGGCGGACGCGGCACCGTGTGGTCCGCCCTGCTCGGCATGCTGGTGATCGGCTCGATCGCCTCCGGCATGGCGCTGCTGGGCATCGCCGCCGCCATCCAGTACATGATCACGGGTGCCGTGCTGCTGGCCGCGGTCGTCATCGACTCGGTCTCCCGGCGCACCCAGCGCTCGGCGGGCCGCGGCTGACCCGCGCCCGTTCCTCCCGTCCCGCCCGTGCCGGGCCCTCCCGGGATTCCTCCGCGAACCCCCGGGGAGGGGTCCGGCACCGGGCGTGTGACGACCCCGCGACACCCCTGTGACACCCCTGTGCGCCGGGCAACGCGGTGGCCGCCGTACGGTCGGGCGACCGGAACATTAGACTCGTCGGATCGGCACAAGCCCGTACGGCTCGACCAGCAAGGAGGCACGGGTGGCTCTGCTGACCCGCATCACGGGACCGCGCGATCTCGACCGGCTCAGCCCCGAACAGCTCGATCAGCTCGCTCGGGAGATCCGGACCTTCCTCGTCGACGCGGTCTCGAAGACCGGCGGCCACCTGGGGCCCAACCTGGGCGTGGTCGAGCTGACCATCGCCCTGCACCGGGTCTTCGAGTCCCCCAGGGACAAGGTGCTCTTCGACACCGGGCACCAGAGCTACGTCCACAAGCTGCTCACCGGGCGTCAGGACTTCTCGAGACTGCGCGCCAGGGGCGGCATCTCCGGCTACCCCTCGCGGGCCGAGTCCGAGCACGACGTCATCGAGAACTCCCACGCCTCCACCGTGCTGGGCTGGGCCGACGGCCTGGCCAAGGCCAACGAGGTGCTGGGCCGCGACGACCACGTGGTCGCGGTCATCGGCGACGGGGCGCTCACCGGCGGCATGGCCTGGGAGGCGCTGAACAACATCGCCGCCGCCAAGGACCGCCCCCTGGTGATCGTCGTCAACGACAACGAGCGCTCCTACGCGCCCACCATCGGCGGCCTGGCCAACCACCTGGCCACCCTGCGCACCACCGACGGCTACGAGCGCTTCCTGGCCCGCGGCAAGGAGGTGCTCAACCGCACCCCGGTCGTCGGCCGGCCGCTGTACGAGACCCTGCACGGCGCCAAGAAGGGCATCAAGGACGTCATCGCCCCGCAGGGCATGTTCGAGGACCTGGGCCTGAAGTACGTCGGCCCCATCGACGGCCACGACATAGCGGCACTGGAGTCCGCCCTGACGCGCGCCAAGCGCTTCGGCGGCCCGGTCATCGTCCACTGCCTGACCGAGAAGGGCCGCGGCTACCAGCCCGCCGTCCAGCACGAGGCCGACCGCTTCCACGCCGTCGGCGTCATCCACCCCGACACCGGCCTGCCGGTGTCCGCCTCCGGCGCCGACTGGACGTCGGTCTTCGGCGACGAGATGGTCGAGCTCGGCCGCGAGCGCGCGGACGTCGTCGCCATCACCGCCGCGATGCTCCAGCCGGTGGGCCTGCAGAAGTTCGCCGAGGCCTTCCCCGACCGCGTCTACGACGTGGGCATCGCCGAGCAGCACGGCGCGGTGTCGGCGGCCGGGCTCGCCACCGGCGGCCTGCACCCCGTCTTCGCCGTCTACGCCACCTTCCTCAACCGGGCCTTCGACCAGGTCCTGATGGACGTCGCCCTGCACAGGTGCGGGGTGACCTTCGTCCTGGACCGGGCCGGGATCACCGGCACCGACGGCGCCTCCCACAACGGCATGTGGGACATGTCGATCCTCCAGGTCGTCCCCGGGCTGCGGATCGCCGCGCCGCGCGACGCCGACCAGCTGCGCGCCCAGCTCCGCGAGGCCGTCGAGGTGAAGGACGCCCCGACGGTGGTGCGCTTCTCCAAGGGCGCCGTCGGCCCGGCCGTCCCCGCCCTCGGCGCGGTCGGCGGCATGGACGTGCTGCGCGAGCCGGGCACGGCGGAGGGCGAGCGGCCGGACGTGCTGCTGGTCTCCGTCGGCGCGCTGGCCCCGATGTGCCTGGAGGTCGCCGACCTCCTCGACAAGCAGGGCATCTCCACCACCGTGGTGGACCCGCGCTGGGTCAAGCCGGTGGACGAGGCGCTGCCGCCGCTGGCCGACCGGCACCGCGTCGTCGTCACCGTGGAGGACAACAGCCGGGTGGGCGGCGTCGGTTCGGCGATCGCGCAGGCGCTGCGCGACGCGGGCGTGGACGTGCCGCTGCGCGACTTCGGCATCCCCCCGAAGTTCCTGGACCACGCCTCCCGCGGCGAGGTGCTCGCCGAGATCGGCCTGACCGCGCCGGACATCGCCCGCCAGGTCACCGGTCTGGTCGCCAAGCTCGACGGCCGCTACGACACCGAGCGCGCGGCCGACCTCGACACGGAGACCACCCGCGACTGACCCGCTCCCGGCCCCGCTCCCGCTCCGGCGCGGCGCGCCCGGTCCGCCCCCCGCGGC
>NZ_JARVKV010000065.1 GCF_029813835.1 Streptomyces sp. DH37
GCCGCACCGGTGCGGCGGGCCCCGGACGCGTACCGGAAGCGGTGCCGCCCGGCCGTGCGGGGAGTGCCGTACGACGAGGGGGTACGGCCGGGTACGGCCGCGGCCTCCCCGCTCCGGCCGGGGCGCCGCAGTCGATCTGCGACACCGGAGGGGGTGTGCCTGCACCCGGAGAACTCGGTTGCTCCGGGCAGTGAGAAGCCCCCTACCAGCGGTTTCCCCGCCGAGAGGGGGCCGTCTTGTGTCCTGTGGGCCGTCCCTGGGCCGTCCCTGGGCCGTCAGGGCTCCTGGGCCGTGCCGAAGACGCCGTCCAGCGCGCGGCGAACCCGCTCCGTACTGCTCGGCATCAAGGCCCAGGAGCCGAGCAGTGCGGTAAGAGTTTCCCTACTTCATCAAGGCGGCTCGCTTACGCTCGCCGCGCGCGGCCCGGCTCCCCGCCGGGCCTGCGCTCCTGCCTTCGTCCCGCTCCGCCCCGGCGCCCGCCGACCACGCACCAGCAGCACGCACCCGGGTTGCTGTCAGGGCTGGTCGGTGGCTGGGGCGGTCGGCTCCGACGACTTTAGGCAGCCACCTTGGGGCGAGCCTCGAAGATCGGGGGCCCAGATCGGGCACTTGCGGGCAGGCCAGGAGCCAGCCCGATTCGCGGGCCAGCGTACGGGCCCCCGATCTCTCGCCCCAAGGCAGCTCCCGCCCAAAGTCGCTACGCCGCCCTATCCCGGCCCGTTTACCCATGCGAGTGTCTTCTTGTATATCTCTTCGGTGATTGGGACGGAAATGCTCGGCGTGTCGGAGTAGGGGCGTTGTATATGAATTACGAGCGTCATGATCGGCCACCATTCATCACGGTTAGAGAGTTTTAGGCTCACCTTCCTTATGCATTCATCGGACACAGATACATCCGGCATCAACCCTCCGTCCGACATCCGAATGTACTCGACGTACGGAACTCCATCCGCCTGATGGATGCGATCCGTTGATATTTCCCGAAACTCGGAATTACCTTCCTTGCGATTGATGGTCATCAGCAGGTGCCGCCCTGTGTCAACCTCTCCAACGACCGCTTCGCAGATAACGCGTCTGCGGAGGGTGCTTGCCGCAAGTACAAGCAGGCCAGCTACGTCGACGGCGTCTTGTGTAACCTCTTCGGAAGGGGTGACGTAGTCATGCTCCATCGCGTTACGCTGTACGTTTAGCCGCCGAAGAATTTTGGCCGATAGGATTCCTAGATCTCCGAGGAGTTCCAGCCGTCCAGGGAATCCGACTTTCTGGTTTCGAGCTAAGAGCCCGTATTGCCATAGAAGCTCATCGACGAGCAGGTGAATGCAGCGCTTACTGTTGCCGAATGAGTTCACCAGTCCACGCCTGCCGCCCTCTTTTAGATCCCGAATCGCGAATTCTAGGTAGTCTTCCGGGGTTAGCTCGGCGTCGGGAAATCGGTCATCGTTTGTGTCCAAGGAAGGGGCGATGTACGTGTAATCCGGGTCGTCGGTGATGACGAAGACCATGGCGGCACCTCCAAGCGGTCATTCTTGCACCGTGGCCGCGAAGAATCCTTGTCGTTTTCGATGTATCGGGCGCAGGCTGGGCCGTCTGTGGGCCGTGCAAGGGTGGTCGACGATGACAGAGGGCGGCCGGGGGTGACGGCCGCCTCCCCGCTCTGGCCTGGGGTGTCGGAGTTGATCTGCGACACTGGAGGGGTTATGCCTGCACCCGGAGAACTTACCTTTGTCGCGCCGCGCGGGGCCGCCAGGCCGCCGCGGCACCTCGCCGACCTCACCCCCGCCGAGCGGCGCGAGGCCGTCGCCGCGATCGGCGAGAAGCCGTTCCGCGCCCAGCAGCTGTCCCGGCACTACTTCGCCCGGTACACCGCCGACCCCGCCGACTGGACCGACATCCCGGCCGCCGCGCGCGAGAAGCTGGCCGGCGGGCTGCTGCCCGAGCTGATGACCGTGGTGCGGCACGTCAGCTGCGACGACGACACCACCCGCAAGACGCTGTGGCGGTTGCACGACGGGACGCTGGTGGAGTCCGTGCTGATGCGCTACCCGGACCGGGTCACCATGTGCGTCAGCTCGCAGGCCGGCTGCGGCATGAACTGCCCCTTCTGCGCCACCGGGCAGGCCGGGCTGGACCGCAACCTGTCCACCGCCGAGATCGTCCACCAGATCGTCGAGGGCATGCGCGCCCTGCGCGACGGCGAGGTCCCCGGGGGCCCGGCCCGGCTGTCGAACATCGTCTTCATGGGCATGGGCGAGCCGCTGGCCAACTACAAGCGGGTCGTCGGCGCCATCCGCCGCCTCACCGACCCCGAGCCCGACGGCCTGGGCCTGTCCCAGCGCGGCATCACCGTCTCCACCGTCGGACTGGTCCCGGCGATCCACCGCCTGGCCGACGAGGGCCTCAAGTGCCGGCTGGCGGTCTCCCTGCACGCGCCCGACGACGAGCTGCGCGACACCCTGGTGCCCGTCAACACCCGGTGGAAGGTCCGCGAGGTCCTCGACGCCGCCTGGGAGTACGCCGAGAAGTCCGGCCGCCGCGTCTCCATCGAGTACGCCCTCATCCGGGACATCAACGACCAGGCGTGGCGCGCCGACCTCCTCGGCCGGCTGCTGGCGGGCAAGAGGGTGCACGTCAACCTCATCCCCCTCAACCCCACGCCCGGCTCCAAGTGGACCGCCTCCCGGCCCGAGGACGAGCGCGCGTTCGTCGCCGGCCTGGAGGCGCACGGCGTGCCGGTGACCGTCCGCGACACCCGCGGCCAGGAGATCGACGGCGCCTGCGGTCAGCTCGCCGCCACCGAGCGCTGAGGGCGCGCGGGTCACTGGTACGGTGGCGGTGACCTCAGCGGTCGCACACAGTATCGAAACAGCGAAACCGACAGGGGAGCGCGCACAGCGCTGAGAGTGCGGTGTCGCCGGACCGGCCGAGAGGCCGCCCGGGGAGCCGCAGACCCTCGGACCTGATCCGGTTAGTACCGGCGTAGGGAGTCAGACGACAGTGCACACCAAGCTCCGGCGCGCCCTCGGCGTCGCCGTCCTCGGCACGCTCACCCTCTCCGCCCTGGCCGCGTGCGGCGGCCCGCGGTCCTCCGGGGACGGCGCGGAGGAGGGGAAGGGGGACAAGAAGGTCACCCTCGTCAGCCACGACTCCTTCGCGGCCTCCGACGCCGTGCTGGAGGAGTTCACCGAGCGGACCGGCTACACGGTGGAGGTGCTGCGCGGCGGCGACGCCGGCTCGGCCCTCAACCAGGCGATCCTCTCCAAGGGCAACCCGCAGGGCGACGTCCTCTTCGGCGTCGACAACACCCTGCTCTCCCGCGCCCTCGACAACGGCCTGTTCACGCCGTACGAGGCGGAGGGCCTGGCGAAGATACCCGCGCGGTACCAGCTCGACGCCGAGGAGCACCGCGTCACCCCCGTCGACTCCGGCGACGTCTGCGTCAACTACGACCGCGCCTACTTCGACGAACGCGGCATCACCCCGCCCGAGACCCTCGACGACCTGGTCAAGCCCGCCTACAAGGGCCTGCTGGTCACCGAGAACGCCGCCACCTCCTCGCCCGGCCTGGGCTTCCTGCTGGCCACCGTCGCCGAGTACGGCGAGGACGGCTGGCAGGAGTACTGGGAGAAGCTGAAGGCCAACGGCGTCGAGGTCGTCGACGGCTGGGAGCAGGCGTACTACGACCGCTTCTCCGGCTCCGCCGGCGGCAAGGGCAAGGGCGACCGGCCGCTGGTCGTCTCCTACGCCTCCAGCCCGCCCGCCGAGGTCCTGGGCGCCGACCCCGCACCGGAGCAGGCCCCCACCGGCGTGGCCACCGGCACCTGCTTCCGCCAGATCGAGTTCGCCGGGCTGCTGGAGGGCGCGGACAACCCCGAGGGCGGCAAGGCGCTGCTGGACTTCCTGACCGGCCGGTCCTTCCAGGAGGACATGCCGCTGCAGATGTTCGTCAACCCCGTCCGCGAGGACGCCAGGCTGCCCGAGGTCTTCACCCGGTACGGCGAGACCATCGAGGACCCCCACACCCTGCCCCCCGGGAAGATCGCCGACAACCGCGAGGCATGGGTCAAGGCGTGGACCTCGGCCGTCGTGAGGTGAGGACGGGCCCGCGCGCGGGAACGGCGGCACGGCTGGCGCTGACGGCCGTGCCGGCCGCGTTCCTCGCGCTGTTCTTCGCCTATCCCGTCGCCGCGATCACCGCCCGCGGCCTGTACGACGGCGGGCGGTGGCACCTGGACCGGATCGCCGGCGTGCTCACCGACCCCGGCATCGCCGGCGTGGTGTGGTTCACGCTGTGGCAGGCGGCGGCCTCCACCGCGCTCACCCTGCTGCTGGCGCTGCCCGGCGCGTACGTGCTGGCCCGCTGCGACTTCCCCGGCAGGCGGGCGCTGCGGGCGGTGGTCACCGTGCCGTTCGTGCTGCCCACCGTCGTCGTCGGCTCCGCGTTCCTGGCCCTGCTCGGCCGCGGCGGGCTGCTGGACCAGTGGTGGGGGGTGCGGCTGGACACCGGCGTCACCGCCATCCTGCTGGCCCACGTCTTCTTCAACTACGCCGTGGTCGTGAGGATCGTCGGCGGCCTGTGGGCGCAGCTCGACCCCCGCCAGGAGGAGGCGGCACGGGTGCTCGGCGCGAGCCGGTGGGCCGCCTGGCGCACCGTGACCCTCCCCGCGCTCGCCCCGTCGGTGGCCGCCGCCGCGCTGATGGTCTTCCTGTTCACCTTCACCTCCTTCGGCGTCGTCCAGATCCTCGGCGGACCCCGCCACGCCACCCTGGAGGTGGAGGTCTACCGGCAGACCGCCCAGCTGCTGGACCTGCCCACGGCCGCCGTCCTGACCCTGCTGCAGTTCGCCGCCGTCGCCGCCCTGATGGCCTTCCACGCCGCCGTCGTCCGCCGCCGCAGGGTCCCCCTGGGCCTGGTCGACGCCGCCCGCACCGCCCGCCGCCCGCGCGGGGCCGCCCGGCGGGCGCTGCTCGCGGGAGTGCTGCTCCAGATCGCCGTGCTGATCGTCACCCCGCTCGCCGTGCTCGTCGAACGGTCCCTGCGCGGCCCGGACGGCTACGGCCTGCACCACTACCGCTCCCTGGCCTCGGCCGACGCGGCCGGAGGCACCTTCACCGTCGCCCCGCTGGAGGCGATCGGCAACTCCCTGGCCTACGCCGCCACCGCCACCGCCATCGCCCTGGCCGTGGGCGTCCCGGCCGCCGTCGCCCTCACCCTGCGCGGGCCGGGGGGCCGGGCCGGGAGACTGCTGCGCGGCTTCGACGCGCTGCTGATGCTGCCGCTGGGCACCTCGGCGGTCACCGTCGGCTTCGGGTTCCTCATCGCCCTGGACGCCCCTCCGCTGGACCTGCGCTCGTCGTGGATCCTGGTCCCGCTCGCCCAGGCCCTGGTCGGCGTCCCCTTCGTGGTGCGGACCCTGCTGCCGGTCCTGCGCGCCGTCGACACCCGGCTACGGGAGGCCGCCGCCGTGCTGGGCGCCTCGCCCGCGCGCGTGTGGCGCGAGGTGGACCTGCCGCTGGTGCGGCGGGCACTGCTGGTCGCCGCCGGCTTCGCCTTCGCCGTCTCCCTGGGCGAGTTCGGCGCCACCGTCTTCATCGCCCGGGCCGACGCCCCCACCCTGCCCGTCGCCGTCGCCCGCCTGCTCGGCCGGGCCGGCGAGGCCAGCTACGGCCAGGCCATGGCGCTCAGCACCGTCCTGATGCTGGTGTGCGCGGCGACCCTGCTGGCGCTGGAGGGCGTCCGCACCGACCGATCGGGAGAGCTGTAGGGATGGCCTCGCTGCGACTGGACGCGGTCACCGTGCGCTTCGGCGACCGCACCGCCCTGGACGCCGTCGACCTCGACGTCGCCGAACACGAGATCGTCTGCGTGCTCGGGCCCTCCGGCAGCGGCAAGTCCACGCTGCTGCGGGTCGTCGCCGGGCTGACGGAGCCGGACGCCGGGCGGGTGCTGCTCGCCGGCCGCGACCAGCGCGGGGTGGCGCCGCACCGGCGCGGGGTGGGCCTGATGTTCCAGGACCACCAGCTCTTCCCCACCCGCGACGTCGGCGGCAACGTCGCCTTCGGACCGCGCATGCGCGGCGAACCGCGGGGACGGACCGAGGACCGGGTCGCCGAGCTCCTGGACCTGGTCGGCCTGCCCGGCGCGCAGCGGCGGGCCGTCACAGCCCTCTCGGGCGGCGAGCAGCAGCGCGTCGCCCTCGCCCGCGCGCTCGCGCCCCGCCCCGGCCTGCTGATGCTGGACGAGCCGCTCGGCCAGCTCGACCGGTCCCTGCGCGAGCGGCTCGTGGTCGAACTGCGGCAGCTCTTCCGCCGCCTGGGCACCACCGTGCTGGCCGTCACCCACGACCAGGGCGAGGCCTTCGCGCTCGCCGACCGGGTGGTGGTGATGGAGGCCGGGCGGATCGCCCAGACCGGCAGCCCGGCGGAGGTGTGGCTCCGCCCCGCCTCGGAGTTCGTCGCCCGCTTCCTGGGCTTCACCAACCTCGCCGCGGCGACCGTACGCGCGGACACCGGCGGCACGGGGGAGACCGGAGGCGCCGCGGACACCCCCTGGGGCGCGGTGCCCGTACCGCCCGGCACGCCGGACGGGCCGTGCACCCTGCTGGTGCGCCCCGCCGGAGTACGGCTCGCCGGGGACGAGGGCCTGCCCTGCACCGTCACCGCCCGCACCCTGCGCGGCGGCGGCTCCTCGGAGGTCTCGCTGCTGCTCGCCCCCGAACGCGGCCCCGCCCTGGAGGCGTCCTGCCCCCTGCACACGGCGCCCGAGCCGGGCACGGCCGTCTCCGTCGTCTTCGCCCCCGGCGAGGTGGTCGTCCTCCCCGCGCCGTGACCGCCGGGCGGATGTCCCGCCGGGGCGGGCCTCGCGCCCGTGGCGGCGCGTCAGGCCGACGGCGGCCCCTCCGGCGGCCTCCCCGGCGTCCACCGCCCGGCCCGCGGGGGCCGGACGGCGCGCGGACCGCGCCTCACCGCACCAGCGGCA
The DNA here is from genome assembly GCF_029813835.1 of Streptomyces sp. DH37. Lineage (GTDB taxonomy): Bacteria > Actinomycetota > Actinomycetes > Streptomycetales > Streptomycetaceae > Streptomyces. Next base: position 6,977 of record NZ_JARVKV010000065.1, read on the forward strand.
TCGCGGCCAGCTCCGCCACCAGCCAGGCCAGCGGCACCAGCACGCCCAGCAGGACCGCCACCCGCAGCGCCGCGGCGGCGCGCAGCAGCCCGCGCGGCACGCCGAGCCGCCGCAGCCCGTCGTTGGCGGACGCGCGGGCGCTGCGGAACTCCGACGCCGCGCTCAGCGCGCCCGCCACCGTGCACACCACGACCACCGCCGCACCCAGCGCGGCCAGCGGCCCCACGGCCGGCTCCCCGGCGCCGGCGGCGCCGGACACCGCGCCCGACCCGTGCAGCCGGACCGCCGCCACCGTCCCCGCCGTCACCGCGCACAGCAGCCCCACCGGATGGCCCACCCGCGGCGCCTCCTCGCGCAGCACCCGGCCCGACAGCAGCCGCAGCACCCCCGGCCGCCCGACCGCCAGCAGCAGCCCGCACAGGTGGACCAGGCCCGGACCGGCCAGCACCAGCCCCAGGGCGATCAGCAGCCAGCCGGCGACGACCCCCGGACCCAGGCCGTCCAGCGAGCCCGGCAGCGGCATCCGGGGACCGGCGGAGGCGATGAGCCGCTCGGCGGCGTACGCCTCCAGCGCCAGCCCGGCCGCGGTGACCGCCACACCCCAGGGCAGCCCGGTGGGCACCGGCGGCGGTCGGTGGGGGAGGGCGGCGGGCAGGCCCGGGCGGTGGTCGAGGGCGGCCGTGCGCCTCCCGGTGGCCACCGCGCTCGCCCCGGCCGCGGCCAGCGGCGGCACCGCCAGCAGCGTCAGCGCCGCGGCCCGCGGCAGCGGCTGCCCGGCGCCCAGCAGCTCGCCCGCGGCGCCGGCCAGCGGCACGCCGTCCAGGAGCCTGCCCAGTCCGCCGGCCGGGCCGCCGCCCGGTCCGCCGCTCAGCGCGTCCCCGAGCCCGCCGCGCAGGTGGAGGAAGGCCGGCAGGGCCAGCGCGCACCCCAGCGCGCAGTACAGCCCCGTGGTCACCGCGGCCAGCAGCGGCAGCCGCGCGGGCCCCACGCCGACCGCGTCCAGACCGGCCCGGGGGCGCACGCCGGGGTCGCTGCGGACGGCGGCGACGGCGAAGTGCACGCAGGCCGCCAGCGGCACCGCGCACCACAGCAGCCGAGCCGCCGCCGCTCCGGGCCGCTCCGGGTGGGCGACGGCGTAGCCCAGCGCGCTCAGCAGCAGGAAGCCCACGGCCCCGGCGGCGCCGGCGACCAGCATCCGCCGCGCCAGCGCCGAGGGGCGGAAGGTGCGCACTAGGCGGAGAGCGAGCACGCTGCCCTGCCTTCCGGACTGCCCCCCGGATCCGGCTTCACGGGCATGTCCGTGGGCGGCGGGGCGTCGGCGCCCACCCGGCGGCCGTCCACGAGCGTGACCGCGCGGTCCGCCACACGCGCCACCTGGGCGTCGTGGCTGGCCAGGACGACCGTGATCCGGTGGGAGCGGGCCGCGGTGGTCAGGGTGCGCAGCACCTGGGCGCGGTCGGCCTGGTGCAGCGGCGCGGTCGGCTCGTCGGCGAAGACCACGGCGGGGGAGTGCGCCAGCGCGCGGGCGATGGCCACCCGCTGCCGCTGCGACTGCAGCAGCGCGCCCGGCCGGCTGCGCGCGCGGTCCCCGACGTCCAGCCGCTCCAGCCACTCGCACGCCCTGCGGCGCGCCTCGCGCCGCCCGGTGCCGGACAGCAGCAGCGGCAGCGCGGCGTTCTCCCACACCGTCAGCTCCGGCAGGAGCTGCGGTTCGCTGCCGATCCAGCCGAAGCGGTCGCGGCGCAGCCGCTCGCGGGCCGAGACGGGCAGGGTGTGCAGCGGGACGCCGTCGAACCACACCTCGCCCCGCGCGGGCACCAGCCGCCCCGACAGGCAGCCCAGCAGCGTGGACTTGCCGCAGCCGCGCGGACCGGTGACGGAGAGGATCTCGCCCTCGCGGACCCCGACGCACACGTCCAGCAGCGCGGGCGAACCCTCGTGCTCGTGGTGCAGTCCGCGTGCCCAGAGCAGGTCCTCGGGTGCAGCCACCACGACGGGCACCTCCGCTCGCCTTCCGGGTCGTGCCTTCCCCTGACGGGGTGAACGAGTGCCAGGGGTATCGGTCACTGGCACCGTACGGACCGCGGGAGCGGAGGCGGGGGCCATCGGGCGCGGGCGCGGCCCAGTTTCCACCGAACGGCCCTTCGGGAGGCGCCCCGGGTCGTCCGCACGGCCCACCGGTCCGCGGCCGGGGCGGCCGGGGACGGGGCACGCGGGCCGGCCGGATCCGGGGCACCCCGGGTGCGGGTGCGGGAGCGGGTGTGGGAGCGGGTATGTCGGACACGCCCCTCCGATGGTTAGGGTGGGTGTCTCATCTATCGGACAACAGAGCAGGAGTGCGCGAAGATGGGCACCGAACTGCGTCGGCTGCGCAACTACATCGACGGGGAGTTCCGGGACGCCGCCGACGGGCGCACCACCGAGGTGGTCAACCCGGCGACCGGCGAGGTGTACGCGACGGCGCCGCTGTCCGCCGCCGCCGACGTCGACGCCGCCATGGCCGCCGCCGAGGCCGCATTCCCCGCCTGGCGCGACGCCACCCCCGGCACCCGCCAGGTCGCCGTCCTCAAGATCGCCGAGGCGGTCGAGAAGCGCGCCGACGAACTGCTGGCGGCCGAGTGCGAGAACACCGGCAAGCCGCTGGAGCTGACCCGGCAGGAGGAGCTGCCGATGATGCTCGACCAGATCCGCTTCTTCGCGGGCGCCGCCCGCCTGCTGGAGGGCAAGTCCGCCGGCGAGTACATGGAGGGCATGACGTCCTTCGTCCGGCGCGAGCCGGTCGGCGTCTGCGCCCAGGTCGCGCCGTGGAACTACCCGATGATGATGGCCGTGTGGAAGTTCGCCCCGGCGCTGGCCGCGGGCAACACCGTCGTCCTCAAGCCGTCGGACACCACCCCGGCCTCCACCGTGCTGCTCGCCGAGATCATCGGCGGCGTGCTCCGGGAGCTGGACCTGCCCGCCGGGATCTTCAACGTCGTCTGCGGCGACCGCGACACCGGACGGCTGATGGTCGAGCACCGCACCCCGGCGATGGCCTCCATCACCGGATCGGTCCGCGCGGGCATGGAGGTCGCCGGCAGCGCGGCCAAGGACGTCAAGCGGGTCCACCTGGAGCTGGGCGGCAAGGCCCCCTGCGTGGTCTTCGAGGACGCCGACATCCCGGCCGCCGTCGAGGGCATCCGCGACGCGGGCTTCTTCAACGCCGGCCAGGACTGCACCGCGGCCACCCGCGTGCTGGTCCACGAGTCGGTCCACGACGAGTTCGTCGCGGCCCTCACCAAGGCCGCCGCCGAGGTCAGGACCGGCGACCTCGAGGACGAGGACTGCTTCTACGGGCCGCTGAACAACCCCACCCACCTGGAGAAGGTCACCGGCTTCATCGAGCGGCTGCCCGACCACGCCCGGGTCGAGACCGGCGGCCACCGCGTCGGCGACAAGGGCTACTTCTTCGCCCCGACCGTCGTCTCCGGACTGAGGCAGGACGATGAGATCGTCCAGAACGAGGTCTTCGGCCCGGTCATCACCGTGCAGAAGTTCTCCGACGAGGCCCAGGCGGTGGCCTGGTCCAACGACGTCGAATACGCCCTGGCGTCCTCGGTGTGGACCAAGGACCACGCCCGCGCGATGCGGATGTCCAGGGCGCTCGACTTCGGCTGCGTGTGGATCAACACCCACATCCCGCTGGTCGCCGAGATGCCGCACGGCGGCTTCAAGAAGTCCGGCTACGGCAAGGACCTCTCCGCGTACGGCCTGGAGGACTACACCCGCGTCAAGCACGTGATGACGGCGCTCTGACGCGCCGCCGCCCTCCGGCCCCCGCGCCCCTCCCGGGCGCGGGGGCCGCCGTGCGTCAGCGCCGGTCCAGGACGCGGCGCAGGACGTCGACGCGGTTGGTGGTGATCGAGTCGGCGCCCAGCGCGGCCAGACGGCGCATCGCGGCGCCGGTGTCCACCGTCCAGCACGAGACGAGCAGGCCGTCGCGGCGGGCCCGCTCGACCAGGGGGGCGTCCAGCAGGCCGAAGCGGCAGTTGAGCCAGCGGGGGCGGAGGGCGGCCAGCAGGGAGGGCCGCACCGGGGCCGCGCGCTTCCAGGTCAGCGCGGTCTCCGCGCCGGGGTCCGCCGCGCGGACGGCGAGCACGGCCGCCGGGTCCCCGCACCAGTACACGCGCTCCGCCGCGCCCGCGGCGCGGACCTCGGCCACGGCCGCGGGCGCGGCGCCCGGGTCCGGCAGGTCGATCAGCAGCCGGGCCCCCGCCGCCGGCGCCGCCTCGGCCAGGGCGTCGGCCAGGGCGGGCACGCCCGCCGGCAGGTCGCGGTCGCGGACCGCCGCCAGCGGACGGCCCACTCCCCACAGCCGCTCCAGCGTCGCGTCGTGGAGCAGCACCGGGGTGCCGTCCGCGGTCAGGCGCACGTCCACCTCCACCGCGTCCGCGCCCGCCGCCAGCGCGGCCCGCACCGACGGCAGGGTGTTCTCGCGCTCGCGGTAGGGGTGGCCGCGGTGCGCGACGGCCAGGACGCCCCCGCGGCCGGGCACGGTCAGCCCCGCCAGGAGGCCAGGTAGGCGTCGATCTCGGCCAGCAGGGACGACTTGACCTGCTCGGGCGCGAACGAGGCGGTCACGGCGTTCTTCGCCAGCGCCGCCACCCCGGCCGCGTCCAGCCCCAGCAGCCGGGCGGCGATCCCGTACTCGGCGCACAGGTCGGTGCCGAACATCGGCGGGTCGTCGCTGTTGACCGTGACCAGCACGCCCGCCTTGACCATCTCCGCGATCGGGTGCTCGTCCAGCGAGGCCACGGCGCGGGTGGCGACGTTGGACGTCGGGCAGACCTCCAGCGGGATGCGGTGCTCGGCCAGGTGCGCCAGCAGCTCCGGGTCGCGCACGGAACTGGTGCCGTGGCCGATGCGCTCGGCGCGCAGGGAGTCCAGGGCGTCCCAGACCGTCCGGGGACCGGTGGTCTCGCCCGCGTGCGGGACGCTGCGCAGGCCCTCGGCGATGGCGCGGTCGAAGTACGGCTTGAACTGCGGGCGCGGCACCCCCGCCTCCGGGCCGCCCAGGCCGAAGGAGACCAGCCCCTCCGGGCGCAGCTCGCAGGCCAGCCGGGTGGTCTCCTCGGCGGCCTCCAGGCCCGCCTCGCCGGGGATGTCGAAGCACCACCGCAGGGTCACGCCCAGCTCGGCGGCCGCGGCCCGGCGGGCGTCCTCGATCGCCTCCATGAAGGCGCGCTCGGGTATGCCGCGCCGCGTCGAGCTGTAGGGGGTGACCGTCAGCTCGGCGTAGCGGATGTTCTGGCGGGCCATGTCCCGCGCGACCTCGTAGGTCAGCAGCCGGACGTCCTCGGCGTCGCGGACCAGGTCCACCACGGACAGGTAGACCTCGATGAAGTGGGCGAAGTCACTGAAGGTGAAGAACTCCGCGAGCGCCTCCTCGTCGGCCGGCACCGCCGGGTTCGGGTGCCGGGCGGCCAGCTCGGCCACGATGCGGGGGGAGGCCGATCCGACGTGGTGGACGTGGAGTTCGGCCTTGGGAAGGCCGGCGATGAAGGCGGACAGGTCACCGCTGCCGGGGCTGGACAAGATTCCTCCAGGGGGACGGGGGCGCGGCCATGGTAGGGCGGGGCGGGGGCGCGGCGCGCGCGCCCCTACGATGACCGGACACGTGACGAGGAGGGGGACATGCCGGAGAACCGGTATCCGGGGGAGGGCGTACCGCCCGGGGCGGCGGCGGACGGCACGGGCGCGCCGCCGGCCGGCCCGCCCACCGCGGCGGTGTTCGCACCGCCCGGCGGACTGCCGCCGCAGCCCCCGCCGCAGCCGTACGGGTACGGGCCCGGACACGCGTACGGCGCACCGTGGCCCGGCCCCGGCCGGGCGCCGCTTCCGCCGCCGCCCCCGGTGAGCGGCCTCTGCACCGCGGCGATGGTCCTCGGCATCGTCAGCATCGTCCTGGTGACGACCCTCTACGGCATCGTCCTGGCCGTCTTCACCGCCCCCGTCGCCGTCGGCCTGGGCATCGCGGCGCGCCGCAGGGTCGGGCGGGGCGAGGCGTACGGCGGCGGCCAGGCGACGGCGGGGCTCGTCCTCGGGGCCATCTCCCTCGCGGTCTCCGTGGCGGCCGTCGCGCTGGTCGTCTGGTTCGTCCTCCACCGGATCGAGTCCGTCGAGGAGGACCTCCCCCGGCAGGACGGCACCCACCACACCCAGGTCCTGGACACGGCCGCGGCGGGCGTCGCGGACCCGGGTCCCCGTCGCGGACCGGGTGTGTGACCGGCGCACAGGGCGGCGTCCGGCGGGAGCACGGTGGCGGAGCCCTCCGCGCGGATGCCGGGCGAGGCGCTGCTCCCGGGAGCCGGTCCTACGCGCCGGGCGCCGACCGCGGCGCCGCGGTCCGGGAGCCCGGCCGGGGACCGTCCGGCGGGCGCCGCCCGGCCCGGCGGGAGGCGGCGAGGACCGCGGCCAGCGGCGGAACCCCCAGGCACCAGCTCCCCAGCACGTCCAGCGGCCAGTGGTACCCCCGCCACACCAGCCCCGCGCCCACGGCGGCGCACACCAGCGCGGCCGCCGCCGGCAGGGCCCACCGCGCCCACCGCACCCGCGCGCGGACGTACGGCAGCACCAGCACAGCGGCGGCGCCGTAGGCGACCACGGCCGTCGCCGCGTGGCCGGAGGGGAAGTAGCCGGTGCCGCCGAGCGGACCGGGCCGCCCGGTCAGCGCCTTCAGCGGCGCCACCAGGGCGGGTACGGAGGCCATCGCCACGGCGGCCGCCACGGCCGCCGGCGGCGGACGCCGCCCCCGCCCCCGCAGCCACGCGTACGCCAGCGCCGCGGCCAGGACGGGCAGCGCGACCTCGACGTTGCCCAGGTCCGCCAGGAGTTCGGCGAACGCGGTCGGCGGGGCGTCCTCGCGCATCTCCCGCGCCAGGCGCTCGTCCGCGTCCGCCAGCGGCCCGCCGGCCGTCACCTGCCAGGTGACGGCGGCGAGGAGCAGCAGCGGCAGGAGCACCGCGACCAGCACCGCGGCGGGCGTCCGGAGAACGCGGAACGGCGGCTCCGGAACAGGGGGGAGGGTTCCGGAGCCGCCGTGGCGACCGGTCACCGCGCGCCCCGGGGGGTGTGGGGCGGGCGGCCGTCCGATCGGTGAGGAGTGTGCGCGAGGGCACAGCCGGGCCGGAGAAGGGGAATCGCCGGCTCGGCGCCGCCCGCGGTCACCCGCGGGCGGGACACTGCGTTCTTCCGAGGAAGACCGTACGGCAGGCGGTGGACGGCCGACAGGCGTGTCACCGCAAGGCCATGGCCCTCGCACACATTCTTCACGCCGCTCCTCGCTCCGGTGCGGTCCCGGGGGGTCAGCCCAGCTCCGCCAGGGCCTCCTCGACGACGTCCAGGCCCTCGTTCAGCAGATCCTCGCCGATGACCAGCGGCGGGAGGAAGCGGACCACGTTGCCGTAGGTGCCGGTGGTCAGCACCAGCACGCCCGCCTGGTGGCAGTACCCGGCGACGGCGGCGGTGGCCTCGGGGTCCGGCTCCTTGGTGCCGGGCTTCACCAGCTCGACGGCGATCATCGCGCCCCGGCCGCGGACCTCGCCGATCACGCCGTGCCGCTGGGCCATCTTCTCCAGCCGCGGCTTCATGATCTCCTCGATGCGGCGGGCCTTCGCGTTCAGGTCCTGCTCGCGCATCGTCTCGATCGCGCCCAGCGCGGCGGCGCAGGCCACCGGGTTGCCGCCGTAGGTGCCGCCGAGGCCGCCGGAGTGCACGGCGTCCATGATCTCGGCGCGGCCGGTGACGGCGGCCAGCGGCAGACCGCCGGCGATGCCCTTGGCGGTGGTGATCAGGTCCGGGACGATGCCCTCGTCCTCGCAGGCGAACCACTGGCCGGTGCGGCAGAAGCCGGACTGGATCTCGTCCGCGACGAAGACGATCCCGTTCTCCCTGGCGAACCGCTCGATGCGCGGCAGGAAGCCCTTGGCGGGCTCGATGAACCCGCCCTCGCCCAGGACCGGCTCGATGACGAGGGCGGCCACGTTCCGGGCGCCGACCTGCTTGGAGATCTGGTCGATGACCTGGGCCGCGGCCTCCTCGGCGCAGTTCTCCGGGCCGGTGGGCCAGCGGAAGGGGTAGGCGACCGGCACGCGGTAGACCTCGGGCGCGAACGGGCCGAAGCCCTGCTTGTACGGCATGTTCTTCGCGGTCAGCGCCATGGTGAGGTTGGTGCGGCCGTGGTAGCCGTGGTCGAAGACGACGACGGCCTGGCGCCCGGTGTACGAGCGGGCGATCTTCACGGCGTTCTCGACCGCCTCGGCGCCCGAGTTGAACAGCGCCGACCTCTTGGCGTGGTCGCCGGGCGTGAGCTTCGCCAGCTCCTCGCAGACCTCCACGTAGCCCTCGTAGGGGGTCACCATCACGCAGGTGTGGGTGAACCGCTCCAGCTGGGCGGCGGCGCGGCGCACCACGGCCTCGGCGCTGTTGCCGACCGAGGTCACGGCGATGCCGGAGCCCAGGTCGATGAAGGAGTTGCCGTCGACGTCCTCCAGGACGCCGCCCCCGGCGCGGGCGGCGAACACGGGCATCACCGTTCCCACGCCCGACGCCACGGCCGCCTGCTTGCGGGCCATCAGCTCCTGCGACTTCGGTCCGGGGATCGCGGTGACGACACGGCGCTCCTGGGGGAGGGCGGGGCCTCCGGACAGTTCGGTCATGGCAGACTCCTCGGACTCATCGGTGCGAAGGGGTGTTCAGGGGTGCGGTTCTTCGCAGGCTAGGCCGGGGGAGGGGGCGTCGACATGCACCGCTGCGGAGAAGTGGCCGTGTCGTGTTGGCCGCGGTGGACATGGCCGGCCGCGTACGGCGGCCAACTGCCGTGCCCGGGGTCTAGATTGGGACGGTGGACGGGCGAGGGCGTGCCGGGCGAGGAGCAGAGCGGGGCATGGTGGACGGCGGGGCGCACGGGGCATGGGACGCACGGGACCCGCGGGGGGCGCGCGGCGGGCCGGAGGGCCTGCCGGCGATGCCGCTGACCCCGCCCGCGCCGCCGATGCCGCGGCAGGCGCCCGCGGCCGGTCCCTCCCTGGGCGAGTGGCTGCGCACCCCGCGGCCCGAGGCGGGCCCGGGCGTCTGGCGGTACGGGCACCGGCCCAGGCCCCCGGAGGACCCCGACCGGCTGGACGACCGGCAGCTGCTGGGCGGCGCGGCGCTGGCGCTGCTGTGCGCCCTGCTGGTGTGGTCGCTGAACTACAACGGCTACATCCCGCCGCTGATGTGGCCGCTGGACTGGTTCACGCCCGACTCCTGGAAGGGCGCCTCGGGCGACGTCGAGGCCTTCGCCACCGCCGCCTACGTCTACTACGCCCTCGTCGCCGCCCTGCTGGCGTGGGTCTTCGGGAAGATCGGCCGCTGGGGCGAGGTCTGGCGCCGCCACGTGCGCCCCGCGCTGGGCGGATCCCGGAACGGGGCGGGGCCGGACGCCGCCCCGGCCCCCGCGCCCCCCGGCGGCCCCGCCGACCCGGCGCTCTGGCCCCAGCTGCGGGCCGTCGGCGAGCACGCCGCCGCCGACCGGCTGACCGCCGAGATCCACGGCGGGCGCATGAACGACGTCGACTACGTCCGGATCGACCGCGCCTGGCAGTCGGTGCGGGCGCGGCACGACCGGCTGCCCGCCTTCACCGGGACCGTGCTCGACCGGGGCGCCGCGGCCTTCACCCACCCCTCCGGGGACCGCGACCTGCCCGCCCGGGCGGCCCGGCACGACCTGCTGACCGGGCAGGTGCGGCTGGGCGCCGCGCCCGACGAGGAGCGCAACCCGTACGCCTACCGCGGCGTCTCCCTCGCCCTGGAGCCCGCGCTGCTGAGCACCTCGCTGCTGGTGGTGGGGCCGTCGGCGGCGGGCAAGACCAGCCGGGTGGTGCGGCCCGTGGTGGAGTCCCTCGCCCTCCAGGCGCTCGCCGGGCGGGCCGCGGTGGTCGCCGTGGGCACGGCGGGCGCCGGGCTCGGCTCCGACGACGCCTACGACGTGGTGGTCCGGCTCGGCGACCCCGCCTCCGCCCACGACCTCGACCTCTACGGCGGCACCGACGACCCGGACGAGGCCGCCGCCGTCCTGGCCGAGGCGCTGGTGGGGGACGTGCCCGGCGGCCCGGCCGGACCCGGCGGGGCGGGCGGCTTCGGCGGCGAGGCCGACACCCGCCGCGCCGCCACCGCCCTCGCCCAGCTCATCGGCCCCCACCGGGCCGCCCACGGACGCTTCCCGTCCGTCCCCGAACTGCGCGAGCTGCTCGACGGGGTCCCGGTCGCCCTCGCCGCGCTGCGCCAGGCGTGCGAGGCCGCCGGGGACGGCGCCGCCCTGCGCGAACTGGACGCCCGCGAGCGCCAGGCCGGGCGCCCCGGCGACGTGGGCCCGCTGCTCGCCGACCGGATCGCGCTGCTGGACCGGCCCGCGTTCGCCGGGTTCTTCGGCACCGGCGGCGGCGCCCGCCCCTTCGCCATGCGCCATCTGGAGCACCCGCTGCGGGTCCGCGTCGACCTGCCCGAGCGCGGCCACGCCGAGGCCTCCCGGCTGCTGGCCCGCCTGCTGCTCGCCCAGTTCACCGCCTGCGCCCGCGACCGCGACGAGCGCTCCCTCTTCGCCTGCCTGGTGCTCGACGACGCCGCGCACACCCTCACCCCCGCCTCCGTGCGCGCCGTCCAGCGGCTGCGGACGGCCAACGCGGGGGTGGTGCTGGCGCTGCGCAGCCTGGACGAGGTGCCCGAGCCGCTGCGCGCGGCGGCGGTCGGAGCGGTCGGCTGCCGGGTGGTGCTGTCGGGGGTGAGCACCTGGGACGGCGAGGTGTTCGCGCAGGCGTGGGGCCGGGACTGGGTGAAGACCGAGGACGTCACCCACAACCCCGACTTCTCCGGCGGCCTGCTCCGCCGCGCCCTGCGCGGGGTGCGCACCCTGTTCACGGGGGTGCGGGCGACCACCCGCTCGGTCACGGTGCGCACGGTCCAGCGCGAGCGCTGGTCCGCCTCCGACCTCGCCCACAAGGTGCCGCCGGGCCACGCGGTGGTGTCGCTCACCACCGTCCGGGGCGAGGCGAGCCCGCCGGTCCTCACCCGGCTCGGGGAGTAACGGGGGCGCGCGGGCAGCGGGGGAGAGCGGGGAGCGCACGACGGCGCGTACGGCTGTACGGTCAGGCGCGGTACCGCCGTATCCTTCTTATCCTCCTCACCCTCGCCTTCGCCCACTCCCGCCCGTCCCCGCCCACCCCCGCCACCGCACGGACGGAAACCCGTCGCCGTCCCTCCCCGCCCGCCAAGGCCGCCGACCGGGCGGCCGACCGCCGGAAAGGGCCTCAGGTCAGCCATGTCGCTCACCCTCGCCTCGCTGGTCCAGCACTCCTCCCTCAAGCTCACCGTCCTCGCGGGCGAGGGGCGGCTGGACACCCCCGTGCGCTGGGCCCACGTCAGCGAGCTGGCCGACCCCGTGCCGTACCTGGAGGGCGGGGAGCTGCTGCTGGTCACGGCGATGAAGCTCGCCGTCGAGGACGCGGAGGCGATGCGCCGCTACGTCGCGCGGCTGGACGCCGCCGGGGTGGTCGGGCTGGGCTTCGCGGCCGGGGTCGCCTATGACAGGGTGCCGCGGGCGCTGCTGGACGCCGCCCGCGAGGCCGGCTTCCCGCTGCTGGAGGTGCCCCGGCGCACCCCGTTCCTGGCCATCAGCAAGGCGGTCTCGGCGGCCAACGCCGCGGAGCAGTACCGCGCGGTCACCGCCGGCTTCGAGGCCCAGCGCGAGATGACCCGCGCCGCGCTGTCCGCGCGGGGTCCCGCCGCCCTGCTGGCGAAACTGGCCTCCCACGTCGACGGCTGGGCCGCGCTCTACGACGTCTCCGGCGCGCTGGTCGCCGCCGCCCCCGCCTGGGCGTCCCGCCGCGCCGCCCGGCTGACCGGCGAGGTGCGGCGGCTGCGCGACCGGCCCGCGCCCGCCAGCGCCGTGGTGAGCGAGGCGGAGGACGGCGACCGGGCCGGGGAGCGGGCCGAGGACCGGGTGGAGCTGCAGTCGATCGGCTCGGGGCGGCGGGTGAGGGCCGTGCTCGCGGTCGGCACCGGCGCCCCGCCGGGAACCGCCGAGCGCTACGCCGTCAACTCCGCCGTCGCCCTGCTGACCCTGACCACCGAGAGGTCCCGCGCCCTGCTGGAGGCCGAGCGGCGGCTGGGCGCGGCGGTGCTGCGGATGCTGCTGGCGGGGGAGGCCGACCACGCCCGGGCGGTGGCCGGCCCGCTCTACGGCACGCTGCTGGACGAGCCGCTGCGGGTGGTCGTGGCCGAGGGCGCGGCGGGACGGCGCAGGACGGCGGGGGCCGCGGAGGCCGCCGGGGACACGGCGCGGGGCGGCGCTCCCGGTGAGGCGTGCGAGCCGGAGGGCGCCCTGCCCGCCGGGGTGCGGGCGCTCGCCGAGCGGGCCGAGTCGGCCGCCGCGCGGGCCGGGGAGTCGGTCCTGCTGGTCCCGCACGACCGGCGGCTGGTGGGACTGGTGGCGGACGGCGGCGCCGCCGCGGCGGCCTGCGCGGACTTCGCGGGCCGGACGGCGGCCGCCGAGGGCGAACCGGTGGGCGCCGGGCCGGAGCACGCGGTGGTCGTCGGCGTCTCGGCGCCCGCCGGGCTCGCCTCCGCGGCCGCCGCCTTCAAGCAGGCCGAGCAGGCGCTGTCCGTCGCCCGCCGCCGCGGCCGGGCGCTGGTCGAGCACGAGGACGTCGCCTCCGGCTCGGTGCTCCCGCTGCTGGCCGACGACGCGGTGCGCGCCTTCGCCGACGGCATGCTGCGGGCGCTGCACGAGCACGACGCGCACGGCCGCGGCGACCTGGTCGCCTCGCTGCACGCCTGGCTCTCCCGGCACGGGCAGTGGGACGCGGCCGCCGCCGACCTCGGCGTCCACCGGCACACCCTCCGCTACCGGATGCGGCGGGTCGAGGAGATCCTCGGCCGGTCGCTGGACGATCCGGACGTGCGGATGGAGCTGTGGCTGGCGCTCAAGGCGACGGCGACCGTGCCCCCCGCCGGCTAGGCGTCCGGGAGGGGCCGGACGGGGGCCGGAGCGCCGGTCAGGAGCAGTACTGCGCCTCCTTGCCGATCGAGCGGTACATGCAGTCGGCGTTCTCCAGCAGCAGCAGGACGGCCCCCTCGTTGCGGCTGGTCTCCCGCTCGATCACCTCGTCGGGCGGGTAGAAGCCCTCCCGCCCGTTGGGGCCGGGGTACATCTCGAAGGTGTAGCTGAAGATGCGGTGCTCGGCCCACATCCAGTCGTTGATGGTGCCGTCGGTGATGTACAGGTCGCTGGACTGCTGCGGGGTGTAGCCGTTGGAGGCGGCCATCGCCCTGCCGACGGTGGCGAAGGCGTTGTGGTCGTCCCGGGTGAGGCCCTCGGCGGTGTCGTTGTAGGTGTAGCCGTAGGGCCACAGCACCAGCTCGCTGTAGGTGTGGAAGTCGATGTGCGCCTTGATCTGCTGCTTTCCGCCCACGACCCGGCCGCGCACGAAGTCGGCGACGACCTTCACCTCGGGCGCGGACCCGGCCGAGGGGCCGCGGTAGGTGGTGCTGGAGGGGCTGGTGGAGGAGCCGCCGCAGCAGCCCCAGCGGTAGTACCAGTTGCGGTTGAGGTCGGTGCCGACGTACGAGGAGCCGGGGGTGGGCTGGCGGTTCTTGCGCCAGCTGCGGTAGCTGCCCGAGGCGATGTCGTACTCGCCGCCGTCGGGGTTGACGTCCGCGATCACCCACAGCTCGCGGGTGTCGACCATGCGGGTGATGCGGGAGTCCGAGCCGTACCGCTCGCCGAACTCGCGGATCACGTACAGCGCCATCTCGACGGTCAGGTGCTCGCGGGCGTGCTGGTGGTGGGTGAACAGCACCTCCGGCTCGGCCTCGTCGGCGGCGGCGTTGTTGCTGATCTTGACGGCGACGATGTCGCGGCCCTGGTAGGACTTGCCGATGACCTTCCTGGTCATGATGTTCGGGTACTTCTGCACGTATCCGTTGATCGCCGCCATGGTCTCGGCGTAGTTGTGGTAGCCGGAGTCGGAGGGCGGGAAGTCGAGGGTGCCCGCCCCGCCTTCCGCGGGGGCCCGCTCCGGGGGAGCGGGGAGCGCGGTGAGGCGGTGGCCCGCCTTGCGCAGCCTCTCGGCCTGCGCGGCGTCGGCGGTGACCACCACCGAGTGCTCGCGCACCGCGTCGATGGCCGCGCCGGTGCGGGCGATGGCCGTACGCCGGGCGGCGTCGGAGACTCCGGCGATCTCGTACTGCCGCTCGCCGGCGGCGGTGGCCCGCCGGTCGTCGCCGGGGGGAGCGGCGGTGGCCTGCGCCCCGAGCGGAACGGCCAGTGCGAGGGTGAGGAGGACGGCGGCGGTGAGGGTCCGCCGCCGGTGAGGACGTCTACGCATCGCGTCTCCTGGGGTGTCCAGTTCGACGGGTGGGGGTGGTGCGTTCCGTGCTGTGTCATGGTCGCGGCAACCATGCGGGCGGGCAACCGGGCCCTCCCTGCCAAAGCGGTGCGCGGACGGACCCGAGTGGTACGCGCCGGACAAGAGTCCCGCACGGCCGCGGCCCCTACGGTGGTGCCGGGAGCCGGCCGCGCAGCCGCCGGGCCCGCACACCCGATCACCACCTCCATCGCTCCACCACTTCGGAAGGGCCGGGATACGCAGTGACCACAGCGACCTCCCCACACGCGTTCTGGCTCGCCGGCCGCGAGGCGACCGGCGACGAGACCTTCGAGGTCACCTCGCCCTGGGACGGCCGGACCGTCGCCACCGTCAGCGTCCCCACCGAGGACCAGGTCGAGCGGGCCGTGGCCGCCGCGGCCGGGGTGGCCGCCGAGTTCGCGGCCACGCCCGCGCACGTGCGCGCCGCCGCGCTCGACCACGTGGTGCGGCGGCTGACCGAGCGCGCCGAGGAGGTCGCGCGGCTGATCTCGGCCGAGAGCGGCAAGCCCGTCAAGTGGGCCCGCGGCGAGGTCGCCCGCTGCGTCTCGGTCTTCCGCTGGGCCGCCGAGGAGGCCCGCCGCTTCAACGGCGGCACCGCCCAGCGGCTGGACACCGACGCGGGCGGGGTCGGCCGCCTCGCCCTGACCCGCCGCTTCCCGCGCGGACCGGTGCTGGGCATCGCGCCGTTCAACTTCCCCCTCAACCTGTGCGCCCACAAGGTCGCCCCGGCCGTCGCGGTCGGCGCGCCGATCATCCTCAAGCCCGCCCCGGCGACCCCGCTGTCGGGACTCATCATCGGCGAACTGCTGGCCGAGACCGACCTGCCGGCCGGCTCCTGGTCCGTCCTGACCGTCCCCAACGACCGCATGCCGTCGCTGGTGGCCGACGAGCGGCTGCCGGTCATCTCCTTCACCGGCTCCGGCCCCGTGGGCTGGTCCATCCTGGACTCCGTGCCCCGCAAGCGCGTCACCCTGGAACTGGGCGGCAACGGCGCGGCCGTGGTGCTGGCCGACTACTCCTCCGAGGCCGACCTGGACCGGGCCGCGCAGCGCATCGCGACCTTCTCCAACTACCAGGGCGGGCAGTCCTGCATCTCCGTGCAGCGCGTCATCGCCGACGCCTCCGTCTACGACCGGCTGGTGCCCAAGGTGGTCGCGGCCGTCGAGGCGCAGGTCACCGGCGACCCGTCGGACGACGCCACCGACGTCGGCCCGCTGATCAGCGAGGACGCCGCGAAGCGGGTGGAGTCCTGGGTGGACGAGGCGGTCGCGGCCGGCGCGAAGCTGCTGACCGGCGGCAAGCGCGACGGCGCCGCGTACGCCCCCACCGTCCTCGCCGACGTCCCCGCCGACGCCACGATCTCCTGCGAGGAGGTCTTCGGGCCCGTGCTGACCCTCGCCTCCGCCGAGGGCGAGGAGGCCGCCTTCGCCGCGGTCAACGACTCGAAGTACGGCCTGCAGGCGGGCGTGTTCACCCACGACGTGCAGGCCGCCTTCCGCGCCCACCGCGCCCTGGAGGTCGGCGGCGTGATCATCGGCGACGTGCCCTCCTACCGCGCCGACCAGATGCCCTACGGCGGCGCCAAGGAGTCCGGCGTCGGCCGCGAGGGCGTGCTGTTCGCCATGGAGGACTACACCTACGAGCGGGTCATGGTCCTCACCGGCCTGGACCTGTGACCCCCACCCGTCCGGTGCTTCACGGCGGCCGGGGCGCGCACCGTGCGCGCCCCGGCCGCTTCCCCGTCGTGACGGGCCGTGCCCACCCGTAGGTACAGTCGCGGTGTGAACACCGCGGAGGAACCGGTCGGGGCCGGGCGGGAACCGCTGCGGGAGCGCGGGCGCGTCGGCACCGGCCCCCGCGGCGCCGAGCAGGCGCGCGCCGCCGCCGGGAGGGACCCGGAGGGCGGGGGAGCGGGGAGTCCGCCGCCTCCCCCGGCCCCGCCGCGTCGGCGGCCGGGGGGCCGCCCGCGCCGCTCGACGCCCGCACCCTCCCCGCACGACCGCCCGAGGAGGCGCCGCCCCGTGCCCGCCACGCAGGACGAGATCACCCCGCCCGCCGTCCGCGAGCCCGGGGCGCACTCCGCCGCCCCCGCGCTCGTTCCGCACCGCCGGGAGCCGGTCCGCCCCACCCTCCGGGAGGAGCCCGGCGAGCGGCCGCCCGGCCGAGCCCGGTACGCGGTCCCGCATCCGTCCGGGGGCTTCGGGGAGGGGCGGTGATCGCGGCCGTTCGCACCGTCCTGGGCGACCTGCCGCCCGGCGAACTCGGCGTCACCGACGCCCACGGCCGCCTCTTCCCGCACACCCCGCCGCCGCCCGGCCGGGAGCCGGGCGACGGGGAGGCGGCCGAGGCCGGACTGCGCGCCTTCCGCGAACGGGGCGGAGGCGCGGTGGCGCGGTGGACGCCGTACGGCACGGGCCGCCGCGGCGCCGCGCTCGCCGCGCTCTCCCGGGCCACGGGCGTCCACCTCGTCGCCGCCACCGGACTGCACCGCGCGGCCCACTACGGCAGCGGCGAACTCGCCGCCGTCAAGCGCGAGATGGCCGGCCTGTTCGTCGAGGAGCTGACGGCCGGGCTGCGCGACGCGCCGGGCGGCTCCCCGGACGGCGCGGCGCCGCGCGCCGGGATGGTCACGGTCGCCGGAGCCCTCCACGGACCGGACGCCCACGCGGTGCGCACCATGACGGCCGCCGCCGAGGCCCACCACGCCACCGGCGCGCCCGTCGGCGTCGACCTGGGGGCGGACACGGCCGCCGCCGAGGTCCTGGAGCTGCTGTGCGGGCGGCTGGCCGTGCCGCCCGCGAGCGTCCTGCTGGGCCTGGGCCTGGGCCCGGGCCCGGGCCGTGCGGGCCGCTTCCCCGATTCCCGGGCGCAGCGGGAGGCCGCCGCGTCCGGCGCGTATCTGGTGTTCGGCGGTCCCGACGGCCCCGGCGGCCTTGGCGGTCCCGATGCTCCCGATGGCGAGCACCGCGCCGCCGGCCGGCGGCTGCCGGACACCCTCGCCGACCTCGCCGCGGCCGGACACGCCGAGCGGCTGCTGCTCGGCGGCGCCGCAGGAGCCCTCCCGGCGGGCGGCCTCCGTCCGCGGGTCGCGCGCGAGCTGGGCGGGGAACTGGCCGATCTGGTCCTCGTCCACAACCCCGCCCGCGCCTACGCGGCCGACTGGAGGGCATGAGGCGACCGCGTGCTCGTCCTCGCACACGTCAGCGACATCCACCTGGGCCAGGACCGGGACGTCGGCGGCGCGCGGGCCGGCGAGCCGGACGCCGTCCTGCCGACCGGCCACACCGCCGACCACCGCACGGCGCGGGAGTCCGGAAGTACGGGCAGGCCGCCGGGCCGCCGCTGGCCTGCCCCGGCGACCACGACGTACGCGACCCGTACCGCGCGGCGCCCCCGGCGGCGATCCGGCCGACGGCTCGCCGGTCGACGAGGCGCCCCACCTGCCCGGCGCGGCCTTCGCGATGTGCGACCCCACCGTCCCCGGCCGGGACGGGGCCGCCCGGACGACGCCACCCCGGCCGCCTCACCACCCACGTCCGCGCGCCGCCCTGACGGCGGACCGGCCGCCGGGAGCGACCGCGGCCGCCGCGGCCCGGTGCCCACGGGGGCGGGACCGGGCCGCGGCGCGGACCCGCCTGTCGTCAGGAGGATTCGGCGGACGAGGGTTCGCCGAAGCCCAGACGGGCCAGTCTCAGGGAGCCGTGGAGGACGACGCGCAGGTCGCGGACGCCCGAGGGGGGATCGGGCAGGGCGGCGCGCACGGTGGTGCGGGTGTAGCGGTCGCCGGTGGAGGGGACGGTGAGCGAGGCCAGGGTGCGCCCGCCGCCGTCCGCACCGCCGTCGTCACCGCCGTCCAGGCGCAGGACGACCACGGCCTCGCCCGGCTCCTCGCGCGCGGCCTCCAGGGTGACGGTCGCGGTCCCCGCGCCGAAGTCGCAGTCGTGGAAGACCAGTTCGGCCGGCCCCGGTCCGGACGGGGCGACCGCGTCGCCGCGCTCCCTGGTGAGGTCGACCAGCTCGGTGCCCCTCTGCTCGTCGTAGTCGGCGGCCCGGATGTCCGCCACCGGACGCGGGGCGCGGGGCTCGCCGTCGACGCGGACGGTCGCGCTCCGGCGGATGTCGGCGCTGGAGGCCCCGAGGTCGACGCCGTAGACGCCCGGGGCCACCCGCCACCGGCCGTGGGCCACGTCCCAGAAGCCGAGGGCCCGCGACACCGGGACGGCGAACTCCACCTCCCGCGACGCGCCGGGGGCCAGGCGGATCCGGCGGTGGGCCGCCAGCGCGCGGTGCGGGCGGGGCAGGGGGCGGACGGCCGTGTCGAGGACGTCGGCGGCGCGCACGTAGAGCTGCACGACCTCGTCGCCCGCCACCGCGCCGGTGTTGGCCACCGCGCAGCGGACGGTCAGCGTCTCGCCGTCGCAGGAGACCTCCGGCTCGCCGTAGCCGAAGGAGGTGTACGACAGGCCGTGGCCGAACGGGTAGAGCGGGGTGCCGTCGAAGTACAGGTAGGTGGTGCGCGCGCCGATGACGTCGTAGTCCAGCAGACCGGGCAGGTCGGCGTCGCCGGCGTACCAGGTCTGCGGCAGCCGCCCGCCCGGTGGGACGTCGCCGGCCAGCACGGCGGCCAGGGCGTCCCCGGCCGCCTGGCCGCCGTGGGCCGTCCACAGCAGGGCGGGCAGGGCCCGGTCGGCGTCGCCCACCGCGTACGGGTAGGCCGAGGTGAGCACCAGCGCGGTGCGCGGGTTGGCGGCGCGGGCCGCGCGCCACAGCCGGTCCTGCTGCGGCGGCAGGGCGAGCGTGGTGCGGTCCTCGGTCTCGCGTCCGTTGACGTGGGGGTCGTTGCCCGCGACGACGATCACCACGTCGGCGTCCCCCGCGGCCGCCGCCACCGCGTCCTCACCGCGTTCGACGGTCTCGACGGCGAACACCGTGCCCGTCCCGCCCCCGGCGGCAACCCTGACGCCGTCGGCGGCGACTTCCACGTACCGGCCCGTCCCCCGGTGCCTGAGGAGGTGTCCGCCGTCGTGGGGTTCGAGCGCGAAGACCTCCTGGACCACCCAGCCGCCGGGCTGCTCCGCCGAGGCGCGGACGAAGCCGTCGTCGGCGACCGACAGGTAGCGGCCGTTCCCCGCGCGCAGCGTCAGCGCCCCGTCGCCCCAGTCCACCAGGGCGAACTCCTCCGGCTCGGCGGCCACCGCCAGCGGCGGCAGATCGGTGCGGCCGCGCAGCAGCGCCGGGTCCAGCGCGCCCCCGGCCGCCGGGTCGCCGCCCCCGTCCCCGGCGGTCTCGTCCGGCCCGGCCCCGGGGACGGCCAGCCAGCCGTCGGCGCAGCGCAGCCGCACCCGGTCGGCGCCCTCGGCGTACACCACCCGGTCCGCGCCGAACCGCTTCCGCAGGCCGTCCAGCGGGGTGGAGCGGCGCAGCAGCGCGCCGCTGTACCAGTCGAGCTTGCACTCGTCGGCCAGCAGCCCGACGACCGCCACCCGCGCGCCCTCGGCCAGCGGCAGCAGACCGTCGTTCCGCAGCAGGACGATCGCCTGCTCGGCGGCCTCGCGGGCCAGTTCCCGGTGCTCGGGGGTGTCGAACGCGGGGCCGCCGTCGGAGCCGTCGAACGGTTCGGGGTCGAACTCGCCCAGCGCGCACCGCATCGCCAGCAGCCGCAGCACCGCCGCGTCGACGTCCTCCTGCCTGAGCAGGCCGCGCTCCAGCGCGCCGCGCACCCGGGCGGTGATGACCGAGGAGTCCTCGCCGTGGTCGGTGAAGCTGTCCACGCCCGCGCGCAGGGCGGCGGCGGTGGCCTCCTCGTGGGTGGCGAAGTACGCCTGGGAGTCGGCCAGGTTGCTGGGGGCGCCCGCGTCCGAGCACACCACCAGGTCGTGGTCGCACCAGGTGCGCAGCTCCTCGGCCAGCAGGGGCGAGAGGTGGTTGGGGCGGCCGTTGACCAGGTTGTACGCGGGCATCACCCCGGCCACCGCGCCCGCCGCCACCGGGCCGCGGAAGGCGGGCAGCTCGTACTCGTGCAGCACGCGCGGGCGCACCGAGGCCGAGGAGGTGTCCCGGTCGGTCTCGTTGTTGTGCGCCAGCCAGTGCTTGAGCACCGGGGCGGTGCGCCAGCGCGTGGGGTGGTCGCCGCGCAGGCCGCGGGTGTAGGCGGTGGCGATCGCGGCGGTCAGGTGCGGGTCCTCGGAGTAGCCCTCCTCGTTGCGGCCCCACAGCGGGTGGCGCAGCAGGTTGACGGTGGGCGACCAGACGTTGAGCCCGACGCGCGGGTCGCGGGCCCGCATCGCGCGCACCTCGCGCCCGACGGCCTCGCCCACCCGCCGCACCAGCTCGTCGTTCCAGGTCGCCCCGAGCCCCACCGCCTGGGGGAAGACGGTGGCCGGGCCCATCCACGCCACGCCGTGCAGCGCCTCCTGGCCGGTGCGGAAGGCGGCGACGCCCAGGCGCTCCACGGCGGGGGCGAACTGGTGCAGCATCGCGACGCGCTCGTCGGGGGTGAGCCGCGCCAGCAGGTCGGCGGCGCGCTCGCGGGCCGGCAGCTTCGGGTCGCGGAAGGGCGGCTGGTCGGTGCTCACGTACGGAAAGTCCCCTCCGGGCGATGGGCGGCCGTCACCGCGGAGCGGTACGGCGGTACAGGATTCGAAGCGCTTCGATGCTGGGGTGACACAGGGGCGGGTGTCAAGGCACCGGACGGCGTGCAACCGCCTGGACCCGTGAACTCCCTGTATTCAGGCGACGCCTGGTGCTCCGATGTTTCTTCGCCTCGACTCTTGCGCGGTATGACCCTCCCACTTAATCTCGGCGCAACATCGAAGCGCTTCGACCGACCTGCCCGACCGGTGGGACCGCACGTCAGCCGTCCCGATCCGTCCCGCCGACGCGCCGCCACGAAGGGTTGCCGCCATGTCCCAGACCACCAGCCCCAGCCGGAGGACCTTCCTCGCCTCGACGGCCGTCGCCGCCGCGGCGGTGGGCGGCGTACCGCTGCTGTCGGCGTGCTCCTCCGAGGGCGGCGGGAACCGGAACGAGGGCACGACGACGAAGAAGGACGCGGCGAAGATCCTCCCGGCGTACGTCGCCTCCGAGGTCGTCGAGCCGGACATCCCCAGCGAGAACGGCTCGCGCCCCGGCTTCACCGGCAAGGCGGAGCCGTACGGGAAGCTGCCCGCCTCCGTCCCCGAGAAGATGGGCCGGGGCGGCACCGTCACGATCACCAGCCCGCTGTGGGGCACCCCGCCCGAGAAGGACTGCGCCTACTACCGGGCCGTCGACGAGGCCATCGGGGTCAAGGTCAACTGGCAGACCCAGGACGGCAACACCTACGGCGAGAAGCTCGGCGCCGTCCTCGCCTCCAGCGGCATCCCGGACATGGTGGTGATCCCCAGCTGGGAGATGCAGGGCAAGGTCCGCAGCGCGATCGACAGCCGCTTCGCCGACCTCGGTCCGTACCTGTCGGGCGACAGGGTGAAGAAGTACCCCAACCTCGCCGCCATCCCCACCGCCGCCTGGCAGATGTCGATCTTCGGCGGCAAGCTGCGGGGGCTGCCGATCCCGTCCGGCGCGGTCGACATCATCATCCCCTACTACCGGCAGGACGTCTTCGAGGACAAGGGCTGGGAGCCGCCCACCAGCGCCCAGGAGTTCATGGACCTCGCCAAGGAGATCACCGCGCCGAGGTCCAAGGTGTGGGCGTGCGAGGACATGAAGTGGACGGCGTTCAACGTCTTCGGCGTCCTGCCGGACAAGCCGTACTGCTGGGAGCGGCAGGGCGGGAAGCTCGTCCACCGCATCGAGACGGACGCCTACCTCGAGGCGCTGGAGTGGACCCGCAAGCTCTACGCCGCCGGCGTCGTCCACCCCGACGCCAAGGCCGTACGCGGTGACGCGGGCACCCGGTTCACCGCCGGCCAGTCGATGATGATCAGCGACGGCAACGCCAAGTGGTACGGCTGGACCTTCGAGCAGCGCGGCCAGAACCCCGACTTCCGCGTCTCGGGCATGGACATCTTCGGCCACGACGGCGGCGACCCGCGGCTCTACCTCGCCAACCCGGCCGGCATCTGGTCCTTCATCAGCAAGAAGGCGTCCAAGGACCGGATCGAGGAGTGCCTGGCGATCGCCAACTTCGCCGCCGCCCCCTACGGCACCCGGGAGAACCGCCTGGTCAGGTACGGCGTGGAGGGCACCCACCACACGCTGAAGGACGGCGTGCCCACCAAGACCGAGCAGGGCGTCGCCGAGGTCCAGGACACCTACTTCTTCACCGCCAGCGCCGAGGCCGTCGCCGCCTTCCCCGACCACCCGCAGGTCGTGCGGGACTGGTGCGGCTGGCAGCAGCGGATGGGCGCGTTCATGAAGAAGCCGCTGCTGTACGGGATGCAGGTCCGCGAACCCAACCGCTGGGCCAACCTGAGCGACCAGTTCGAGGACCTGGAGGACGACGTCGTCCGCGGCCGCCGGAAGATCTCCGACGTGCAGAAGGCGGTCGAGGACTGGCGCGGCGCCGGGGGCGACCAGCTGCGCGACTGGTACCGGAAGCTGATCGACGAGGTCGGCGAGTCCGCCGCCTGAGGCGACCCGCACACAGGCAACCGGCCCGGACGCGGGCGGCGCGCCACCGCGCCGTACCCGCCGGGCCGGGCCGGAACGACGCTGACGAGGAGAGACCCGTGTCCCACAGCACGGCCCCGGGCGAGGCACCGGCCGGGGGCGCAGGCCCGACCGGCATGCCCCCGGCGCCCCACATCGCACCGGCCGCGCCGGCCGGCTCGCCCCCGGCGGACGGCGGCCCGCCGGGCGGACGCGAGACCGGGGGAGGGAAGGGGGGAGGCAAGGGAGCCGCGGCCTCCCCGCCCCCCGGCGGCATCACCTGGCGGCACCGGCTGCGCCGCGACCGCGCCCTGGTCCTGATGACGCTGCCCGCCCTGCTGCTGGTGCTGGTCTTCGCCTACGTCCCGCTGCTGGGGAACGTCGTCGCCTTCAAGGAGTTCGACCCCTACATCGGCGAGTCCTTCACCGAGTCCTTCACCCTCAGCCCCTGGGTGGGCGGCGAGAACTTCCAGCGGATCTGGGAGGACCCCTACTTCTGGGGGGCGCTCGAGAACACCCTGGTGATCTTCCTCATCCAGCTGCTGTTCTTCTTCCCCGTGCCCATCGCACTGGCCCTGCTGATCAACAGCGTCGTCAGCCCCCGGGTGCGCGCCTGGGCGCAGGGCATCCTGTACCTGCCGCACTTCTTCTCCTGGGTGCTGGTCATCACCGTCTTCCAGCAGATCTTCGGCGGCGCCGGGATCATCGCCCAGACGATGCGCGAGCACGGCGGGGGCGGCTTCGACCTGATGACCGACCCCGGCTTCTTCAAGTTCCTGATCACCTTCCAGATGATCTGGAAGGACGCCGGCTGGGGCATCATCGTCTTCCTCGCCGCCCTGGCCGCCGTCAGCCCCGACCTGTACGAGGCCGCCGCCATGGACGGCGCGAACCGCTGGCGCCGGATGTGGCACGTCACCCTGCCCGCGCTGCGCCCGGTGATCGCGATGCTGCTCGTGCTGCGCGTCGGCGACGCCCTCACCGTCGGCTTCGAGCAGATCCTCCTCCAGCGCAGGGCGGTGGGCACCGGCGCCAGCGAGGTGCTGGACACCTACGTGTGGAACGTCGGCCTGGAGAACGGCGACTTCGGTTACGCCGCGGCCGTCGGCATCGTCAAGGGCGTCTTCGGGCTCTGCCTGGTGCTGATCGCCAACAAGACCGCCCACCTGCTGGGCGAGCAGGGGGTGTACCGGAAGTGAGCGTGCTGACCGAGGACCGCGAGCGGGAGAGCACCGGCGCCCGGATGCGCCCCGCCTGGGAGGAGCCGCCCGGCCGCGCGGGCCTCGCCGCCAAGGGCGCGGTGCTGGCCGTGGCCTGCCTGGCGATCCTCTTCCCGCTGTGGATCGTGGTCGTCACCAGCCTGTCGTCGGCCGAGACCATCGGCCGGGCCGGCGGCCTGGTGCTGGTGCCCGACGGCATCACCTTCGAGGCGTACCGCGAGCTGCTCTCCGGCGGCCAGGTCACCAGGGCGACGGTCATCAGCGTCTGCGTCACCGTCGTCGGCACGCTGTTCAGCATGACCGTCTCGGTGCTGTGCGCCTACGGGCTCTCGCGCTCGGGCTCCTTCGGCCACCGGCCGATGCTGATGACGCTGCTGGCGACGATGTTCTTCGGCGCCGGACTGATCCCCACCTACCTGCTGGTGCAGTCCCTCGGGCTGATCGACACCTATGCGTCGCTGATCCTGCCCAGCGCGGTGAGCGTGTTCAACATCCTGGTGCTGCGGGCGTTCTTCATGGGCACCGCGCCGGAGCTGATCGACAGCGCCCGCATCGACGGCGCCGGGGAGTTCCGCATCCTGTGGGGGATCGTGATGCCGCTGTCCCGGCCGGTGCTGGCGGTGATCTCCCTGTTCTACGCGGTCGGCTACTGGAGCGCCTGGTTCAACGCCTCCATCTACCTCAACGACCAGACCAAGATGCCCCTCCAGGTGGTGCTCAACCAGATCGTCCTGGAGGGCCAGCGCCCCACGGGCATGTCCCAGACGATCAACACCGGCCAGATCCACACCCTCTCGGTGCAGATGGCGGTCATGGTGCTGGCCCTGGTGCCGGTCGCCGTGCTCTCGCCCTTCGTCCAGAAGCACTTCAAGAAGGGCATGCTCATCGGCGCCGTCAAGGGCTGACCGCAGCTGAACCACCCGCCCCCGCCCCCGCCCCGTCCTCCAGGCAGTGAGGTCCACCCCCATGACACACGACCACCCCGGCGCCGGCACGCCCACGACGCGGCGCTCGGTGCTGCGCGGCACGGCCGCCGCGGCCGCGACGGCCGGGCTCTCCGCCGGCCTGCCGCACCCCGCGGCCCACGCGGCGCCGCGCCCGTCCGCCGCCGCCGGACGGCAGCCGTACCGCTGGCGCGGCGTGGCCATGGGCGGCACCGGCTTCGTCTCCGGGATCCTCTTCCACCCGCGCGTGCGCGGGCTGGTCTACGCCCGCACCGACATCGGCGGCGCGTACCGCTGGGACGACCGCGCCGCCCGCTGGATCCCGCTGACCGACCACATCGGCTGGGACGACTGGAACCTCCTCGGGGTCGAGGCCGTCGCCCTCGACCCCGCCCACCCCGACCGCCTCTACCTGGCGCTGGGCACCTACGCCCAGCCCTGGGCGTCCGACGGGGCCGTGCTGCGCTCGGACGACCGGGGCGCCACCTGGCGGCGGGCCGACCTGCCCGTGAAGCTCGGCGCCAACGAGGACGGCCGCGGCACCGGCGAACGCCTCCTGGTCGACCCCCGCGACAGCGCCGTGCTGTGGCTGGGCACCCGGCACGACGGCCTGTGGCGCTCCACCGACCGGGGCGCCACCTGGGAGCGCGACACCTCCTTCCCCGCCGTGCCCGTCCCCACCGGCCAGGGCGTCACCACCCTGACCGCCGCCGGGCGCACCCTCTACGCGGGCTGGGGCGACGGCGGCGGCACGGGCCCGGCCCTGTACCGCACCACCGCGGACGGCGGCTGGGAGCCCGTACCCGGCCAGCCCACCGGCCCCGCCACCGCCGTCCCCCAGCACCTGGCGCACGCCCACGGCGTGCTGTACGCCACCTACGCCGACGCCCCCGGCCCCAACGGCCAGAGCGACGGCGCGGTCCACGCACTGGACCTCGCCACCGGGCGGTGGAGCGACCTCACCCCCGTCCGCCCCGGCGGCGACGACACCTTCGGCTACGCGGGCCTGGCCGTCTCCGCCCGCCGCCCGGGCACCCTGGTGGTCTCCACCAACAACCGCTGGGCGAAGGTCGACACCGTCTTCCACTCCACCGACGGCGGAGCCACCTGGACCTCGCTGCGCGAGCGGGCCGTCATGGACGTCTCCGAGACGCCGTACCTCGCCTGGGGCGGGGAGGAGCCGAAGTTCGGCTGGTGGACGCAGGCGCTCGCCCTCGATCCGTACGACACCCGGCACGTGCTGTTCGGCACCGGCGCCACGATCTACGGCACCCGCGACCTGACGCACTGGGCCCCGCGCATCCGGGGCCTGGAGGAGGCGTCGGTGCGCAAGCTGATCAGCCCGCCGGCCGGGCGCGCCCGTCTGCTCTCCGCCCTCGGCGACATCGGGGGCTTCCACCACGACACCCTCACCGCCTCCCCGGCCCGCGGCTTCTACGCCAACCCCGTCTTCGGCACCGCCACCGGCCTGGACCTGGCCGCGCTGAGGCCCTCGTACGTGGTGCGCACCGGCTGGGGCGACGGCGGCAACGGCGCCCTCTCCCGCGACGGCGGCCGCACCTGGACCCCCTTCGCCACCCAGCCGCCCCCGGCGAAGGACGCGCCCGGACCGATCGCCGTCACCGCCGACGCCGGCGCCCTGATCTGGGCCCTCGTCCACTGGGACGGCACCCGGTACCCCGCCTGGCGCTCACAGGACCACGGCGCTACCTGGACCGAGATCCCCACCTTCCCCGCCGGCGCCACCCCGCTCGCCGACCCCCTCGACCCGCGGACCGTCTACGCGTACGACACGGCCGCCGGCACCGTCGCCGTCTCCCGCGACGCGGGCCGCACCTTCACCGCCGCCGCGACCGGACTGCCCGCCGGGGACCGCGAGTACCAGCTCGCCGCCACCCCCGGCCGCACCGGCCACCTGTGGCTCTCGGCCAAGGAGAACGGCCTCTTCCGCTCGTACGACGGCGGCCGCACCTTCACCCGCGACGCGAACCTCGCCGCCTCCCACACCCTCGGCTTCGGCAAGGCCGCCCCGGGCGCCCGCCACCCGGCCGTCTACCACGTCGCGCGGCTCGCGGACTCGGCCCTCACCGCCGTCCACCGCTCCGACGACGGCGGCCGCACCTGGATCCGCATCAACGACGACGCCCACCAGTGGGGCTGGACCGGCCAGACGATCACCGGCGACCCGCGCCGCCACGGCCGCGTCTACCTGGGCACCAACGGACGCGGCGTCCAGTACGGGGACCCCCTGTGACCCCCTCGCGCCGGCCCTCGCTGGGCGACGCCGCCCGCGGCCGGATCCTCTACGGCGGCGACTACAACCCCGAGCAGTGGCCCGAGCCGGTCTGGCACGAGGACATGGAGCTGATGCGCGAGGCCGGGGTCAACCTCGCCACCGTCGGCGTCTTCTCCTGGGCCCGCCTCGAACCCCGCCCCGGCGCCCGCGACTTCGGCTGGCTCGACCGCGTCCTGGACCTGCTCCACGCCAGCGGCGTCGGCGCCTGCCTGGCCACCCCCACCGCCTCCCCGCCGCCCTGGATGGGCGCCCGCCACCCCGAGACCCTGCCGCGCGACGAGACCGGCGCGGTCGTCTGGTACGGCTCGCGCAACCACTTCTGCGCCTCCTCGCCCGTCTACCGCGACCACGCCCTGCGCATCACCGCCGACCTCGCCGACCGCTACGGCGACCACCCCGCCCTGCGGCTGTGGCACGTGAACAACGAGTACGGCACCGCCTGCTGGTGCGACACCACCGCCCGCCACTTCCGCCGCTGGCTGCGCACCCGCTACGGGAGCCTGGAGGCGCTCAACGAGGCCTGGGGCACGGCCTTCTGGAGCCAGCGCTACGACTCCTGGGGCGAGATCATCCCGCCGCGCCGCGCCCAGTACATGGCCAACCCCACCCAGGAACTGGACTTCCGCCGCTTCACCAGCGACGCCCTGCTGGAGTGCTTCACCGCCGAACGCGACGTCCTGGTGGAGCGCACCCCGCACATCCCCGTCACCACCAACTTCATGCCGTTCTTCGTCGGCCAGGACGGATGGGCGTGGGCGGAACGGGAGGACGTGGTCTCCGTCGACCTCTACCCCGACCCCGCCGACCCCGAAGGGCCCGACGGCGGAGCGTGGGGCGCGCTGGTGCAGGACCTCACCCGCTCCCAGGCGCGCGGACCCTGGCTGCTGATGGAGCAGGCCGCGGGCCCCGTCAACTGGCGCGGCGTCAACCACCCCCGGCCCGAGGGCCTGACCCGCCTGTGGTCGCTCCAGGCCGTGGCCCGGGGCGCGGACGGGATCTGCTTCTTCCAGTGGCGCCAGTCCCGGCAGGGCAGCGAGAAGTTCCACTCCGGGATGGTCGGCCACGCCGGGGCGCGCGGCCGGACCTTCCGCCAGGTCCGCGAACTGGGCGCGGACCTGGGGAGGCTGGCCGGGGTCACGGGCGCGCCCGTGACCGCGAGGGCGGCCGTCCTGCACGACTGGAACGCCTGGTGGGCCACCCTCTCGGCGGGCCGCCCCTCGTCCCGCCTCACCTACGAGCAGCCCCTGCGCGCCTGGCACCGCGCCCTGTGGGAGTCCCACCTGACCTGCGACTTCGCCCACCCCGAGGCGGAGCTGGACGGCTACGCCCTGGTCGCCGCCCCCCATCTGTACCTGCTCACCGACGCGGCCCTGGACAACCTCGCCGCCTACGTCCGCGGCGGCGGCACCCTGGTGTGCGGCTTCTTCACCGGCGTCGCCGACGAGGACGACCGGGTGCGCGAGGGCGGCGTGGACGCCCGGCTGCGGACGGTGCTGGGCATCGGCACCGTGCACGAGTGGTGGCCGCTGGACGAGGGGGAGGCCCAGCCGCTCACCCCCCTCTCCGGCGCGGACGCCACCGGCACGCTGTGGCGCGAGGACATCGAGACGGCCGGCGCCGAGACCGTCGCCGCCTACCGGGGCGGCGAACTCGACGGCCGCCCCGCCGTCACCCGCCACGCCTTCGGCGACGGCACCGCCTGGTACCTGTCCACCCTCCCGGACCCCGCCGCGCTGCGCGCCCTGCTGTCCCGCGCGGCCGGCGAGGCGGACGTGCGGCCCCCGCTTCCCGGACTGCCCGCGGGGGTGGAGGCCGTACGCCGCGGCGCGTGGCTGTTCCTCCTCAACCACCGGCGCGAGCCGACCGCCGTCCCCCTGCCCGCCCCGGCGACCGACCTGCTCACCGGCCGCCGGTACGAGCGCGAGGCGCCGCTCGGCCGCTACGGCGCCGCCGTCCTGCGCGGGGAACCGCCCGCGCCGGGAGGCGGCGGCTGAGCGGCACCCCATCCCCCGCCCCATCCCCCCACCCCCCACACCGGAAGGCCCCCACCATGAGCGACCGCACGACCCCCCGCCGCGGCGGGCAGCGCACCGCCCGGATCGGCACCGCCCGGATCGGCACCGCCGTCGCCGCCGCGCTGACCGTCGCGGCGTCCCTCACGACGGCTTCCCCCGCCGCCGCAGCCGCCCCCGCCGCCCCCGCCGCGCCCGCGGCTCCGGCGGCCGCCGCGGCGCAGACCTGCGAGGCCTTCGGGACGATCCCGATGGGCAAGTACTACGTGAACAACAACCTCTGGGGCCAGGACTCCGGCCAGGGCCGGCAGTGCGCCTGGGACACCCACCGCAGCGGCGACACCATCGGCTGGGGCACCGAGTGGGAGTGGTCCGGGGTGTCCCACGAGGTGAAGTCCTTCACCAGCGCCGTCCTGGGCTGGCACTGGGGCTGGCGGTCCGGCGACACCGAGCTGCCGGTGCGGCTGTCCGACGGCCGGCCCGTGCGCACCTCCTGGAACTACACCGTCAGCTCCGCCCCCGGCACCATGAACGTCGCCTACGACCTGTGGCTGCACGACAAGGTCGCCGAGGACTGGGAGGACCAGCCCACCGACGAGGTCATGATCTGGACCTACCGCTCCGGCGGCGCGGGCCCCCTGGGGCAGAAGACCGGCACCGTGAACGTCGGCGGCGCCGCCTGGGACCTCTACCAGGGCGACATCGGCTGGAAGGTCCACTCCTTCGTGCGGACCGCCAACACCACCTCCGTCCGCCTGGACCTGAACGACTTCCTCAGGGTCCTCCAGCAGCGCGGTTCGGTCGGCTCCGCCAAGTACCTCTCCAGCGTCCAGGCGGGCACCGAGGTGTTCACCGGCAAGGGCCGCCTCGACACCTCGGCCTACTCCGTCGACGTCGGCTGACGCCCCCGCGAAGCGGACGGCGCCGGCGGATGCGGTCCGCCGGCGCCGTCCGCGTACCGCGGGGCGCCCGCCGGCCGCCTCAGTCCCCCCGGACCGGCAGCTCGGCGCCGTCCCGCAGGAACAGCGGGATCCGCTCCAGCGGCGCGGGCACGGTGACCGGCCCGCCGCCGGGGTAGGTCCGGCCCGTCCAGGCGTCCGTCCACTCCGCCCCGGCCGGAAGGTGCACGGTGCGCTCCCGGGCGCCCGCCTCCAGCACGGGCGCCACCAGCAGGTCGGGCCCGAACAGGTAGGCGTCGGAGACCTCCCACGCGGCCGGGTCGCCGGGGAACTCCAGGAACAGCGGGCGCATCGGCGGCAGCCCCTCGGTGTGGGCGGTGCGCATCTGCTCCAGCACGTACGGCCGCAGCCGCTCGCGCAGCCGCAGGTACGCCTCCAGGATCCCCCCGGCCTCCTCCCCGTAGGACCACACCTCGTTGGGGCCGCCGGTCATCCCCGGGCCCAGCGGCATGCCGGGATCGCGGAAGCCGTGCAGCCGCATCAGCGGGGAGAGCGCCCCGAACTGGAACCAGCGCACCATCACCTCGCGGTACGCCGGGTCGTCCGGGTCGCCGCCGTGGAAGCCGCCGATGTCGGTGTTCCACCAGGGGATGCCCGACAGGGCGGTGTTGAGCCCGGCCGCGATCTGGCGCCGCAGGGTGGCGAAGTCGGTGCCGATGTCGCCCGACCACAGGGCGGCGCCGTAGCGCTGGGAGCCCGCCCAGGCCGACCGGTTGAGCGAGATGATCTCGCTCTCGCCCTCGGCGGCCAGACCGTCGTGGACGGTGCGGGCGTTCTCGCGCGGGTAGAGGTTGGAGACCTCCTGGCCGGGCCCGGCGTGGTAGCGCAGATTGGCGGCGAAACCGGGCTTGAGCTCGGGCTCGCCGGCGTCCAGCCAGAACGCCGTGATGCCGTACGACAGGTAGTTGTCGCGGATGCGGGACCACACGAAGTCGCGGGCGTCGGGGTTGGTGGCGTCGTAGAAGGCGACCTGGACGGGCTCGGCCACGCCCTTGTCCGGCCAGTCGGCGTGCGCCAGCGGCCCGTACTCGGTGCCGATGAACAGGCCCTGCTGCTCCATCGGCCGGTGGTTCTCGCTCAGCGGCGAGACCGAGGGCCACACCGAGACCACCAGCTTCACGCCCAGCTCGTCCAGCTCCTTGACCATGGCGGCCGGGTCGGGCCACTCGGCGGGGTCGAACCTCCACTCGCCCAGGTGCGTCCAGTGGAAGAAGTCGCAGACGATCGCGGACAGCGGCAGACCGCGCCGCCTGTACTCGCGGGCCACCGAGAGCAGTTCGTCCTGGGTGCGGTAGCGCAGCTTGCACTGCCAGAAGCCGGCCGCCCACGCCGGCAGCATCGGGGTGCGGCCGGTGGCGGCGGAGTAGCGGCGCTGGGCGTCGGCCGGGTCGCCGGCGGTGATCCAGTAGTCGATCTGGCGGGCGGAGTCGGCGACCCAGCGGGTGCCGTTGTGCGCCAGCTCCACGCGGCCGACGGCCGGGTTGTTCCACAGCAGGGTGTAGCCGCGGCTGGAGGTCAGCACGGGGACGGAGACCTCGGCGTTGCGCTGGACGAGGTCGATGACGGCGCCCTTCTGGTCCAGCAGCCCGTGCTGGTGCTGGCCCAGCCCGTACAGCCGCTCGCCCTCGTAGGCGGCGAAGCGCTGCTCCAGGCGGTGGTAGCCGTTGCCCGTGGCGGTGTGCAGCCGGGAGCCGGGCCACCAGAAGTGGGCGCGGTCCTCGGACAGCAGCTCGGCGCCGTCGGCGGTGCGCACGAAGCGGAGCATGCCGTCGACGCTCACCACGGCGGTGATCGCGCCGCAGGTCACCAGGGCGTGGTCGTCCTCGACGCGGATGTCCGGCCCGGACCCGGCGGGCGGCGGGTCGGCCAGGAGCGCGCCCGGCAGCCCGTCGAGGACCGGGCCGCCCAGCCGGGCCCGGACCCGTACGGCGTCCGGGCCCCACGGCTCGACGAGCACGGTCTCCTGCCGCCCGCGCCACTCCAGCGCGCCGTCGCGCGTGCGGAAGGTGCCGCGGGTGGGGGAGGACTGCGCCAGGGACGAGGGCGGGGGGGAGAAGGCGGGTGTGGACACGGGGCTCCTGAGGGGCTCGTCGGCGTGCGGGCCGGTCGGGCGGGGGAGGGGG
>NZ_JARVKV010000066.1 GCF_029813835.1 Streptomyces sp. DH37
GGAGACGGCGGCGCGGGCGTTCACGGGAAACCTTCACAGGAAGGATCGTTCCTACCTCTACCCGCGGGCGGGTCCGCCGGGAATACTGCCGGGCCATGACGCTCACGGACGAACGCATCACCGCCGAGCGGCTCGAGGAGCTGCTCTCCGACGACTCCATCGGCATGGCCCATCGCGTCCTGTGGCTGCTGCTGTGGGAGGGGGAGCTGCGGGTGCTGGACCTGCTCTCCCTGGAGATCGGGGACGTGGACCTGGAGGAGAAGCGGGTGACGGGCGTCTGCGGCCGCGCGGTGCCGGAGGGCGGGGGAGGCATCAGCGAGCGGGCGGCCGGGCTGCTGCGCCGGCTGATCGGCGACCGGAAGGACGGCCCGCTGCTCGCCGTGGGGAACCGGGCGCTCGGTTGGGAGCAGGTGATGCTGGCCGCGGGCGAGCAGGGCCACGCCGTCCACGAGTTCCGCGCGGGCGGCAGGCTCCACCGCCGGGAGGAGCCGGCGCCGGACTCCGAGTGAGACGGCCGCGGACGCCGCACCGGGCGGCGTGGCGGGCGGCGCGGCGGATGAGCCGGTGAGCGGCGCCCTGCGTAACGGGTGGTGTCGTGCGTCTCCCACCCCGGAGGGTCGTCGATGCGTCTCACGGGGCGCGCCGCGGTCCGGGCCGCCGCGCTGATCGGCGCGTTCGCGCTCGCCCCCGGCGGCCCGGAACGGCCCGCCGCGCGGGCGGAGTGCGAGCCCGAGCGGCGATGACGTTGCCGGAGTTGAACCCGCCGTTCTCGTTACGGCAGCAGTCGGTGGTGAAGGTGCCGCGGGAGGCACGGCGCCGGGGGCGGGGTCCGGAGAAGTTCGGCTCGACGGTGCGGATGCCGACGAAGTCCTCGGGGAGGGGCCGTTGCCGCCCTGATCCGGCCCCTGGTCCGAGCCGCCCCCGTCCCCGTCCGCCGTCCCGCACCGCACCGCACAGGGCGCCGGCCCCTCCAGCCCGGTGGGACGCCCGGCGACACGGCCGATCGCGATCGCGATCCGCTCGATCGTCGCGCGCCGCCCGGCCTCCAGCGGCCCGAGGATCGCGTCGCGGGCGAAGCCCGGGTCGCTCGCCGCCCGCTCCCTGTTCCCGGCCGGGCGCTGGTACGCCTCGACGGCCTGGGTGTCCAGGAACGCCAGATTGCGGTCCGCCTCCCCGCGCGCCCGGTCCGGCACCGCGGAGAGCTCGTTCGCCGCCTCCGGGCAGTCGATGGTCGAGACGCCCCGCGCCTGACCGCCTGACCGCCGGCCTGATGCCGCGAGCCCCCGTCCCCCTCCGAAGCGCCGGCGCCGGCGTAGACGTTGGCGACGACCGGCCCGCCCCCGCCCAGCAGGAGGGCCGTGTCGTCGCGGCGACCGCTCTGCCGGCCGCGGGAGGACGTCTGTGGGCTTTCTGTTCCAGGGGACTCCTCGACACTTCTCAGTACTCCGCAGCACTCCTCTGCGTCGCTCCGGGAAACGGGCTTCCCGGACGGTGAGGGGGCCCTCGTGCGTACGGAGGGGTCCACGAGGCCGTTCAGCGGTGCGCGGATCATGCCGAACTCCGGGCCGCCCGCCGCCGGAACGAGTGGCCCGGAGCCCCGGGAGCTGCGGAAACCCCGGAGAAAGGGTGTGAGGACGGCCCCCGGGGAAACCCGTACCCCGTGTCAGTACGCAAGCGATACACCGTGGCGGCGTCGGGACAGTGGACCGACGAGGAGGACAACGTCCGGCTGCCCGCGGGTGAGGTGCACGCGTGGGAGCAGGGCATGAACCAGACCGTGTGCGGGCTGTCCCTCAGCCGCTCGCGGCTCGGCCGCTTCCCGCACGTGACGTGGACCGACGTCATCCCCGAGTCGGGCGGTGCGGCCGACCGCGTCCAGCGCCTGTGCCCGCGGTGCGCCTCGGTCGCGGGGCGGAGAGGGGCCGACGCGCGTCCCCGGTGGCGGCGTACGAACCCCAGGCCCTGACGCGAGCGCGAGGCGCGAGGGCCTTTCCGGACCGGTGACGAGGAGGAGCCGAATGAGTGGTGCCATGGACCAGGCCGCCGAGGCGGTGGGCCGGGTCACCGGCGCGGACGAGTACTCCGAGGAGGGGGAGGTCTCCCTGCGCGGACTCGCCACGCTGGCGAGCGTCTACGCGACCGGCGTCGGGCTGTTCGCCTGGCGCATGAGGGCGTCGGGCCGGCAGCTGCCCGAGCGGATACCGCCGCTGGACCTGCTCCTGATGGGAGTCGCCACCTACCGCAGCTCCCGGCTGCTCACCAAGGACAAGGTCACCAGTTTCCTGCGCGCCCCCTTCACCAGGCGCTCCGGCAGCCTCCTGGGCGCCGAGGTCATGGACGTGCCCCGCGGACACGGGCTGCACCGGTCGGTGGGCGAGCTGCTGGCCTGCCCCTTCTGCGTGGCGATGTGGGTCGCCAGCGGCCTGACGATGGGCTACGCCACGGCTCCGCGCGCCACCCGGCTGGTCACCTCGTGCCTGAGCAGCGTGGCCGTCTCCGACTGGCTGCAGTACGCCTGGAGCCTGACGCAGCAGAAGGCCGAGGGCTGAGGGACGGTGGGGCGGCCGCCGCGGCCGGCCCCGGACGCGGCCCCGGCGGCCCGTCCGGAGCTGGCCGTGCTGGTGGGCCTCCAGGGCTCGGGGAAGTCGACCTTCCGCGCCCGGCACTTCCCCGCCGAGTACGCCGTGGTCAGCAAGGACCTCTTCCCGCGCTCCGCCCGGCACAAGCAGCGGCGGCAGATGCGGCTGGTGGAGGAGGCGCTGGAGCGGGGGCGGCCGGTGGTCGTGGACAACACCAACCCCTCGCCGCTGGAGTGGGCGCCCCTGATCGCCGCCGGACGCGCGTACGGGGCGCGGGTGGTGGCGTACTGGTTCCCGCCGGACGTGCCGAACGCCCTGGCGCGCAACGCCGCGCGCCGGGGCGGGGAGCGGGTGCCCGAGGTGGGGTTCTTCGACACGCTCCGACGGCTGCGCGAACCCCGCCGGTCGGACGGTTTCGACGCGGTGCGTGAGGTGCGGATCGACGGCCGCGGCGGGTTCGACGTACGGCCGGGCGACGGGGAGCGGGAGGAGCGGGAGGAGTGACGGCCCGTCCCGGTCCCCGTCCGGCACCCGGCCCCGGGTGCCGGACGGGGGCGGGGTCAGCCGCCGGACGGGCGCACGCCCGCGATGACGAAGCCGCTGCGCGGCCGGGCGGGGATGCGCCGCAGCGGAATTCGCAGGTCCTGCTCGGGCACCTCGTACTCCAGCAGGGACAGCCGCGTCGACAGGGCCATCAGCAGCGCGACGGTGACGTCCTCGCCCGGGCACCGGTGGTTGGTGGCGGGATCGCCGCCGCCCTGCGGGATCAGTTCGTCCCGCTCCGGCGGGCGGTCGAGGAAGCGCCGCGGGTCGAAGGAGTACGGGTCCTCCCACAGACCGGCGTCGTGGTCCTGCCCGTGGATGTCGAGCAGGACGAGCGCGCCCTCGGGGATCGGTTCGCCCTGCCACGTCAGGTCCGCGACCGCCTGGCCGCCGATGAACGGCGCGAAGGGATAGAAGCGGCGCACCTCGTGGACGAACGCCTCCGCGTACGCGCCCCCCACGCCGTGTCCGGCGCCGTCGCGCGCCTCCTCGGCCAGCCGGGTCCGGTGCTCCGGCCACCGGTGCAGCGCGTGCGCCGCGAAGGCGACGAACCAGCAGACCGCCACGGTGGGGCGCAGCACGTTGAGGATCTCCACCGCTGCCGTCCGCGCGTCCAGCCGCTCGCCGTCGGCGTCGCGGTGCCGCGCCACCACCTCGACCACCGAGCCCTCCGGCGCGCTCGCCGAGCCGTCGCGCACCTCCTCCACCAGGGAGGCCAGCCACGCCTCGCGGCGCCCGCGCGCCAGCCGGGCGCGCCAGTGGCGCGGGCCCAGGGTGGCGAAGCCGTCGACCATGGCCACCAGATCGCGGGCGACGGACTCCGCCTCGGACTCCTCCAGCGGAACCCCGGCCCACCGGCAGACCGCTCGGGTGATCACCCGGCTCGCCTCGTCGAACAGCACCACCCGCGGGCGGTCCGCCCACCGCGGCACCGCCTCGTCCCACGCCGTGGCGGTGTGGCGGACCAGGCCGGCGACGTTCTCGGGGGACTTCAGCAGGGACAGGAACATCGCCTTCCGCACGCGGTGCGCCTCGGCGTCGAGGGTGTGCACCGCCCCGTGCCCGAACAGCGTGCTCTTCACCGGCCCCGGAAGGGCGCGGTGGCGGCGCACGTGGCGCTCGTCGTAGAGGAACCGCACCGCCTCCGGGCCCCGCAGGGCGACCGTGTGCTTCCCCAGCAGCCGGGCGCGGACCAGGGGGCCCGGGGCGCGGCGCATCCGGTCGGGCAGCCAGGCATAGCCCTGGGAGAACAGGGACAGGGTGCTGTCGATGAGGGGGCGGGGCAGACTCATGCGGCCCGCGTGCCCCGGCCGTTCCGGACGGAAACACCGGCATCACCGCTTACAGGTGCCTACGGGCCCCTTCCGGGTGCTTCCGGACCTCCCCGGAGGAACGGACCGCCGCTACCGGCGGCCGGTGCCCTCCCCGCCGGTCTCACCGGTCTCCCCGGTGGCGCCCTCCTCGCCGGGGGTGCCGTCCCGGTCGGCGATCCCGGCCGGGTCCTCGCCCACGACCGACCTGCCCGGCCGGGTGTGCGCGGGACCGGCGGGCTGCCCGCCGCCGGTGGTGCCGTAGCTGCCCGAGAGGCCCGGCGGCATGTCCGCGTCGGCCTCCTCCCTGCTGATGTGGCGCCTGGCCCGCACGTTGGCCCGGCGCTCCCGGTAGGGGTAGTCGAACGGGCGGGCCTCGCGGCGTTCCCGCTCGGCGTCCCGGATCTCCCGGACCCTGTCGTCGTCCGGGGTCCACCTGGACGACGCGTCCCCGCCCGTGCCCGCGTACCCGCCCTTGTCCCTCTTGCCGTCCTCGTTGCTGTCCTTTTTGTCGGCCATGCGGGGTGCGTACCCATGGGCGACACGGGCATGCACCATGCCGCCGCGGGTACTCCGGCGCCGGACGGCGGGACGGACCCCGCTCATGTCCGGGACCCGAGCGAGGAGGACGGCAGATGCGCGTACGAGGTTCCGTGGTGGTCGTGACCGGGGCGTCGAGCGGTATCGGGCGCGCCACCGCCGAGGCGTTCGCCCGCAAGGGATGCGCGGTGGTGCTGGCAGCGCGCCGGGAGGAGGCGCTGGAGGAGGTCGCGGACCGGTGCGAGCGGCACCGCGGCGCACAGGCCCTGGTGGTGCCGACCGACGTCACCGACCTCCCGGCCGTCCAGGAGCTCGCCGGGCGCGCGGTGGAGCGCTTCGGGCGCATCGACGCCTGGGTCAACGACGCGGCCGTCACCGTCTTCGCCCCCTTCCAGGAGGTCCCGATGGAGGACTTCCGCAGGGTGCTGGACGTCAACGTCATGGGGTACGTCCACGGCGCCCGGGCGGCCCTGGACGTGATGCGCGAGCAGGGATGGGGGACGCTGGTCAACGTCTCGTCCGTCGTCGGGGCCCTTCCCCAGCCCTACACCCACGCCTACGGCATGTCGAAGGCCGCGATCCGCGCGCTGGGCGCCAGCCTGCGCCAGGAGCTGTGGCTGGAGGGGGAGCGGCACATCAGGGTGTGCACCGTGCTGCCGGCCACCGTCGACACCCCGCTGTTCGACCACGCGGCCAACTACACCGGACGCCGGCCGGTGGCCATGCCGCCGGTCTACAGCCCCGAGCGCGTCGCCCGCGCCGTCGTCGGACTGGTCCGCGCCCCGCGCCGGGAGGCCGTGGTCGGTCCGATGGGCCGGGAGATGCTCATGGAGGCGAGGACGATGCCGGGCGCGGCGGAGAAGCTGATGGCCCTCCAGGTCGACCGGACCCACCTCTCGCGCCGGGAGCCGGGCCCGGCCACCGACGGCAACCTGCACGCCCCCGCCCCCGGCGAGGGCTCGGTGCACGGCGGCTGGCACGGGCGGCGGCGCACCGCCGTGCGCCGGCTGGCCACCGCGGCGCTGCTGACCGGCACGGTCATGGGCGTCGGACGGCGGCTGCGCGCCCGCTGAGCGCACCCGCCGGACCACTCGGAGCGCGGGACGGAAGGCACAGGGAGCCGGAGGGAGCGGAAGTGGCCGGGACCGAGGGAACGCCGGGGCCGGAGCGCGCCCGCCCCCACCCGGAGGTGGAGGAGGACGCGCGGCACGGCCGGCTCACCGCCAGGCCGTCCGCCACCGCCGTCGCCGGAGCGGGTGGGGAGCCGGGCACGTACCGCCTGGAGGGGCGGGCGCTGCTGCGCGTGCCGCCGCCCGCGTCGGACGGCACGGCCGTGGGGCCGTACTGGCTGGTGGTGGTGCTGCACGGCGCCGGGGGGACGGCGGAGCAGGCGCTGACCTGGCTGCTCCCCCAGGCCGGCTCCGACCGGCTGCTGCTGCTCGCGCCCCAGGCGGGCGAGGCCACCTGGGACGTCGTCCGCGGCGGCTACGGCCCGGACACGGCCCGGCTGGACGCCGCGCTGCACGACGTCTTCCGGCGCTTCCCGGTGGACCCGGCGGGGGTGGCGGTGGCGGGCTTCTCCGACGGCGCCTCCTACGCGCTCTCGCTGGGGCTGGCCAACGGGGACCTGTTCGGCGCGGTGCTGGCCTTCTCGCCGGGGTTCATGGCGCCGATGGTCCGCCACGGGCACCCCCGGGTCTTCGTCTCCCACGGCCGGGCCGACCCCGTCCTGCCGGTCGGCGCGTGCAGCCGCCGCCTCGTCCCCGAACTGGCGCAGACCGGCTACGCGGTCACCTACCGGGAGTTCGGCGGCGGCCACGAGGTGCCGCCGGAACTGGCCACGGAGGCGCTGCGCTGGTGGGTGGACGGCCCGCCGGCGGCCTGACCGGGGCCGTCCGCCCGCCGGACCGGTGCCCGGCGCCGGGGCGGGACGCACGTGCGAGGGCGCGTGGCCGCCCTGAGGACCGTTCCGGGGAAGGGCGTCACGGAAGAAGACCGTCCCGGAGAAGGGGAACCGGTCGCGCGGCCGTGGGCGGCGGGTGCGAGCATGGCGGAAGCACCGCCGCCGTACCGCACCCGGAGGTGACCGATGGCGTCCCGCTCGCTCGCGGTGTTCGACCTGGACGGAACGCTCGCCGACGTCCGCCACCGCCTGCACTTCCTCGACGGCCGCCCCCGCGACTGGGACTCCTTCTTCGCCGCCGCGCCCGACGACCCGCCGCTGGCCGACGGCGTCGAACTGGCGCTGGCCAGCGCCGGGGAGCACGAGATCGCGTATGTGACCGGACGCCCGGAGCGGTGCCGCCGCGACACCCTCCGGTGGCTGGCCCGGCACGGCCTGCCGGACGGACGGCTGCTGATGCGTGGCGGACGGGACCGCCGTCCCGCCCGCGTCGCCAAGCCGGAACTGCTGCGGCGGCTGGCGGCGGACCGCACCGTCGCCCTGGTGGTCGACGACGACCACCAGGTCTGCGACGCCTACGAGGCGGCCGGTTTCACGGTGGTGCGGGCCGGGTGGATGACGGCCGAACCCGTCCTGGAGCAGGCGCAGGAGGCGGAGGGGCGCACCTGAGGCGCCCGCCCGGGGCTACGGCGGCGGCCTCCCGCGACCGTGACCGCCGGCGCCGCGGTGTCCACCGCCCGCGCGGGCGGCGCGGCCACCCGCCGGGGGGCTCGCCGCCCCCGTCGCACGGCAGCGCGCCCGCGGCGCCGAGGGCGACCACGGCGGGGGACGCGTACCGCCCGGCCGGCGCCCGGCCCGCCGCCCCTATCCGTCGCCGCGGCGGGACTTCACCACGCGCACCACGACGAAACCGACGACGGCCAGGACGATGACGGCGACCACGCCCTTCGAGTACATCGAGACGTAGCCCGACACGGTGTGCCAGTTCTCCCCGAGCGCGTAACCGGTCAGCACGAAGAGGGTGTTCCACAGCAGGCTGCCGAGCGCGGTGAGGGTCAGGAACGTCGTCGCGGGCATGCGCTCGACGCCCGCGGGGATCGAGATCAGACTGCGGAAGACCGGGACCATCCGCCCGAAGAAGACCGCCTTGGTGCCGTGCCTGGCGAACCACGCCTCGGTCCTCTCGATGTCGGAGGGCTTCAGCAGCGGGATCCTCCCCGCGACCGCCAGGGTCCGTTCCCGGCCCAGGAGCGCGCCCACCCAGTACAGGGCGAGCGCTCCGACGACCGAGCCGACGGTGGTCCACAGCAGGGCGGCGAACAGGCTGATGTCGCCGCGGCTTGCGGTGAAGCCGGCCAGCGGCAGGATCACCTCGCTCGGCAGGGGCGGGAAGAGGTTCTCCAGGGCGATGGCCAGGCCCGCTCCGGGGGCGCCGAGGGTCTCCATCAGGCCGGTGGCCCAGTTCGTCAGCCCGTCGGTCGGCTGCTGTGCGGCGGCTGCGGTTCTCATCACATGTGGCCAATGCTGTGTGGGGGGCGGACACGGACGGTGGGAGGACGGTTACCCGGCCTTCCCGGGGCGAATCGCGGGCCCGGAGCGAGGGAGGGGAGTCCGGTCGGGGACCGGAACCGGGGCGGGGCGTCCGGATATCACCGGACATGGCATATGTCACGTGCTCGTATCGCGGGCATTTCTTGACCGTGAACCGAGTTGCGGTCCAATAATTCGCTTTGTCTTACAAGCAGGACCGCGAGAGGCAGCCGTGACACAGAGCACGTCCCGGGGCGACGCCGACTGGTGGCGCGAGTCCGTCGTCTACCAGATCTACGTGCCCAGCTTCGCCGACGCCGACGGTGACGGAATGGGCGACCTGCGAGGCGTCACCGGCCGCCTCGGCCACGTCGCCGAGCTGGGCGCCGACGCCGTGTGGCTCACCCCCTTCTACCGCTCGCCCTGGGCCGACGGCGGCTACGACGTGAGCGACTACCGCGACGTCGACCCGCGCCACGGCACCCTGGACGACTTCCGCGAGCTCCTGGACCGGGCCCACGCCCTGGGCCTGAAGGTCATCGTCGACATCGTCCCCAACCACTGCTCCGACAGGCACCCCTGGTTCGCCGAGGCGCTGGCCTCCCCGCCCGGCTCGCCCGC
Source organism: Streptomyces sp. DH37 (assembly GCF_029813835.1). Classification (GTDB taxonomy): domain Bacteria; phylum Actinomycetota; class Actinomycetes; order Streptomycetales; family Streptomycetaceae; genus Streptomyces. The sequence continues at coordinate 9,027 of NZ_JARVKV010000066.1, forward strand.
CCGCGACCGCTTCGTCTTCATGGACGGCCGGGGCCCGGACGGCAGCGAGCCGCCCTCGGACTGGCAGTCGAAGTTCGGGGGCGGGGTGTGGACCCGGGTGCCGGACGGCCAGTGGTACATGCACATCTTCGCCGCCGAGCAGCCCGATCTGAACTGGGAGAACCCCGAGGTCGTCGCGGAGTTCGAGGGCATCCTGCGGTTCTGGCTGGACCTGGGCGTCGACGGCTTCCGCATCGACGTGGCGCACGGCATGTGCAAGGACCTCACCCCGCCGCTGCGCGACACCAACGGATCGGACTCGGCCCCCCTCAACGCGCCGCCCGAGGGCCACGACCACCCCTTCTGGGACCGGGACGAGGTCCACGACATCCACCGCGCCTGGCGGAGGATCCTCGACGAGTACGCCCCGGCCCGGATCGCCGTCGCCGAGGCGGGCGTCAGCGAGGCCAGGCTGCCGCTGTACACCCGGCCCGACGAGCTCCACCAGGCATTCAACTTCCCCTACCTGCGCTGCCCCTGGGACGCCGCCGCCTTCCGCCGGGTCATCGACGCCTCCCTGGACGGCGCCCGCTCGGTCGGTTCGCTGCCCACCTGGGTGCTGTCCAACCACGACGTGGTGCGCCACCTCAGCCGCTACGCCCTGCCCGACGGCACCGACACCACCGCCTGGCTGATGGCGGACGGCCGCGAGCCGGCCGCCGACGGGGAACTCGGCCGCCGCCGTGCCCGGGCCGCCGCCCTGCTGACCCTGGCGCTGCCCGGCACCACGTACCTCTACCAGGGCGAGGAACTGGGCCTGCCGGAGGTGGCCGACCTGCCGCGCGAGGCGCTGCGCGACCCGATGTGGGAGCGGACCGGGAACGCCCGCAAGGGCCGGGACGGCTGCCGCGTACCGCTGCCCTGGGAGCGCTCGGGCCCGTCGTACGGTTTCGGCCCGGCCGGGAGCTGGCTGCCGCAGCCCGCGGGCTGGGGCGAGTACTCCGTCGAGGCCCAGACCGGCCGCGCGGACTCCTTCCTGGAGCTGTACCGGACGGCCCTGAAGATCCGCCGCTCCTTCACCGGGGACGAGAGCTTTGCCTGGCTGCCCGCGCGGGAGGGCGAACTGGCCTTCCGCAAGGGCTCCCTGGAGTGCCGGGTCAACCTCTCCGGCGCCCCGCTGCCCCTGCCGCCCTCCGCGGCCGAGCCCCTGCTGCTCAGCGACGGCGGGCGGGACGGGGACACCCCGCCGCGGACGCTGCCGCCGGACACCGCCGTCTGGCTGGAAGCCCGGCCGCGCTGACACCGGGCCACCACCGGGCCGCTGACGCCGCCGAGCGTCAGCGGCCCGGCGCGTTCCGCGTCCGTACCAGGACCTCGACGCCGTCCAGCAGGCGGTCGAGACCGAAGACGAACTCGTCGTCGGGGCCGTCCGGCCGGTCCATGACCCCCGAGGCGAGGGCCGCGGTGACCGCCGGGAAGCGCTCGGGGTCGGTCACCTTCCCCAGCAGCCGGGTGTAGGAGGCCATGGTCTCCTCCATGCTCCTGCCCGAGGCCCGGGCGGCGGCCTGGAGGTCCGCCGCCAGCGTGGCCTCGTTCCTGACGAAACCGCTGACCAGCAGGATGACCTGGATCTTCTCGCCCTCGTCCAGCCCGGTGCCGCGCAGACAGGCCAGGCCCCGTTCCATCCAGGCGACCGAGTGGGGCGTGACGGGCGGCGTGCTGATCGGGATGCGGAGCATCCACAGGTTGCGGTGGAGCACGGCCCGCTGGGAGCGGGCCCAGTGCGCGAGCGCGGCCCGCCAGCCCTCCTCCTCGGGCGAGGGGCCCTCCGGGGGCAGCCCGTAGGCGGTGTCCTCCATGAGGACCAGCAGCTCGTCCTTGGAGGAGACGTACCGGTACAGCGACATCGTGGAGACGCCGAGCGCGGCGGCGACCCGGCCCATGGAGACGGCCGCGATCCCCTCGGCGGCGGCGAGGTCGATCGCGGCGCCGACGATCCGGGCCACGCTCAGTCCCGGCCGGGGGCCCTTGCCGGGGCGTTCGCGCAGGCCCCAGGCGGTCTCCACGCCCGGGGGCAGACCGCTGCCGCTGTCCTTCGCCATCTTCCGCGCCTGCCTCCGCCGTCTCGTGGTCCCCGGTCCGGTTGACCGCCATCCTAGGGATGTGTATACCCTACGCAGTAGCGCGTATGACATACACAGAAGCGCGTACCTGATACGCGGAAGAAGAGGGGGAGGGCGGCATGGCCGACGAACCGGCGGTCGAGGCGACCGGTCTGGAGAAGTCCTACGGCCGGGTGAGGGTCCTGGCCGGAGTCGATCTGGAGGTGGCGCGCGGCAGCGTGTTCTCGCTGCTCGGACCCAACGGGGCGGGCAAGACCACCATCGTGCGCATCCTGTCCACGCTGGTGCGCCCCGACGCGGGACGGGTCCGGGTGGCGGGCTTCGACGCGGTGCGCGAACGGCGGGAGGTGCGCCGCCGCGTCAGCCTCACCGGCCAGTACGCGGCGCTGGACGGCCAGCAGACCGGTGAGGAGAACCTCCGCATGATGGGCCGGCTGTGCGGGCTGCCCCGGCGCCGGGCCCGCGAGCGCGCGGGGGAGCTGCTGGAGCGGTTCGGCCTCGAGGGCGCGGCCCGCCGCAGGGCCGGCACGTACTCCGGCGGGATGCGCCGCCGCCTGGACATCGCGGCGGGCCTGGTGGGGCGCCCCGAGGTGGTCTTCCTCGACGAGCCGACGACCGGGCTCGACCCGCGCAGCCGCCAGACGATGTGGGAGCTCGTCACCGAGCTGGCCGGCGCCGGGACGACGGTCTTCCTCACCACGCAGTACCTGGAGGAGGCCGACCGGCTCGCCGACCGCATCGCCCTCCTCGACGCGGGCCGGGTGGTCGCCGAGGGCACCGCCGCCGACCTCAAACGGCGGGTCGCGGACCGCCGCCTGGACCTCACGCTCGCCGGCGCCGGCGCGTACGGGCGGGTCGCGGGGCTGCTCGGCGAGCGCGTGGTGCACCGCGAGCCGGACCGCCTGGTCCTGGGGGTCCCCACCGACGGGAGCGCGGCGCACGTGAGGGCGCTGCTGGACGAGGCCGATCCGCACCGCGACGCGGTGACCCGCTTCGCCGTGCGCGAGGCCACCCTCGACGACGTCTTCCTGGCCCTGACCGGCCGCGCCGCCACCCGCACCGGGGAGAAGGAGTCCGCCCGTGTCTGACCTCACCGCGCCCCGCGCGGCCGCCCCCGGCGCCCCGGCCCGCGCCGCGGCCCGCCCCCTGGCCCTGGCCGCCCGCTGCGTGCGGCTGTCCGCGCGCAACACCGACGCCCTGCTCACCTCGCTGATGCTGCCGGTGATGCTGATGCTGGTGTTCGTCTACCTCTTCGGGGGGGCGATCGACACCGGCACCCGGTACGTCACCTACGTCGTCCCCGGAGTGCTGGTGCTGTGCGCGGGCTACGGGGCCGCCGCGACGGCCGTCGGCGTCAGCGGGGACATGGCCGGGGGCATCGTCGACCGCTTCCGCTCCCTGGACGTCGGCGGGGCCTCCTTCCTGGCCGGGCACGTGGCGGCCAGTGCCGTGCGCAACGCCGCCGCGACCGCCGTGGTGCTCGCCGTCGCCTTCGCCATCGGCTTCCGGCCGGACGCGGGGGCGGCCGGCTGGGTGGCCGCGACGGGGCTCCTGGCGGCCTACGTCCTGGCCCTGTCCTGGCTGTCCGCCGCGGTCGGCCTGCTCGCCAGGACCCCCGAGGCCGCGGGCGGCTTCACCTTCCTCGCGCTGTTCCTGCCCTATCCGAGCAGCGCCTTCGTCCCCGTCGAGACCATGCCGGGCTGGCTCCACGGCTTCGCCGGGAACCAGCCCGTCACCCCGCTCATCGAGTCGCTGCGCGGACTGCTGCTGGGACAGGAGGTCGGCGGCGCCCCCTGGCAGGCACTGGCCTGGTGCGCCGGGATCCTCGCCGTCTCGGTCGCCGCCTCCGGCGCGCTCTTCCGCCGCCGCACCGGCTGACCGGACGCCTCCGGCGGGCCCTCACCGGGGCCCGCCGGAGGCGGCGCGTCAGGGCGGGGCTCAGAAGTCGCCGCCGCCGAAACCGCCCCCGAAGCCCCCGCCGAAGTCGCCTCCGCCGAAACCGCCACCGAAGTCGCCTCCGCCGCCGAGGTCCCCGCCCTCGCCCCAGCCGGGCCCGTAGCCGTAGCCCCAGCCGCCCATGCTGCTGCCCAGCATGGTCCCGAAGAGCAGGCCCGGCAGCAGCATCGAGCCGTAGCCGCCGAAGTAGCCGCCCATCCACGGGCCGTACGCCGGACCCGCGTCCCAGTACGGCACCCGTCCGCCGTCCGCCGTCCGCACGGTGCGCACCGCCGGGTCCAGGCCGTCCTCGAGCCGGGCGGCGTCGGCCGCGCAGACCGGCACGTCACGGGGCGAGCCGCCCGCGGGCGCCCACTCCATGTCCCGCACCGACGGCCCGTGCCGCGGGTCGAAGAAGCACGGGGGCCGCCGCTCGGGCAGCTCGCGCCCCTCCCGCCGGGCGTCCAGCACGGCCAGGGCGAACCGGCCGTCCTCCAGCGCCTCGGTCACCGCCCGTACGTCCTCGGGGCGGCGGGCCGCCGCGGACGCGTCCTTGGCCTTCTCGTACGCGTCCAGCGCCCGCCGGTAGTCCTCGAGCATCTCCGGGGTGACGCCGGGGGCGGAGGGGGAGAAGTCCAGCCGGTCCAGGGCCTCGCCGTAGGCGGTGATGTCCTCCTCGACCGCCGACCGCACCTGTTCCAGCTCGGCCCGCTCCTCCCGCTCGCGCTGCCTGCGCGAGCGGCGCACCAGGAACGCGCCGCCGAGCGCGAACACCATCAGGACGGCCAGGAAGCCCACCAGGACGCCCCCGCCGCCTCCGCCGCCGGTGTTCCGGTCGCCGTAGCCGCCGTCGGCGCGCGCGGCCGACTGCACGTCGGTGACGAAGCCGCCGAGGATCCGGTCGGGCTCGCCGGGGTGCTCCCGCAGGTTGCGCTGCGCGAGTTCGCTCGCCGCCGAGCCGGACAGGACGTCGGCGTCCGACGCCGCGCCGAACCGCGAGCCCAGCGCGACCGCGTACACGCCGGGGCGGCCCACCTCGGAGCGCAGCCGGTCGAAGACGGCCTCGCCGCCGTAGGAGGAGTCGGCGGGCAGGACGGCGACGTAGACCGGCACGTCGCCGGCCCGGATCTGCTCGGCGAGCCGGTCGGCCTCGGCGCCGGAGAGCTTGTCGGAGGCGGCGGGGTCGACGTAGACCGGGTCCTCCCGCAGCGCGGCGGCGACCTCGCCCAGGTCGGTGGCCGCCCGGGCACTGCCCGCGGGGGTGAGGAGCGTGGTGGCGAGGGCGAGCAGGACAGCCCAGAGCAGAGCCGCCCGCCGTCCCCGGAGTATGTGAGAGATGGGGCGGTTTGTCCTCATGGTGTTCCGCTACCCAGCCGTCGCCCCCTCACCCCGGAACAGCCGGGGAAAGTGCGTCGGCGCGGGGCGGCGGGGCCCGGTGCGCGGGAATGTCCGGCAGTGGTTTACGGTTGAACCAGATGCGGGCGCCGACGGTGCGGCCCGCCCCTCCCCCGGGGCGCCGCCGTCCGGGCACCCGCCCCCAAGCCGGCCCCGGTCGAGTTCTCCCCCGTCTCGGCCGGGGCCTTCCAGCCCCTCGGCCCGGTGCGCCGGGCCGGGGCGCTGTCAGAGGGCGCCCCTACCATGGAACACGTCCCCACCGCGGTGCCGCGGCGGGCGAAGGACGCCTCGCCCGGCCCCGGCCCGAACGGCGGGGCGCCCCGGGCGGGAAGGGACCCGCCGTCCGCTCCCTCTCCACCACTTCTGCACGGAGGCCGCATTGTCCTCGACGTCGTCCTCGATGTCGTCCTCGACGCCGTCCTCGGTGTCCATCGGAACCGCCCGCCACTTCCACCCCGAGGGAACGCCCGGGGACGTCTGCCGCGACCACAACCGCGCCGCGCTGGCCACCGTGGTGGCCGCCGAGGCGCGCCGCAGGGGGTACGGACCGGACCTGAGCGACCGGCAGATCGACGAGTGCGCCGCGCTCGCCGGCCGCAAGGCCCCCTCGCCGACGTCACGGGAGGCGATCCGCGCGGCCCTCAGGCCGCCGCTCACCGCCGACGACGCACCGGAGACCGTGGCGGCGGCCGTCTTCGACTCACTGCCGTCCCACCCGGTGCGGGTGATCGGGCGTGACGGCCGGGAGTTCTTCCTGGTCCCCCTCCCGGCCACCGCCTGACGCCCCCGCCGCCGTCACCCGGGCCGGGAGCGGGGCCGGGGCGCGGGCCGCCGCGGCCGGGTCACTCGGACCGGTGCCGCTCTCCCGGCTCTCTCCAGTCCAGCACCTCACGGGTCTCGCGCAGTATTCGCTCGGCCGCCTCGCGCGTCTGGGTGGGTACGTCGCCGAGCTCCTCGACCAGGCCTCCGTAGATCGGGGGGTGGTCGGTCCGGGTCGCGGTGGTCGCCATGCTGCGGGTCCTTCCTGTCGTGTCACGGGTGCCGTGAGCGACCCGTGGTACGGCCCTGTGCCGCGCCCAGATCGTTTCACGTGCCGATCGCGCGCCCGCGGCCGTGCCCGTCATCCGGTACGGCCGGTTCGGACACGGCGCGAACCAGCGGGCGGCTACCCGCGGCGGAGGCGGTCATGCCGTACGGCGGGGGAGACGTGCGCCACCCCCCGCGGCGGCGATGAGTTCCGCACGCCGCTCCGGTCTCCACGGGTACGCGCGGCCGCACGGCGCCGCGCGTCCGGTGAGTTCCGCGGGACCGCGGGACCCGCGAGAAAGAGGAGTCAGAGATGACCGACATGCTCGACCTCGAACCCCCGGCCCGGCGGATGGCCCTGGTGCTGGAGGGCGTCGGCGACGAGCGGCTCCCCGCGCCGACGCCGTGCGAGGGCGTCTCCGTCGGCGACCTGCTGCACCACGTGCTCGGCCTGAGCGTCGCCTTCCGGGACGCCGCCCGGAAGGAACTGGGGCCCACGACCCGGACCGACCCCGCCTCCTCCCGCCCCTCCGCCGCGCTGCTGCCCGCCGACTGGCGCGGCGCCGTGCCGCGCGCGCTGGACGAACTCGTCGCCGCCTGGCGGGACCCCGCGGCCTGGGAGGGCACCACCCAGGCCGGCGGCGTCACCCTGCCGGCCGCCGTCGCCGGCCACGTCGCCCTGAACGAACTCCTCATCCACGGCTGGGACATCGCCCGTGCCACCGGCCAGGCGTACGACTGCGACGAGGCGAGCCTGCGCGCGTCGATCGGGCTGCTGTCGCAGTCGACGGACGAGGCCGAGCGGGCGGGGACGTTCGGCCCCGTCGTCGAGGTCCCCGGCGACGCCCCGCTGCTGGACCGCGCCGTCGGCCTCAGCGGCCGGCGCCCCTCCTGGACCCCGGGCCCGGAGCGGACGCCGGACCCCGGCCGGGGATGACCGGACCGGCCCGGCCGCGGCGCGGTTCTGGGCTAGCATCGGTGACGGCCGGCGGGAGCCGGTGGGGAGAACACCGGACGCGGGGGAGGGACCGATGCCGTACGACGGGCCGTCAGGCCGTACGCGCGCTCCCCGTTTCCGGCGGCGGGCCGCCTCCCTCGGAGCGCTCGCCCTCCCGGTCCCTCCGGCGCTGACGGCGCTGCTGGTGCTTCTGACGGGTCTCCCGTCCGTCCACGGCGGTCTCGCGGAGGCCGCCGTGGCCCTCGCCGCGACCGCCGCCGCGGGCACCGCCCTCGCCGTCGCCGCCCTCCTCGCCGCGTGCCGGGCGCTGCCCGCGCCGCCCGCACGCGTCCGCACCGCCCTGCGCGACCGGGAGCGCCGTACCGCCTTCCTGCCGCAGCGCGACCCGGACGCCTCGGGCCGCCCGCGGCCCCGGGCGCCCGGCCGCCCCCTCCCGACGGCCGGGTAGGCGCGGAAGAACCCCGTACGGAACCCCTTCGACCGGGGCCGCGCCCGCGCGGCTCGTCACGCCGACATCTCATGCGTCCGGCACGACGAGACCCCGGGAGGGCTCACCCATGTCCACTGTCGTCCATCTCTTCGCGCTGCTCACCGGCGCGCTCGAACCGCTCCTCGCAGGCTCCGCGACCGCCGTCGCGATCGTGGTGGCCACCGTGTGCGTACGCGCCCTGCTCCACCCCCTGGCCCGGGCCGGAGCACGGGCGGAGAAGGCCAGGGCCCGGCTCGCCCCGCGCACGGCCGAGCTGAGGAGGAGGTACGCCGAGGACCCCGAGCGGCTCCGGCGCGCCCTGCTGGAGCTGCACGCCGGGGAGGGGGTCTCGCCGGCGGCGGGCTGTCTGCCGATGCTGGCCCAGCTGCCCGTCTTCTTCGTGATGTACCGGCTGTTCACGGCCGAGCGGGTGGGCGGCGAACCCAACGAACTGCTGGAGGACCGGCTGGGAGCCGCCCCGCTGGGCGGCGTCTACGCCGACGCGCTCGGCGCCGGCGGGCCGTTCGGCGCGCAGGGGCTGGTGTACCTCGCCCTCTTCGCGGTGATCGCCGCCGTGGCGGCCTGGACGTACCGGCGGGCGCGCGCGGCGGCGGCCCGGATGGAGGTGCCGGGGGCGCCGGGCCTGGCGGGGGTGCTGCCGCTGCTGTCCTTCGGCACCCTGGTGACCGCCGCGTTCGTACCGCTGGCCGCCGGGCTCTACCTGGCCACGACCACGGCGTGGACGGCGGTGGAGCGGGCGCTGCTGCACCGCGACCGCGACCGCGACGACAGGGCCGGGAACGCCGGGTGAGCCGACCCGCGGTGTTCTCCCGGACGCACCGCGTGCGTCCCCGGCACGTGTCCGGCCAGGTGGCGCGGGCGCGTGCCGGGGACTCTCCCGTGGGGGGACGGGGGGCGCGGAGGGTCAGCGGCCGACGCGGGAACCGCCGGCGGCCGCGTCGCGCGGGGCCGTGAAGGCGGTGGGGGCGGCGGCCGGGGCCGATGACCGTGCGCGGCGGGGGCGAGGCGTGGGGGGCATGTGACTCTCCTCGGGGAAGCGCCGCCGCGGAGTGGGGTCCGCTGCGGCACGGGCGGTACGCCTGTCCACGGAGGGTGGCGACTGCGGCGGGCCGGTGGCGCCCGTCCGCTGTACGACCGAGTGCTTATGGGAGCGCTCCCACCGCATTACTGTAGCGCCGGTGCGGCGCTCTGGGAACCCCCTGTCACCGGTCCGTCGCGCACCGTCCGCTCGCGGGGTCGCAGAGCGGGTCCCGCAGGCGGTGCGGTCGCCCCGGGCGGCCGGTGCGTACCCCCTCGCGGACGTGCGGCGCGCCGCGCGGTACGAGCCGTCCGCGGCCGTCTGTGTCCATGTGTGCCCGCGCGTGTACATCTGTGTCCGTGCGTGTCGCGGCTCACCGTGAGGACGACCGACGACAGGCCGCAGCAGCTCCCGTCCGCACGCCCCGCCGGGCGGGAGGGCCGGGCTCCGTGTGGTGCTCGATCTGGACCGGGAGGACGTCGCGGCGCCCGGACGGGAGGCGGAAACGGGATCCCCGGGGACCGCGCCGGCGGCGGCCGGGAAGCGCTCCCCGCAGGTCCGGCGAACCCCGGAGCGCATCACCCCGGCGGCGTCGGGGCCGACGCCCGGGCAGGCCACAGGGGCCACCGGCTGATCCGTTCCATACCCCCGGTGCCTTCCGTACGCGGTCCAGGACGCCACGTCCCCACCCGCTCGCCCGGGGCCCGTTGCCGGACCGGCCCGCGCGATGCCGCGGCGGCCCGCCGAGCAGCCGCGTGACGCCTCCTCCGCCGCGGCCGGCCTCCCGGCCGCCGTACCGCTGCACGCCGACCCCCGGCTGCCGGGCGGAAGGGCCGGGCGCGTCCGGGCCGGGACGTACCCCGGCGTGGCGGCGGCCCCGCCGGGAGCCCGCGCGCAGCGGCCCGCACCCGTACCGGTGTCCGGCCGGGCGGCGTCACGCCGTGCCGGTCAGCCCCTCGCGCTGGAGGATGCCGCGCGCCCGGTCGGCGTGTCCGCCGCGCACGATGACGTCGTAGCGGGCGGCGGCCAGGGACCGGGTGGAGGAGAAGTCGCGGCGCCCCCCGGTCGCCGCGTGGCCGACGAACCCGAAGACGGCACCCCACAGCGCGCCGATGAGGAGGCCGCCGAGGATCAGACCGAACCAGGTCGCGCCGGTGGTGAACAGCCCCACCAGCAGGCCGATGAACAGGCCGAACCAGGCGCCGCTGGCGGCTCCCATGCCGGCCGCCCGGCCCTTGGTCATCCGCCCGGTGACGTGCTCGACCAGGCGCAGGTCGGAACCGACGATGTCGATGTGCTCCACGGGGAACCGCTCGTCGGAGAGGCGGTCCACGGCGGTCTGGGCCTCCTCGTAGGAGGAGTAGCTGGCCACCGTGTTCCACGCGTCGCTCACCGGGTTCGTGGCGTTCGGCTCGATGTCGGCCATCTCGTGCTCTCCCTGTCGGACGTCCGTACGGCCCGCGTTCCCGGCGGATGCCGCTTTATGGCCGCGCGAAGGCGCGGACCCCGCCGGGGGCGTCAGGCGGTGAGCACGACGCCGACGTAGGAGACCCCGGCGACCACCGCCCACGAGCAGGCCCCGAGCACGGCCAGCCGTGCGCCGGTCCGGGTGAGGGAGGGCAGGTGGACGGCGCTGCCCAGGCCGACGAGCGCGGCGGCGAGGACGAACTCCCTGACCGTCGCGCCGGCCTCCAGGGCGCCGGCCGGGACCGCGCCGGTGGTGCGCACCGCCACCGCCGCCAGGAACCCGGCCACGAAGAGCGGAACCAGGGGCGGACGCCCGGCACGCGGCTCCCCGCCCCGGCCGCGCCGTGCCGCCGAGACGGCCACCGCGGCGACCAGCGGCGCCAGCAGCAGCACCCGCATCAGCTTCACCAGCACCGCCTCGCCCAGCGCCGCCGGGCCCGCGGTCTGCGCGGCCGCCACCACCTGGCCCACGTCGTGCACCCCGGCTCCGACCCAGCGTCCGAACTGCGCGTCGTCCAGGCCGAGGGGCTGGTGCAGCAGCGGCAGGACGACGACGGCCAGCGTGCCGCACAGGGTCACCAGCGCCACGGAGGCGGCCGCGTCCCGCTCGTCGCTGCGGCGCGCCTCGCCGACCGCGCCGATCGCGGAGGCGCCGCAGATCGAGTAACCGGTGGCGACCAGCAGCGGCTGGTCGCCGCGCAGCCCGAGCCGGCGGCCCAGCCACAGGGTGCCCCAGAAGGTCGCGGACACCACCGCCAGCACCATGGCGACGGTCGCCCAGCCCAGTCCCAGCACGTCGCCCAGGCTCAGCTCCAGCCCCAGCAGCACCACGCCGGCCCGCATCAGCCGCTTCCCGGCCAGGGAGAGCCCCGGGCGGCCGGGGCCGGAGGCGAACCGCCCCGCCCCCGGAAGGTGCGCGGCGACGACGCCCAGCACGACCGCCGCGGTCAGCATCGGCACGCCCGGCGCCAGCCGGTGCACCGCCCAGGCCAGCGCGGTGCCGCCCGCGGCGAGGGCGAGGCCGGGCAGCGGGCCGGACACCGGCCGCTCGGCGGGACCACCGGGGGCGCGGACCCCGGCGTGCCGCCCCGGGCGTTCCCCGAGCAGCGCCATCAGCGGTCGGCGGGAAGGTCGTAGACCCGGCGGACGCTGCTGCCCAGCCGGGAGACGTCGGCCCCGTAGACGTGGATGGACACGGCCTTGTCCGAGCAGCCGTTCCAGACCCGGTGGATGTCGCCGGGCGGTGCGAAGCCGCACACCGATCCCCGCGGGTTCACCACGTCCTCGGTGGCGACCAGCCGCGCCCGGGCGCCGGGGGAGGCGGCCGGCAGCAGCCGGTAGCGGCGCTCGTGCTCCTCGCCCTCGTGGACGCCGGTGACGCACCAGGAGACGTGGTCGTGCACGGAGGTGCGCTGGCCCGGCAGCCAGACGAGGGCCACCACCGAGAAGCTGCCGTCGGACTCGGCGTGCAGCAGGTGCTGGCGGTAGCGCCCGGGATCGCCCTCGCACTGCCCGGGGGTGAGCAGGTCGGCGGCGCCGAGGTGGGGCGCCAGCCTCTCGCCGACCAGACGCGCGGTCGGGTCCGGCGGCAGGCCCCGACCCACGGCCTCGCGGACGTCCCCGACGAGGGCGGCGAGGCGGTCGGTCGTCCGCGGGCCCCCGGTACGGGCGGCCGGACGGGCGGCGGTGTGCGCGGTGGAGGAGAGGGAAGCGGCCATGCCCGCAGCGTCGCGCCCACCGCCCATCACGTCCAACGAGGGTTTCTTCGCCACTTCCCAAGCTGTGCTTATGGATGCCGTGAGGGCGGGGCGTACGACGGACGCTCTCAGCAGCCGACCCGGTTGCCCGCCACCGCCTTCAGCTCCTCCAGCACCAGCGCGGTGGCCGGTATCCGCAGGTGCTCGCGCAGGACGTACGCCGAGACCTGCCGCCGGGCCGCCGGGTCCAGGGCGCGCCCGGTGACCTTCCGGTGCACCAGGAAGGACAGCACCAGCCCCGGCATCATGGCGATGCCCAGCCCCTCGGCGACCAGGCTCTGCACCACGAGGTTGTCGTCGGTGGTGAAGACGATGTCGGGGGCGAAGCCCAGCTCGGCGCACTCGTGCAGGAAGTTCGTGCGGCAGCGCAGGCACCCGGCGATCCAGCGCTCCTCCGCCAGTTCCGCGAGCCTGACCGCCCGCCGCCGCGCCATCGGGTGCCCGGCGGGCAGCAGCACGGTGAGCTGGTCCTCCAGCAGAGGGATCTCCACCAGTTCCTCGGGCACCTGCTCGCGCAGGCCGGGGTAGGTGAAGGCGAGGGTGATGTCGCACTCGCCGCGCACCACGCGGTCCAGCGACTCCGGCGGCTCGCTCTCCTGCAGTTCGACCCGTACACCGGGGTGGTCGGCCGCCAGCCGAGCCAGCGCCTCCGGCACCAGCGTGGCCCCGGCGCTGGGGAACGCGCACACCCGCACCCGTCCCGCGCGCAGCCTGGTGAGCGCCGTCATCTGCCGCTGGGCGGCGTCCATGCTGTCCAGGATCACGCCGGCGTGCCGGGACAGCGCCTCGCCCGCCTCGGTGAGCCGCATCCGCCGTCCGACCCGCAGGAACAGGGGGGTGCCCACGGCCCGCTCCAGCGCCTTCATCTGCTGGGTGATCGCGGGCTGCGTGTACCCCAGGGACCGGGCCGCCGCCGAGTACGAACCGGCCCGGACCACCTCGTGGAAGGTTCTGATGTGCCGCGAATCGAACATGCCGGAACGATAAACGGAATTTGGAGGGCGGCGAGAGGCCGCCGTACGCCCTCGTCCGGCGCGCTCACCCGGCGTACGGCCTCACGGGCGCTCGCTCAGCACCGTCATGGTCCGGCCGATCAGACCGGGCACGTCCGCGTCCCGCGCGCCCTCCATCAGCCAGGCGCCGAGCTGCACGGAGTTCTCCACGACCATGCGCACCCGCGGCAGGCGCCGCTCCCGGTACCGCTCCAGCAGCTCGTCGTCCCAGGTGTCGTGGGCGGCGAGCAGCCCGGCCAGGACCGAGGCGTCCTCCAGGGACATCGCGGCGCCCTGGGCGAGGGTGGGCGGGCAGGCGTGCGCGGCGTCCCCGGCGAGGACGACCCGGCCGCGGTGCCACGGCCCGTCCACCAGGAACCGGTGGAACCAGGTGTAGTTGACCGCGGCGTCGTCCGTGAGGGAGGCGCGGATCTCCTCCCACGCGCCGCCGTAGCCCGCGGCCAGCCGGCGCATCTCGGCGGCGTACGAGGACGGGGGCAGCCCGGCGCGGTCCCGCTTGGGCTCGACCAGGTAGGCGTAGAGGGAGTCCTCGCCGGTGGGGCAGTAGCCGGCGATGTAGCAGGGGCCGCCGTAGGACAGGTCGGTGCGCCGCACGCCGCTCGGGCGGGGGGCGGTGACGCGCCAGATGCCCATGCCGGTGGGCTCGGGCCGGCCGGCGACGCCGATCATCGCGCGGGTGGGGGAGCCCAGCCCGTCGGCGGCGACGACCAGGTCGTAGCGGCCGGAGGTGCCGTCGGTGAGGCGGACCCGCACCCCGTCGTCGTCCTGCTCCAGGGACTCCACCGTGCGGCCGAGCCGGACGCGGGCGCCCGAGGCGCGTACGGCGCCGGCCAGGACGCGCTGGAGGTCGGGGCGGCGCATGCCCAGGGTGGCCGGCAGGTCGGGGCCTCCGGTGCGGATGTCCTCGGCGACGTGGAGCACCGTGCCGTCCGGTGCGGTCAGACCGAGGGTGTCGAAGCCGAAGCCCTCGCGCCGGACCTCCTCCCACACGCCCACCTCGCGCAGCACCCGCAGCGCGTTGCCCTGCAGGGTGATCCCGGAGCCCTGGACGCTCCAGTCGGGGGAGACCTCGACGAGGTCGACCGAGATGCCGGCGCGGCGCAGCAGGACGGCGAGCGCGTTGCCGCAGACGCCGCCTCCGACGATGAGGACGGTACGGGCGGGGGACATGACTTCCTTCCGGGAAGGGGCGTGCGCGCCTGCGCACACCGGTGGGAGCGGACGGCCGGAGCGGACAGGCGCGGAGCCGGATCAGCCCGCCGGCGTGCCGACCGGCGCGGAGCGGGCCATCAGCAGGTCGATCAGGGCGACCAGCAGGTCACGTCCGACCTCGGGCCGCCGCACGTCCCCCATCAGCAGCGGAACGCCTGGATCGAGGTCGAGGGCGGAGCGGACCTCCGACGCGGTGCGGTCGCAGCGGCCGTGGAAGCAGTTGACGCCCACCACGAAGGGGATGCCCCGGCTCTCGAAGAAGTCGATGGAGGCGAAGCTGACCTCCAGCCGCCGGGTGTCGACCAGGACGACCGCCCCCAGGGCGCCGTTCACCAGGTCGTTCCACATGAACCAGAAGCGCTCCTGGCCCGGGGTGCCGAAGAGGTAGACCACCAGCTCGGGGTTGACGGTGATCCGCCCGAAGTCGAGCGCCACCGTGGTGGTGGTCTTCTCCGCGACCCCGCCGGTGTCGTCGACCCCGACGCTGGCCTCGGTCAGGTACTCCTCGGTGCGCAGGGGGGCCACCTCGCTGACCGCCCCCACCATCGTGGTCTTGCCCACCCCGAAGCCCCCGGCCACCAGGATCTTGACGGCCAGGGGGCCCGTCGTGCCGTCAGAGTCTCTGGAGCCCATCCCTCACCGCCTGAAGAATTTCCACGTTCAGTCCACCACTTCGTTCGGCCGCCAGCGGCGGACGGATCGTCACCCTGCCGAGCGCCACGAGGTCGCCGATCAGAATCTTCGTCACCGACACGGGCAGGTCCAGCTCCGCGGCGATCTCCGCCACGGCGACCGGCGTGCGGCACTGCTCGAGAATGGCCCGGTGCTCCGGCTCCAGCCGCCGCCCCGGGGACCGGCCCTCCTCGGCCTCAACCGTCGCCACCACCGTGATCAGCGTGAGGTCGTCGCGCTGGGGAGCGGTACGGCCGCGGGTGATGGTGTACGGCCGGACCAGTGAGTCCTCTTCTTCCTCCCCGGACTCCAGACTGTCCGTCCAGTGGTTCACACACGTCCACCCCCGCCGGAGGCCGGGGCGTCGGACCGGGTCTCGGTGCCGAGCTTCTGGCCGACCTGCTGGACGAGGGTGTGCATGGCCACGGCCATCACCTCGGCGTCCACGTCCTGGGAGGCGACGACGGCCAGGTGGGTGCCCTTGCCGGCGGCGGTGATGAACAGCCACAGGTTGGCCAGTTCCACGATGACCTGCTGGACCGGGCCGCCGTCGAACAGCTCGTCGATCCCGCGGGCGAGGCTCTGCTGACCGGTGGCCACGGCGGCCAGGCGCTCGGCGTCGGTGCGCTCGATGGTGCCGGACTGGCTGACCACCAGCCCGTCGTCGGACAGGACGATGGCGTGCTGGGTGCCCGGCACCTGCTCGACCAGACCGTCCAGCAGCCAGTCCAGGTCCTGATTGGTGGCGGTGGTTCGCTGTGTCATGTTCGGTCTTCCGTTGTGGGTCGGCTGTGACCCGGCGTGCTGCCGCCGGTCGTGGAGGGGGCGTCGGGGGCGGCCTGCTGCCTGGCGATGCGGGACTGGCGCTGGAAGGCGCCGATCGTGGCGCCGGAGCGGGCGGGCTCCGGGCGCAGGGTGAGGGTGTCCTCGTCGGGGGCGGAGGCGGAAGCGGGGGCCGTACGGGCGGACGGCTTCCTCAGCTCGGGGACGAGGCTGGCCTGGCGGACCCTCCTGGGCAGCGGCCTGGCCGTCTCCTCGCCGCCGGAGTGCTCCGCCGCGCGCTCACCCTCCCCGGAGGGGCCGGCGCCGTCGTGCGCGGCCCCGGCGGACTCCGCGGCGGGCTCCGCGGCGGACTCCGCGGTGGAGCCACCGGCGGAGGATGACGGGCCCACGGGCGTGGAGGCGACCGCGGACATCGCCCGCCCCCGGGACCGTACGGGCAGCGCGGCGGGCGGCTCGGCGCCCAGGGCGGCGGCGTTCCCGTCACCGGCCCCCTCGGGCGCCGCGGCGCCCTCCCGGCGCGCACCGGCCCCGCGCGGGGCGTCCTCGCCGGCGGGCCCGTCCGCGACCAGCTCCTCGGGAATGTGCACGATCACCCGGGTGCCGCCGAACACCGACGGCCGGAACTCCACTCCCAGGCCGAGCCCGGAGGCGAGCCGCGAGACCACGTACAGGCCGAGCCGGGCGTCGTCGGCGCGGGAGAGCATGTCGGTGCGGGGCGGGTCGGCGATGAGCCGGTTGACCCGCTCGTACTCGTCCGGCTCCATGCCCAGGCCGCGGTCCTCGATCTCCACGACCAGGCCCCGCCCCACCATGCCGGCCCGCACCTCCACGGGTGTCGGCGGCTTGGAGAACGCGGCCGCGTTCTCCATCAGCTCGGCCAGCACGTGCACCACCGGGCCCACGGCGCGGCCGGCCAGCCAGGGCCGTCCCTCGACCTCGATCTGGATGCGGCGGTAGTCCTGCACCTCGCCCAGCGCGGCGCGCAGCACGTCCAGCAGCCTGACGGGCTTGCGCCAGCGCCGCTGCGGCTGGCCGCCGCCGAGGATGACCAGGTTCTCCTCGTAGCGGCGCAGACGGGCGGTCAGGTGGTCGAGGTCGAACAGGCCCTCCAGCACCTCCGGGTCCTCGTGGCGGCGCTCCATCTCGTCGAGCTTCTTCATCTGGAGGCCGATGAGCAGCTGGGTGCGGCGGGCGATGCGCTGGAGCAGGCGTTCGAAGCCGCGGTGCTGCTCGGTCTCCCGCACGGCGGTCTCGACGGCGCTGCGGCGCGCGAGGTTGAGCGCCTGGCCCAGCCGGCCCAGCTCGTCGCTGCCGTGGCTGACCCGGGGCACCTCGGTCTCGGTGTCCACGGCCTCGCCGCGGCGCAGCCGCTCGACGACGTCGGGCAGCTTCCTCTCCAGCTCCAGGGCCTCCTGGCGCAGGGAGGAGATGCGCTGCCGCAGGACGCTCGCGATCCGCAGGCTGAGCGCGATGACCAGGAGGACCGCGGCCAGGCCGATGGCGCTGGCGGTCATCATGCGGCGCTCCAGGGCCGCCACCGCCTCGTCGCCGACCCGGTTGATGTCCAGGGTCCGGTTCATGATCAGCTTCTGGAACTGCGGGGTGAGCGCGTCCACCGACCGCCGCCACTCGGCCTCCGAGGCGGGCAGGGGGACGCCGGGGCTCCCGTTGTGGGAGTGCGAGGCCAGCAGCACCCGTTCCACGTCCGCCTTGCCCAGCCAGTGGCCGCCGGTGGTCATCTGGCGGTAGAGCACGAGGTCCTCGTGCGGCAGGTGGGGCGCGATCCGGCTCTCCAGCAGGAACTGCTGGGCGCCGATCCACTCGGTCAGGTTGGAGTGCTCGCCCGTGGTGATCCGGCGGGCGTTCCAGCCGCGTGCGAGCAGGGCGTCCTCGCGGGAGAGCATCTCCTTGGCCCAGAACAGGTCGATCAGGACCCTGGCGCGGGCCGTCACCTCGCTGTTCTCCGACCGGCTCAGGGTCTCGAAGAGCCGCAGGTCGACGGCGATCAGCTCGGTGAAGTAGCGGAAGGTGTCCTCCTGGGTGGCGACCCCGTCGTCCACGCTGCGGCGGATGCGGTCGATGCGCAGCATGTCCGCGCGGGTCAGCTCGACGGCCTCCCGCAGGTCCTCGGGCGCGTTGGAGGCCTCGATGCCGGACAGCGAGCGGAAGGCGCGCAGGGCCTCGTCGGTCCGGGCGCGCTGCTCGCGCAGGGCGGTGCGGGCCTCGCCGCCGGGGTCCGCCAGCGCCTCCGCGCTGAGCCGCCGCTCCTCCTGGAGGTTGAAGTAGACGGCGTTGGCCGGGGTGCCGGCACGGGAGGCGAGGGTCTTCTCGTCCTTCTGGACCTCCCAGTCCCGGCCCCACTGGGCGGTGCTGACGCCCCACAGGACGATCATGGCGAGGCTGGGGATGACGGCCAGGACGAGCAGGGCCGTCCGGAGCGAACTCCGGCGGAACGTTCCGCTCGCCGACCGTCCTCGCCGTCTCGGCACACGGACGCGCAGTGCCATCTCTCCCCAGCAGTGGTTCACGGTGACGGGTCGCCGCTGGTGGGGGCGGCGAAGGACGGGGCGATGTTAGTCATACGGAATGTCGAAAGGAAACAGGTGGGGGCGTACTTCGCATCGCCTGACGGAGCGCCAGGTACCGCCCCGTCGCGGCTCGTCCGCCGCGCGCTGGCCCGTGGCGCCCGGCAAACAGTTGAAAATTGGACATCGGCGCGGGCGGCGGTGCGGACATCGGCGCGAGCAGTGGTGCGGACGGTGGTGTGGCGCGGGGGCCGGGAGGCGCTCGGGGGCCTCGGAGGCGGGGTGGGAGCGCGGTCCGTCCGGGATTTCCGGTGGTGTCACCGGCGCGTCGGCGCGAACGGCTTCACGGGTGGTCGGAGGCTTCCCGGCCGCGAATCCCGGGCGCCGTCGCGGGGCCGCGCGTCCGACGCCGGCGGTGCTGTTCCCCGCCTCCCATCGCCTCCCGCCGCCGTCCGTCGCCTCCCGCCGCCGTCCGCCGGGGCGCGGCGGGCGACGGCGCGGGCGGCCGGCGTCAGCGGCCGCGCAGCCGCTCGATGTCGCGCCGCTCCCGCTTGGTCGGCCGGCCGGCGCCGCGGTCGCGCCGGGCCGCGGGGGCGACGTACTCGCGCGGCGGCGGGGGCGGGCTGTTGTCGACGAAGCACTCCGCCGCGACCGCCGCGCCGACCCGCTTGCGCACCAGGCGCGTGACGACGACGATCCGCTCGCGGTCCAGGTGGCGCAGCCGCACCTCGTCGCCGGGGCGCACCGGGTGGGAGGGCTTCACGCGGTCGCCGTTGATGCGTACGTGGCCGCCGCGGCAGGCCGCGGCGGCCATCGAGCGTGTCTTGGTGAGCCGGACGGACCAGATCCAGCTGTCGATCCGCACGCTCCCCTCGTCTGCAGCCATACCCCGACTCTAGAGGAGTGCGCCCCGCGCCGTGGGCGCAGTCGGCTTCTTCGCCCTTCGCCTCCGCAACGGAGGTCCCGGCCGCGGCGGCGGGGGCGGGGCGGGCGCCGCGGAAAACCGGAGCGAGGGGGCTTGACGGGCGGCGCCGACGGGAGGAAGGTCGGGCAACAGTTTGGGAGCGCTCCCATGGACCGGCGGGCCGTGCCGTACCGGAGCGCTCCGCCGGATCGCCCAGGTCAGGAGCCGGACACGTGCACAGACGCAGAAGAGGGATCACCGCCGGAGCGGGCGCCGCGGCCGCGCTGGCGCTGATCGCCGGGACCACCGGGACGGCAGGGGCCGCCGACCGGTCCGGCGGCGTGGGGGAGGACCGGGGGCCGGGCCGGGCGCGCCTGTACGTACCGCCCGCCAACCCGGACGCGTACACGCAGATCAGAGGGCTGGTGGAGGAGGGGAGGTACCGGGACGCCGCCGGCATCGCCCGCATGGTCACCACCCCCCAGGCCGTCTGGCTCAACGGCAACGGCGACGACAGCCGCATCCGCCGGGAGGTCGCCCGCATCGTGCGGGACGCCGCGCGCAGGCACGCCCTGCCGGTGCTGGCCCTCTACAACGTCCCCGGACGCGACTGCTCGCAGTACTCGGCGGGCGGCGCCGCGAACACCGCCGAGTACACGGCGTGGATCGACGAGGTCGCCGCGGGCATCGGCGGGAAGCGGGCGCTGGTCGTCCTGGAACCCGACTCCCTCGCCCTGCTGCCCTCCGACTGCGGCCAGGACGACGACGAGGGCACCCTGACCGCCGCCCGCTACGCGGAGATCGAGTACGCCGTCGACACCCTCGCGGCCAGGCCCGGTACCAGCGTCTACCTCGACGCCGGTCACAGCGGCTGGCACAGCGTCAACTCCATCGTCCCCCGGCTGGCCGAGGCCGGTGTCGACCGGACCCGGGGCTTCTTCCTCAACGCCTCCAACTACCGGGCCGACGGCGAACTGGCCTGGTACGGCAAGCTGGTCTCCGGCTGCCTGGAGTACGCGCGGGGCGGCGGCGACCCGGCCTCCTGCCCGAACCAGTGGTGGGACAGGAACGACGCCCAGGCCTGGCTGGACGAGAACGTCACCGCCGACCCGGCCGACCAGCCCCACTTCGTCACCGACACCAGCCGCAACGGCAAGGGCCCCTGGACCCCGCCGACGGACCAGTACCCGGACCCGCAGGACTGGTGCAACCCGCCGGACCGCGGCCTCGGCGAGCGGCCGACCACCCGCACCGGCGACCCGCTGAACGACGCCCGTCTGTGGATCAAGGTCCCCGGCGAGTCGGACGGCCTGTGCCTGCGCGGCACCGAGGGTCCCGAGGACCCCGCGCGCGGCACGGTCGCCCCGCCCGCCGGCCAGTGGTTCCCGGAGCAGGCGCTGGAACTGGTGCGCAACGCGGAGCCGCCGCTGCGTCCCTGAACCCCGGCCACCCGCCCGGAGACCCCCGCGCCTGGGGTCCCGGTCGGGAACCCCCGGTCCGGCGGCGCGATGAGGGCGCGCCGCCGAACCGGTCCCACGTCCGGCCCCGGTATCTCCTCCGCCGGGGCCGGACGCCCGCACCCGCCGCCATCCGCCCGACCCCGCTCGGAACCGTCCGGGACCGGCCCGACGGCCGCCGGCCGGGGCCGGACGGACCCCCACAGGCCGCAGCCGTACCGGAAGGACGAGACCGCGATGAGACGAACGACGAGAGGAACCCCCGGGCAGAACGCGGAACGGACGCCGAACGGCACGGCGCTGCGCGGCAGGCTCCGGCGGCTGACCGCGGGGGCGGCCGTCACCCTGATGGCGGCCTGCGCCCTGAACGGCGCCCCCGCCGCGGCCTCGGCCGACGCGCCGCCCGCCTACGAGGACCCGGCCCTGCCGGTGGACGACCGCGTCGAGGACCTGCTCTCCCGCATGTCGCTCGACGACAAGATCGGCCAGATGACCCAGGTCGACCGGAGCGCGCTCGTCCCGCAGTCGGACCTGGCGACCTACCGCATCGGCTCCGTCCTCTCCGGCGGCGGCTCCGTCCCCACCCCCAACACGCCCCAGGCGTGGGCGGAGATGTACGATTCCTTCCAGCGCACCGCCCTGTCCACCCCGCTGGGCATCCCCGTGATCTACGGCGTGGACGCCGTCCACGGCCACAACAACGTGCGCGGAGCGACGATCTTCCCCCACAACATCGGACTCGGCGCCACCCGCGACCCCGGCCTGGTGGAGCGGATCGGACGGGCCACCGCCGAGGAGGTCTCCGGCACCGGCGTCGACTGGACCTTCGCGCCCTGCCTGTGCGTGGCGCGCGACGACCGGTGGGGGCGCACCTACGAGTCCTTCGGCGAGACGCCCGAGCTGCCCGGTGCGATGACCACGCTGATCGACGGCCTTCAGGGCGCCTCGCTCGGCGCCCCCGGCTCGGTCCTGGCCACCGCCAAGCACTACATCGGGGACGGCGGCACCACCGGCGGCGACGACCAGGGGAACACCCAGCTGAGCGAGGCCGAGCTGCGGGCGGTCCACCTGCCGCCGTTCCGCGAGGCGGTGAAGCGGGGCGTGGGCTCGGTGATGGTCTCCTACAGCAGCTGGAACGGCGTGAAGCTGCACGGCCACCGCTACCTGATCACCGACGTCCTCAAGGGCGAGCTGGGCTTCGGCGGCTTCGTGGTCTCCGACTGGGCGGGCGTCGACCAGCTCGACGGGCGCCAGGGCTTCACCGCCGCCGAGGTCCGCGACGCCGTGAACGCCGGCATCGACATGGTCATGGTGCCGCACGACTACCGCAGGTTCATCGAGCTGCTGCGCGCGGAGGTCCGGGCCGGACGGGTGCCGATGGAGCGCGTCGACGACGCCAACCGCCGCATCCTGGCCAAGAAGTTCGAGCTGGGCCTCTTCGAGAACCCCTACACCGACCGCTCCTACACCTCCACCGTCGGCTCCGCCGCCCACCGCGAGCTCGCCCGCGAGGCGGTGCGCAAGTCCCAGACGCTGCTGAAGAACTCCGGCTCGGTGCTGCCGCTGAGCAGGTCGGCGAAGGTCTTCGTGGCGGGCAAGAACGCCGACGACATCGGCCACCAGAGCGGCGGCTGGACCATCACCTGGCAGGGCGGGAGCGGGAACATCACCCCGGGCACCACCATCCTCCAGGGGATGCGGGCCGCCGCCTCCGACCCGTCCAGGGTGGTCCACGACCGGTACGGCAACGGCATCGACGGCTCCTACGACGTGGCCGTGGCCGTCGTCGGCGAGACCCCGTACGCGGAGATGGAGGGCGACCGGCCCGGTTCGATGGGCCTGGACCAGGAGGACCTGTCGACCCTCTCCCGGCTGAGGGCCTCCGGGGTGCCGGTCGTGGTCGTGCTCGTCTCCGGCCGCCCGCTGGACATCGCCGGACAGCTCGGCGGCTGGGACGCGCTGCTCGCCGCCTGGCTGCCGGGCACCGAGGGCGCCGGGGTGGCCGACGTGCTCTACGGCCGCCACGCGCCGACGGGGAAGCTGCCGATGACCTGGATGCGGTCCGCGAGCCAGCAGCCGGTCAACGACGGGGACGGCAAGGACGCCCTGTTCCCCTACGGGTACGGGCTGACCTACACCGGCACCGTCCCGGACGGCCCCGATGACCCGGAGGATCCGGAGAATCCCGAGGATCCGGAGGACCCCGGGCAGGCCCGGTGCACCGCCGACTACCGGATCGTCAGCCAGTGGTCGGGCGGCTTCCAGGCCGAGGTGACGGTGCGCAACACCGGGAGCGCGGCCCTCGACGGCTGGCAGGTGCGGTGGACCCCGCCGGGCGGGCTCACGGTCAACAGCGTCTGGAACGCCACGCTCACCCGCTCCGGCGACACCGTGATCGCGACCGGCATGGACTGGAACGGCAGGCTGGCCCCCGACGGCTCGGCGACGTTCGGCTTCACGGCCACCGGCTCCCCGGCCGTGCCGGCCACCGTCTGCGCCGGCGCCTGACGCCGCTCCCGGTCCCGGCCCCGGCCCCGCCGACGGGGCCGGGACCGTCCGCACCCCCGGGGGTTTTCGCCCCATACGCCCGGGTACCGGGGTCGGGTCAGCGACGAAGGGACCGACGAAGGGACGAGGTGGACCATGCGGTACGACACCTTCCTCGGACAGGTACAGGCACGTGCCCGGCTGGACAACCCCGGCGCGGCCGAGACCGCCACCCGGGCCAGTCTGGAGACCCTCGCGGAACGCGTCCCGGCCACGGTCGCGGAGAAACTGGCCGCCCAGCTCCCACGCGAGATCGGCGAGCACCTGCGCAGGGTCGCGTACGCGCCCGACGAGCCGGCCTCGGGCATGCGGATGAGCACCCGGGAGTTCTTCGACCGCGTCGCGCAGCGCGCCTCGGCCGACCGCCCCAAGGCGATGCACGAGGCCCGGTGCGTGATCGAGGTGGTCGACGAGGCCACCGGCGGGGCGTGCTCCGCGAAGATCCGCCCCTCCCTGGACGACGAGCTCGCCAGGGTGCTTTTCTCGGGCAGCTCGGGGCACGCGTGACCCAGGGCGGTGCCGGCCACCGCCCCGGTGCCCCGGCCTCCGCCGGGGTGTCCGCGCGACGACTCCTGAGACGGTGACCGTGTTCGTCTTCTTCTCCAACCGGGCCGGATGCCTGGGCTCACTGCTGGTCAGCCTGGTCGGTTCGGCCGTCCTGATCCTCCTGCTGTACGGCTGCCAGCGGGGCTGACGGGCCCGGTCCCGGCCCCGGAACCCGCCCGGATCCGCGGATTCCGCGATGGCGGACGGCCGGACGGCCGCGGTCGAGGTGGTGCGGCCCGAACCGGCGGAGGCCCCCGGGTCCCGGCGCCGGTTCCGGCGCGAGGTGCCCGCCGCCCGCCGCGTGAACGGCGTGTTCACCGCGAGGGTGGTTCAACCGCGTGGGTGGTGGACGCCGACCCGGACGGCACTCCGGCGTGGCCGGCCACCGTCCACGTACCCGGCCCGTCCCTGGAGGCCGCGGTGGCCGCGGTGGGCGCGCACGGGCCGTGGCCCGCGGCGTCGGTGCGGGCGCTGGGCGCGGGACCGGCGGAGGCGCTGGAGCCGATCCACGCGGCCGGGGTGGCGCACCGGGACCTCGGGCATCGGCGACGGCGAGGGCGCCGTGCACGCCCTGGACGTCGAGGGCCTCGCCGCCGGCGGCAGCGGGGAGGACCGGGGGCCCGGAGCCCCGCGCAGCTCAGTCCGGCGGCGCGGACGGCAGCGGCTCGCCGCACCGCTCGCAGGCGACGGCGCCCGCCCGCTCGTTCATCCGGCCGCACGCCGGGCAGACCCGGTCCAGCATGCACGGCCCCTCGCCGCCCCCGCCCTCCCCGGGGGCGGCCCGCTCCCCGGCGGAGGCGCGCAGGCCGACGGCCATGCCGGGCCGCCGCCGGTGGACGGTCAGGTAGACCAGTCCCTCCGGCCCCGCCCGCAGCGCCCGCCGCGAGGTGCGCGGCAGCCACACCAGGGCCTTGGGGGCGAGCGTCTGCCGTCCGCCCGCGCCGTCCTCGATCTCCCCGCCGCCGCCGACCACGAGCAGCAGGACGTCCAGGTCGTTCTCGGCGTGCTCGCCGACGGCCGCCCCCGGCGGCAGCCGGACCAGGTTCGCGTCGAGCTGCCGCCCCGGCTCGGCCAGCCGCCACAGGGCCCCGCCCCGGTCCGGCGCCGCCCGCGCCATGTGGTCGTCGAGGTCGGCCAGGACGCGGGGGGTCTCGTCGGGGGACACCGGCACCTCCGGATGGGCGTGGGCGGGCGCCCCGATCCTACGGCGGCCCCCGCTCCGGCCGCCCCGCCCGCTCCCGTACGCCGGGCCCTAGGCTGGTCCCCGAGATGAGACGCAGACGCCCCGTGCCGCCCTCCCCCCTGCCGCAGCGGCGGGGGATCGACCCCGTCCGCCTCAGGCTGCCCGACGATGGGCCCTGGGAGACGGTCCGCGACCACCTGGTCGGCCGGCTGCCCGCGGTGGCCCCCGAGCTGATCGACGCCATGCTGCGCGAGGGCGGGGTCTGGGGCGCGGACGGACCGCTGGCGCCCGACGCCCCCTACCGGCCGGGGACGTACGTGTGGTTCCACCGGGAGCCGCCCCGGGAGGTGCCGGTGCCGTACGCGCTGGAGGTGCTGTACCGCGACGACACCCTGGTCGTCGCCGACAAGCCGCACTTCCTGGCCACCACGCCGCGCGGCCGCCACGTCACCGAGACCGCGCTGGCCAGGCTCCGCCGCGACCTGGGCCTGCCCGCGCTCAGCCCGGCGCACCGGCTGGACCGGCTCACCGCGGGCGTGGTGATGTTCACCGTCCGCCCCGAGCACCGCGCCGCCTACCAGAACCTCTTCCAAGACCGGCGGGTGCGCAAGGAGTACGAGGCCGTGGCGCCCCACGACCCGCGTCTGGAGCTGCCGCGCACGGTGCGCAGCCGGATCGTCAAGGAGCGCGGGGTGATCGCCGCGCGGGAGGTGCCGGGGGAGCCCGACAGCGTCAGCCGCGTCGAGCTGCTGGAGCACCGCGGCGGACTCGGCCGGTACCGGCTGGTGCCGGTGACCGGCCGCACCCACCAGCTGCGGTTGCACATGAGTTCCCTGGGCGTCCCCATCCTGGGCGACCCGGTCTACCCGGAGGTCACCGACCCCGCCCCGGACGACTTCGGCCGGCCCCTCCAACTGCTGGCCAGGACACTGGAGTTCACCGATCCGCTCACCGGCCGCGCCCGCGTCTTCACCAGCCGCCGCACGCTGGAGGCCTGGACCTCGTACCCCGCCTGGGCCGCCGGCGGCGGGACGGACGGGACCGGGATCGCGCGCCCGGTCGGGTGATCGGCCGCCCCGCGGACGCGGATCCCCGGGGCGACCGGGAAGACGACCGGGGAGACCCGCCGGCGGAAGGGACTGCGAATGAGCGGCGACGGGACGGGAAGGGCCGTGCTCTTCGACGTGGACGGCACCCTGGTGGACACCACCTACCTGCACACCGTGGCGTGGTGGGAGGCACTGCGGCGGTCGGGCCGCCGGGTGCCGATGTCGGTGATCCACCGGACCATCGGCATGGGCAGCGACCAGCTCCTCGCCCGCTTCCTCGGCGAGGACCACGACCCGGACGAGGCCGCGTCCGTCAGCGCCTCCCACCACGACCTGTACGCCGAGTACTGGCCGCGGCTGGCCCCGCTGGACGGGGCCGCCGAACTGCTGAGGGCCTGCGCCGACCGCGGCTGGACGGTCGTCCTGGCCAGCTCCGCCCGCGGCGACGAACTGGACGCGATGCGGCGCGCGGTGGACGCGGACGAGGTGGTGACCGCCGCGACCAGCTCCGACGACGTGGAGGCCAGCAAACCGGCGCCCGACCTGGTGCGCTCCGCCCTCGACCACGCGCGGACCACTCCCGACCGGGCCGTCTTCGTGGGCGACACCGTGTGGGACGTGGCGGCGTGCGGACGGGCGGGCGTGCCCTGCGTGGGCGTGCTCTCGGGCGGCATCACCCGGCAGGAACTGGAGGAGGCGGGCGCCGCGGAGGTCTACGAGAACCCCGCGGACCTGCTGGCCCACCTCGACGACAGCCTGCTCGCCCGCGCGTCCGACCGGGACTGAGCCCGGTACGGTGCGGCCCCGCCCCCCGGAAGGCCCCGCCCCGCGGCCTTCCGGGGGCGAGCGGCCGTACGGGCGGGGTCTCCGCGGGGACCGGCGGGTTTCCCGCCGCCGCGAGGGGGCACCCGCCCGCCACCACTCCCGGTGCCCGACACCCCGATGGTGACGAGGAGGGGCCACGATGCTCGTCAGGCGTACCCCGTCCGCGGCCCCGCCGGCGCCGCGTCCCGCCGCCTCCCCCCGGGCGGGGTGGGGCAGCGCGTGAGACGCCCGATGGCCACGATCGACCCCGGCGCTCCCCGCGGCGCCCGCGACCTCCCGCCCGCCCCGGACCCTCCGCCCGCGCCGCCCGGGGACGGGGCCCCCGGGCCCGGCGACGAGCTCCGCCGGAGGATCGAGGGGACCCTGCGGTGCTACGTGGACCGCAGGTGCGAGGAGGCCGGGGGCGTCGACGACGCCTTCCGCGCCCAACTGGCCTGCGCGGTCGCGCGGTTCGCGCTGCACGGGGGCAAGCGGATGCGCGCCGCCTTCCTGTGGTGGGGCTGGCGCGCCGCCGGGGGCCGTCCCCGGGACGACGACGCGGCCACCGCCCTCCGGATCGCCGGAGCCCTGGAACTGCTCCAGACCTGCGCCCTGATCCACGACGACCTGATGGACGACTCCGCGCTGCGCCGCGGCCTCCCGGCCCTCCACGTCGACTTCGCCCGCCGCCACCGGCGGGACGGGATGCGGGGCAGCCCCGGGGCGTATGGGGCGTCGATGGCCACCCTCGCCGGCGACCTCGCGCTGGCCTGGGCCGACGACATGTTCACCGAGGCGCTGCCGGACGGCCCGGTGCGGCGCCGGGTGCAGGAGCCGTGGCGGGCGATGCGCACCGAGATGGTGGCCGGCCAGTTCCTGGACCTGCACACCCAGGCCGAGGGCGGTCTCTCGGCGGCGACGGCCCTGCGCGTGGCCTACCTCAAGAGCGCCCTCTACACCGTCGAGCGCCCCCTGCACCTGGGGGCGGCCCTGCGCGGCGCCGCTCCCGAACTCGTCGGCGCGCTGCGCTTCGTGGGCCACCAGGCGGGGCTGGCCTTCCAGCTCCGCGACGACCTCCTCGGCGTCTTCGGCGACCCGCGGCGCACCGGCAAACCGGCCGGCGACGACGTGCGCGAGGGCAAGACCACCTATCTGGTGACCCTCGCCCTGGCCCGCGCCGAGGCGCTCGGCGACGCCGGGGCCCGCACCGTCCTGCGCGAGGGCCTGGGAGACCGGACGCTGACCCCCGAACGGCTCGACCGCTTCCGCGACGTCCTGACCGGGCTGGGGGTGCGCGCGGACGTGGAGGAGCGGATCGAGCGGCTGAGCGGACTCGCCCTGCGCCGGCTCTCCCGGACCTGCGGCGATCCGGTCGTGTGCCACGGGCTGGCCGCCCTGGTGAGGGCGGCGGCGGGTACGGAGCCCACGGGGCCCACTGAGCCCACGGGGCCCACTGAGCCCACGGGGCCCACGGGGCCCACGGAGCCGCCGTGACCGGCGGCGGACGGGGGCCGGCCGCCTCGGGGTCCCGGTGTCCGCACCGGGCCTTCCGGTGGTGCGGAGACCGAGGGCGAGGCCGGGACCGAGGCCGGGGCGGGCGGGCGCCGTCGCGTCCGTGACGGTCCTCCTCTGTTTCCCCTCCGCTCCCTGCCGTTCCCCTCCGCTGCTCCGTGCCGGCATGTTCGGCACGTTCGGCATACCGGCCGCGCCGTCTCCGGGGGTCAGCAGCGCACCGGGCCGGGGACGGTCATGCGGAAGGGGGCGACGGACGCCGAGAGCCGGGCGGTGGTGCGTTCCAGCGCCGGGAGCCGGTCCGACCACGAGACGACCGTCACCGTCTCCCGGCGTGTGCCGCCCACCAGCCGGCCGGGGATGAACAGCCGCCGCCCGGCGGAGCCGGAGAAGCCCGGCAGGGGCATCGGAAGCGGCGGGAGCCGCAACCGCCCCGGGGCGAAGGCCAGTTCGGCGAGCGGCCCGTGGCGGTCGGCGACGCGCACCGAGCGGTCCGTCCACGTGAACTCGGCGAGTTCCTTGGGGAGGCCCCAGATGCCCCGCCCGCCCCGCACCGACGTGGCGTCGCTGACCCAGATGCGGTCGATCAGCAGCCCGGCCCGGCGGCCGCGGCGCACCAGGGGGCCCATGGCCAGTTCGTCGTAGACGAGGGTGCCCTCCCGGTACCGGACCAGGCCGACCGCCAGGAGGGAGGCGCTCCCCAGCGGACGGAGGTCCGGCGGGACGGGCAGCGGGCGGCGCACCGGGAGGAGCGCCGCCCACAGCCGCCCCCGGAACCTCCACGGGGCGGGCGGGTAGGGCGGGGACGGTTCGTCCGGGGCGGGACCGGGCATGCTCCGCGGCTCCTTCCTGGTACGGCTTCCCGGCGCGGCCGGTGCCGTCCGGCCGGCGTTCGGCCGGCGTTCGGCCGGCGTTCGGCGGCGGAGGGACCGTACCCCGCGTGCGGCGGGCCATGCGGAACCGGACGCGGGCCGCGCACAAC
>NZ_JARVKV010000067.1 GCF_029813835.1 Streptomyces sp. DH37
GACTTTTAATCCATTGGTTGTGGGTTCGAGTCCCACACGGCCTACCGCAGAAGCCCAGTTCAGACGGTGTCTGGACTGGGCTTCTTGGCGTTTCGGCGCCGTTGAAGATCGTTAGCTGGCCCGATGCTGGACCGATAGCTGGCCCGATGCTGGACCGAGCGGCAGACGATCAAGGCTTGCCGCCGGGCTCGCCATCGGTGTCGACGGTGTCCGCTTTGCCTGGAACGGGAGGGCGCGGCGGGAGCTCGTCGGTCTCGTGCGTGAGCCAGCGCAGGAAGTCGCGGATCGCTGCGCCGCGCCTGCGCGGTCCGACCATCTCCCCGGCCTTGACCCAGAGTTCCTTCTCCACGCGCACGGTCTGGCGCGGGGTCTTCTCCACGTTCGGCATCAGCTCTCCGCTCTCGTCATGGCACCGAGGCTATCCATTGCGGTGTCATGACACCAGGGTCTAGAGTGGGTGTCATGACACCGGGACTCCACCCCGGTGCATAAAGCGGCCCCAGCTCGGCGACTCCACCGCCGGCCAGGGCCTGACCGAACGTCCTGACTACGACAGGAGTCGGCTATGGCCGATCTTGCCATGCCCGTGTGCATCGACGCGCCCCCGCCCGCCCGGCGAACCGTCGCCGTCGGCGTCATCCGCCGCTCCGGCGGCCGCACCACCACGCTCACCGCCACCGAGGCCGGCGCCTCCGGCAGCATCCGCCCGGCGGTGACCCGGTGAGTCGTTACACGGCCGCAGAGATGGCCCGCCAGGTCCTCGCCGACACCGAGGACATCAGCTTCCTGGAGCCCACCGACGTAGCCTCCGCGGTCGGCCGCCTGCGGGGCGCCGTGCGCGGCCTGCTCGCCGTGCTGGAGGTCCAGCCGCTGACCGAGCGGCTGGCGGCGCAGCACGGCGAGGAACTGAGGAACCTCAACCGCGCGGTCGACGCCGAGCTGGGCGTGATCGAGCGGTCCACGCAGCGGCTCGCCCGCTACGAGATGGCCCGCCGCTCCCTGCTCATGCCGGGTGGTGAAGGCCGGTGAGCACGCTGATGTCCGCCGCCACCCTGGCGGCACCGCTCGCGGCCGGCTGGGGCGCTCACACCCTGGTGTGGCGCCGCCGTCTCGACCGGGCTCGCCGCGACCCGTTGACCGGACTGCACACCCGCCACGGGTGGACGCTGCGCGCCGAGCGCATCATCGCCCGGCCCGGTGCCGTAGTGCTGCTGGTCGACCTCGACCGCTTCAAGCAGATCAACGACACCTTCGGCCATGCCGCCGGCGACGCCGTCCTGGTGACGACCGCCGAGCGGCTCGCCCACTGGTGCGGCGACACCGGAGCGGCCGGGCGCCTGGGCGGAGACGAGTTCGCCGCGGTGGCCACCTCGCCGCGCGGCACCGTGCCGCAGCTGCGCGCCGCGTTGGCCGAGCCCGTGTCCGTGGACGGCCAGTTGGTGCCGACGTCGGCCAGCGTGGGCATGGCCCGCGTCGCCGACTTGCCGGTCCCGGTTCTGTCCGCCGCGCTGGAGGCCGCGGACCGGTCCATGTACGCGGCCAAGGGCACCCCGGGCCGCCGAGGGGGTGACCGCTGATGGACGACCAGCAGCCGACTACCCCGCCGCTCGACGGGCCGACCGCGAACGACGACGAACTGGACGCCGCCCTGTTCGACCATGAGGAAGAGGAGCCCGCCCGATGAGCGCCGCCTTCTCCTGGGCCGCCGCCCACCCGCTGCCCGCCACGGCCGCCGTGCTGCTGGCCCTGGCCCTGGCCGCCGTCGCGGTGTGGCTGCTGGTGCGCGTCGGCCGGAGGGCCGCCCGCCGGGTGCCCGCCGCGGTCCTGGCGGCTTCCCTGGCGGCGGTGGCGTGCACCGCCTACTCGGCTGACACGTCCTGGCGGTTCGCCACGCACAGCCTCGGCATGGTCTCCACGGCCGAGCGGGCGGCGATGTTCGCTGCGGCTGAGCTGGCGCTGTTCGCCGTGGCGCTGATGGCCCGGCAGAACCTCCGCACCACCGGGGCCCCGGGCACGCCGGGGGTGCTGGTGTGGGTGATCACAGGGGTGCAGATCATCCCGGCCTACGCCGAGTCCGGCTTCGTCGGCGGCACGGTGCGGGCGGTGGTCGGCCCGGTGCTGGCCGCGCTGCTGTGGCACCTGGCCATGGGCATCGAGCTGCGGCACGCCAAGCCGGGCGCGGGCTCGGAGAGCCTGCCGGCGGTGCTGGCCCGGGAGATCCGGGAGCGGCTGCTGTCCCGGCTCGGGCTGGCGGTGCGGGACCGGTCGGCCGAGGAGATCACGCGGGATCGGGCCACGGTCCGCGCGGTCGCGCTGGCGGCGAAGCTGGCGGACATGGGCCCGGATGCCCGGGGGCGGGCGCGGGTGGCGCGGCGCCTGTCGGTGGCGGTGGGCAAGGCGCAGGCCGGTGCCGATCCGGAGCGACGGCGGATGCTGCTGGAACTGCTGGCCGCGCGCCGTCACGCGGCATCGCTGGCGGTCATCGACCTGCCGTCCCCGTGGCAGCCGGGGGAGCGGGCCGAGGTGACCACCGAGGTGACCGTGGAACGGGTCAACGCCGAGCCGGGCGAGAACCGGGCCGGGGTGGTCATGTCGCCGCTGCCGGTGCTGGAGTTCCGCCCCATCGTGTGGCCGCCCGAGATGACCATCAAGGAGCGGCCCGAGGTGACCGCCGCCGTACCGGCTGAGGCACCCCGAGAGGTGGTCACCGAGGTGGTCACCCTCACCCCGGCCGAGCTGCGCAAACGCGCCCGTGCGCTGAACCGGGAGGTGGTCAGGTCGACCGGTCGGCCGGTGACCATCGCGCGGCTGCGCGAGGAGTACGGCCTGTCCCGCCGTGAGGCGACCGAGCTGCGCCGCGAAGTCGTGGGGGAGGAGCGGTCATGAGCGACGTCGAGAAGGCGGCGGCCGAGGCCGTCCAGGCCGCACAGCAGTCCGAGCAGTACGCGCTGCTGCTGGCCGCCGTCCAGGCCGCACAGCAGCGGCCCGCCTGCCACCACCAGGCGCCGGCCCCGGTCCGCCAGGGCAGCGCGGGGAAGTGGGTGGCCGCCGGGGTCGGCGGGTCCGTCCTGCTGCTCGCCCTGGCCGTGTCTGCGGTGGCGGTGGCCATCTCCGCCGTAGCCCTCACGGTCTGCCTGCTGGTGCTGCGGAACGTGTGGCAGGAGATCCGCGCCGACCGGGAGGAGCGCCGTAGCTGACCGGCTGCCTGTCCGGTCCGTGCCACCACGGGCGGACCGGGCGGGGAGCCGGGACAGCCCCGGCCCGCCAACCGAGAGGACCCATCGTGAAGTTCACGCTCAACCCCCGCCGTGAGGCTGCCATCGCTGACCTCGCCGCCGCGAACCGGGCCGTCGAAAAGGCCGACCACGAGATCCGCTCCGCCGGGTCGCTGCCTGAGCGGGCCGAGGCCGCTCACCGCAGGGAGGCGGCCCGCGCCGTCGCCCGCGCTGCTGAGCAGCGCGTGACCGAGGAGTACCACGCCGAGCTGCGCCGCCGCGGCTGACGGCTGCCTGCGGCCCCGGATATCGCGCCGGGGCCGTGGGGAGCCGGGACAGTCCCGGACCGCCGCCCACTGACCAGGAAGGACCCGTCATGGCCCATGAGCCGAAGCTGACCACCCGAGAGAAAGCCCGCGTCGCGCTGCTCACCGCGCGGATGGTGAAGCGCTGCGTCGCCTCCGAGGACATCGACCGCTCCGACCTTGAGCGGGAGGTGGACGCGATCCTCGACCGCGCCCGGGAGCGCGAGGAGCAGGCCGCCCAGCAGCGGCCGTAGCAACGCCCCGGGGGCGGCCTGGCCTACCCAGCACACGGCCGCCCCCGGGCCCCTGACAGCCCCTCAGAGCCACCGGGAAGGACCATCATGACCGAACAGACGGTGACCCGCGTCAACGGGCACGCCAAGCCGAAGGTGACGCTCGTCAAGTTCGACACCGACACCGAGCTGCGCGCCCAGGCAGCCGAGGAGCGGCCCGCCCCGGCACCGGTCGCCCGGCCGCCGGTGTGGGTGCGCTCGGGCCGGGCGGTGCGCACCGTGGCCACCCACGAGCGGACCCGGACCGCGGCCCGCCTGGCGGTACGGCACGGCCTATACGTCGTCGGCGGTACCCGGATCGTGGCCCGCCGGACGTGGGATGGGCGGACCGCGGCCCGGTACGAACGCATGATTCGGGTGGCCGAGGCGGCCGGGCGGTGGGATGAGGCCAAGGAGTGGGAGGAGCGCGGCCAGCGGTACCGGCAGCAGCGGCACCAGCGGCGCATGGAGCTGCTGAAGGCGCCGCAGCAGCTGGCGAAGTCCGCCGCGGTGGGCACGGCGGCCGGGGCCGGCGGGCTGCTCGCGCTGGGCGGGGCGCTGGCCGTCGCCAACGAGGACCCCTCATGGGTCCTCGCCCCCACCATGAGCGTGATCGAGGCCGTCAACTGGGCGGTCATCATCGGCTCGGTGGTGTGGGGACCGCTGGCCATGCTCGGCCCGTGGCTGTGCCTGCTCGGCCTGTGGGACGTCGGCCGCCGCCGGCAGACAGCCCCGGCCTGGGCGCTGCCCGCCACCCAGCGCAGCACCGAGGGCGAACCCATCACCCCATCCATCGTGGTCAAGGCCCTGCGCGACCTCGGTATCGCCTCACTGCGCAAGGCCATCCAGGCCATGGACGACTCCGGCGCAGCGATGCTCTCGCCCATCACCATCGCCGGATGCGGGGTGGAAGTCGACGTCACCCTACCCTCGGGCGTCTCCACGGACGAGGTGCAGAACCGGCGCCGCAAGCTGGCGGAGAACCTCGGCCGCCACGAGCACGAGGTGTTCATCGCTCTGGCTCCCGCGGCCCGCACGGTGCGGCTGTGGATCGCGGACTCCGGCGCGCTGGACGAGCCGATCGGCCCGTCCCCGCTGGTGGTCGACGAGACGCTGACCGCCGACCTGTACACCGGGGCCGCCCCGTGGGGCCAGGATCTGCGCGGGGACGCCGCCGCGCTCTCGCTGCTGCAGCGGCACCTGCTCATCACCGGCCTGTCGAACCAGGGCAAGACCGCGGCGCTGCGCGCCCTGGCGCTGTGGCTGGCCCAGGATGGCTCGGTGGAGTTCCGCATCGCCGACCTCAAGGGCGTGGGCGACTGGGGCATGTTCGAGGGCCTGGCCACGGTGCTCATCGAGGGCCCGACCGACGAGCACGCGGCCGAGGCCACCCACATGGTGGAGGAGGGCGTGGCCGAGCTGGAGCGGCGCAACAGCGCGCTGAAGGACTCCGGATCGACCCAGGGCGTCACCCGGGAGATGGCCCGCACCGACCCCCGGTTCCGCCCCCTGGTGCTCATCGTGGACGAGGCGCAGGTGGCGTTCATGAACCCGCTCAAGGGCGACGATGGCCGCCCGTATGGCGGCACCAAGGCCACCTCCCGGTACTTCATGGCCGCCCGCAAGGTCCACAACCAGGGCCGCGCCGTGAACGTCACCCTGTGGCAGGGCACCCAGGACCCCACCAACGAGAACCTGCCCAAGCTGGTGCGGGAGGGCGCTCACATCCGGGCGTCGCTGGTGGTGGGCACCGAGGAGCAGGCCCGTATGGCGCTGGGGGACAAGGCCGTCGACGGCGGCGCCGCCCCGCACAAGCTGCGCCAGGGCCTGGACAAGGGAACCGTGGTGGTCGCGGGCGACGGGGTGAAGCTTGCGCCGGGGCAGTCCTCCGTCACCATCCGCACCCACTACATCGACGGCGACCAGGCCACCGAGCTTGCCGAGCGGGCCAAGGCGAAGCGGGCCGGGGTGACCACCGCCAGCCATGTGGCCGGCGGCCCGTCCGTCGACCCGCTGGCGGACATCGCGGCCGTCCTCGGCGACGCTCCCCGGCTGCGCACCCAGGAGGTGCTGCAGCGGCTCGCCGAGCGGAACCCGGCCGAGTACCGCGACTGGAAGTTCCGCGAGCTGCGGGAGGTGCTGGAGGCCGTCGACGCCGCCCCCCACAAGTCCGACGGAGTGATGGTCGTGGACCGCGCCAAGGTCGAATCCGCCCTCAGCCGACGGGACGCCGAGGCTGGGGAGGACGTCGTCGAGTAGCAGGGAGGCACGGCGAGGGGAGGGAGTTCTCCCTGCCCAGCTCCCTCGCCCTAACTCCCTGCTCTGACCTGCGAAAACCCCCTGCCAGGGAAGCAGGGAGGACAGAGAGAAACCCCCTCCCGGGACTGTCTGGGAGGGGGTTCTCGTAGGTCGTTCACGCTTCCCTGACAGGTAAGGCCCTGCCCGCGACGGGGGCGCGGGCAGGGGCCCGGGTCCCGCCTCCCGGCCGGGCGCCGTCCGCCCCGCGGGCGTCCCGGGAGGCGGGAGTCATCAGGTGCCGCGCGGCCTCTCAGGGCCCTCCGACCGCAGGTAGTGCACGCCCACCGTGCGCCGGCCGCGCCGCACCTCCACCACGCCCTCGCCCCGGCACTCGGGGCACCAGCGCACTGGCAGCCCGGCCGGCGGCAGCTCGGGGTCGTCCATCGTCCGCAGGTCGCTGCTGGTGTGGCCGCAGCGGGAGCACAGGCCGGTCACCGCACGGCCCCGGCGCGGCGGCCGGCCATGCGGATGAGCTGCTTTGCGCCGGACGCGGCCGCGCAGTCCACCCCGGACAGGCAGGTGGCGCAGGCGTGCCGGTGGTGGGCGAGGCGCTCGCGTGCGCAGGGCAGGCAGATGACCGGAGCGCGCGGGGGACCGGATGCACTGTCGACGACGTGCAGCGGGGTGGGTACGCGGGTCTCGGCGCGGCATGCGATGCAGCGCGGTGGGTGGGTAGCCTGGCTCACGTCGTCCTGCTCCCTCAGGTCGGCCATACCCCCGGACCGGTTGCCACGGTCGCGGGGGTCTTTACGTTCCGCAGAGTAACCGTAGCGCGGGGTAGCGTTCTATGGGACTGGCATCATTCCCGTACATCGCGTGGCGTCCAGTCCCGTGCCACGGTGATGGACATGATCGAGTTCACCGACGATGCGCCACGCTGGCGGCAGATCGCCGACGTGCTGAAGGCGCGCATCGCCGACGGCACCTATCCACCGCGCACCCGCGTGCCCTCCCTGCTGCAGCTCACAGCCGAGTTCGGTGTCGCATCGGCGACCGCGCACAAGGCGCTACGGAACCTCCGCGCGGAGGGGTTCACCTACACGGAGCAGGGCCTCGGCTCGTTCGTGTCACCGACGGCGCCCACCAACGACGAAGCGCCCCCGCCCTCCCCGTAGGGAGAGCGGGGGCGTATCACTCCTCCGCGACGATCTGAGCCGTGCGCCGATCCACCCGGTCGACCGCGTCCCGCATCGAGCGGCCGCTGTTGGGCCGCACCTCGTGCTCCACCACCTGGAGCCGCTCGTCCATCCGGCCCATCGTCTCCTCGATGCTGCCGATCCGCTCCATCGCCCCCGGCCGGGCCGGCACGCCCGGCCGCGCCGGGGTACCGGTCCAGTCGTCCACCAGGTAGTCGATCCGGCGGATCAGCCGACGCAGTGCGGCCACGCCGCGCCACAGCAGCCCGGCCAGCGCGGCGATGGCCACCAGCGCGAGGCTCCACACCACCAGGCTGTCGACGGCCGCGACGCCGGTACCGTTGCTCACCTGCTACCACCACCCCGCACCGCCCGGAGGAGAAGAGCACGCAGCTCGGCGTCCGCACCGGCGTGCCGCACGTCCAGCCGGATCGTCCCTCCCAGCCCCGGCTGTCCGGCCGGGTCCGCGGACGCGGGCAGAGTCGAGGCGGTGCCCTTCCGGCCCAGCCGCCCGGCGACCCAACCCTTCGCCGCGGCGATAGCGAGCCCGATCGGGGCCGCCCACCAGATCGAGATGTCCGCGAGCTCGGTGGCCAGGACACCGAGGGCTGCTTCCGCGCCGGTCCATCCGGCTCGCTCGGCCACGTCGAGGATGAGCTTCTGCATGAGGTCCTCCTGTCAGGGGGTGGTGTCGTCGGTGAGCGCGGCACCGAGCCGGTCCAGCGCGGCCTGCGCGCCGGCCTCCGCTGCCGCCCGGATCTCCGCCGCGTCCAGCCCACCCCCGGATGCGAGCTGGACGACGACCTCGGTCAGCGCACCGAGCTGCGCCTGGACCTCCTTGATGCGGCCGCGGTTCTCCCGGCCGATCTCGACCGCGTAGGTGAGGACGCTGGAGGGCGCCCAGTGCGGGTTGGTGTCGGTGCCCCACGGCACGCGCAGGAACCCGTCGGTGTTCCAGACCTTCTTCACGTCGTCCGTGCTGAGGGCCATGCTCTCCTCCTTGGGGGTGGTGGTCTTGCCGGTGGCGCGGGCGACGATCCCGGGGAAGACGACCTCGCGGAATTGCTTGATGCGCGCCGGGCCGGGGCATGCCGTGCCGGATGTGGACCATGCCCGGTGGAGGCAGTGGTAGCCGAACCCGGGATCGTCGTGGGAGCGGCAGATCCGCAGCGGCACCCCGTGATGGGTGTGCATCCAGACTCCGAGCCGGATCAGCTGCTCCACCTGCGCCACGGTCCACGGATCGGAGGCGCTCGTGTTTGACGCGGTCTCCACGCTGACGGCGCCGGTGCCGTCCGGCCGCCGGTTCGCGCCGGCGTTGGCGTCCGCCCGGGTCTCGGTGCCGATGTACTGGGCGAGGTCGCCCTGGTAGCCGAGCCCGAAGTGCGACTCCAGGGTCGTGCTGTCTCGCCAGTACTCGTAGGTGCGGCGCGCGGTCCACGGGGCGACGATGCTGTGGATGATGAGCTGCGTCGGCCGGATCGCCGCTTGGGCGTCGCTCTCCGGCTGGAGCTCCATCTTGGTGGCGCCGGGGTACCAGGCCATGGCGGCCCCTTCCTGGGCATGAGGAAGCCCCGCGGCCAGGCTGGCGGCGGGGCACGGGCAGGGGACAGGGGTTACGCCTCGGTGACCTCCACCCACTGCCGCTGGTACTGCTCGTCCGTGTGGACGCTCAGCATCCCGTGGTTCGTGCCGGCGCGGATCACCCAGCCGCCCGCCTCGACGGAGATCGGGTTGTCGTCCGCGTCGCGGAGAGCGAGGGTCTGCCCGTCGTCGCTGCCCAGCGTGACGCCGGTCAGCCACTCGGTGGCGATGAACGTCCCGTTGGTGCCGTCGTACTGGATGGACTCGACACGGTGCACCACTACAGCCATGAAGGCTCCTCAGATCAGGCGGCGGGGTAGTGACCCCACGCGCGCAGCATGTCCCCGCTCGCCCAGGTCCAGGGCATCGCGGAGTCGATCAGACCGGCGCCGCTGATGGTCGTGTTGTCGATCCGGCCGCCGGAGGTCTCCAGCTCCATCACCGCAGTCGTGGTGAGGCGGGCACGGAGCGGGAGGCGGGAGCCGCCGCCCACGCTGGCGTCCTGAGCCTCGCCGAACCCGACGGTCTGCACCGCGCTCGCCGCAGCGACGGGGAGAGAGAAGCGCCAGTTGTCTGAGCCCGACCCGAAGTTCGTGCTCGGCCCGAACACGATGTACATCGTGAAGAACACGACGTCCCCGGCCTGGGCGTACTGGCAGTCCACGGCGGCATCCCCGAACGACGGGGCGGAGGACCCGGACGTAGTCCACGCCGGGGTCCACGATTCCCAGGTGGGGACGATGGAGTCGAGGTATCCGGCGGTGACGCGCTGCCCGGCTCTCGGTCGCACGATGCCCACGGGGCACCCCTTCCTTTCAGTGGCTGAGGATCATCGGCTGTGCCAGCCGGACGTCGGTCCCGGCGGCGTGCGCCAGGTCGACGCCGTTGACGGCGCGGACCACGGTCATGGCCTGCGCCGTCAGATCGGCCACCCCGGACAGCACGTAGAGGCGGGCGTGGTTGTCGTCGGCGTCGCCCTGCGGGAACGTGACCGTCTCGGCGCCGCCGACGGCGCGCTTGGCCCAGGCGGTGACGTAGGCG
This sequence comes from Streptomyces sp. DH37, assembly GCF_029813835.1. GTDB lineage: Bacteria > Actinomycetota > Actinomycetes > Streptomycetales > Streptomycetaceae > Streptomyces. Next base: position 9,852 of record NZ_JARVKV010000067.1, read on the forward strand.
GTGCTGCCACCGGCCAGCGGGCTGCTGGCCAGCTCCACCCACCCCTCCCCCGACGGGCCGCCTGCGGTCGGTGAGGCGTTGTTGTCCCAGGCGTGCAGGGCCAGCAGCCACCAGCCAGCCTCGGTGGACGCGTCGATGGTCAGCTCCACCGGCCCAGGGTTGTGGCTGTTGGTCGCGTCGGACGCCAGCCCTTCCAGGTGCTCGGCCACCACCGGCGTCCCGGTGGCCACCACACTGATCGCTGCCCACGCGGTGGACACCGAGCGGGTGGCGGTGCGGGTGCCGGTCGCGCCGGATGCGGCGAGGGCCTCGGTGGCGTCCGCGAGGACCGACCACACGCCGGTGGTCTGCGCCTGCGCGGTCATCGTGCCGGGCACGGTCCAGGCTTCCAGCTGGTCCCACGGGATCCACGCGCAGATCAGCAGGCCCGGGCCGGGCGCGTCCACGCTGGGGGCGACCGCGCTGGTGGACGCGACCGTGTCCGAGGTGGCGGCCGCGGGCATCGGCGTGGCGGCCGCCTCGGTGCAGGCGGTGGCGGTGACCACCTCCCCGCCCACCCGCACATCGAACGGGAACTCGCTCGGTTCGGTGACCCAGTCCGGCCAGTCCCCGGTCGGCCGCACGTACAGCGTGGTGGCGCCGGGGTCGGCCGGGTCGGCCAGCTCGCTGCCGTCGGTGTCCAGCCGCCCCAGCACCTCGTCGTCCAGGACGGCCACGTCCCACGGCCGGGCCGGGGCGCAGTGGAAGTCCACGTCCCAGGTGACGCGGCCGATGGTCTGGGTGCAGCCCTCGGCGAGCTGGTCGATGGTGTCCGGCGGCAGCCACGGCGGGGGGTTGGCGATGGTGAGGCGGTCCATCAGGTCCATCTCCACCACCGCGCCGATCAGCTGCGGGCGGGCCGCGAGGTTGATGTGGAGGGTGGGGTAGCGGGCCTCGTCCACGGTGCCCAGGTGCAGGGCCCACCCGGCCAGATCGGGCAGCTGGTCGTCGCTGGCGACGTTGACGTCCAGCGACTCGTCGTAGGTGCCGACGCCGTCCGGCGGCGGCTGGACGGACAGCGGCCCGGACTCCAGGACCGCGCGCGCCGCGGACCCGCGCGGGCGGGTCCGCGTGACGTCGTTGCGGAGCCGCTGGTCGTCCTCCTCGGGTTCCAGCGGCGGCGCCACCTCGCCGGCTTCGTAGTCCAGGGCGAGGGCGGTGGGCTGGTTGTAGAAGGTGGAGCGGGCCCGGTAGGCCAGGGCCAGGCCCTCGCGCGCGTCGGTGAGGAGCCCGCCGTCGACGTCGGCGCATTCGTCCAGCAGCTCCAGCAGGGTGGCCGCCCGCTGCGGCCCCATCACCGTGGTGCCCTCCGGCGCGTTGATCTGGATGGGCACGCCCTCCTCGGCGCACAGCCGGGCCATGCGCACGTGTGCCTGCTCGCCGTCGAACCCGTCGTCGGCGCCGTCGTAGATGGTCACCCCGGCGGTGGTCACGGTGGAGCGGGTGCCGCCGACGTCGAACGCGGCCAGGTGCCCGAGCGCCAGGCCGGAGAAGTCCGGGCCCCAGGTGCCGGAGACGCCGGTGATGCGGCCGGCGGCGCCGGTGTAGACGGTGGTGGAGCGGGCCCAGTCCCCGGTGCTCACGTCGATCCACGACACCGTGACGTAGGTCTGCGAGCCGACCACCGCCGAGTAGAGCTGGAGTCGGTTCCACACCCCGGTGAACCGGCCGAGCACGCTCGGGTCGGTGTAGAGGAAGCTGGCCACCAGGACGTCGTCGGTGTCGTACACCGCGGCGCGGATCCCGGCGGTGCTGACGCGGGCCTCGGCGTAGGCCACGCCTCCGCCCGCCCCGGCCAGCCGGGCCCGGATGAGGGGCTGCTCGGTGGCGGGCAGGGCGGGCAGGTAGTAGGCCATCTCCACGTGCCAGCCGCCGGCGGCCGCGCCGGGCACCGCCCCGGAGATGCTGCCGCCAGCGCTGGACACCTTCGGCAGATGCAGCGCACCGGCCAGCGAATCGTCCGAGGCGAACTCGAGGCCGGACACCGTCAGCGGCCGCACACCCTCTACGGGGCTGTAGGCCGCGCTGGCGTCCTGCTCCTCCTCCATCGGCCAGTAGGCGCGCGGGTCCCCGGACGGCACGCGGCGCCGCAGCGTGGAGTCCAGGGGCTTGGCGCCCTGGCCGAGGCGGCGGCGGATCCCGGACGCCTGCACCGGCACCCACACATCCGCATCGGAGACGTCCCACCGGGCGGGCCAGGCGCTGACCTCCCCCTCGAACAACGTCTTGCGGTCGGTCACCGCCGCGGTGCCGTGCACGGTCCACGGCAGGCCGGCCGCGTCGGTCCAGGCGGTCGTGCCCGGGTCCAGGTCCCGGAAGTCGGGCGCGGCCGCCAGGGCCCCGCCCACGTACACCTCGGCCCGGTGGGCGCGGCCGGTGAACGGGTTGCGCTGCGGGGTGGTGTCCGGGTCGTAGGGGGCGATGCGCAGATCGGCGGTGCCGGAGTGGATCGTGTACGGCGTCCCCATCGAGATCGTGTCGCCGATCTGCGTCCACTCCGCCGTGTCCAGCGACGGCGCCCAGTAGAACGCGGCGGTCCCGGTGGACGCGTCGAACGTGGCGCGCACCGCGCACCGGCGCGGCAGGTACGGCAGGGTCCAGAACCAGCTCAGCTGACCGGCCAGCGTGCCGTCGGTGGACAGGCTGAACACGATCTCGCCGTTGTTGATTCGCAGCACGTAGGAGCGCTGGTCGCCGGTCGGGTCCCACTTCCCCAGCAGGGCCTGGCTGGTGGTCGACTTCCAGTCCACGGTGACCTCGGCCCGCAGGTCCAGCGTGGTGGTGGCGTCCAGCGCCGCGGTGTCCGGGGTGGAGGCGTAGCCGGCGGGGTCGCCGTCCAGGTCCAGGTACGACTCGCCCGCGTGCACGCTGACGCGCATGGGCGTGTTCCGCCCGATGCGCCCGTACAGCGGCGAGCGGGGGTTGCGCGGGCTGTACTTCCCGTGCCGGTTGTTCAGCTTCAGCGAGAGCCTGGACGGGTCGGCCCGGGCGCCCTCGTTGCGGCGGCCGTGGGAGATCACCAGGTTCTCCGAGGTGCGCACATCGCCGGTGACGTCCTGCCGCGCTCCGTCGACCGTCAGCTCCGCCGTGATCTCCGGCATCTCGTCTTCTCCTCTCAGCCGCTGAGCGCGAACTGGACGTCGTTGCGTCCGTTCCGCTTGATCCACTTGCGCAGCAGCCGCACCAGGTCCTCGTCGCCGCCGGTGACGTCGACGACCAGGCGGGTCTCGCGCCGCATCTCCGCCCGGGCCACTCCTGGGGGGGACACGTCTACTGCTGCGTTCGGGAGCCCGCTCAGGGCCGCGCCGACCTGCTTGCGCAGGAACGGTGCTCGCCGTGCGACGCCCTCGGCGAATCCGTCGATCAGGCTGGCGCCGGAGTAGGCCGTCCAGCCCTTACCGGAGAACGGTCCCTCCTTTGCGGGGGAGAACGGGAAGTACTGTCGGGCGGCGTCCACGACGCCGGCGGCCGCATCGCGGACCTGCTGGACTTTCGACTTGATCCCATTGACGAATCCGGAGATCAGGGCCCGGCCCGAGGAGTACAGCCGCGAGCCGATACTGCCCAGCGCATCCTTCGCCCTGCCGGGCAGGCCGCGTATGTAGGCCAGCAGTTCCCCAGCCTTCGTCTTTGCCGCGGACAGCATCTTCCGTCCGCCCTCGGTGGCGCGGTCGCGCAGCTTCCCGGCGAACGTCGACAGCGCGCTCCAGGCCCGGCCGGGCAGCGACCGCAACCACTCGACCACGCCGATCACCAGGTTCTTCGTGCGCTCACGTGTGTCGGAACCGAGGCTGGTCCACTTCGCCCGCATCCGCTGCACGAACCCGGTGATCGTGCCCATGACGCGGCCGGGCAGACCGGTGATCCAGCCGACCACCCTCGTCACCATGCGGCGCACCGCGCCGCCTTCCCCGGCGACCTGCTCATACAGCCACTTGAACGCTTCGATGACCTTCGAGACCCCGGTGCGGACGATGGCGTACACCTTCGCCCAGAACCCGAAGAACTTGCCCGCCCACCACAAGATGCCCTGCAGCAAGGACCCGATATCGGACAGCAGGACCTTCAAGTCCGGGGCGGAGCCACCCATGGAGTCGAAGAACGAGGACAGGCCGGAGCCGATCTTCCCCAGCATGGTTTCCAGGCCCTCGAACACCGGCCCGACCTTTTCGAGCATCTTGTTCAAGCCGGGCATGGTGTTCTTGGCGAACTTGTCCAGCCCGTCGGTCAGGCTCTTGAGCGCACCAGAGTCGGCGACGTTCTTGAACATCTTCTCGATGTCCGGCTGGAGGTCCTTGACGGTCTTCTCCACCCGCTTGAAAGCGTCCTCCAGCGGCTTCGCCATCGGCTGCGCCGCGGTCTTGAACACGTTCCCGGCGGTCTTCTTCAGCCGCTCCGCGGCCTTCTTCACCGCGGGCTCGTCCTTCAGGAGCTGGTAGGACAGCTTGATGACGGCGAGCCCGCCCAGCAGGGACGTGCCGATCGCGGCGAACGCGCCGACGAACGACAGGGCCGACGCGATGCCCGCGCCCTTGAAAGCGGGGTGCCCGCCGATCGTCTGCGCGATGCCGGCCATCCGCTCGGTTCCGGCACGGGCGCGTGCCAGCAGCCCTGAGGCGAACCCGGCGCCGGCCGCGTCGCCTTCGCTGACAAACCGGCCCCGCAGGTCGCGCAGGCGGCCGTTGGCGTCCCGGTGGAAGCCGTGCAGCGCCTCGGTGGCGCGCCGCATCCCGCGGGCCAGCGGGTTGGTGTCCACGCCCAGGCGGACGGTCATGGACGCGAGAGTCGCCACACCGCACCCCCTCTTCTTCTGGTGGTCACGTGTTGGTGCGGACCGAGCCGCCGAGCGCGGTGTTCGCCCGCATGGCGTCCTGCCAGATCTCCTGCGGGGTCTTCTTCCGCTTGAACCAGGTGGGCACGAAGTCGGAGGGCTTGAGCTTGCGCTTTGCGCCGCCGGCGTTGGCGACGGTCGCGGCGATGATCCCGGCGCTGATATCGCCCCGCAGGCGCGTATCGAGCGGGCCGGTGATCCGCTCGTAGGCCATCCACTCGGTCAGCTCGCGGGAGGAGACGCGAGCCAGCAGCTCGCGCACGGGCATACCGAGGAAGCCGGCCAAGCGGAAGTAGAACGCCCGCTCCGGCCGGCCGGTCAGTTTCCCGTCAGCTCCTCCATGTCGTCGTCCGACAGCCCGGACAGGCGGGAGGCGACCTCGGCGACCCGGTCCAGGGCGATGCCGGACTTCTCGCCCAGGCGCCGGGCCTCGGCGTCGGAGCGGAACATCCGTTTGCCGCTCTCGTCGACCATGCACGCGGCGGCCAGGCGGGCGCGGTAGTTCTCCAGCAGCTTCTCGCGGGCGACGCCGGACAGCTTGTCGTCCATCACCGACGCCTCGAACCGGTCCCGTTCGGTGCCGGTCATGCCGCGCACCAGGACGGTGCCGCCCCACTCCGGCACCGCCACCGGCTGCGGCTTCAGGTCGTCGGCTCCCAGGATGTCCTCGGCGGACAGGTACTGCGTCATTGGGGGCGCTCGCTCTCTTCTTCGTCCTGGTCGTGCAGGGTGTTGGTGACGGTGACGGTGTCGGCTATCAGCGTCAGCCGCACCAAGGGCATCTCGTCCGGGTGGACCGGGACGTCCAGCGGTTCGGCACGGGCGATGGGGCACGGAAGCTCGTTGCCGTCGATCAGGACACGGAGGCGGCCATCGCGCCGGATGATCTCGATATGGCTGGGCCTCGTTGCCACGTCAGGCTCCCGGGGTGATGGTGGGCTTGCCCGTCACCTTGAAGGTGAGCTCGGCGGTCAGCTTGTCGTCGACCGGTGCCTCCGGGGAGAAACCGGTCAGCAGCAGCGTCAGGTCCCAGGTGCCCAGGGACTGCGGGAACACCAGCTTGTAGTCGCGCGGCTCGGTGTCCGCGAAGTCGTCGATGAGGGTGTCGTGCTGGCTCGGGTCGTAGTTGATCTCCAGCGTCACCTCGCCGCCGTCGACCAGGCCGCCGACGAACTCCCGCCACTTGTCCGGGGAGTCGTGGCTGGTGACGTCGTAGGTCTCCCGCTCGATCTCCGGGCCGGACACGGATGTGACGTTCCCGATCGCGGTGAACGTCGGGGAAGCCTCCACCATGTCGGACCGCTGCAGAGCGATCCCGAAAGCGTCGATGCCAGGCATGTGCCCTCCTAGTCGGCCCGCCCGAGGCGGACCCGATACTGTGCGTTGATGTGCCGGACCGACGGGTCCGAGTCCTTCAGGACCTGGTGCTGCTCATGCCGGACCGACACGACCGTCCACCCGGCCACCGTCAGCGGCTGCCGGTCCAGCGCCGCATCGACCGCGGCGAAGATGTCCGCGGCCTGTGCACTGCCGGGCTGGTCGGACCACACGTGCACCGTCAGCAGGGCGTCCAGGCCCTGCCGGTCGTGCACGTCGTCCGGAGCCTCGATCAGCGGCCCGACCGAGACATACGGGAACGCCACGTTCTCGGGGACTTCGTCGTACACCCCGGCCACCGCCGCCATCAGGCCCGCGCTGGCGGTCAGCTTCTCGTAGACGGCGGTCAGCAGAGGCCGGACGGCGGTGGCCACCGGGTCACCTCCGCATGGCCCGCGCGAACGCGCGCCGGTACGTCTTCGGGACCTCGCCGCGCGCGGCCCAGAACGCCGGCACCAGATAGGGCTGGGCCTCCATGGAGGACGTGCCCTGCTCCACGTACTGGGCGTACTCCAGCGCGCGCGGCTCCCATACGCCCACCCGGGCCACGCCCTGGGCCTGGTAGACGCGGCTGTCCACCGTCCCGGACAGGTGGCCGGTGCGCTCCGGCGCGCGGTCCTGCGCGTCGTCCTTCACCGTCTCGGCCCACCACTCCAGCGTCTCCGCGCGGGCCTCCCGCGCGGCCGCTGGGAGACGGCCGAGCCGGGCCAGCACGCCCCGCAGGCCGGTGACAGACGAAGCCATGACGAACCTCCTTAGGTGGTGGGCTGCCGCGCCTCGCAGTCGGCGCGCAGATAGGTGCCGGGCACCGACGGCTCGAACACCGCCAGGACGTCCAGGACCCGGCCGGGCTGCCGCAGCTCGTCGCCGCGGCGCACGTCCGCGCCCGGGTCCAGGTACACCACGTGCGTCAGGTGAGACTGCGACTGGTCAGCGGTCACCCGCTCCCGCGCGGACGGCTGGGACAGGCGGGCCCGGACCGTGCCGGTCTGCGCCCACGTCTCCTCCCAGCCGCCCATGCCGTCTGGTGTGCGGGTCGCGCGCCACACCTCCACCGAGGTGTTCAGCAGCCGCCCGACGCGGCTCACCGGGACCTCACCACCGCAGCGCCGCCGCCGAACCGGGCCCGTAGCTGCTGCCGCTGGTGCGGCAGCAGCTCGTTCTCGGCGGCCTGCTGGGCGTAGGCGTAGGTGGCCGAGTAGTCGCCGATGCGTTCCTGCATCGGCACCCGGGCCCCCAGGTAGGAGCCGTCCGCCCCGCTGTCGCGGAACGCCAGCAGGGAGGCGGCGGCCAGGCGACACACCATGTCCACGATGTCGGCCGGGACCTCGGCCAGGCCGTGGGTGTAGGTGGCCTCCACCTCCGACGGCTCCCAGCGGTGCGACCACCCGTCCCGGCGCCACAGCCGCCCCGAGCGCAGCCGCCAGTCGGTGACCGTCTCGCCGTCGATGGCGACGGCGGACACGTCGGTGACCGGCGCCCCGGGCAGGGTGAGCCACTGTGAGGCCACGCCTTCCACCGCCACGGTGGAGGTGAGCTGGCTGATGGGGACGCCCGCGGCCTCCCGCACCAGGGCGGAGGCGATGTCCAGGCAGGTGCCAGCGATCGCCGTCTCCGAGGCGTCCACGGTCAGGCCGCGGGCGGTGAGGTCTGCCACCGTCGCCAGCGGGTCCAGTGCCACGGTGGCCTCCTCTCACTCCTCCGGGCCGGAATCGGCCGGGGGAGGGCTGGTGGTCTTCTTCGCCGCGGTCCTCTTGGCCGCCGCCTTGCGCGGGGCCCGCCGCTTCTCCCCGATAGGAGTCCACTCGCCGGAGTCGATCCGGGCCTGAATGGTCCGCTGGTCGAACGCGGCCCCGACCGTCACCACGAACTCGGCGCCGGCGGGGCCGCGGAAGCGGAGCTTGTCGCCGGCGCGCATCAGATGATGACGTCGGCGGCCGCGAGGCCGGTCGGGCGGACGACCTTGGACCCGTACAGGTGCAGGCCCTTCACGATGTCCGCGAAGCCCTTCTCCTTGCGGGTCGCCTCGGTGTTGTTGATCTGCTCGGCGTAGGTGGCCGCACCGGAGTACCCGACGATGATGAGCTTCCCCGCGCCCGCACCCGGCCCGTCGGGCGCGTTGTTGGACTTGCGCAGGGAGAACCCGGCGGCCTCGCCGACCAGGCCGTTGGCGCGGGTCATCGCGGCGGCGGGGTCACCGGCGGACACGAACCGGTCGTCCTTCCGCAGCAGCCCGTGGAACGCGGGGGTCACCACGGCCCAGCGGCCCTCCTCGGGCACGCTGGCCTCGTCCAGCAGCACGCCCAGGTCCACCAGCAGGTCGTAGGCGGCCGCGGCGGTGGACAGGGTCTGCTCGGCGATCAGGTTCCCGGCGTCGACTCCGGCAGCCATCAGCCCGGCCACGTACTGGTCGGCGGTGTCGCGGAGCTTGTACGCGGCCTTGCGGGCCTGCTCGGTGAGGACGGCACCGCCGTTGCGGGCCTGCCGCTTCTCCACGTCGTCGACCTCGAACGCGAAGTACTTCGCCTGGTCGATGGTCAGGGTGGAGTCGGTGTCGTCGACGTCCTCGATGGTGATGTCGGTGTGCGGGGTGTAGGTGCCGATGGTCGGCTCGGCCAGGGTGGTGATGTGGACGGTGTCGCCGTACTGGGAGATGTCTCCCTCGTAGTCCCGGTTGACGACGCCGGGGGCGGCGTACACCAGGGACTTCTCCAGCGTGACCAGCAGGTCCGCGTTCCACACCTCGGGCTTGAAGGCGCTGATGGCCATGGTTTCCTCCGTAAGGGGGTCAGGTGTTCAGGCCGAGGTAGTCGTCCAGGCGGCCCTCGCTGCGGGCCTTGACGATCTCGGCGTGCTTGCCCTCCTTGGACAGGCGCTTGACGTCGTCCTCGGTGAGCTGGGAGGGCCGGCCACTCCCCTTGCGGGCGCCGGAGTCCGCGGTCCCTTGGAACCGCTTGGTGCCGCTTTGCGCGGCCAGGTAGGGCTTGCGCTTGAGGAGGTCGTCGATCGCGTCGGCGACCTCCTCGGCGTCGACCTCGCCGTCCTCGTCCACCTCGAATTGCTCGAGGTCGATGAAGCGCAGCGCGTCGGCGGGGTCGGTGAGCTTCTTCGCGGCCGCGGCCTTGACCTCTGCCTTGACGATGCGGGCGTTGGCCCGCGCGGTCGCCTCGGACTCGGCCTGCCGGCGGATGGCGTCGGGGCCGGCCTCCTCGCCGTCCTTGGCGGCGGGCTTGGCCGACTCGGCGAGCTGGCGTTCCAGCTCCCGGCGCCGCTCCCGCTCGGTCTTGAGCCGCTCCTTCATGGAGGCCAGGGCCTTCTTGCCCGGGTCGCCCAGGGCGTCGGCCCCTTCGGGGTCGCCCTCCTCGCCCTCGCCCTCGGGCTCGGTGTCGCCTGGGGTGCCGTCCTCCCCCTCGGCGCCGGGGGCGGCGCCGTCCTCCTCGCCACCGTCGGCGTACAGCAGCGGCGACCACGGGCCGACCGCGTAGGGGTGGAACCAGCCCGGCAGCAGACGCGTGCGGGCGCGGCGGGGCAGGGTGTGCATGTGCATCGTGTTCTCCCGTTGCGGGTGGGTGGGCCGCGCGTTGCGCGCGGTCAGACGATGTAGGCGTGCTTCTTCAGCAGCGCGATGGCCTCCTCGCGCGAGGACGCCCGCCGGTAGATCTCCTCGGGCATCAGCCGCACACCGCGGGCGCGGGAGTACCGCTCGCCGGGGCGCCGCTCGAAGCTGCGCCGCCGACTGCCGGCGATACCGCGCCGGGTGGTGCCCTCGGTCGTGGCGCGCACCGTCTGGCCGTACACGGTGGCGGTGGTCATGCCGCGGCGGGCGTTGACCACCTGGCCGATGTCCGCGCCGTCCGCGATCGCCTCCATCGCGGCCTGGCCGAACGCCTTGCGGCGCTGCGCCTCGGTCATCCGCGCGTAGACGTCCTCCGGCATGACCGGCTCCGGGGCGTGGCTGCGGGTGACCGGGTCCATGGTGCAGTCGCACTGCGGGTGCCGCTCGAACCCCTCGGACAGCCCGTACTCGCGGCCGGCGAGGATGATGCACCGCGCGCACGCGGGCAGTTCCACCACCCGGATGTAGGAGGTGATCCCGGGGCGGGCGGCCATCCCGACCAGGTCGGCGGCCCGGCCCGCGTCCGCCACCAGGGTGCGGGCCAGCAGCTCGAGGAACACCGCCCCCGACGCGATCGACACCGCCCGGGCGAACCCCCGGGCGAGCCGGTTCAGCGTCACGTACACCGGATACATCAGCAGCTCCGCCAGGCCCCGCCCGTCACCGGACACACCGGCGAGCTCCGCCGCGTTGACCTCGCCCTCGGCCTGCTCGCCCGGCAGCAGCCGCCCCAGGTAAGGGTCGGCCTGCCGGGCCGCGGTCAACTGCCCGGCCGTGATCAGCGCGATGACCTCGGCCAGCAGCGCCAGCCACGACTGCTCCAGGTCCTCGGGGTCGACGCGGTCCCACACTTCCCGCGCGGCGCGGGCGGTTGACGCCGCGAGCTGTGCCCGCTGCTGCTGGTGGTCGACGGCGGCCGGAGACGGGCTCACGCCGCCCCCTCAGCCGGTTCCGGCTCCTCGCCCCGGGGCTCGTCCTCCTCGCCGCCCTCGGCGGTGTTCTGCGGCCGCCGGGCGAGCATCCCGGCGGCGGCGGCCACCGGGTCCATCTCCATCTCCCGCGCGCGCATCAGCACCACGTCCGCGACCTCCGTCGGGGTCAGCCCGTAGCGGCGGGCGAGCCACTCGAAGGGGAAGCCGATCTGCTGCAGCTTCAGCAGCGCGTCGGCCAGCTGCGCATGGGAGCGGGACTCCGCATCCGCCCACAGCAGTTGCCCGCCGCGCACCACCTTGGCCTGCTCCTCCTCGCCGCGCGCCAGCGCCACCAGCGCGAACAGCTCCCGCAGCGCCTGCCCGTACCAGGTCTGCTTCTCCTCCACCCGCTTGACCAGACCGGTCTCGGCGGCGATCAGCGCGTCCCCGGACAGGTTGGCCATGCGCCCGATGAGGTAGTGCTGGGGGGTCCGGGTCTGCGCGGCGATGTGGCCGACCGCGACCTCGATGACGTCGGTGTACGCCTCCAGGTTGGCCGCCGTCCACTCCCCGATCGAGGCGTTGTCGCCAGTGAAGAACGCGACCCGGTCGGCGGCCAGCCGCTCCATGTCCATCGGCTTCTCGCCGACGATCTGGCCGGCGGCGTTGAGGATCGGGATCTTCGGCACCTCGGCGCCCAGCACCACCCGCTGCGGGAACGCGGCGTAGTCGGAGGCGGTGAACAGCTGCGCCCACAGCAGGTTCACCGCGTTCTGCATGGCGATCACCCCGGACACGTCCGAGATGGGGTCGTCCACCAGCATCGGCCTGTTGAGCAGCTCCACCACCGGCACCACGCCCATCGGGTTGGGCTGCGGGTTCGGCTCCTTGAGCTTCTCCGGATCGCGCGGTGTCCAGTCGTTCAGCGCCTCGTCGACCGCGGCCATGTCCTCGGACTTGGCTTTCCGCTCGACGGGCCGCTCGAACTTCCACACCTCGTCCGGCAGGTAGAGCACGGCCATGTACTTGTCGCCGTCCTGCCAGCGCCGCAGCGCCGCCCGCCGCCGGCGGCGGGATCCGGGCTCGTAGGCGATGATGCAACTGGTGGCGTCCTCGAACGTCACCACCGGGGTGTCGTCGTCGTCCGGGTCGCCCCACACCAGCGCGAACGCGCGGGCGGCGATGACCGCACCGAGGAACCCCAGCTGGGAGTCGGCGTCCAGCCCGTTGGCCTGCCACACCCGCCACAGCTCGGCGTCGGCCCGCTCCATCCCGGCCGGCTTGATGCCGGTCACCGTCAGCCGCTCCACCGGCGAGTCCGCAACCACCTGGACCCAGTTGTCGGAGAAGTCCTCGTAACGGTCGCCGTGGTACCTGGCGAACTCGTCCGAGGCGAACTTCAGCGGCTGCTTACCCCGGTAGAACGCCTGATGCTTGTCGATGTCGTCGCACCGGTTCAGCAGCTCCTTCTCCAGCAGCTCCACCAGGGCCTTCGCCTGCTTCTCATCAGCCACGGATCCGACCCCCTTCTCACGCGCCGTAGTAGTAGGACGTCTGCTTGACCGCCAGCCCGGCGGCGACGACGTCGCCCCACGCCTCATGGGCCAGCACGCTGGTCACACAGGCGTCGATCTTCTGCGCCTCGGACGCCTTGGTCAGCACGTACCGGCCCCCGGGCCGGGCCGCCGAGCGGGCGTTGGCCACGTGCGCGGCAGTGATCTCACACCCGTCGTGCGTGAACGTGGCGTCCTTCTTCGTGACGTCGGTCTTCAGCCGCTCGCACGCCGCGTGCATCTGCACCACACGGCGGGTGTACCAGCGCACCACGCGCTTCTCGCCGTGCTTCTCCGCCCAGGTATCGACCTCGGTCTCCCAGTACGGCGGATCCGCATACAGCCGGACCACGTCGTAGGTGGTCATGACCTCGTCCATCGCGGCCATGACTTCCAGGCGCGGGACCTGGCCGCCGAAGTCGGCGGGGTTCCACACGCACGGCCGCTTCTCCGGCCCGTAGGTGGGCGTGAACTGGTGACCGTCCATGGTCTCCAGCCGGATGGCCGTGTGGTCGTCGATGTCGGAGCCGTCGAAGCCGCCCACCACACGGGCACCGGGCGGTACCGCCCGCGGCTTCGCACGGGCCTCCCACGCCTCGCCGTCCAGCCAGGACGAGGTGCCCGACACCACGCGGTTGCCGAAGAACCGCTCCGCCTGGGCGGGGTCTTTCTCCAGCAGCTCCGCGGCCTCGGCCTCGATGGCGTCCAGGTCCACGTGCGCGGACCCGGCGTACACCACGCGGTGGATCCGCCGGCGCTGCCGCTTGTCGCCGTAGGACAGCGACGCCGGCGCCTGCGGGTGGTACCGGAAGATGTCCGGCCGCCGGGACTCCGCCGTCGTCTGCGCCACGCTCGCCTCGGACGGATCCCAGGCGTTGGTGGTCTCCATCGTCCGGCCGCCCATACCGGCCGCGCCGCGCCGCTGCGTCTCCGCCACCCGCCGCAGCTTGTTCGCCGCCGTCCACGTCCCCGTCTCGTCCTGCTCGGCGAACGTGATCGGGTTACCCAGCCGGGACAGCGCCGACGACGTCACGACGTCGATGCGGCCCTCGTCGCCAATCCGGACGAACTCCTCGCCCACCCGCAGCAGCCCGGACAGCGGGCCGCGTTTCACCATGTTCCGCAGCGGCCGGTAGACGTTGTCGACCTGGTCCTCGCTGGACGCGGTGAGCTGAATCAGCGGCGTCGGCCACGGCACGCCCATCGGCTCGCCCGGCTCGTAGGCGTGCCACCAGCCGCACTCGCAGCCGTGGTCCGCGCACCGGTACACCTCGCTGCCCGTGGCCCACCCGGCGAACACCACCGGCCCGCACGCCTCGGCCAGCACGATCGTCGCCGTCCACGGGCCCTTGCCGGTCTTCTGCGGCGCCACGATCTGCGAGCGGCGGTAGAAGAACGCGGGGGCGAGCTGGCCCACGCGGGCCTTGGGCCGTATCCGGTAGTGGTTGACGGTGCACCACAGCTGCCACGGGTACAGCTCCAGGTCCTCGCCGGCGCGGAACCCATCCGGGATCGGGCAGTGCGCCTCGATCCAGTCCGGCACGATCCACAGCGTGGGAAAGTCGACAACGAACTCCGGCCCGGCGTCAGGCCCCTTCGCCACTGGGCACGACCTTCAGCCGGTCACGGGCTGACGCGCGCCGCCTCGGCTGCGCCACCGCGGCGGCCTGCTCCGGTCCGGCCGCCGCGGCCGCGATCCGCCACCGGTTCCGCAGCATCCCCTGCACCGACAGGCCCAGCGAATCGAGGTACTGCCGGACGACCTTCTGCAACTCCACCGATGCCTTCGGCAACTCCGCCTCTGCCAGCTTCCGGCAGAACATCGCCACCTCGATCTCCTGGCCCAGCCGCTCCCACGCCACCGCCTGCGGCCGAGACCACATGGATTCCCACAGCTCCAGCTCACGCGGCTGCGCGCTGACCAGCGGCCACTCCGGCGCCGGGCCGGTGCGGCCCTCAGCCGGCAGCGTCGACCACCCGTCCTTGAGCGCCATCTGCTTGAGCGAGTTCGGGTCCGGCGGCGGGCCGGACACCACACGGGCGCCACCTCGGGGCATAGCGATCACTCCTCCACGCCGCGTTGCGCGGCACTGGCTGCCGTCACCTTGCGTGACGATCAAGGACCTTTGAACCCGACGAACTTCTCGGAGCCCTCCCCGGCGTTCGACGTCCCCTACCCCTGAGGGGGTCCACCCCCAGGGTGCGGTCACTCTCTGTCGTTCCAGCCGCCTGGTTGCTCGCGTGCTGTGTGCCGGGAGTGGTGCGACTTGGTCATCGCTTGCAGGTTGGTCCAGTCGTGGCCGCGGGGACCGAGCGGTCCGAGGCCGTCACGGTGGTTGACCTCGGTGGCGCGGGGTCTGAACAGCTCGGGGAGAGCGGTGCACTCTTCGCACTCGCAGTAGGGGTGCGCGGCGAGGAAGGCGGCCCGGGTGCGTTGCCAGGCCCTGCCGTATCCCTTGGCCCCTGGGTGTTTCCGCCCCCCCCTGGCCTTCGCGGCGCAGGCTTGGCAGCGCCCCCCCGGGGTGAGTTCGGGGCAGCCGGGGGTGGGGCAGGTCTGCATGGCTCGCCGGGGCATGGGTCAGCCCAGCTTGCCGAGCTGCTTCAGGGACCGGGCGAGGGCTTCGTCCGCGCCGCTGGCGTCCGGGGTGATGCGGACGATCTGGCCGGCGGGCGCGTGCTCGGCGTAGGCGCGGCTGGCCTCGGCCTTGTCGACGAAGCCGGTGTCCAGTCCGCAGGTGCAGACGGTGCAGGCCCGGCCGGTGGGTTCGTGCTGGGCCCAGCCGTCCTCGGTGGGCGCCAGGTCGCGGATCTCGTTGACGAGGGTGGGGCGGTGCATGGGGGCCTCCTCGGGGTATGGGACGGCCCCCGCCAGGGTGTGGCGGGGGCCGGCGGTGCGGGGCGCGTGGGTCAGCAGGCGTCCCACTTCCACGTGCCGTCCTCGCGGGTCCACGGCTGGGCCGCCCGCTCGAACTGGGGCACGCCTACGCCGTAGGAGACGCGGGCGAGGTTGCCGGAGATCTCGTCCACGCTGATGTTCTTGATCTCCAGTTGGCCGTGTTCGTGGTGGCCTTGGTCGGCCATCGCGTTGAAGGACTCCGGGGTGATCTCTTCCTTGCAGCGGTTGGAGACGAGCTTGTATCCGGCGGGCCCGTCGCCGCCAAACAGGGCGTGGGTGTAGTCGCGGACGGACTTCTCCAGCACGGCTCGTTCAGTGGCTTGCGGGTCGGCCTGGGAGCTGGTGTCGGTGGCCGGCGCGGTGCTGTCGTCCCCGCTGCTGCTGGTGCTGCAGCCGGTGAGGGCGAGGGTGGCGGCCGCGGCGAGCACGGCGAGGGCGGTGGTGTGTCTGCGCATAGGGCGCACGGTGTCGCACGGGCCGGTGTGGCGCGGGCGGTGTGACGGTGCTGTGGCTGTGCTGTGACACGGTGGCGGCACCGGCCGCCCTCACAGCCGGTGCCGCCGCCCTGCTCCCCTTCTGCACCCACTCCTGTCCCTACGGGGTGGCTTGGTGGTCGTGCCCCCGTGAGGCGCCGGGATTTGCACCCGGGTCCGTCCAGCGGGTGAGGCTGGTGCTCTGCTGTTGAGCTACGCCTCGACGGGCGGCACGACCGGTCTGTGAGGCTGCCACGCTCCCGGGGGTCTCTCCGTCCCCGCGCGGTGATCTCCCTAGTGCGGGCACCGCGGTGCGGGAGGGTCCAGTTCCCTGGTCCCGACCTGGTCCCGGCGGGCGCCGCTGGCGCCGCACGACCGGTTTGGCCGCGCAGGGCAGGGCAGCACCCCTGCTGTTGTACCTGCCCTGCGCGGAGCCTCTGGGTACGCCGAAGGCCCCGGACCGGCGAGCGGTGCGGGGCCTTCGGGCATACGTCTGCGGAAAGATCGTGACACGCTGTAATGCCGCTGGTCAAGCGCGGCGCTGCCGGGCCTGGTGCAGGGCGATGACCTCCTCGGTGTCGTACCAGGGCTGGCGGGGGGTTCCGCCGACGCGGTGTAGGTGGCCGCGGCGGACGAGCTGGCGGACGCCGTCGAGGGTGATGCCGAGCTGCTGGGCGACCTGGTGGGCGCTCATTCGGCCGGGCGGGACGTGCAGGGGTTCCATGGTCACTTCGCGGCGGTGGGATCGGCGTGGAGGGTCGCGGCGAGGGCGAGCCAGGTCTCGGGCGGGTAGCTGGTGCCGCACCAGCGGCAGCGGATGAGGGCGGTGCCGGCGGTGGCGCGGAGGACGGCCCCGCACTGTTCGCCGCCCACGACGGTGGGGCAGTAGCCGACGCGGGTGGTCTTCACGGGCGGGTTGACGATGGAGACGACGGAGCGCTCCAGGTCGCGGATCTCCTCGGCGAACGCTCCGGCCATGGGCCAGCTCGCGGCGATCCAGTCGAGGTTCATGCTCAGGGCGCGGGCGGCGACGGTGACGCGCCGTTCGGTGGTTCCGGTCGCGGCGGGCTGGCCCCAGCCGCGGTCGTGCTGCATGGCGCTGCGCCAGTCCTCCAGGACGCCGACGATGCCGCCGGGGCCCCGGAGGCTGAGGGCGGGCTCGGAGACGGGGATGGGGGCTTCCACGGGCGTGGTGCGGCCGAGTTCGGGGCGGCGGCCGGTGGAGTGGAGGAACGCGGCCAGCGCGGCGTACAGCTTGGGCATCCGGTCGAGGCGTTCGGCGGTGGCATTGGTGCAGCCGGGGCACAGGTGGTGCTCGGCGGCGTCGGTGTGGAGCTCGCGCTCGCACAGGCCGCAGATGGTCATGGGCTTCTCCTGGTGCTGCGGGCCCCGGCCGGTGGGGGCGGCCGGGCCGAGGTGGGCTACTGCTGAGGGGTGAGGGTGGCGCGCCAGCGTTCGACGGTGGCGACGGGGACGTGGCCGGTATGGAGGCAGGACTGGCCGGGGTGGGTGCGGTGGACGAACCTGGCGAGGACGTCCGCGAGGGTGGCGCGGAGCTGGTCGCGCTCGGCCCGCAGCTCGCTGTCGTGCTGCTGGACGAAGGCGTCGACCAGGGCTTCGCGGGTCTCGTAGCCGAGGACGCCGTAGGCGTAGGGATAGTCGATGGCGTCGAGGAGGTCCTGGCGGGCATTCCGAGGCTGCTCAGCGGGGACAGGGCTGGTGATGTCGGGCATGGGCTTCTCCTCCGTGATGTGCTGAGGGCGGCCGGCCCCGGTAGCGGCGGGGCCGGCCAGCTTCTGCGTCATGCCGCGGCCAGGACCCGGTCGAGGCGCTCGGACGCGAAGCGGATGTCCATCAGGTCCGACACGTCACCGGCCGTGGCGCCGGGCGGCACGGGGATGCGGCGACGGCGGCAGACCGCGAGCTGCTTGGGCGAGGCCGGGGCGGACCGCCACCGCGCGGCCTTGTTGGCGAGCTGCGGGGCGCGGGCCCGGGCGAAGACCTCGGCCCAGCGCATGGCGAACTCCAGCGGGTACTCGTTGTCCGGGTTGGGGACGCGGGCGCCGAGCTGCCGGTCCCACAGCCGGATGCGGTAGCCCTGCGGGTCTTCGCCGGGGGTGAGGAACAGGAACTCGCCGTTGCTGACGGGGATGAACCAGGTGCCGCCGTTGGTCTGGAGCCACTTGATCGAGGAGTTGTGGAACAGGTCGATGTCCTCCCAGGCGACCTTGCGGCCGGCGACGCGGGGGGCGGACTGGTGCTCTTCTCGGGCCACGGCCTCGGCGAGCGACTCGCCTTCCTCCGGCGGGGCCAGCTCGTACCCGGTCAGGTCGACCAGGGACGCGAGCTTGTGGCGGGTGGAGGCGCCCATCACGTCCAGGACGAGGGCGTCCTGCTTGCCCTTCCAGGGGCGGAGGACGCGGCCGACCATCTGCACGTACAGGGCGGCGGACTTCGTGGGGCGGGCGATCACCGCGCAGGACGCCCAGGGGGCGTCGAAGCCCTCGGTGAGGACCATGCAGTTGGACAGGATCTGGATGTCGCCGGCGGCGTACCGGCGGAGGGTGTCGGCGCGCTCGTCCTTCGGCATGTCGCCCCACACGGTGGCGCAGCTGAGGCCGCGGGCGTTGAGGACGTCGGCCATGGACTTGGCGGTGTCCACGGTGGGGGTGAAGACCACGCCCTGGCGGTCGGCGGCGTGCTCCAGGTAGGCGTCGGCGACGACGTCGGCCGCGCCGGAGTCGTCGAGGGCCTGGGCGAGCTGGCCGTCCTGGAGGTCGCCGGCGCGGGTGCGGACGGAGTCCAAGGAGAGGCCGTCGACACGGACGGCCTTGCCGCGGACGTCGACCAGGTAGCCGTCGGCGATCATCTCCAGGATGTCGCGGGAGTAGACGATGTCCTCCCACACCTCGCCGAGGCCGCCCTGCTCGCGCTGCATGGTGGCGGTGAACCCGGCCGCCGGGGTGCGGTCGAAGCATCCGAAGTGCCGCAGCGTCTCCACGTAGGTGGGGGCGGCGGCGTGGTGTGCTTCGTCGACGATGACCAAGCCGATGTCGCGGATGGCGGCGCGGCGCTTGGTCACGGCGAGCGTCTGGATGCTGGCGACGATGACGTCGACGTCCTGGTGCTGGTCGTGCTCGGCCTTGACGATGCCGACCCGCAGGTGCGGGGCGACGGCCCGGACCTTGGCGGCGGCCTGCTGGATCAGCTCGTCGCGGTGGGCGATGACCAGGGTGCGGATGCCGTGCTGGTACATGCGGGCGGCGAGGTGGGAGAAGACGACGGTCTTGCCGGCGCCGGTGGGGAGGAGGACGGCGAGGCGACAGCCGCCGTTCTGCCAGCCGGTGATGAGGGCGTCGATGGCCGCGGCCTGGTAGTCGCGGAGGGGAAGCGTGTCGAGCATTGCGGTCACCTCAGTTCGTGGATGCAGGGAGTGCAGGGAGTTGCAGGGAGTGCTGCAGGGAGTGGGAGAGCACTCCGGGTGTGCTTCGACCTGCGGTTTTGCAGGGAGACAGGGAGTACAGGGAGTGATACGGCTCTACGCAGTGAGAGAGCTGGATCGCCTTGGTGATGCATGCACGTAGATGCGTGATGCGCGATACGTATGTGACGCGTGTGGGATAGAGGAGGTAGGGATCACTCCCTGCAACTCCCTGTCTCCCTGCATCGGCGCAGCTCAGGGCCCGTGCAGGGAGTGGCAGGAAGGGGCTTTTCGACTCCCTGCCACTCCCTGCACTCCCTGCGCGGGTCGTCTTCACCGGCCGACTCGTCCGTTGCCCTGGTGCGCTTCGACGCGCCAGGTGTTCTGGCACTTGGCCGGGTTCCAGACGCGGACGGCCTTGAGGGTGCCGAAGTAGCGCCCGTCCCGGGCCTTGAGCCACTTGCCCAGGGCGTTGACCGTCGGCAGGTCGCCGGTCTTCGGGTGGCGAGGCACCTGCTCGGGCACGGCCGCGAGGATGGCGCCGGTGCTTACGGGCTCGTCGCCGAGCTTGTCGCGCCAGGCGGTGAGGAAGCCGATCCACTCCAGCAGTTCGTCGTCCTGCTGGGCGGCGTCGCTGCGGTCCGCCATCCAGCCGGGCACGCCGAGGAAGTCCAGCAGGCCGGCCATGAGGCTGGCCCACTCGGAGTAGTCGCCCTTGCGGGTGCGGATGGTGGCGCCGCCGTCGGCCAGCCACGCGCGGACCATCGTGACCAGGGCGGCGACGACCGTGGAGGCGTTGCCGCGCAGCCAGGGCCGCAGGTCGCCGACGCGGAAGCCGTCGCGCTGGTCAGGGTCAGGGCAGTTGGGGTCCAGCCGGACCCACATGGCGCGGCGCCCGTTGTCTCCGCCGGTGCGCAGGCCGTTGCCGGTGAGGATCCACAGGCGGTCGTTCGGCATGCTCACGGAGGCGGTGGCGCCGAGGACGCGGTCGCCCCAGTGCTCGCTGGTGAGCAGGGAGGACAGGACGGGGCTCTTGATGACGAACCCGTTGGGCAGGTTGTCGAGGACGACGACGGGCTGCCCGGTGGTGTAGAGCTGGGTGGTGATGCTCTTGCGCAGCTCGGTGTCGTTCTCGGGCCAGGCCGTCTCCGCGGTGCCGTAGGCGTACTTGAGGATGTCCTTCAGCAGGCTCTTGCCGCTGCCCGGGGCGGTCGCGGTGATGAGGAACATGGGCGTGGGCCCGTGGAAGTACGGGCGCACGATCGGGGTGAGCAGCGCGCCGAGGAAGTGCGCGCGGTCCGACTCCTGCGCCCAGGGGAAGTCGGCGAGCATCTGGTTCAGGACGATGTCCTTCGCCCGGCCCAGGCTGTCGGCGGTGACCTGCGGCTGGAGGCGGCGCAGGGGGACGCGCGGCTGGAGGTACAGGCCGGTGGCCTGGTCGTAGCCGGGCGCCTGGAGCAGCGTGCCGTCGGGCCGGATGACGGGCGAGGTGACGATGCCGCGCAGCGGCGGCAGTGGCCAGTCCTTGCGGCCGAGGACGGTGCCGCAGGTCTTGGGCATGAACAGCTCGCGCTCCTCGACCAGGCCCTCGGTGAGGGGATCGCGTTTCACCACGTAGCTGGTGACGTGGTCGGCGAGGTATGCGCGGAGGTTGTCGGTGCCCAGCTGCTGCATCACGGGGTTGCCGTTGTCGTCTTGGTGGACCCAGCACGGGCCGCTGGCCCGCTTGTAGAGGTCGGGCAGGCGACCGTCCCTCATGAGCTGCAGGACGCCGTCGAGGGCGTCGGCCTCGTTGGTGATGTCGAGCTCGGGCCGGCCGCTGACGACTCGCAGGTCCGGGCCGTCGCCCTCGAACGCCTCCAGGTCGGGCACGTCGTCCGGGGCCAGCGCGGAGGAGCCGTCGTTGAACGGCCCGGCCTGGGCGGGGACGACGTTCAGGCGGCGGCGGGGCGGCTCGGAGCCGTAGCCGCGGCGGCGCAGTTCGGCGGCGGCCTGCTTGTGGTTGCCGCCGTGGTGTAGCAGCGCGTAGGCGCCGAACTTGGTGTACGGAGCTTCGGCGGTGAACTCGGTGCCGGTGGTGAAGACGTACAGCCGGTCGCGGTCGGCGGCGCGGCCGGTGGTGGCGGAGACCCCCCGGTCCTTCCCGGGGCGCCGCCAGTAGCGGGTCTGCCCGTGTTGGTAGACGAACGTCCAGCCCTCGGGCTGGAGGATGTCAGCCCAGTCGGTGCGCGCCTCGTAGTCCTCGCCCGGGCGGACGCCGCCATCGGGCAGGGGGCGCAGGTCCCGCGGCGCGGTCTTCGGGGTCTCCGGCTTGGGCAAGGTGTCGACCATCCGGCAGACCCCGCGGATGGCCTCCATGACCTCGGCGTCCAGGGTCGGGATGGTGGCGGGTCCTCCGGCGATCCGGACGTAGGACTTGCCGGAGGCGTGGACGGTGCCACCGGACGGCTCGACCAGGCCGTATCCGCCTTCGCCGCGCGTCTCGATCTGGACGCGCACGATCCTGGCACCGGGCTTCTCCGCCAGCCGCTGCCGCTCCTCGGGGGTGTACTCGTCTTCGCGGGCGAGCCTGCTGGCCAGCTTGGTGTTGCCGGGCACGGGCGCGCCGTCGACGCGCACCCGGAAGTGGCGGCCGCCGGAGGGGGACTCGGTGGCCCAGCCGGTGAGGATGCCCCGCCATTCCTCGCCGAGGCCGGACGCCTCCATGATGTCAGTGACCTCGCCGAGGACACCGTCGGCGATGGCGTGACCCTCGAACTCGATCATCTCGACGTTGCCGGAGACGGCGCCGTAGACGACGGCGATACCGCGGGGGCGGGCGCCGTCGAACCAGCGGTCGTGTTCCTCGGGGGTGGAGCGGTTGACCTTGTAGGGGGTCCAGCTGCGGACGTCGGCGGCCTTACTGCCGTCGGCCTTGATGGGCAGGACGCACAGCCCGGCGTCGTGGAGCTCGCGGGCGGCGGCCCGCATGTCCTGGATGGGTGCGTCGCTCACGAACGGTGCTCCTGGAGGACGGCGCAGCGCGCGCGGTGGTCGGCCCGGATGGTGGCGGTGAACGCGGTGACGTCGTTCACGCCCTTCACGGGCCCTTCGGTGGTGCGGCAGAGCAGGCACTCGTAGCGGGCGCGGGGCGGCCTGCCGCCGTCCCCGAGGTCCACGTACAGCGCGCCGGTGACGGTCTGCTGGCGGTGTGCGGCCGGGTGGCCGGGGCGCTGGGCCCCGGCCACCGCGGTGTACGTCGAGCGGTGGGTCACTGCTGGGCCGCCCACTCGGCGCGGGCCTGAACGAGCTGGGCGTGGACGTGGTCCAGCCGGTCGGCCTGCTGGCGCAGCTTGGCGACGACGTCGGCGAGCTGGTCGGGGCCGAGGTTCTCCATCCAGAAGTTCTCGACGACCTCCAGGTTCACGACGGGCTGCCGCCGGGCGGGGGTGTCGCTGTAGGGGTTGGCGGTGATGTTCCCGCCGAGGACGTTCTCCTCGTAGAGGCCGGCCTTGCCGTCGGCGGCGTGGCCGGGGACGTGCACCTTGATCGGCATGCCGTCGAAGTAGGTGACGTGGGTGAGGTCGGTCAGGGCCAGGCGCACCCGGTCCGGGTCGAGGTCGTGGGCGTCGTGCTGCTCGGTGCACCAGGTGGGCTGGTGGCCGGTGATCTGGCCGCCGCCGTGGAGGGTGATGGTCCAGGTGCCGGGCTCGGCGGGCTTCTGGGTGAGGGCGGCGAGCTGGTTGCGAGTGGCCTTGAGCTTGGCGAGGTGCTTGGTCAGGTCGGCGATGAGCTGGTCGGTCTGCTCCAAGTCGAGCTCGGCCCAGCTTCCGTCGCCGACGAAGGCGAGGCGCGGCTGGTCGTCGTCGAGCTGGGTGAGGTGGAAGCCGAGGATGTCCTTGCCGTAATGCCCGCTGGCGGTGTGCTCGGGGCTGCTGTGGACGTGCTCGCGGGGGTCGGAGTGGTCGCGCGGGTTGCCGGTGCACCAGGCGTGCCCGTCGGGGCAGACGGTCGTCCGGCGGGCGAGGGCCTCGCTGGCCTGAGCGAAGGTAGTTGCGGGGTCCTGGCCGGCCGGGACGATGAGCGTGTTGCCGTCCACCAGGATGGCGGTGGTGAGGGCGGCGGCGTTGGGCCCGTCGGCGGTGACCAGACGCAGGTTGTGCGCGACCGTGAGGGCGTGGAGGGGGGACGCCTGGCTCCCCACGGCTGTCGGTGTGTCCGTGGGCTCGGTGAGGGTGTAGGGGATGGGCTGGTCCGCCTGGGGTGACGTCGGCGTTGACGTCGTGGGCATAATGGCCATGAGGACGTGTCCTTTCCGGGCGGCGTCGGGGCGGCAACCCCGACGCCGCTCTTGTGCTAGTTGGCGCTGGTGTGGATCGGGTCGTTCTCGTTGGGCGGCGTCGGGGCGGCAACCCCGGCGCCGTCCGTGATGCCGAGCGACTTCAGGAGGTCGACTCGGCGGGCCCGGAACTGGCGGCCGACCCGGATCACGGGGACCGGGAGGGCGTCGGCGCGGGCTAGTTCGTAGGTGGTTGTCCGGCTTATGCCGTATGCCTGGCCGACCGTGGGCCAGACGGGCACGATCGCTGGCAGAGCGAGGACCTCTTCGGTGGAGAGTGCGGGGACGCTCGTCGTCATGACGACTCCTGATCCGGTACGTAGGGGTCGAGGACGGCTGCCAGATCCCGGATGTCCAGCACCACCGCAAGGCGGTGCAGGGACTCAACGGAGAGCTGCTTCTCGCCACGCTCGACCTTGGACAGGTGCCCCGGGTCGATGCCGGAGCGCTGGGCTACGGACCGCAGGCTCAACCCCTTCTTCGTGCGCAGAGCGCGCAGGGGCGGAGGGTTCAACCTTGCGGTTGAGGACTTCTGCATGCGTTGAACGGTAGGCGTGTGGTGGCTCAGAGTCAACCAAACCCGAAGGTGTGACTTCACATCTCGTTGACTCCTGGTCTACGGTTGGCGCATGTCCCTGAACCAGCTGTTTCAGCCCCTCCCCGCAGGGGAGCCGGCGCCCCCCACGCCGAATCAGCTCGTCTCTTACAACCTGCTCCGCGCCCGCCGCACTCGCGGCTGGACGCAGCAGGACCTCGGAGAGAAGCTCGGGAAGTACACCGGGCGAGCTTGGTCGAATGCGAGCGTCAGCGCTGCTGAGCGAGCGTGGCAGGGGGGGCGCCCGAGGAACTTCGATGCAGACGAAATCACGGCTTTCTGTCAAATCTTCGACTTGCCATTCTCCTACTTTCTGATGCCACCAGAGGAGAATCTCCCAGGCGAAATCTCAGTAGCCGAGGAGAGTAAGCGGCATGCACTGGGATTCCCGGTGATCGAGTTCTTGAAATGCGTGCTGGGGGTGGACCCTCCGCCTGAGCATGAAGAGCGGGTAGGGCGGATCGTGGAGGAAGTTGCGCAACTTGGGTGGGTCCCCCCGCGCTGGGAGTACGGGCCAGAGTGGGTAGCGCCCGAAGATTCAGCCGAGCGGCCGAGCAGTGGTCCCGGCCTCCGCACTGCGTGGAAGGCCGTACTGCAAGGCAAGACCGAGGCGGAGAAGGTCAGGGCTGAAGCGATGAAGCTCCGGGCGGAGTCAGCCAAGGCGAGGGCTGAGGCGGCGAAGACTCGGAAGCATACGGCGAGGATCAAGGCCGAGATGGAGAGGAGTAAGCAGCGGAACGCGGAACCCGTCAGCGATGAACTGAAAATCCTCAGAAGGCTGCCAGAGGGTCAACGGGAGGCCGCTATCTCGGCTTTCTCTATGCGAGTGGCGGAAGAAGTGATCAAGATTATGCAGAGTAGAGGTTACGAATTTATCGAACCGCCTGAACCGCCAGAAGAAGACGACCGCGAGGAGTAGAGGGAGCGCAGGTGCTGGAGGCTGGGCGCCTGAGATGGACAGGCGAAGGCCGGACTCACCCGTAATGAGTCCGGCCTTCGTCGTTGCAGAGTAGTGGCAGCCTCCGACAGTCACCCCTCCTGCTTCTCGTCTCTGTCCTGTGCTGCGCGGGCCGCCTGGATCCTTCGTTGAAGGAGGTCCTCCGGTAGCCCTGCCAGGCGCAGCGCTCGCCCGCGCGTAGCGTGTTCTGCGCGTGCGAGGTCCTTGCGCTTGAACAGCTGCGTTCCTCTCTCATCCAGGCCCGTGACCTTGAGGTGGCCGCGGGCTACCCAAGAGCGGATGGTGGAGACGGTCACGGCGGATGCCCCTGCTGTAAGCCAGCGCCGCCACTTCGTGGCTACTTCAGCAGCCTCTGCCGCCGTGAGCCAGTCCTCTATGTACCAGCCCCCGACCGGGTCGTAGTCCGCAGACACCAGAACCTCCCCAAGCATGCAAAAAGCCCCGCATCAGCGAGGCTTGAACTGGACGCGGGCACACCTGTGCCGCTGGCAGGGAGTATGCGCTAAGAGCTCTTGCGGTGTCTAGTGGTCAACGCCCCATATGGTGCGTTCATATGGAACAGTCGAGGTGGCAAGACTGTGTCGTCGGAAGGGGGACCGGTGCCTGTATCCCGCCGTGGTGGAGGTGTCACGAAGCGGTGTGAGTGCCGCGGCCCGGACGGCAAGCTCCTCGGCGCCGCCTGCCCCCAGCTCACCAAGCGTTCCCACGGCCGGCCCGCCGTCCGCCAGGAGCTGCCGCCCGACGCCGACGGCAGACGCCGCGCCTTCCGCCGCACCGGCTACGACTCGGTGAAGGACGCGCAGACCGACCTTGACCGGCTGCGCGCCATCCTCGACCTGCCCGGCGACGACGAAGACGAGCAGCGCCGCGTCGGCGACCTCCTCGCCGACATCGCCCGCCGTCGTGCACCGATACCCGAACCCGCCGAGGTGTCCCGGCGCCTCGGTGTGGGCGTACCCCTGGACGGGCGCATGACCGTGGGCGAGTGGCTAGAGGTGTGGCGCGCGTCGAAGAAGACCAGGGCCACGACCAACCGCGGCTACGACTCCCACATCCGCGTCCACCTCCTGCCCGGCCTCGGCCACCACCGCCTGGACCGCCTCAACGTCGGCCACCTGGTGGAGTTCTTCGACGCCATCGACGAGCGCAACGAGACCATCGCCGCGGAGAACGCTGCCCGCCGCGCCCAGGAGCAGCGCTGCAAGTGGGGCAGACCCGGGGCGCCGCCGGCCATGCACCGCGCGCGGCTGGCCGCCGAGCGGGCCAAGCTCGCGGAGATGCCGCCGTACCGCCGCACGACGTCGGCCGCGACCAAGCAGCGGATCCGCTCCACGCTGCGAGCCGCGCTCAACGCCGCGATCGCCCGGCAGCTCATCACCTTCAACCCGGCCGCGCACGTCGAGATGGAGTCCGGGCGCCGGCCGAAGGCCGTGCTGTGGACCGAGGAGCACGTGGCCCGCTGGCGGCAGACCGGCGAGAAGCCGAGCCCGGTGATGGTGTGGACCCCTGCCCAGGTTGGTGCGTTCCTCGACGCGGCCGAGGGCGACCGGCTGTACGCCTTCTTCCATCTGATCGCGTTCCGCGGGCTGCGTCGGGGCGAGGGCGTCGGCCAGGACTGGGCGAACGTGGACCTCGAGCGCGGTCTGCTGACCGTGGCGAAGGAGATCGTGGTCGACGGCTGGACGATGCTGGAGACGGCGCCGAAGACGGACGGGTCCGCGGGGACGATCGCGCTGGACGACGTGACGGTGGAGGTGCTGCGGCAGCACCGCGCGCGGCAGCTGGCCGAGCGGGACGCCTGGAATGCGGAGGCGGCCCGCAAGCGCGCGGCCGGGGAGAAGGCCGGCGACTGGGTGGACACGGGCAAGGTCTTCGTCGCCGAGGACGGGAGCTGGCTGCACCCGGAGACGGTGTCGGATACCTTCCGCCGCATCTGCCGGGAGGCGGAGCTGCCGCCGATCAACCTGCGGGACCTGCGGCACGTCGCGGCGACGCTGATCCATGCGGGCGGCGGCGACCTGCATGCGATCAAGGAGACGCTGCGGCACTCCACGATCACGCTGGCCGGTGACACGTACACCTCGCTGCTGCGGGAGGTCGACAAGGAGATCGCCAACGCGGCGGCCGCGCTGGTGCCCCGGGCGCGGAGGAAGGCCGAGGACGAGCAAGACGTTCAGACGGGGGAAGAGAACAGCGCTAGGTGATCACGCACGGCTTCCGTGGGTGGTGTCAGAGATGCCGAGCAGGCGGAGGGCGCGCGAGCGGGTGCGGCGTTCGGCGCGGGCGAGGTCCAGGGAGTGGTACAGCGGGCGGCCGGCGGCGTCGAGGTCGGTGGGGGCGAGGTGGCCGCGCTGACGCCACTTAGAAATCGCAGAGAGAGTGACGCGGGCAGCGGGGTCACCGGTGACTATGCGCCGCCACTTGGTGGCGAGGGCAGCAGCTTCGGTGCCAGTGAGAAGGATGTCGACATCGGACATGCGGTGCACCTTCCTTGGCCGGGAACGGCGAGACCCCCGAACGATTCGTTCGGGGGTCTTGGGTGGTTCATGACACACGTGTTCCGTCAGCACCATGTTGACGCTAAACAGCGGGTCTTGGCAAGCCTCAAGGGCGCCTGCCGAGATCGGCCCGCTCCAGGGGCGATTGCCAGCTCCAAGAGTGGTATCGCGGTACCATGGAGGGAGCTGGTCGGGCCCTCATCACCGCAGGTGGTGGGGGCCTTTCTGCTGGCCCGCTGCTGGCCCGAACGCTCCGGAACGGTTCGGCGGTAGGCGGACAGGACGGCACGAGACAGCAGGAGGGCAGATGCCCTGAGCTGCGAGAACCGGCAGCGTCCGGCACTGGGCGGCACTCGCCGGAACTGGGTGAAACGGGACGGTAGCTGAGGCTCGCAGACTTTTAATCCATTGGTTGTGGGTTCGAGTCCCACACGGCCTACCGC
>NZ_JARVKV010000068.1 GCF_029813835.1 Streptomyces sp. DH37
GGGGTGGAGCGGCCGGGCCGCTCCACCCCTCCCACCTTTCCGTTCAGGCCTCCGCCGTCTCCGCTCCAGCCGTCTCAGCCGCCTCCGGCCTCCTCCTCGGCGGTACGGCCGGCACGGGCAGCACCGGCAGCTTCAGCGCGGCGAACGCGTCCTCGGGCACCACCGGGCGGCGCGGCGGTACGGCGGGCACGCGGACGTAGTCGGCGCCCTGCGCGGGGCGGGGGTCGGCCTCGCCCTTGTTGGGCCACAGCGACATCGCGCGCTCGGCCTGGGCGGTGATGGTCAGCGACGGGTTCACCCCGAGGTTGGCGGAGACGGCCGAGCCGTCCACGACCGAGATGCCGGGGTGGCCGTAGAGCCGGTGGTAGGGGTCGATGACGCCCTCCCGCGGCGAGGCCCCGATCGGGCAGCCGCCCAGGAAGTGCGCGGTCAGGGGGGTGCCCATCAGTTCGCCGACGTTGGTGCCGGGGAAGCCGTTGATCTCCTCGGCGACGAGCCGTGCGGCCTCGGCGCCCTCGGGGATGTGGTCGGGGTTGGGCGCGCCGTGGCCCTGCCTGGCGGTCAGCAGGCCCTTCCCCGGGCCCCTGGGCTTGCGGTAGGTGGTCAGGGAGTTGTCCAGGGACTGCATCACCAGGCCGATGATGGTCCGCTCCGACCAGCGGTAGTTGGACAGCGTCCGCACGGCCTGCGCCGGGTGGCGCAGGCACTGCGCGACGAAGGCCAGCAGCCTCGGCGCGCGGCCGTACGGGACCTGGAGGACGGAGAGGGTGCCCATCGCGTTGGACCCCTTGCCGTAGCGCACCGGCTCGATGTGGGTGTTGTCGTTCGGGTGGATGGAGGAGGTGATGGCCACGCCCCGGGTGAAGTCCAGTTCCGCGTCGGGCCCGTGCTTCCTGCGGTAGCGGCGCGGGGAGGTCATCGCGCCCACCAGGGCCTCGGAGTTGGTGCGGGTCAGCTCGCCCAGCCTCGGGGAGATCCGCGGCAGCAGACCGGTGTCGCGCATCCGGTGCAGCAGCGTCTGGGTGCCGTACGTGCCGGCCGCGACCACCACCTTCTCCGCGCGCAGCACCGTGCGCCTCCCCCGGCGCCTGCCGGTGCGCACGGTGGTGACCCGGAAGCCGCCGGCGGGGTCCTCGGTCACCTCCGTCACCGTGGTCATCGGGTGGACGACCGCGCCCGCCTTCTCGGCGAGGTGGAGGTAGTTCTCGGTGAGGGCGTTCTTGGCGCCGCGCCGGCAGCCCGTCATGCACTCGCCGCACTCGGTGCACGCCCGCCGGGACGGCCCCGCCCCGCCGAAGTACGGGTCGGGCACCTCCGTGCCCGGAGCTGCCGTCACCTCGCCGCGGGCGTCCTTCCCGTCGCCGAAGAAGACGCCCACCGGCGCCAGGTGGAAGGTGTCGCCCACGCCCATCCTCTCGGCCGCGGCCCTCAGGTGGACGTCCGAGGGCGTCACCGTCGGGTTCAGCCGCACGCCCAGCATCCGCTTCGCCTGGTCGTAGTACGGCCTGAGCTCCTCCTGCCAGTCGGTGATGCGGCCCCACTGGCGGTCGGTGAAGAAGGCGGGCGGCGGCACGTAGAGGGTGTTGGCGTAGTTCAGCGAGCCGCCGCCCACCCCGGCGCCCGCCAGGATCATCACGTTCCTCAGCAGATGGATGCGCTGGATGCCGTACAGGCCCAGCGCCGGGGCCCACAGGTAGTTCCTCAGGTCCCAGGAGCTCTTCGGCAGCGACTCGCGGGTGAAGCGGCGGCCCGCCTCCAGCACCCCCACCCGGTAGCCCTTCTCGGTCAGCCGCAGCGCGGAGACCGAGCCGCCGAAGCCGGAGCCGACCACGATCACGTCGTAGTCGTACGACGGCCGCGGCGGGCCGGCCGGCTGCTGTGCTGCTTCGTCCTGCGGTCGGGACACGGGGACCTCCGGTGGTGCGGCTCGGTTCTGGAAGAGGAGGCGGAAGGGGGGCAGGGGGTGCGGGGGCGGGGCGTCAGCGGAGGCGGAGCGCCTTCATCGCGCGCAGGGAGGCGCTCATGAAGGCCGCGTACCTCTCGTCGTCCATGCCGAACGACGGCGCCATGGGCAGGACGCGCTGGGTGGCGACGGTCTGCGCCTCGGTGTACTTGAGGATGCCCTCGGAGCCGTGGCGCCGGCCCAGTCCGGAGTCGCCCATGCCGCCCATCGGCGACTGGACGCTGCCGTAGGCGGCGGCGTAGCCCTCGTTGACGTTGACCGTGCCGGTGCGCAGCCGGGCGGCCACCGCCCGCCCGCGCCGGGCGTTCCTCGTCCAGACGCTGGCGTTGAGGCCGTAGGGCGTGGCGTTGGCCAGCGCGACCGCCTCGTCCTCGTCGGTGAAGCGGTAGACGGAGACGACGGGGCCGAAGGTCTCCTCGCCGCAGACGGCCATCGGGGCGGTGACGCCCTCCAGGACGGTGGGTTCGTGGAACAGCGGGCCGACGTCGGGGCGCGGCCTGCCGCCCGCCAGGATCCTCGCGCCCTTGGCGACGGCGTCCTCCACGTGCCGCACCACGTTCTCCAGCTGCCGCTCGGAGACCAGCGACCCCATGTCGGCGCCGTACGCCAGCGCCGAGCCCAGGCGCAGCGCCCTGGTCCGGGCCACGAACCGCTCGACGAAGTCGTCGGCGAGCGAGGCGTGGACGTAGAGCCGCTCGATGGAGATGCACAGCTGGCCGGCCGAGGAGAACGCGCCGCGCACCGCGCCCTCGGCCGCCCTGTCCGGGTCGGCGTCCTCCAGCACCAGCATGGCGTTCTTGCCGCCCAGTTCCAGCGAGGCGCCCACCAGGTGGAACGCCGCCCGCTGGGCGACCTCGCGGCCGGTGCGGGTGGAGCCGGTGAAGGAGACGTAGTCGGCGTGGTCGACGACGGCCGGGCCGACGACCGGTCCCTCACCGATCACGACCTGCCAGACGTCGGCGGGCAGCCCGGCCTCGATCAGCAGGTCGCGCGCCCACAGGGCGGTCAGCGCGGTCTCCGTGTCGGGTTTCATGACGACGGCGTTGCCCGCGGCGAAGGCGGGCAGCGCGTCGCCGACCGACAGCTCCAGCGGGTAGTTCCAGGGGGCGATCTGCCCGACCACCCCCTTGGGGTGGCGCAGTTCCCGCACCTGCGTGAGCACCGGGATGGCCCCGGTGTGACGCCGGGGACGCAGGTACGCCGGGGCCCTGCGCCCGTAGTGCCGGGCGGCGACGGCGACCGCCTGCACCTCCTCGTGGGCGTGCAGCCGCGCCTTGCCGGTCTCCAGCTGGACCAGGTCCAGCACCTCCGACTGCCGGCTCAGCAGCAGGTCGTGGAAGCGCAGCAGGACGGCCGCGCGCTCGCGCACCGGCCGCGCCGCCCACGCCCGCTGCGCCGCACGGGCCCGTGCGTACGCCTCGGTGACGTCCTCGGGGGTGGACTCGGGCAGATCCGCCAGCTTCTCCCCGGTGAACGGGGTGTGGCAGGCGGTCCGGCCGCTGCCCGCCACACCGCGGGTCAGCCGGGCGACCAGCTCGTCGGTCACCACATCCGCGGCGGTGCGGGCGTCGGCGGGGGCGGCGGCGACCGGGTTGCCGGCCGTCGCGGGGGCCGTGGGGCCGGCGGTGCGGGCGTCGGCGGGGGCTGCGGGGACGTCGGGGCCGGTGCCCGTCGTCTGCGCCGCCCCGGTGGCGGCGGTACCTGGCGAATCCGTCATAACCGGGAGGGTAGGCCGTGGGAAACCGGCTGGGTACCCGTCGGTAACCACTTTTCACGGAATCTGCCAGTGAACACTGGCGCGAAACGTGCGAGCGTGCGGACCGGAGTGCGGCCGGACGGCCGGCGACCGCGGCCCGGCCCCCGTGGAGCCCCGGGGGCCGGAGTGCGGCCGGAGGGGATCGGCCGGAGGGGATCAGCCGGTGAAGCGGTAGGTGTCCGCGATCGTCTCGAAGAGGCCGTCGATGTCGCCCTTCCGGCTCTCCGGCCCGCTGACCAGCACCGTGTGGTAGCGGCCGTCGATGATGATCGCCCGGTCGCGCAGGTACGTGCCGCCCCGGCCGTCGCGCCAGCTGAACCGGCCCTCGGCCATGACCGTCCGGCCCACCTCTATCCGCCGCAGCCCGGAGCTGGTCGCCCAGTCGGCGGCGCGGTACGCGTCCAGCTCCCGCTGCTCGCCGGTGAGGTAGGCCATCGCGTCGGTGCCGTACTCCTCGGTGGTGTCCCGGCCGGGCACGACGACGATCCGGAGGTCGCCGCGCGTGAAGACCGTCTGCCCGTCGCCGCCCGGCGCCTCCCGCCGCGCGGCCTCGGGGACGGCGATCCGGAACCCGGCCGGGTCCTTGTGCAGGACGTAGCCGTCGAGGCCCTCCACCGGTTCGCCGGCCTGCGGCTGCTCGGTGCCGGGCGGCGCCGACTCCCCCGATCCCGCGGATCCGCCGGACTCCCCGGACCCCGCGGGTCCGCCGGACTCCCCGGACGGCGGGGCCGTCTCCTGCGGCTGCTCGGGCTGGGTGCCCACCCGGCCGGGGCGCTGGTTGGCGGTGTCGCCGGAGGAGCCGGTGTCACCCTTCGGCATGTACAGGGCGGCGTACAACAGCGTCCCGGTCAGCAGCAGCAGGATCAGCCCGACCAGCACCAGTCCCAGCCGGCGCGGGGACCGCTGCCCGCGGGCGCGCCGGTGCCGGGCGTGGGTGGCCACCGGCGACCGCTCCGCCCGCTTCCTGCGCACCAGTTCGCCCCGGCGCCGTACGATCGGCAGCCGCTTCGGGTCGGCGGGCCGGCCGGCCTCCAGCGAGAGCGGCGCGGTGACCGTGTGCAGCCCGACCTCCGGCTCGGGCGCGGAGCGGATCAGGGAGCGGAGCCAGCCGCCCAGTTCCTCGAAGTCCGGCCGTTCGGTGGGGTCCTGACGCAGCAGCGACTCCACGACGGGGCGCAGCGCACCGCACTCCTCGGCGAACGCGGGCGGCTCGGCGCACACCATCTGCACCAGCTCGGCCACGGACTCCTCGGGGTAGGGGGCGTGCCCCTG
The DNA here is from genome assembly GCF_029813835.1 of Streptomyces sp. DH37. GTDB lineage: Bacteria > Actinomycetota > Actinomycetes > Streptomycetales > Streptomycetaceae > Streptomyces. The sequence continues at coordinate 4,992 of NZ_JARVKV010000068.1, forward strand.
CACGGCGCGGAACAGCAGCGCGCCCAGCGCCCACAGGTCGGCCGCCGGGCCGACCGGCGGGGCCAGCCGCCAGTTCTCGTACACGGGCCCGGCCTGCTCGGGCGCCCAGCGTTCGGTGACGGCGCCGACGACCGTCATCCGGGCCTGGCGGGCGCGTTCGGCGGCGAGGGCGGTGGCCGGGCCGCGGTAGCGGTCGTCGCCGCCCTCCTCGCCCCAGCGCTGCGCGGGCGGACCCGCCTCACCGCCGTACGTGTCACCGCCGTACGCCTCACCGTCGTACGTGTCACCGCCGTACGCCTCCCCGCCGTACGGGGGCGCGGCGTCGGGGGCGACCGGCCGGAGGTTCTCGGCCTGCCACCGCTCCTCGCTCCTGCGCGCCTCGACCTCGACCCGCGCGGCGGCGGCCCGGGTCCCGGCGCGGTACGCGGCGATGGCGCCGCTGCGGGCGGCGCGCTCGGCGGCCGGGCCGCCGGGGGCGCCGCTCCCCTCCGGGCGCCCTCCCGGGTCGTGGGGCGCGTACGGGCCGGGCTCCCCGTACTCCCCCTCCTCCGGGCCGTCGTCGGCGCCGGGGCCGGAGAGCTGCCGCGGCACGCCGCCCGGGGCCGCCGGGTGCCGGTCCTCCCTCCGGTAGCCGGGCGGCAGTTCCGGGCCGCCCCCGTCGGTCCCGTCCACCTCATCGGTCCCGCCGGTCCCGTCGGTCCCGTCGATCACATGGCCGCGCGGCAGCACGCTCGGCGGCGCCGGAAGGGGGTCGTACCCGCACAGGGCCTCCTCCGCGGCGCCGGCGGCCAGCCCGGTGAGCAGGGCGCGGCCGTCGTCGCAGACGAGGACGGTGCGGGTGGTGATGTTGCGGTGCACCCAGCCCTGCGCGTGGACCGCGCGCAGGGCGGTGAGGACGTCGGCGGCCATCTCGGCGGCGCGGTGGGGGCTCAGCGGCCGCTCGGCGAGCACGGCGGCCAGCGGTCGGGCCGCGACCAGTTCGCTGACGATCCACAGCCCGTCGTCCTCGACGAAGACGTCGAAGACCTGGTCCAGCCGCGGGTGGTCGGGTATCCGGGAGGCGGCCAGCGCCGCCTCCACCGCGCGCCGCACGGCGGGGTCGGCCGGGCGCCGCGTGGCCCGCCCGGTGTACGCGCGCCCGTATCCGCCACCGCCGCCGGCCGGGCCGTCGCCGAAGTCCGCCTCGACGACCTCGGGCAGCGGGACCTGGCGGACCACCACCTCCTGCCCGCTGGCCGTGTCGTACGCGCGGGACTCCACCAGCTCGTACTCGTCGGACGGCGGACGCGGCAAGCGGTACCGCTCGGCCAGCAGCCGGCCCGAGTACTCGTCCACGGCGCGCCTCCCCACATGCCCACGGCCCTACGGTCCATCAAGACCCGTTCCCACCAGCCGTACAGCGGATGCACAGGGTCTGCGGCCTATCACGATACGTGCCGGAGCGGCCCCGCGTCGCCCGTCGGGCCGGTTGGGTCCGTCAGTCCAGGGGTCGGAACGTCCGGAAGGCGGTCTCCCGCACCGTGCGGCACTCCTCGTCCTCCCACGCGTCCGCCTCGCAGGTGATCATGATGGCGTAGCCGTGGCTGTCGTCCACCCGGAAGCCGCGGTTGAGGACGCGCACCCGCTTCCCGCTCTCCACGCGCTCGAACGTCCAGTCCGCGACGGTCGGGTAGCCGCGCCACTCCACGGGCTTGATGCTGATCAGGGAGTAGCCGGTGCTGCTGCCGCGCACGGCGGGCTCCAGGGAGCGCCAGGCGCCCGCTGCGCTGTCCCCGGGGCTGCCGTTGAAGTCCACCTGGATCTTGGGGTAGCCGCCGCCGCGCGGGGCGTACTTGCCGCCGGAGTTCTGTCCCGCTATGCCGACGCGCTCGTACCCCTCGGGCATGGCGGCCGAGAAGTGGAACCGCTCGTCGGTGACCGTCTCGTAGCCCTCGGGCAGCTTCCCGCCGCCCCGGCCGTCCTCGCCCCCGTCCTCGCCGCCTCCCTCCTGGCGGCCGTCCCCGCCCGAGGGCTCGGCGGACGGCTCGGCGGAGGGGGCGGACGGGTCTGCGGACGGCTCCCCGGACCGGCCGTCGCCCCCGCCGCCGTCCTTCCCGTCCTGCGGGTCCCCGCTGCCGTCCTGCCCGGCGGTGGTGACCGCGGACTGCCCCGGCCGGGCCCGCTCCCCGCCGCCCTCGTCGTCGCCGGCGAACGCGACGGCCAGGGCCGTGCCGAGCACGGCCAGCACGACCACGGCGACCACGGCGACCACGGCGGGCTGCCGCGTCATGCGGGCCATGGGGGCCGTACGGGCCGGGACCGCGGTGGTGGCCGCGCTCCCGCTCCCGGCGCCCCCGGGGCCGCCCGCGGAGGCCGTGGCCGCCGTCGCCGTCCCCTCGCCGCCGCGCTTGGCCGCGGCGGCGGCCATGGCGTCGCGTACGGACCGCAGCGTCTCGCGCAGCCGCTCGCCGCCCGCGCCGGGCGAGCCGGTCGCGCCCGTGCCGCCCGCGCCCGCCGCGCCTCCGGCCTCCCCGGCGCCCCTCCCACCGGCGGCACCGGCGGCGCCGAAGGCGCCGGCGATCGGGAGCACGGTCGTACGGGTGCCCTCCGGCTCCTTCGGCGCGGGCGCGGCCTGCGGCTCGCGGGCGGCCCGTTCCAGCAGCCTCCGCGCGCCCGGCTCGTCCAGCCGCTCGTCCGGGTCCTTGCGCAGCAGGCCGTGGATGACCTCCTCCAGCTTCCCGGCGCGCTTCGGGGGCTCCAGCGGCTCGGTCATCACCGCGGTCAGGGTGGCGATCGCCGACCCCTTGTCGTACGGCGGGTGGCCCTCCACCGCCGCGTACAGCAGCCCGCCCAGCGACCACAGGTCGGACGGCGGGCCGGGGCGCTGGCCGCGCGCCCGCTCCGGCGCTATGTAGGAGGGGGCGCCGACCAGCATGCCGGTGGAGGTGAGGGAGGGGTCGCCCTCGATCTGGGCGATGCCGAAGTCGGTGAGGACGACCCGGCCGTCCTCGTCGGCGATGAGGACGTTGGACGGCTTCACGTCGCGGTGCAGGATGCCCTCGCGGTGCGCGGCCCGCAGCACGTCGAGGATCGCCAGGCCCACCTCGGCCGCCCGCTGCGGCTCCAGCGGGCCGTCCTCGCGCAGCACGTCGGCCAGGGAGCGGCCGTCGACCAGTTCCATGACGATCCAGGGGCGGTCGTCCTCGTCGACCACGTCGTAGACGGTGACGGCGCTGCTGCTGCGGATGCGGGCGATGGCCTTGGCCTCGCGCAGGGTGCGCGTGACGAGCCGCCGCTTCTCCTCCTCGTCGACGCTGGAGGGGAAGCGCAGCTCCTTCACCGCGACGGTACGGCCCAGGACCTCGTCCTCGGCGCGCCACACGGTGCCCATGCCGCCGCGGCCCAGCACGTCTCCCAGCCGGTAGCGCCCGCCCAGCAGCCGCCCGGCCTTCTTGCCGCGGCCGTCCACGTCGCTCATGCGTCCCCTCACACTCAGCCCGCCCCAGCAGTGGGTCCATTCTCACTCACGGGGCGGACCGCGGTGTACGCGGCCGGGGGCACACAACCGGAACGGCGGTGCCTGGGCCCGGGGCTGACACCCCGGCACGCCCGGCACCCCGCGCCCCGCCCACCGGTGAGGGGCCGTCACAGCGGCTGGAGCGGCACGATGTCCGGGGCGCCCAGGCGCGCGGCGTCGGCGGTCTGGTCGTCGGGCTGGCGCTGGGACTCCCGCTCGGCCTCGACCCGCTTCTCGTAGTGGGCGACCTCCCGTTCGACCTGGTCGGCGTCCCAGCCGAGCACCGGGGCCATCAGCTCGGCGCACTCGCGGGCGCTGCGCGTGCCGCGGTCGAAGGTCTCGATGGAGATGCGGGTGCGGCGGGTGAGGACGTCGTCCAGGTGGCGCGCGCCCTCGTGGGTGCAGGCGTACACCACCTCGGCCCTGAGGTAGTCGTCCGCGCACGGCAGCGGCTCGCCCAGGCTCGGGTCGCCGGCGATCAGCTCCAGCACCTCGTCGGTCAGCGAGCCGTACCGGTTGAGCAGGTGCTCCACGCGCGCCACGTGCAGTCCGGTGCGGGCGGCGATGCGGGCGCGGGCGTTCCACATCGCGTGGTAGCCCTCGGCGCCGACCAGCGGCACCTCCTCGGTGGTGCACTCGGCGACGCGGTGGTCGAGTCCGTGGACGGCCGCGTCGACCGCGTCCTTGGCCATCACCCGGTACGTCGTGTACTTGCCGCCCGCCACGACCACCAGGCCCGGCACCGGGTGGGCGACGGTGTGCTCGCGCGACAGCATGCTGGTGGCCTCCGACTCCCCGGCCAGCAGCGGACGCAGCCCGGCGTACACGCCCTCCACGTCGTCGCGGGTGAGCGGCACGGCCAGCACGGAGTTGACGTGGTCGAGCAGGTAGTCGATGTCGGCGCTGGAGGCCGCCGGGTGGGCCTTGTCCAGGTCCCAGTCGGTGTCGGTGGTGCCGACGATCCAGTGCCGCCCCCAGGGGATGACGAACAGCACGCTCTTCTCGGTGCGCAGGATCAGCCCGGTGGTGGAGTGGATGCGGTCCCTGGGCACCACCAGGTGGATGCCCTTGGAGGCGCGGACGTGGAACTGCCCGCGCTCGGCGGTCAGCCGCTGGGTGTCGTCGGTCCACACCCCGGTGGCGTTGACCACCTGCCTGGCGCGGATCTCGTACACGCCGCCCTGCTCCAGGTCCTCCACCCGGGCGCCGACCACGCGTTCGCCCTCGCGCAGGAAGCCGACGACCCGCGCCCGGTTGGCGGCGTGGGCGCCGTAGGCGGCGGCGGTGCGCACCAGGGTGGCGACGTAGCGGGCGTCGTCCATCTGCGCGTCGTAGTACTGCAGGGCGCCCACCAGCGCGTCCTTGCGCAGGGCGGGCGCGACCCGCAGGGCCTGGCGGCGCGTCAGGTGCCGGTGGTGGGGCAGCCCGCGACCGCGTCCGGACGCCGTGGCGAGCACGTCGTACAGCGCCACGCCGGAGCCCGCGTACAGCCGCTCCCAGCCCCGGTGCCGGAGCGGGTAGAGGAAGGGGACGGGCTTGACCAGGTGGGGGGCGATCCGCTGCAGCAGCAGCCCGCGCTCCTTGAGCGCCTCGCGCACCAGCGCGAAGTCCAGCATCTCCAGGTAGCGCAGCCCGCCGTGGATCAGCTTGCTGGAGCGGCTGGAGGTGCCCGAGGCCCAGTCGCGGGCCTCGACGATCCCGGTCGTCAGCCCGCGGGTCACCGCGTCCAGGGCGGTGCCGGCGCCGACCACTCCGCCGCCGACGACCAGTACGTCCAGTTCGTGCTCCGACATGCGGGCGAGCGCCTCGGCCCGCTCGGCCGGTCCCAGTGCCGCTGTCCTCACCACTGCCTCCCTGATGCCCCGGTCGGATGACCCGTCCTTGCCTGCCCTGGCCCCTACCCGTTCGTCCCCCGAACCCACGACTTCGACCCGAGGAGACACCGCTCCGCACGCAATCCACCATATCTGTCATATATGCGCTTAACCTGACATCGCCCTATGAGCCAGCCCGACGAGCCAGTCGACAGGGGAAGGACGTCGCCTCATGCCCGCAGATCTCGCCGTCCTCGGTCTGGGTCATCTGGGCCTTCCCGCGGCTCAGGCCGCCACGGCCGCCGGCATCGGCACCATCGGCTACGACCCCGACGAGCGCGCCGTCCGCGAGCTAGGCGCGGGACGTCCCCCGGCGAGCGGCGGGCTGTCGGCGGCCGAGGTGCGCCGGATGGTCTCGGCCGGCTTCCGCGCGACCTCGGACCCGTCCGTGCTGGGCCGGGTCCGCACCGCCCTGATCTGCGCCCCCACCCCGCTGGGCGAGGACCGGGCCCTGGACCTGAGCGCGGTGCGGGCGGCGGCGGTCACGCTCGGCGAGCGGCTGCGCCCGCGGACCACGGTCGTGGTGGAGTCCACCGTCCATCCCGGCGGCACGGAGGAGTACGTCGCCCCGCTGCTGGAGAAGGCCTCGGGGCTGCGGGCCGGGCACGACTTCCACCTGGCCTGCGCCCCCTCCCGCCTCGACCCCGGGAACCGCTCCCACGGCTACGCCAACACCCCGCGGGTCATCGGCGGGCTGACCCCGGCCTGCACCGAAGCCGCCGCCGCCTTCTACGGGCGGCTGACCGAGAAGGTGGTGCGGGCGCGCGGCCTGCGCGAGGCCGAGATGACGGCCGTGCTGGAGACCAACTTCCGGCACGTGAACATCGCCCTGGCCAACGAGATGGCCGTGCTCTGCCACGACCTGGGCGTGGACCTGTGGGACGTGATCCGCTGCGCGGAGACCAAGCCGTTCGGCTTCCAGGCCTTCCGGCCCGGACCGGGCGTCGGCGGCCACGGCACCCCCGTCGACCCCGCCTGCCTGGACCGCGGCGGACGCACCCCGGGCTACCCGCTGCGCCTGGTCGAGGTCGCCCAGGAGGCCAACGCCCGGATGCCGCGCTACGTGGCCCAGCGCGCGGCGACGCTGCTGAACGAGCACGGCAAGTCGGCCCGCGGCGCCCGCGTCCTGCTGCTGGGCGTCACCTACAAGCCCGACCTGGCCGACCAGGAGGGCTCCCCGGCGCCCGAGATCGCCCTGCGGCTGATGGAACTGGGGGCCCAGATCGGCTACCACGACCCGCACGTACCGCAGTGGCGGGTGGCGGGCCGCCCCGTTCCGCGGGCCGACTCCCTCTACGAGTCCGCCGCCGCGGCCGACCTCACCCTCCTGCTCCAGCACCACCGCGTCTACGACCTGCAGAGCCTGTCGGCCAAGGCGCAGCTCCTGCTGGACACCCGCGGCGCCAGCCCGACGGGGGCGGCCCACCGGCTGTGAGGGCGCCCGTCCCGCCGGACCCGGTGCGCCCGTGAGGGGCCGGGCCCGGCGGACGGATCGTCCACCGGGCCCGGCCCCTCACGTCACGCGTACGCGCGCCCGCGCCCGCCGTCAGCGGCTGACCGTGACCTCCACGCGCTGGAACTCCTTGAGCTCCGAGTAGCCCGTGGTGGCCATGGCCCGGCGCAGGGCGCCGAAGAAGTTCATGTAGCCGTCGGGGCTGTGCGAGGGGCCGAGCAGGATCTCCTCGGTGGTGCCGACCGTGCCGAGGTTGACGCGCCTGCCGCGCGGCACGTCCTCGTGGACGGCCTCCATGCCCCAGTGGTGCCCGTGGCCGGGCGCGTCGACGGCGCGGGCCAGCGGGGAGCCCATCATCACCGCGTCCGCGCCGCAGGCGATGGCCTTGGGCAGGTCGCCGGACCAGCCCACGCCGCCGTCGGCGATGACGTGGACGTACCGGCCGCCGGACTCGTCCAGGTAGTCGCGGCGGGCCGCCGCCACGTCGGCGACGGCGGTGGCCATCGGCACCTGGATGCCCAGCACGTTGCGGGTGGTGTGCGCGGCGCCGCCGCCGAAACCGACGAGCACGCCCGCCGCGCCGGTGCGCATCAGGTGCAGCGCGGCGGTGTACGTGGCGCAGCCGCCCACGATGACGGGGACGTCGAGCTCGTAGATGAACTGCTTGAGGTTGAGCGGCTCGGCCGCCGAGGAGACGTGCTCGGCGGAGACGGTGGTGCCGCGGATGACGAAGATGTCCACGCCCGCGTCCACGACCGCCTTGGAGAACTGCACGGTGCGCTGCGGCGACAGCGCGGCGGCCGTCACCACGCCGGAGTCGCGGACCTCCTTGATCCGCTGCCCGATCAGCTCCTCCTTGACGGGGGCGGAGTAGATCTCCTGGAGCCGGCGGGTCGCCGCGTCCTCGTCCAGCTCGGCGATCTCGTGGAGCAGCGGCTCGGGGTCCTCGTAACGCGTCCACAGGCCCTCGAGGTTGAGCACCCCCAGGCCGCCCAGCTCACCGATGCGGATCGCGGTGCGCGGTGAGACGACCGAGTCCATCGGCGCGGCCAGGAACGGCAGCTCGAAGCGGTAGGCGTCGATCTGCCAGGCGATCGAGACCTCCTTCGGGTCCCGCGTGCGGCGGCTGGGCACCACGGCGATGTCGTCGAAGGCGTACGCCCGCCTCCCGCGCTTGCCGCGGCCGATCTCGATCTCAGTCACGTCCTGTGCCCTTCCTACGGTCTACGCCCCCAGTATCCCCGAGCGGGACACCGGGGGCGCGCACCGGGGCCGCTCAGCGCCGGGAGTAGTTCGGCGCCTCGGTCGTCATCTGGACGTCGTGCGGGTGGCTCTCCTTGAGCCCGGCCGCGGTGATGCGCACGAACCGGCCCTTGGCCTTCATCTCCGGGACGGTCCGGCCGCCGACGTAGAACATCGACTGCCGCAGGCCGCCGACGAGCTGGTGCACCACCGCGCCCAGCGGGCCGCGGTAGGGGACCTGGCCCTCGACGCCCTCGGGGACGAGCTTGTCGTCGGCGGCGACCGTCTCCTGGAAGTAGCGGTCCTTGGAGTACGACCTGGCCTGCCCGCGCGACTGCATCGCGCCCAGCGAGCCCATGCCGCGGTAGGACTTGAACTGCTTGCCGTTGATGAACAGCAGCTCGCCCGGCGACTCCTCGCAGCCCGCCAGCAGACTGCCGAGCATCACCGTGTCGGCGCCGGCGACCAGGGCCTTGGCGATGTCGCCGCTGTACTGCAGGCCGCCGTCGCCGATGACCGGGACGCCGGCCTCCTGCGCGGCGAGCGCGGCCTCGTAGATGGCGGTGACCTGCGGGACGCCGATGCCGGCGACCACGCGGGTGGTGCAGATCGAGCCCGGTCCGACGCCGACCTTGACGCCGTCGGCGCCGGAGTCGATCAGCGCCCTGGCGCCGTCGCGGGTGGCGACGTTGCCGCCGATCACGTCGACCGAGGAGTTGGACTTGATCTTGGCGACCATCTCGCCGACCAGCCTGGAGTGACCGTGCGCGGTGTCCACGACGATGAAGTCGGCGCCCGCCTCGATCAGGGCCTGGGCCCGCTCGAAGGCGTCGCCGGCCACGCCGACCGCCGCGCCGACGATGAGGCGGCCCTCGGCGTCCTTGGCGGCGTTGGGGTACTTCTCGGCCTTGACGAAGTCCTTGACGGTGATCAGGCCCTTGAGGACGCCCCCGTCGTCGACCAGCGGCAGCTTCTCGATCTTGTGGCGGCGCAGCAGCTCCATCGCGTCCGCCCGCGAGATGCCCACCTTGCCGGTGACCAGCGGCATCGGCGTCATGACCTCGCGGACCTCGCGGCTGCGGTCCGTCTCGAAGGCCATGTCGCGGTTGGTGACGATGCCCAGCAGCCTGCCCGACGTGTCGGTGACCGGCACGCCGCTGATCCGGAAGCGGCCGCACAGCTCGTCCGCCTCGCGCAGCGTGGCGTCGGGGCGGATGGTGATCGGGTCGGTGACCATGCCCGACTCCGACCGTTTGACCCGGTCGACCTGGTTGGCCTGGTCCTCGATCGACAGGTTGCGGTGCAGCACGCCGACGCCGCCCTGCCGGGCCATGGCGATCGCCATGCGGGCCTCGGTGACCTTGTCCATCGCCGCCGAGATCAGCGGGATGTTCACCTTCACGTTGCGCGAGACGTACGAGGAGGTGTCGATGTCCTGCGGGGCCATGTCCGACTCGCCCGGCAGCAGCAGCACGTCGTCGTAGGTCAGCCCGAGCGCCGCGAACTTCGCGGGTACCCCGTCCGCACTGCCGACGTTGTCCGTCATGACGCCTTCCATGGCACCTTCCCCAATACTCTTGCCCGGCGCGGACGTCCATGCTAACGGGCCCGGAGGGGGCCTCGTGCCGTCGGCGGGACCACCGCCGGACGGCCCGCCGGATCACTGTGAACGGCCCCGGATCACTGCTCCGCGAGGGCGCGCAGTCGCGACAGGGCTCGATGCTGGGCAACGCGTACGGCCCCCGGGGACATTCCGAGCATCTGCCCGGTCTCCTCGGCGGTGAGCCCGACCGCGACCCTCAGCAGCACCAGCTCGCGCTGGTGCTCGGGGAGGTTGGCCAGCAGTTTCCTCGCCCACTCCGCGTCGCTGCTCAGCAGGGCCCGCTCCTCCGGGCCGAGCGAGTCGTCGGGCCGCTCGGGCATCTCGTCGGAGGGCACCGCCGTGCTCCCGGGCCCGCGCATGGCGGCCCGCTGGAGGTCGGCGACCTTGTGCTGGGCGATGGCGACCACGAACGCCTCGAAGGGCTTGCCGGTGTCGCGGTAGCGCGGCAGCGCGCACAGCACCGCCAGGCAGACCTCCTGCGCCAGGTCGTCCACGAAGTGCCGGGCGTCACCGGGGAGCCGGGTCAGCCGCGTCCTGCAGTAGCGCAGGGCGAGCGGGTGGACGCGGGCCAGGAGGTCGTGGGTGGCCTGTTCGTCCCCCTCGACCGCGCGCTGGACGAGGGCACCGATCTCACCGTGGCCGTCGGCCGCGGGTGGCGTCTCGTCGTCACGCATCGGTCCATGGTGCACCCGGTGCGGCCGTTCCGCCGCACCCCGTCCGTGGTTGTGCACTGAAGCGTTATGGGCAGGGGCACTGGCTGTCACGTCCCGCGCCCTCCCCTCACGCCTGGCCGTCACGTCCCCGAGGAACTCCATACACCCAGGATGCGGCACACCGGAGATTACGGCACCGGACCGTCTCCCGGAGGCCCCGCCACCCGGGGTTCCGGGACCGGCGGGGACCTCCCCCGGGCGCACCGCGCGCACGGCGCGCACGACCGGCCGCGGGGCGGGGAGCCCTCCGGCTCCACCGCTCCGGCGCCATCGGGCGTCCGCGGCCCGGGGGGACGGACGGACCGGCGGACGGACTCGCGATCGGATCCACCGCGGGATCCGCGGACGGACCGGCGGGCGGGCTAGCGGACGAGTCCCCAGCGGAAGCCGAGCGCCACGGCGTGGGCCCGGTCGGAGGCCCCGAGCTTCTTGAACAGCCGTCGCGCATGGGTTTTCACCGTGTCCTCGGACAGGAACAGCTCGCGTCCGATCTCGGCGTTGGAGCGGCCGTGGCTCATGCCCTCCAGCACCTGGATCTCACGGGCGGTGAGCGTCGGCGCGGCGCCCATCTCGGCCGAGCGCAGCCGCCGCGGCGCCAGCCGCCAGGTGGGGTCGGCCAGCGCCTGGGTGACCGTGGCCCGCAGCTCGGCGCGCGAGGCGTCCTTGTGCAGGTAGCCGCGGGCGCCGGCGGCGACGGCGAGCGCGACGCCGTCCAGGTCCTCCGCCACGGTCAGCATGATGATGCGCGCGCCGGGGTCGGCCGACAGCAGGCGCCGTACGGTCTCGACACCGCCCAGACCGGGCATCCGCACGTCCATCAGGATGAGATCGGAGCGGTCGGCGCCCCAGCGGCGAAGGACTTCCTCGCCGTTGGCCGCCGTCGTCACACGTTCGACGCCGGGCACGGTCGCGACCGCGCGGCGCAGCGCCTCTCGGGCAAGCGGGGAGTCGTCGCAGACGAGGACGGAAGTCATGATCGCCCTCCGCAGCTCATGCGCATCACCTTAGGCCTCCAGGGCTGGTACGAATCGTCACCTGTGCGGTTGACCGCCCCGGACATCCGTCCGGCACTTGTCTGTGTCAACCGCCTCCGCACACTCAACGACGGTCACCCGAAAGAGTTACGGTCTTCGGCGCCCGCTTTCAACACCCTACGTGATGGCGTCGACACGGAGGGGCTATCCCGCGCAGATCAGCAGCCGTGTCGTCATTTGCCCTGTTTGGCGGGTTTTCTTTTTATTACTCGCGTATGTCCCGTGAATCGCGAAGATACATATTTACATCTACTCATACCGTGGATGTACGGTCGTGACTGTTCTCGACTGGTTCACCAGCATCAGTTCGCTTCGAGAGGACAAGCCATGGCAGATTTCTCCCGCCTTCCGGGCCCCAACGCCGATCTGTGGGACTGGCAGCTGCTGGCCGCCTGTCGAGGAGTCGACAGCTCGCTGTTCTTCCACCCCGAGGGGGAGCGTGGAGCGGCCCGCAGCGCGCGCGAGGCGTCCGCCAAGGAGGTGTGCATGCGCTGCCCGGTACGGGCGGAGTGCGCCGCCCACGCGCTCACCGTGCGTGAGCCGTACGGGGTCTGGGGAGGACTGACCGAGGACGAGCGCGAGGAGCTCATGGGCCGGGCCCGGACGCGGCTGGTCGGCGTGCCCGGCGCGTAGGGCGGCCCTTCCGGGCGTCCGCGCGTCGTTCCGCGCGTCCGCGGCCGTCGCCGCGATGCGCGCGGGCGCGCCCCGCGTCAGCGGCGGGCCGCGTCCGACAGCCGGTCCAGCATGGCGGCGACCGCCGGCACGCGGGCGAGGTCGGGCAGCGTCAGCGCCGCCACCTCGCGCCGCACCTCGGGGCTGATGGCGACGGTCCGCACCCCCCTGGGGCGCACCGACTCGACCGCCAGCCCCGCCAGCACGGCCACGCCCAGGCCCGCTCCCACCAGTCCCACCACGGCCGGGTAGTCATCGGTGGCGAAGTCGATCCGCGGAGTGAAGCCCGCGCTCTCGCACACCCCCACCAGATGGCTGCGGCAGCGCGGGCAGCCCGCGATCCAGGGCTCGCCCGCCAGCTCCGTGATCTTGACCTCCTCCCCCGCCTCCGCGGCCCGCGCCAGGCGGTGGTCCTCCGGGACCAGGCCCACGAGCCGTTCGGTGAGCAGGGGCCGCACCACCAGGTCCTCCCACTCGGGGTCGCTCTCCGCCGGGCCCGCGGCGTCCGGGTAGCGGTAGGCGAGCGCGATCTCGCACTCGCCCTCGCGGAGCATCTCCGCCGAGCGCGGCGGCTGCGCCTCGACCAGCGACACCTGGGCCCCGGGGTGCTCCGCGCGCATCGCGGCGACGGCCGCGGGCACGATCGTGGAGCTGGCGCTGGGGAAGGACACCAGGCGGACCCGCCCCGCGCGCAGCCCGGCGATGGCGGCCACCTCCTCCTCGGCGGCGGCCAGCCCCGCCAGGATCCCCGCCGCGTGCCTGACCAGCGCCTCGCCGGCCTCGGTGAGCCGCGTCCCGCGCCCGGCGCGCACCAGCAGCGGGGTGCCCGCGTACTGCTCCAGGGACTTCATCTGCTGGCTGACGGCGGGCTGCGTGCAGCCCAGCTCGCGGGCGGCGGCCGAGAAGGAGCCGGTACGGGCCACGGCGCGCAGCACGCGGAGATGGCGGGCCTCGATCATCCCTCCACCATAAGCAGGGCTTGATGGAAAGCCCCGTTTTCCGTTCGCGCCTTTGGGAGTGTCGTTCTAGTCTGCGCGGCATGCGGCTTCTCTCCGTGAACCTCGCCCGTCCCCGTTCCGCCGGCTACACCAACGCCCCCGGCGGCGTCACCGGCATCGACAAGCGCCCGGCCGACGGCCCGGTCCCCGTGGCCGCCCCCGTCCCCGGCGGGGGCGGCGGCGGGCTCGCCGGGGACGTCATCGGCGACCGGCGCTTCCACGGCGGCGGCGACCAGGCGGTGTACGCCTTCGCCCGGGAGGACCTGGACGGCTGGGAGCGGGTCCTCGGCCACGAGCTGCCGAACGGGGCCTTCGGCGAGAACCTCACCACCGCCGGCGCCGACGTCAACGGCGCCCTGGTCGGCGAGCGCTGGCGGGTCGGGCCGGACGTGGTACTGGAGGTCTCCTGCTCGCGCACCCCCTGCCGTACGTTCGCCGGCCGGCTGGAGGAGATGGGGATCTCCCCGGCGGAGCGGGGGGAGGGGTGGATGAGGACGTTCACCCGGGCCGCCGCGCCCGGGGCGTACCTGCGGGTGGTCGAGCCCGGCGAGATCCGCGCCGGGGACCGGATCGAGGTCCTGCACCGGCCGGACCACGAGGTGACCGTCTCCTTCCTCTTCCGCGCCCTGACCACCGAGCGGACGCTGCTCCCCCGCGTCCTGGCCGCCGGCGACGCCCTGGCCGCCGTCGCGCGGGGGGAGGCGCTGAGGTACGCCGCGAAGTACGCCTCCTGACCCGCCCGGCGCGGGGCGCCGGTCCCGGCCGGATAGCGTTCCCGTATGACGACTGCACTGATCACAGGAGCCACGGCCGGGATCGGCGCCGCCTTCGCCCGGCGGCTGGCGCGCGACGGGCACGACGTGGTGCTGGTCGCCCGGGACACCGAGAGGCTGCGGCGGCACGCCACCGAACTGCACGACCGGCACGGCGTCGAGGCGTCCATAATCACCGCCGACCTGGCCACCGACGCGGGCATCGCGGCGGTCGAGGAGCGGCTCGGCGACCGCCGGCACCCGGTGGACCTGCTGGTCAACAACGCGGGCTTCGGCAACAGGGGCCGCTATCTGGAGGTGCCGATGGCGGACGAGCTGCGCATGCTCAAGGTGCACTGCGAGGCCGTGCTGCGGCTGACCTCGGCCGCCGCGGAGAGCATGCGCGAGCGGGGGCGCGGCGGCGTCGTCAACGTGGCCTCGGTGGCGGCCTTCGTGCCGCGCGGCACCTACGGCGCCTCCAAGGCGTGGGTCGTGCAGTTCACCCAGGGCGCGGCGCGGGACCTGGGGCCGACGGGCGTGCGGCTGATGGCGCTGTGCCCGGGCTTCGTGCGGACCGAGTTCCACCGGCGCGCGGGAATGTCGGCGGAGAGCGTGCCGGGCTGGATGTGGCTGAACGCGGACCGGGTGGTGGACGCGGCCATGGCCGACCTGGCGAAGGGCAGGACCCTGTCCGTCCCCGACCCGCGCTACAAGGCCCTGCTGGGTCTGGCACGGCTGGCGCCGCGCGGTCTGGTCTCGCGCGCCTCCTCCACCACCGGGCGCTTCAGCCCGAGGTGACGGACGTACGGCCGCTCTTACGGCCCGCCGACCGGCCGCCGGGACGGCGGCAGCGCGAAGGCCCGGCCCCCTGCCGCGCAGGGGACCGGGCCTCGTCGTGCGACGGGGGACCGGGCCTCAGTGGGCGTGGCCGTGACCGTGGCCGGCGGCCTCCGGCTCCTCCTCGGCGGGCTTCTCGACGACCAGGGTCTCGGTCGTGAGCAGCAGCGACGCGATGGAGGCGGCGTTCTCCAGGGCGGAGCGGGTGACCTTGACCGGGTCGATGACGCCGGCCTTCACCAGGTCGACGTACTCGCCGGTCGCGGCGTTGAAGCCGTGGCCCTTCTCCATCTCGGCGACCTTGGAGGTGATGACGTAGCCCTCCAGGCCGGCGTTCTCGGCGATCCAGCGCAGCGGCTCGACCACGGCGCGGCGGACGACCGCGACACCGGTGGCCTCGTCGCCCTCCTTGCCGAGGCCGTCCTCCAGCACCTTGGCGGCGTGGACCAGCGCGGAACCGCCACCGGAGACGATGCCCTCCTCGACCGCGGCGCGGGTCGCGGAGATGGCGTCCTCCAGACGGTGCTTCTTCTCCTTGAGCTCGACCTCGGTGGCCGCGCCCACGCGGATCACGCACACGCCGCCGGCGAGCTTCGCGAGGCGCTCCTGGAGCTTCTCGCGGTCCCAGTCGGAGTCGGTGGTCTCGATCTCGGCCTTGATCTGCGCGACGCGGGCCTGCACGTCCTCGCCCTTGCCGCCGCCGTCGACGATGGTTGTGTCGTCCTTGGTGACGGTCACGCGGCGGGCGGTGCCCAGCACGTCCAGACCGGCCTGGTCGAGCTTGAGGCCGACCTCCTCGGCGATGACGGTGGCGCCGGTCAGCGTCGCCATGTCGCCGAGCATCGCCTTGCGGCGGTCGCCGAAGCCCGGGGCCTTGACGGCCACCGCGTTGAAGGTGCCGCGGATCTTGTTCACGACGAGGGTGGAGAGGGCCTCGCCCTCGACGTCCTCGGCGATGATCAGCAGCGGCTTGGAGCTGTTGGACTGGATGATCTTCTCCAGCAGGGGCAGCAGGTCCGCGATCGCGGAGATCTTGCCCTGGTGGATCAGGATGTACGGGTCCTCCAGGACCGCTTCCATGCGCTCCTGGTCGGTGACCATGTACGGCGACAGGTAGCCCTTGTCGAAGGCCATGCCCTCGGTGAAGTCCAGCTCCAGGCCGAAGGTGTTGGACTCCTCGACGGTGATGACGCCGTCCTTGCCGACCTTGTCCATCGCCTCGGCGATCAGCTCGCCGACCTGCTTGTCCTGGGCGGACAGCGCGGCCACGGCGGCGATGTCGGACTTCTCGTCGATCGGGCGGGCGGTGGCCAGCAGGTCGTCGGAGACGGCCTTGACCGCGGCGTCGATGCCCTTCTTGAGGGCGGCCGGGGAGGCGCCGGCGGCGACGTTGCGCAGGCCCTCGCGGACCAGCGCCTGGGCCAGCACGGTGGCGGTGGTGGTGCCGTCACCCGCGATGTCGTTGGTCTTGGTCGCCACCTCCTTCACGAGCTGGGCGCCCAGGTTCTCGTACGGGTCCTCGACCTCGACCTCGCGGGCGATGGTGACACCGTCGTTGGTGATGGTCGGAGCGCCGAACTTCTTGTCGATGACGACGTTGCGGCCCTTGGGGCCGATCGTCACCTTGACGGTGTCGGCGAGCTTGTTGACGCCGCGCTCGAGGGCGCGACGGGCGTCCTCGTCGAACTTCAGGATCTTCGCCATGGTTGCTTGGGTCCTCTCAAGGTCCTCGTCAAAGGAACCGCGCCCCGGCCCCGGACGTCTCGGACGCGGGTACCAGGGCGCGGATCACAGGCGGTCTTCGCGGTGACTTACTTCTCGATGATCGCGAGAACGTCGCGCGCCGAGAGGACGAGGTACTCCTCGTTGTTGTACTTCACCTCGGTGCCGCCGTACTTGCTGTACAGCACGATGTCGCCGACCTTGACGTCGAGCGGCAGACGGTTGCCGTCCTCGAAGCGACCCGGACCGACGGCGAGGACGGTGCCCTCCTGGGGCTTCTCCTTCGCGGTGTCCGGGATGACCAGGCCGGAGGCCGTGGTCTGCTCGGCGTCGAGCGGCTGGACCACGATGCGGTCCTCGAGCGGCTTGATGGCAACCTTGGAGCTAGTGGCGGTCGTCACGATCCGACCTCCCCCTTCGGAGATCTCAGCGGGGTTTGGATGTCTGGGGTGGCGACCTGGTAGATCCGTCGTCGCGGGTGCCGGATCTGCCCGTCGCTGGATTGGCACTCACCCACGGAGAGTGCCAATGCCGAGACTATGCGGGCGTTAGCACTCAGTCAACCGGAGTGCCAGCGCACGGCGCGTTGCGCGCCGGTGCGCCGGTGCGCCGACCCCCGTACCGCGTCGCAGGTGCCCGTCCGTGAGGAGCGCCGCCGACGACTGCCGATGACTGCCGATGACCGCCGATGACCGCCGAGCCCCTGCCCGACCGGTTCCACCCGCCGCCCGGCGGCCGGCCGACGCCATAGGGCTCGCGGCCCCCACCACCTGCGGGCTCCCGCCGGGATGTCGGTCCGGCCGGGCGAGCGCCGGCGCCCCGAGCCGGCCATCCTGGTCGTCGACGCCCCGCCGGGGGACGAGCGCACCTCCTGCCTCCCCGAGGAGGTCGTGCTCGTCGCCGAGATCGTCCCGGACGAGTCGGCGGTGCGGGACCGGGAGGCCAAACCGCTGAAGTACGCCGAGGCCGGGATCCGGCACTTCTGGCGGGTGGAGAAGGAGGACCGGGCGCCGGTCGCGCACGTCCACGAGCCGGACGACACCACCGGCGCGTACGTGGCCACCGGCATCCACCGCGACACGCTCGTCGTCCCCGTGCCCTTCCCCGTGGAGATCGGCCTCACCACGCTGTTCACCCGCCGGGGGCCGCCGCTGCGATGATGGGCCGGTGCACGCGCCGAACGACAGCCCGGACGACGTCCCTGACCGCAGCCCGGACGGCATCCCGGACGGCATCCCGGACGACACCGCCCCCGATCCCGTCGCCGCCTTCCGCGCCCTGCTGACCGACGAGGGGCAGGCCCTGCTGGAGGAGCTGCGGGAGTACGACCCGGGGCGGGAGCTGGCCGTCGCCACCCGGCTGCGCCGCCGCCACCCGGCCCGTCTGGTCTCGGCGGCCATCGCCCAGGCGCGGCTGCGGCAGCGGGCGGTCGCGAAGTTCGGGCCCGAGGACGCGGCCCGGATGTACTTCACGCCCGGCGGCGTCGAGCAGGCCACCCGCGCCGGCGTGGCCGCGTACCGCGCCGGGCGCTTCGCCGCCCTCGGAGTGCGGCGGCTGGCCGACCTGTGCTGCGGCAACGGCGGCGACGCCATCGCGCTCGCCCGTGCCGGGATCGAGGTGCTGGCCGTCGACCGCGACCCGCTGACCTGCGCCGTCGCCCGCGCCAACGCCGAGGCGCTGGGCCTGGCCGATCTCGTCGAGGTGCGCCGCGCGGACGTGACCGAGGTGGACACGGACGGCTTCGACGCCGTCTTCGCCGACCCGGCCCGGCGCGGCGGACGCGGCCGGATCTTCGACCCCGAGGCGTACTCGCCCCCGCTGTCCTGGGCCGTCGGGGCCGCCCGGCGCGCCCCGCACGCCGCGCTGAAGGTCGCCCCGGGCATCCCGCACGAGGCGGTGCCCGGGGACGCGGTGGCGGAGTGGGTCTCCGACGGCGGGGACGTGAAGGAGGCGGTGCTGTGGTTCGGCGCCGGCCCGCGCGAGGCGCCGAAGGTGCGCGCCACCCTGCTGCCCGGCCCCCGCACCCTGGAATCCGCCGGACTGCCCGACCCGCCGGCCGGCCCGGTCGGCCGCTACCTGTACGAGCCCGACGGCGCGGTCGTCCGCGCCCATCTGGTCGCCGAGGTGGCCGAGGAGGTCGGCGGGCGCCTGATCGACCCGACGATCGCCTACGTCACGGCCGACGCGCCGCACCCGACGCCGTACGCGAGCGCGTACGAGATCACCGACACGCTCCCCTTCAACGTCAAGCGGCTGAAGGCGCTGCTGCGCGAGCGCGGCGTCGGCACGCTCACCGTCAAGAAGCGTGGCTCGGCGGTCGAACCGGAGGAACTGCGGCGCAGGGTGAAGCCCTCCGGCCCCAACGCGGCCACGGTCTTCCTCACCCGCGTCGCGGGCGCCCCGGCGATGCTCCTGGGGCACCCGGTCCGCTGACCCCCGTCCCCCTCACCCCCGCGCGTCCGCGCCCGCGTCCACGCCCTCGAAGCGCCAGCGGTGGACCGGGCGGTGGAGCAACTCCGGCGGGGGCGAGGGCAGTTCGGGGAGCTCCGCGTCGTACGGGGCGTCCCACCAGGTGATGACCAGGACGCGGTCCGCGGGCGCGGTGAACGTCTCGCGGCGCGGCGGGGCCGGGTCGAGGACCTGGGCGCGGGCCCACTCCAGCAGTTCCGGGCCGCGGCCGTCCGCCGCGCGGGCCTCCCACATCAGGGCGACGGTCATGAGGAGAGGTTCCCCGCGCTCAGCTCGTGGACGTGGCCGTGGCCCCCGCCGTGCGCGTGGCCGTGGGACGTGCCCGGCACGTGCGGCTCGGTGACCGGCAGGGAGGAGTCGGCCGACAGGTCCCAGTCGGAGGGGGCCCGGCCGCGGGCGACCATCTCCGCGCCCAGGGCCGCGACCATCGCGCCGTTGTCGGTGCACAGCTTGGGGCGCGGCACCCGCAGGGTGATCCCGGCCGCCTCGCAGCGCGCCTCGGCCATCGCGCGCAGCCGCGAGTTGGCCGCGACGCCGCCGCCGATCATCAGGTGGTCCACGCCCTCGTCCCGGCAGGCGCGGACCGCCTTGCGGGTCAGCACGTCGACGACCGCCTCCTGGAAGGACGCGGCGACGTCGGCGACCGGCACCTCCTCGCCGGCGCTCCGCCTCGCCTCGATCCAGCGGGCGACGGCGGTCTTCAGACCGGAGAAGGAGAAGTCGTACGGCGCGTCGCGCGGGCCCGTCAGACCGCGCGGGAAGGCGATGGCGTCCGCGTCGCCCTCGCGGGCGTAGCGGTCGATGACGGGCCCGCCGGGGAAGCCCAGGTTCAGCACGCGGGCGACCTTGTCGAACGCCTCGCCCGCCGCGTCGTCGATGGTGGCGCCCAGCGGGCGCACGTCGGAGGTGATGTCGGCCGACAGCAGCAGCGAGGAGTGGCCGCCGGAGACCAGCAGGGCCATGGTCGGCTCGGGCAGCGCGCCGTGTTCGAGCTGGTCGACGCAGATGTGCGAGGCGAGGTGGTTGACGCCGTACAGCGGCTTGCCGAGCGCGTACGCGTACGCCTTGGCCGCCGACACGCCCACCAGCAGCGCGCCGGCCAGGCCGGGACCGGCGGTGACGGCGATGCCGTCGAGGTCGCTCGCGGAGACGCCGGCGTCCTTCAGGGCGCGTTCGATGGTGGGGACCATCGCCTCCAGGTGGGCGCGGCTGGCCACCTCGGGCACCACGCCCCCGTACCGGGCGTGCTCGTCCACGCTGGAGGCCACCGCGTCGGCGAGCAGCGTGTGCCCGCGCACGATGCCCACGCCGGTCTCGTCGCAGGAGGTCTCGATGCCGAGGACCAGGGGTTCGTCAGCCATGGGTCGTCGTTCCTTGGTGTCGCGGGGCTGGATCCGTTGCGTCCGTCGCGTCCGCCGCGTCCGTCGCGGGGTCCGCCGGGGCGTCCGGGGGCGCCGGGTCGGCCGGGCGGCGCATCACGAGGGCGTCCACGTCGCCGGGCTGGTAGTAGCCGCGGCGCAGGCCGACGGCCTCGAAGCCGAAGCGTCCGTAGAGGCGCTGGGCGCGGACGTTGTCCACCCGGACCTCCAGCAGGACCTCGTGGCACTCGAAGTCCGTGGCGGCGGTGAGGAGCGCGGTGAGCAGCCGGGCGCCCAGCCCGGTGCCCCAGTGGTCGCGGGCGGCGGCGATGGTCTGGACGTCCCCGGTGCCGCCGGCGGCGGCGAGCCCGCCGTAGCCGACGATCCGTCCGCCGCCACCGCCATCACCGTCATCACCGCCACCGCCATCACCGCCGCCGCCGGTCTCGGCGACGAGGTAGCGGCGGGTGGCGTGCGGGCCGCGCGCGCGGGCGAGTTCGGACCAGAACAGGGCGGGCGACCAGGCGTCGTGCGGGAACAGCTCCCGTTCCAGGTCCAGCACCGGCTCGATGTCCCACCAGCGCATCTCGCGCAGGGTGACCTGCTCGGCGGTCGCGGTCACCGGGGCGTGACCACCTTGTAGTTGGCGGGCACCTTCGCGTCCGGGCGCCTCAGGTACAGCGGCAGCGGCGGCAGGAAGCCCTCCCCGGCCCCGCCCCCGGCCGCCAGTCTCTCGGCGGCCAGCGCCGCCAGCGCCGCGGCGGAGACGTGCTCGGGCAGGTCGTCGCGCACGCCGGTGAAGGCGTCCGCGTACAGCCGGGCGCCCAGGCCCACCGCGGGAACGCCGGCGACCACCTCGGCGATGTCGGCCGGGCGGTCCACGGCCGGGTCGCCGAGGCGGGTGCGGGCGTCGGCGTAGCGCGCCCAGTACACCTCCTTGCGGCGGGCGTCGGTGGCGACGACGAAGGGGGCCTCCAGTCCGGCCTCCCCGGCGGCGTACGCGATGCCGTCCAGCGTGCACAGGCCGTGGACGGGGATGTCCCGTGCGGCCCCGATGGTCGTCGCCGTCATCAGGCCGACCCGCAGGCCGGTGTACGGGCCCGGGCCGACGCCGACGACGATGCCGGTCACGTCGCCGAGCGCGGCGCCCGCCGCGGTCAGGACGCGGTCGACGGCCGGGAGCAGCAGTTCGCCGTGGCGGCGGGCGTCCACCTCGTCGGCGGTGGCGAGGGTGTCCGTCCCGTCGTGCAGGGCGACGGTGACGGCGGGGGTGGCGGTATCCAGAGCGAGCAGGAGCACGCTCTCAGCCTACGGCGCACCGCCGCCGGCCGGTGCCCGCCCGCCGCACGGGGACCACTACCGACTGCTACGGTCGGGCTTACGATCAGACCGGATCTCCAGGGGTCCGGGGACCGGCGGGAAGCGGCGAGTACCGGAGGCGGGCGAGACGGTGGCACGGAACAGCGCGGGTACCTTCGTGGCCGGGCTGACGGCGGCGGCACTCGCCGTCGTCGGCTTCCTGGCCTACCAGGCGTCCGCCGCGCAGGACCGCCGCGGCCCCGCGGACGACCGCGGGCCCGCCGCGTCGGCCTCCCCCTCCCCCGGCGCCGCGGCGAAGGAGAGGGAGCGCGAGGAGCGCCGGCAGGCCGCGCTGCCGGCCGGCTCGGGCGCCGGCGAGCGCGTCGTGTACTCCCTGGGCGGCGACCGGGTCTGGCTGGTGGGGGCGAACGAGAAGGTCACCCGCACCTACCGGGTCGTCCCCGGCGCGGTGGACCCGCTGCCGGGCGAGTACACCGTGGACGAGAGCGGCCGCACCGAGCGCGTCACCGGCTCCGACGGGGTACCGGTCGCCCACGTGGTGCTGTTCACGCAGGTGGACGGTGTCGTGGTGGGCTTCAGCGCGGCCGTGGACGGCTCGCTGCCCGAGGGTCCGCCGAAGGAGGGGACGGGCGGCATCCGCTCCAGGGCGGCGGACGGCGAGGCGATGTGGCGGTTCGCCACGGCCGGCACGAAGGTCGTCGTCGTCCCCTGAGACCGCGCCCCCGCCGGCGTCCGCCCACGTTTGGCCCTCCCCTGTTCGAACAAAAGGTGAACAGGCAATCAAGCGGCTGAACAAGGGGGCGGCGCATGACACTCGGGACGGACACGGCGTCCGGCAGGGACGAGGGCGGGCAGCGGTCCGCGGACCGCGGCGGCCGGACCCCGGCCGCGCGGTCCGGCGCGGAGGAGCACCACGAGACCGAGAAGGAGCGCGCCGACCGGCGGTGGACGGAGCTCCTGCAGGAGGTCAGGGTCGCCCAGATGGGCATCCAGATCCTGCTCGGCTTCCTGCTGAGCGTCGCCTTCACCGAGCGCTTCACCGACATCGGCACCCTGGACCGCAACATCTACGTCATCACGGTCGTCCTCGGCTCGGCGGCGACCGGCACGCTGATCGCCCCGGTCGCCCTGCACCGCTTCGTCACCGGCCACCGGATGAAGCCCCAGACGGTGGAGTGGGCCTCGCGCCTGACCATCACCGGGCTGGTCCTGCTGCTGTGCACGGTCACCTGCGCGCTGCTGCTGATCCTGCGCGTGGTGCTGGACAACGGCATGGCCTGGTGGATCGTCGGCGCGCTGTTCATGTGGTTCGTGGGCGCCTGGTTCCTGCTGCCCGCCTGGGCCCGCCGCGTCGGGCCCAGGCAGGGACGGTAGCGGCACCGGAGGCGGGCCCGCCCGCCCCCGTCCGGCCCTCAGGCCGCCTCGGCCCGGGGGCCGTCGCCGTCCGGTTCCCGGTCGTGAGCCGGCGGCGTCGAGACGGCGTCGGCGGCGGCGCACGCGGCCAGCAGATCGCGCATCGGCACCGGACCGGTCTCCGGACGGACGCCGGACGCGTCCGCGCGCCCGGTCCCCGCGGTGGTCCCGGGCTCCCGCTCGTGAGCCTCCATGAGTCCTCCCGTGGCTCCTGGGGCGAGGGTGGTTAGGCGTGCCTAACCACCCTTCCTGACCTCCATGTGACCATGCCGGGGGCGCTGCGCGCAACATCTTGCCGACACCGTGTCGGAACAGCGTCGGGAGGGCGTAGGAACAGCGACAGGACGGCGTCAGGACGGCGTAGGAACAGCGTCGGGACCGCGTCGGAACGGTGCCCGAGGAGTACCGGGGAGTGCCGGGACGTGGTGCGGCCCGGGCGCGGGCGGCCTACGCGGACCCCGCCAGGGCGGACAGGTCCTGTCCGGCCCAGCGCCCGCCGACGCCGGTCACCGTCACCGTCCGCACGTCGTCGCCCGCCGTACCGCCGTCCTGCCCGCCGGTGGCCGCCTCCGCCCCCACGGCGCGCTCGATGACCACGTGCAGCCGGTCCTCCGAGAGCTCCTCCACCCTGCCCTCGCCCCACTCCACGACCACCACCGACTCCGGCAGGGAGACGTCCAGGTCCAGGTCCTCCATCTCCTCCAGGCCGCCGTCGAGCCGGTAGGCGTCCACGTGCACCAGCGGGGGGCCGTCGCCGAGCGGGGGGTGCACCCGGGCGATGACGAAGGTGGGGGAGGTCACCGCGCCGCGCACGCCCAGCCCCTCGCCCAGTCCCCGGGCGAGGGTGGTCTTGCCCGCTCCCAGCTCCCCGGTGAGCAGGACGAGGTCGCCGGGCCGCAGCAGCCGGGCCAGCCGCCGGCCCAGCTCCCGCATGCGGTCAGGGGTCGCTACGTGGGCCTTCACGGCCGGTTCGGGGTTCCGGGGAGCGGCTCCGGGGGCCGTCCCCGCGGCCGGGCGGTGCGGTGTCTCCATGGGTGTGGATGGTACGCGCCAGCAGCTCGGCCAGGCGCTCGTTGACCGTCTCGGGGCGCTCCAGCATCACCAGGTGGCCCGCGCCCTCCACGACCACCAGGTCCGCGTGGGGCAGCGCGCCGGCCATCGCCTCGCTGTGCTCGCGCGGGGTGAGCAGGTCGCGGTCGCCGGTGAGGATCAGCGCGGGCCGGTCCGCCCCGAAGGCGGCCAGCGCGGCGGTCTTCTCGTGTTCGGCGAAGGCCGGGTAGAAGTCCGCGACCACGTCGACCGGCACCGACTCGATCAGCCGCTCGGCGAAGCGCGCCACCCCGGGGTCGATGTCGCGGGCGCCGAACGAGTACCGCTTGACCAGGCCCGTGAAGAGGTCGGCGGTGGCGCGCCGCCCCCGCTCGACCAGGTCGGCCCGCGCGGCGAGGGTCCTCAGCAGTCCCGGCGCCATCCGCCGCACCGCCCGGGCCCCGGCGGCGGGCAGCCCGTAGGTCACCTCCGCGAGGTTCCCCGCCGAGGTGCCGACCAGGGCCACCGCGGCGACGCGCTCGGCGACGTACCCGGGATGGTGGTGGGCGAGGGCCATCACCGTCATCCCGCCCATCGAGTGGCCGACGAGGACGACCGGGCCCTCGGGCACGGCGGCGTCGAGCACCGCCTTCAGGTCGCGTCCGAGCCGGTCGATGGTCACCGTCTCGCCGGCCCGGCCGCGGCCGGAGCGGCCGTGGCCGCGCTGGTCCCAGTAGACGGCGCGCAGCGGCGGCACGGAGGGCCCGGATTGCTCGGAGTCCGCGGACTGCCCGGAGTCCGCGGACCGCCCGGCGCCGCGCAGGGCGGCGCGCTGGAAGTGCCAGACGTCCTGGGCGAGGCAGTAGCCGTGGCTGAAGACGACCGTGGGCGCGCCGTCGGGTATCCCGCCCTCCGGATCGTCGGTCTCGTAGTACAGCTCGGTGCCGTCGTCGGCCACCGCCCGGCCCGGTGTGCCGCGCAGCGAGCCGTACGGACCCGTGGCGTCCAGGGCCAGGCGCGCCCTGCGGCGCACCGCCCGGTGCACGGTCAGCCGCTCGACGGCGACCCCCGCGGCCGCTCCCGCCGCGGCGAGGCCCAGCAGCGCGCCGGCCACCCCCGCGCGGCGCCCCCATCCCCTGCCGCCCGTTTCCCTCATGCCCGCGTCACGCGT
This sequence comes from Streptomyces sp. DH37, assembly GCF_029813835.1. Lineage (GTDB taxonomy): Bacteria > Actinomycetota > Actinomycetes > Streptomycetales > Streptomycetaceae > Streptomyces. The sequence goes on from NZ_JARVKV010000068.1 coordinate 30,148, forward strand.
CCGCGTTCAGGTGGACGCGCGGCACCCGGGCGCCGACCCGGGTCACGATCTCGTAGCCGATGGTGCCCACCGCGCGCGCCCAGTCCTCGGCCGTCGGCTCGCCCGCGTCCCCCGGCCCGAACAGGACCGCCTCGTCGCCCTCCGCGGCCGTGTCGCCGCCCAGGTCCACCACGAACTGGTCCATGGCCACCCGCCCGGCGGCCGTCCGCCACTTGCCGGCCACCAGCACCGGCCCGGTGCCCGAGGCGTGCCGGGGGATCCCGTCGGCGTAGCCGGCCGGGACCAGGGCCAGGGTGGTGTCGCCGGGGGTGGTGTAGTGGTGGCCGTAGCTCACCCCGTGCCCGGCCGGCACGTGCTTGACCAGGGCGAGGCGGGCGCGCAGGGTCATCACCGGCCGCAGCCCGAAGTCCTCGGGCACGCCGACCTCGGGCGAGGGCGAGAGCCCGTAGACCGACACGCCGGTGCGCACCAGGTCGAAGTGCGCCTCGGGGAGCGTGAGGGTGGCGGGCGAGTTGGCGATGTGCCGCACCTCCGGGTCGAGCCCGGCGCGGGCGGCGGCGGCCAGGGCGTCGCGGAAGGCGGCGAGCTGGGCGGCGACGGAGGGGTGGCCGGGCTCGTCGGCGCAGGCGAAGTGCGACCACAGGCCGGTGACCCTGACCGTGCCCTCGGCCTCGGCCTCGCGGGCGGCGGCGGTCAGCGCCTCCCAGTCGGCGGGCGCGCAGCCGTTGCGGCCCAGCCCGGTGTCGATCTTCAGGTGGACGCGGGCGGTGCGGCCGCAGGCGCGGGCGGCCTCCGTGATCTCCCGCAGCGCCCACGGCGCGCTCGCCGACACGTCGACGTCCGCCTCGATCGCCTCGCGCCAGGGCCCGCCGGGCGTCCACAGCCAGCACAGCAACCGGCCCCTGTCCCCGGCGGCGCGCAGCGCCAGCGCCTCCTCCGGGGTGGCGGTGCCCAGCCAGCCCGCGCCGGCCTGCCGCGCGGCGCGGGCGCAGGGGACCATGCCGTGGCCGTACGCGTCGGCCTTGACCACGGCCATCAGCTCGGCCCCGGCCGCGCGCTCCCGCAGGGCGCGGACGTTGCCGCGCAGCGCGGCGAGGTCGATCTCGGCGCTGACGCGGTGACCGGGGCGGGGCTGCGCCGCCGCGCGGGGGGCGGGGGGCTCACTTACGACGTCCATCGCCCACCAGTGTCTCAGGTCCCCCTCCGGCGGCGTCCCTGCCCGCCCGGCACGTTCAGGGCGTATCGGAGCGGACGCCCGCCGTGCCCGATGTGCCCGATATGTCCGCCGTACCCGCCGTGTCCGTGACGTTCCGCCAGGCCGGGCGCAGGGCCTCCGCCACGTCGAGCGCGTTCACCAGCGGCGCGGCGAGGCGGCCCGCCAGGCCGTGGACGTACGCGCCCGCCACCGCCGCGTCCTCGGGGGACAGACCGGAGGCGAGCAGCGAGCCGGCCAGCCCGGAGAGCACGTCGCCGCTCCCGGCCGTCGCCAGCCAGCCGGTGCCGGTGGGGTTGACCCGCAGCGGGCCGTCCCCGCCGGACGGCGCGACCACCGTGGTCGAGCCCTTGAGCAGCACCGTCGCCCCGTACCGCCGCGCCAGTTCCCGCGCCGACGCCAGCCGCGCCGACTCGACCTCCTCGCGCGGCACGTCCAGCAGCGCCGCCGCCTCCCCCGCGTGCGGGGTGAGCAGGACCGGGGCCGTACGGCCCCGGAGCCGCCCGGCGTCCATCAGCCGCAGCCCGTCGGCGTCCACCAGCACCGGTACGTCCGAGGCCAGCACCTCGCGCACGTTCTCCCGCGCCTCGGCCCCGTCGCCCAGGCCCGGCCCGACGACCCACGCCTGCACCCGGCCCGCGCGGCCGGGCGGGCCGGCGGACACCAGCGTCTCGGGGAAGCGGCCGACCACCGCGTCGGCGGCGGGCCCCACGTAGCGCACGGCGCCCGCGCCGCCGCGCAGCGCGCCCGCCACCGCCAGCACGGCCGCGCCCGGGTAGCGGGCGGAGCCGGCCACGATCCCGACCACGCCGCGCCGGTACTTGTCGCTCTCGGCCGACGGGCGGGGCAGCAGGGCGGCCACGTCCGCGTGCTGGGCGGCGCGCGCCACCGGCTCGGCCGCCTCCAGGTAGGGGCCCAGGCCGATGTCGACCAGCCGCAGCGCCCCGGCGTGCTCGCGCGCCGGGTCGACCAGCAGCCCCGGCTTGTACGCCCCGAAGGTCACCGTGGCCGCCGCCCGCACCGCCACGCCGCGCACCTCGCCGGTGTCGGCGTCCACGCCGCTGGGCAGGTCCACGGCGACGACGGGCGCCCCGGCGTCCCGGACGAGGTCGACGATCTCCACCGCGTCGGGCCGCAGCCCCCCGCGTCCGCCGATGCCGACGATGCCGTCCACCACCAGGTCGGCCCGCCGCACGACGGCCGGCACGTCGGCGGGGACGCCCTCCAGGTGGGCGGTCGGCGCGGCCACCACCCGGCCGCCGGCGGCCCGCAGCGCGGCGAGCCCGGCCCCGTGGGCCCTCTCGGGACTGAGCAGCACGGCGGTCACCCCGGCGCCGCGCCGGGCCAGGTACGCCCCCGCGAAGAGCGCGTCCCCGCCGTTGTCGCCGCTGCCCACCAGCAGGACGACCCGGGCGCCGTAGGTGCGCCCCAGCATCCCGGCGCAGGCGGCGGCCAGCCCGGCGGCGGCGCGCCGCATCAGCGCCCCGGCGGGCAGCCGCGCCATCAGCTCCCGCTCGGCGGCCCGTACGGTCTGCACGCTGTACGCATCTCTCATGCCCTCAGTGTGACCGCCCGGCACCCCCGTCACCCTCCGGTGGCCGCCCCTCCGCGATCACCCCTGCGCGATCACCCCTCCGCGATCACGACGGCCGTCGCCACCCCCGCGTCGTGGCTGAGCGAGACGTGCCAGCGCCGCACCCCCAGCTCGGCGGCGCGGTCGGCGACCGTGCCGGTCACCCGCAGGAGCGGCTGCCCGTGGTCGGAGACGTACACCTCCGCGTCCGTCCACAGCAGCCCGCCGGGCGCGCCCAGCGCCTTGGCCAGGGCCTCCTTGGCGGCGAACCGCGCCGCCAGGGAGGCCACTCCGCGCCGCTCCCCGCCGGGCAGGACCAGCTCGGCGGGGGTGAACAGCCGGTCGGCGATCGCGGGGGTGCGGGCCAGCGCGCCGGCGAAGCGCTCGATCGAGGCGACGTCGATCCCCACCCCGACGATCACGCGCGGCTCCCGGCCGGCCGGGAGCGCCCGCGGCGCGGGTCCCGTCCTGTTCGCCCGCGGCGCGACCTCACTCCACCGTCACCGACTTGGCCAGGTTGCGCGGCTGGTCCACCTCGTTGCCGCGGGCCGTGGCCAGCTCGCAGGCGAAGACCTGGAGCGGCACGGTGGCCACCAGCGGCTGGAGCAGGGTGGGCGTGGCGGGGATGCGCACCAGGTGGTCGGCGTAGGGCACGACCGTCTCGTCGCCCTCCTCGGCGATGACGATGGTGCGCGCGCCCCGGGCCCGGATCTCCTGGATGTTGGAGACGATCTTGTCGTGCAGGACGGACCGGCCGCGCGGCGACGGCACGACCACCACCACCGGCAGGTCCTCCTCGATCAGCGCGATCGGGCCGTGCTTGAGCTCGCCGGCGGCGAAGCCCTCGGCGTGCATGTACGCCAGCTCCTTGAGCTTGAGCGCACCCTCCAGCGCCACGGGGAAGCCCACGTGGCGGCCGAGGAAGAGCACGGTGTTCTTGTCGGCCAGGGAGCGGGCCAGCTCCCGCACCGGCTCCATGGTGGCGAGGACCTTCTCGACCTCCGTGGAGATCTGCGACAGCTCGCGGATCACCGAGTGGATCTCGTCGCCCCACTTGGTGCCCCGCACCTGGCCCAGGTAGAGGGCGACGAGGTAGCAGGCCACCAGCTGCGTCAGGAACGCCTTGGTGGAGGCGACCGCGACCTCGGGCCCGGCGTGGGTGTAGAGCACCGCGTCGGACTCGCGCGGGATCGTCGAGCCGTTGGTGTTGCAGATGGCCAGCACCTTGGCGCCCTGCTCGCGGGCGTGGCGCAGCGCCATCAGGGTGTCCATGGTCTCGCCGGACTGGCTGATGGCGATGACCAGGGTGCGCTGGTCCAGGATCGGGTCCCGGTAGCGGAACTCGCTGGCCAGCTCGGTCTCGCAGGGGATCCGCGTCCAGTGCTCGATGGCGTACTTGGCGATCATCCCGGCGTGGTAGGCCGTGCCGCAGGCCACGATGACGACCTTGTTGACCTCGCGCAGCACGTGGTCGGGGATGTGCACCTCGTCCAGCGTCAGCAGGCCGGACTCGTCGATGCGGCCCAGGAGGGTGTCGGCGACCGCCTTGGGCTGCTCGGCAATCTCCTTGAGCATGAAGTAGTCGTAGCCGCCCTTCTCGGCGGCCGAGGCGTCCCAGTCCACGTGGTAGGCGCGGGTCTCGGCCGGGGCGCCGTCGAAGTCGGTGACCGTCACCTGGTCCCGCCTCAGCTCCACGACCTGGTCCTGGCCCAGCTCGATGGCCTCGCGGGTGTGGGCGATGAACGCGGCGACGTCGGAGGCGAGGAAGTTCTCGCCCTCGCCGACGCCGACCACCAGCGGCGAGTTCCGCCGGGCGCCGACGACGGTGTCCGGCTCGTCGGCGTGGACGGCGACGAGCGTGAAGGCGCCCTCCAGGCGGCGGCACACCTGCCGCATCGACTCGGCCAGGTCGCCGCAGGAGGAGAAGTTCTCGGCGAGCAGGTGGGCCACGACCTCGGTGTCGGTCTCGGAGGTCAGCTCGTGGCCGCGCTCGGCCAGCTCCGCGCGCAGCGCGGCGAAGTTCTCGATGATGCCGTTGTGGACGACCGCGACCCGCCCGGAGTTGTCCAGGTGCGGATGCGCGTTGGCGTCGGTCGGCCCGCCGTGGGTGGCCCACCGGGTGTGGCCGATGCCGGTGGTGCCGCTGGGCAGCGGGCGCTCGTCCAGCAGCTTGCCGAGGTTGGCCAGCTTCCCGGCCTTCTTCGCGGCGGCCAGGCCGCCGTCGGCGAGGACGGCAACGCCCGCCGAGTCATAACCGCGGTACTCCAACCGCTTCAGTCCCGCGATGACGACGTCGAGGGCGGACTGCCCTCCCACATAACCAACGATTCCGCACATGCGATGCAGCCTAAGGGCAGTCGGGAGCTGCGGCTGTCAGCGGCCTCGCGCTATCCGCCCGACGGCGTCCTCGACGACCGCCAGGTACTCCTCCTCCTCGCACTCCGGCCGGCCGCCCGGCCGGTGCGCCTCCAGCATGTCGCGCGGGTGTTCGCCCAGGTCCTCGTCGGGCAGCTCCTCGACGAGGTCCGCCCACACCCGGGCGGTGCGCGCCCCGGCGGACAACGGTGCGGCGGGGCGGCGTTGAGCTGGGCGGAAACGCCGGAACGGCAGCGGCATGCGGCATCCTCCGGGCCGGTCGTGCACGGGCCGGCCCCGGGTCGGGCGGGGACCTGCGCGGGGCGGGCGCACACGGGGGACACGTGTGCGAACGCGGTCAACGTATCGGCGTCGGACCGGCGCGTACACCCCGTCCCCCGGTCCCGCGTCTGTGCTGCTGATCACACGGGAACGGGAGTGAGCCCGGCCGCGCGCACCCCGACAATGGGCCCGTGTCCACCCCCGTCACCGCTCCCGAGTCCACCTCCGACTCCACCGCGTCCGTCCTGCCGCCGCAGCAGCGCCGCGGCCGGCCGTCCGACGCGAGCCCCTTCGTCGACCTCGGGCGCGCCGAGTGGAGCGCGCTGCGGGAGAAGACGCCGCTGCCGCTGACGGCCGCGGAGGTGGAGGAGCTGCGCGGGCTCGGCGACGTCATCGACCTCGACGAGGTGCGGGACGTCTACCTGCCGCTGTCCCGGCTGCTCAACCTCTACGTCGGCGCCACCCACGGGCTGCGGGGCGCGCTCAACACCTTCCTGGGCGACGCGGGCGGCGGGCACGGCGCCCAGCGCGGCACGCCGTTCGTCATCGGGGTCGCGGGCAGCGTCGCGGTGGGCAAGTCCACCGTGGCGCGGCTGCTGCGGGCGCTGCTCGCCCGCTGGCCCGAGCACCCGCGCGTGGAGCTGGTGACCACGGACGGGTTCCTGTTCCCCAACGCGGAGCTGCACCGGCGCGGGCTGATGGCGCGCAAGGGCTTCCCCGAGTCCTACGACCGCCGCGCGCTCACCCGGTTCGTCGCGGACGTCAAGTCGGGCCGGGAGGAGGTCACCGCCCCCGTCTACTCCCACCTGATCTACGACATCGTCCCCGGCGAGAGGCTGACGGTGCGGCGGCCCGACATCCTGATCGTCGAGGGCCTCAACGTCCTCCAGCCCGCCCTGCCCGGCAAGGACGGCCGCACCCGGCTCGCGGTCGCCGACTACTTCGACTTCTCCGTCTACGTGGACGCGCGCACCGAGGACATCGAGCAGTGGTACCTCGGCCGCTTCCGCAAGCTGCGCGAGACGGCCTTCCAGAACCCGTCCTCGTACTTCCGCAGGTACACGCAGGTGTCGGAGGAGGAGGCGCTGGACTACGCGCGGGGGATCTGGCGGACCATCAACCGCCCGAACCTGGAGGAGAACATCGCCCCGACCCGGGGCCGCGCCAGCCTGATCCTGCGCAAGGGCCCGGACCACAAGGTCCAGCGCCTGTCGCTGCGCAAGCTCTGACGCGACCGCGCGACCGCGCGGGGCCGGTGCGCGGCGGGCCCGCGCGGGAACCCGGGCGGAACGGGGCGGGGGCGGCCACCGGCCGCCCCCGCCACCCCTCGGCGTGTCGCC
>NZ_JARVKV010000069.1 GCF_029813835.1 Streptomyces sp. DH37
GGCCCGCACCCCCGGGGGGTGCGGGCCCGCGCCGTGCGGCGTTCCGCGGCGGAAGCGGAAGACGGCGTCGGACGGCGTCAGCGGGTGTCCCGCGTACGGCCTCGCGTCAGCCGGCGAGCAGCTCGCGCGCCAGACGGGCGGTCTCGGACGGCGTCTTGCCGACCTTCACGCCCGCGGCCTCCAGGGCCTCCTTCTTCGCCTGGGCGGTGCCGGACGAGCCGGAGACGATGGCGCCGGCGTGGCCCATGGTCTTGCCCTCGGGGGCGGTGAAGCCCGCGACGTAGCCGACGACCGGCTTGGTGACGTTGGCCTTGATGAAGTCCGCGGCCCGCTCCTCGGCGTCGCCGCCGATCTCGCCGATCATCACGATCAGGTCGGTGTCGGGGTCGGCCTCGAACGCCTTGAGGGCGTCGATGTGGGTGGTGCCGATGATCGGGTCGCCGCCGATGCCGACGCAGGTGGAGAAGCCGAGGTCGCGCAGCTCGTACATCATCTGGTACGTCAGCGTGCCGGACTTCGAGACCAGGCCGATGCGGCCCGGCTTGGTGATGTCGGCCGGGATGATGCCCGCGTTGGACTGGCCGGGGGTGATCAGACCGGGGCAGTTGGGGCCGATGATGCGGGTCTTGTTGCCCTTGGCGCCGGCGTGGGCCCAGAACTCGGCGGTGTCGTGGACGGCGATGCCCTCGGTGATCACCACGGCGAGCGGGATCTCGGCGTCGATCGCCTCGATGACCGCGCTCTTGGTGAACTTCTCCGGGACGAAGACGACGGTGACGTCGGCGCCGGTGGCCTCCATGGCCTCCTTGACCGTGCCGAACACCGGTACCTCGGTGCCGTCGAAGTCGACGCTGGTACCCGCCTTGCGCGGGTTGACGCCGCCGACGATGTTGGTGCCGGAGGCCAGCATGCGCCGGGTGTGCTTCTGGCCCTCGGAGCCGGTCATCCCCTGGACGATGACCTTGCTTTCCTTGGTGAGGAAGATAGCCATTGTTCTCGGTGTCCTCGTCCTTCGTTACTTCGCGGCCAGCTCGGCGGCCCGCTCGGCCGCGCCGTCCATGGTGTCCACCTGCTGCACCAGCGGGTGGTTGGCGTCGGTCAGGATCTTGCGACCCAGCTCCGCGTTGTTGCCGTCGAGGCGCACCACCAGCGGCTTGGTGACGTCCTCGCCCTTGGACTTCAGCAGTTCCAGGGCCTGCACGATGCCGTTGGCGACGGCGTCGCAGGCGGTGATGCCGCCGAAGACGTTGACGAAGACGGACTTGACGTCCGGGTCGCCGAGGATGATCTCCAGGCCGTTGGCCATGACCTCGGCGGAGGCGCCGCCGCCGATGTCGAGGAAGTTGGCGGGCTTGACGCCGCCGTGGTTCTCACCGGCGTAGGCGACGACGTCCAGGGTGCTCATCACGAGGCCCGCGCCGTTGCCGATGATGCCGACCTGGCCGTCGAGCTTGACGTAGTTCAGGCCCTTGGCCTTGGCGGCGGCCTCCAGCGGGTTGGCCGCGGCCTTGTCCTCCAGGGCGGCGTGGTCCGGCTGGCGGAACTCGGCGTTGGCGTCCAGGGAGACCTTGCCGTCCAGCGCGATGATCGTGCCGTCGCCGGTCTTGACCAGCGGGTTCACCTCGACGAGGAGGGCGTCCTCCTTGACGAAGACCGTCCACAGCTTCTGCAGCGTGTCGACCACCTGGTCGGCGATCTCGGCCGGGAACTTCGCGGCCTCGACGATCTCGCGGGCCTTGGCCTCGGTGACGCCCTCGACGGCGTCGACCGGGATCTTGGCCAGGGCCTCGGGCTTGGTGGCCGCGACCTCCTCGATCTCGACACCACCCTCGACGGACGCCATGGCGAGGAAGGTGCGGTTGGCGCGGTCCAGCAGGAAGGAGACGTAGTACTCCTCCGCGATGTCCGCGGTCTGGGCCAGCATCACCTTGTGGACGGTGTGGCCCTTGATGTCCATGCCCAGGATCTGGCCGGCCTTCTCGACCGCGTCGTCCGGGTCGGAGGCCAGCTTCACGCCGCCGGCCTTGCCCCGGCCGCCGGTCTTGACCTGCGCCTTGACGACCGCGCGACCGCCGAGTCGCTCGGTCACCTCGCGCGCCGCCTCGGGCGTGTCGATGACTTCACCGGCCAGCACCGGCACGTCATGCTTGGCGAAGAGATCCCTCGCCTGGTACTCGAACAGGTCCACGCGCGTCCGTCCCTAGTCAGTGGTATCGCGGTTCGTTGTCAGCGTGGGCGTGCCGCGTGGCCGCGGCGTCTGCGGTGGCGCGCGGCATGTCCGCCTTGCAGGTTAGTCCTGTCCGTGTGTCCGGCATAAATCGCAGCTCACACCCGTGCGGTGACAACCGTCACAGAAGCAACCGCCCTCACAGGGGTGCGGGGTGCCGCGGTGAGGCGGGAATCAGCCGATCGCCGGAGTTGTCCGGAACCGGCCGCGGGGCCGGGGCCCGGTGGCCTCCGGCCGGCCCGGCCGCCGCCGGGCCGGCGTGACGGTCGTGCCGGTCACCCGGCCGGCGTCCATGACCGCGGGCAGCCGGCGGGCGGTGACGCCCCGGGTGCGGCGCGGGGCGCGGGTGCGGTGCGGATGCGGTGTGGACGGAAGCCGTGCCCGCGCTCCGGGTCTCGTCGTCCGGGACCCGGTGGCCCCGGCGAGGAGGAGGGGAGGAGGAAACGCGGCCCGCGGACCGGGGCCTGCGCGATCACCAGCCGCCGGCGCCGCCGGGCGGACCGGTGCACCGCGTGCCCCCCTCCCTCGCCCCCGCTTCCCCTCGACGACGGTTCACATCGACGGCGGTTCACATCGTCCTCCGGCCGGTCACTCCTCGGGGATCGGCAGGGGGCGCTTCTCGATCGCCGCCGCCATCACCTCCGGGAAGTGGTCGGGAGTGCAGGCGAAGGCGGGCGCGCCGAGCGCGGCGAGGGCCGCGGCGTGTTCGCGGTCGTAGGCGGGGGCGCCCTCGTCGGAGAGGGCGAGGAGCGTCACGAACTGCACCCCCGCGCTCCTCATCGCGGCGACCCGCTTGAGCATCTCGTCGCGTATGCCGCCCTCGTAGAGGTCGCTGATGAGGACGACCACGGTCTCGGCGGGCCGGGTGATGCGCGACTGGCAGTAGGCGAGCGCCCGGTTGATGTCGGTGCCGCCGCCGAGCCGGGTGCCGAACAGCACGTCGACGGGGTCGTCGAGCTGGTCGGTGAGGTCGGCGACGGAGGTGTCGAAGACGACCAGCCGGGTGGAGACGGACCGCATCGAGGCGAGCACGGCCCCGAAGACGGAGGCGTAGACGACCGAGGCGGCCATCGAGCCGGACTGGTCGACGCAGAGGACGACGTCCTTGCGCACTGCCCGGGAGGCGCGGCCGTAGCCGACGAGCCTCTCGGGCACGACGGTGCGGTACTCGGGCAGGTAGTTCTTCAGGTTGGCCCGGACGGTGCGGTTCCAGTCGATGTCCCGGTGGCGGGGGCGGTGGGCCCGCGCCGACCGGTCGAGGGCGCCCGCCAGCGTCGACCGGGTACGGGACCCGAGCCTGCGCTCCAGGTCCTCCACGACCTTGCGGACGACCGCGCGGGCGGTCTCCCTGCTGGTCTCGGGCATCACCTTGGTGAGCGACAGCAGCGTCCCGACGAGGTGGACGTCGGCCTCGACGGCCTCGAGCGTCTCCGGCTCCAGCAGCAGGGCCGACAGGCCGAGCCGGTCGATGGCGTCGCGCTGCATCACCCGGACGACGGAGGCCGGGAAGTAGGTGCGGATGTCGCCGAGCCAGCGGGCCACGCCCGGCGCCGAGGCGCCCAGCCCGGCGGACCGCGATCCCGGCCGGTCCCCCCTGCCCTCGCCGTCCCCGTACAGGGCGGCGAGGGTGCGGTCCACGGCCGCGTCCCGGCCGGTCAGCTCGCGTCCGGTGCCGTCGGCGTCCTCCCCGCCGCCGAGGACCAGCCGCCAGCGCCGCAGCCGCTCGTCGGCGGCCCGCTCGGCGGTCGTGCGGCCGTCCGTGTGGCCGGCCGCGCGGCCGTCGGCGCGGTCTTCCGTGTGGCCGGCCGTCGTGGTCGGATCGTCCCTCATGCGGTCACCGTCCCCCGTGCCGTACCGGCCGGTCCGCCGGTGTCGGTCGTGCGCTCTCCCAGCAGCAGCCGCAGGGTGGGCAGTACGGCGCCGGCCCGTTCCGGGTCCAGCCCCTCCCCGAAGCCGGGGGCGGTCTCCCACTCCGCCGGCGGCCCGCCCCGGCCCGGAGTGCCGCGCCGGACCAGCTCACCGATGGTGCGCCGCACCCCCGGCTCGTACGCGGCGAACGTCCGCCGCAGCAGCGGCAGCACGTCGGTGAACGCCTCCCCCGGTATCCCGGCCAGCCAGTCGTCCACCAGGGCCAGCAGCCGCTCGTCGTGGACGAGCAGCATGCCGCCGCCCGCCAGGAACCCCTCGATCCAGGCCGCCGCGTCCGGCGGCGCGGCGCCCGGCGAGAGGGCCAGGCCCATCAGCCGGGCCGCCTCGTCCCCGGGGAGCTGCCCGTCGTCCAGCAGCAGCCGGGCGCAGCGTCCACGGACCAGGCCGGGGACGCGGTCGCGTCCGGCGAGGGCGCGCAGCACCGACCGCCAGCGCGTGAGCAGGCCCTCCCGCTCGAGCAGGACGACCGCCCGGTGGGCGGCGTCCACATGGCCGTGCATCTCGGCCGCGCCGTCGGGGCCGAGACCGGCGCAGGCGGGCGGGAGTCCGACGCACACCCGCTCGGCGAGCCCTTCGGCGACCTCGCGGAGCGCGGCGGCGTCCGTACCGCGCACGTCGCCGTAGCGCACGGAGCGCACCAGCGCGGGCAGGGCCTGGGCGAGGTGGCCGACGTCGGCGTCGAGGGCCGCGCGGTCGGCGAGGGCGCGCATCACCGCCGGCAGGGCGTCGCCGAGCCCGGCCGGCAGGCATCGCTCGGCCAGCTCGGCGGCCTCGGCGAGCGAACCGGCGTCACGGGCCAGCGCCTCGGCCCTGGCCGTGGCCGCGGCGGCCACGGTGGTGCCCCACACCCCGGCCTCGGCGATCCGCACCGACAGCTCGGGCCGCCAGCACAGCCGCCAGGTCTCGCGGAAGGTGCCGGTGCTGCCGGTGCGGCCGCGCACCGGCTCGCCCCAGTCGACGCCGAGCAGCCGCAGCCGGTGCAGCAGCCTGCTGCGCGCGGCGGCGTTCTCCTCGCGCAGGTCGAGGTCGATCTCGCGCTCGCGCGCCTCGGGCTTGAGCCGCAGCGACCTCTGCAGGCGGGTGAGGTCGCGCTGGAGCGGTACCGCGGGCGCGTCCCGCGGCACCTCGCCCAGGGCGTCGCCGACGACCAGGCGCTCGTGGACGAGGGCGAGCGGCAGGTCCGAGCCCTCGCACATCACGGCCCGCACCGCGTCGACCGTCTCCCCCAGGCCGGGGAGCGGACGGCCGCGCAGGGCCGCCAGGGTGTCCGCGAGCCGTACCGCCTCGATGACGTGCGCCGAGGACACCGCGTGGTCCTCGGCCCGCAGCAGCCGGGCGACCTCGGTCATCCACCGCTCGACGGGCCGGTCGGGCGCGGCGAACAGGTGGCCGTACCAGCCGGGCGAGGTGATCCCGGCGCCGTAGCCGCTGCGCCGCGCCAGCCGCTCGTTGGTCCACGGCACCCAGGTGATCTCCGTCCTCGCCCTCGGCAGCCCCTTGAGGAGCTGCCGGTCGGCGGCGACGGCCGCCTTCGCGGCGAGGGCGGGCACGTGCCAGGCGCCGCAGACGACGGCGACCCGGTCGTCCCCGAACTCCCTGCGCGCCTCCCTCAGCCGCAGCCGCATATGGGCCTCGCGCAGCGCGTCGCGCCGGTCACCCGTGCCGCCCGTGCCGCCGGGAGCACCGCCGTGCGTCTCGCGCAGGGCGGTCATGGCCTCGGCGAGGGCGGCGAAGGGCGCGTACGGGTCGCGGTGGCCGCCGCGGTGCTCGACGACGTCCTCCCACCAGCGCTCGGGGTCGTCGTGGCCGGCCGTCTCGGCGAGCACCCGCAGCGGGTCGAGGCGGAGCTCCCCGGCCTCCCGCGCCTCCTCCCCGCCGGCACCGCCGCCGTCGTCGTCCCGCATGGCCAGCGTGTGGGACGCGGGCAGGTCGAAGAAGCGCACCGGCACGCCGCGCGCCAGCGCCCAGCGGACGGCGACCCACTCCGGGGAGAACCCGGCCAGCGGCCAGAACGCCGCGCGGCCCGGATCGTCCGCCACATGAGCCAGCAGGGCGACCGGCGGACGCATCTCCTCGTGCGCCGCGAGCTCCACCACCGCGTCGGCCTCCGGCGGCCCCTCCACCAGCAGCACCGCCGGCCCGTGGGCCTCCAGCGCCGCCAGGACGGCCCGCGCCGATCCCGGACCGTGGTGGCGTACGCCCAGCAGCAGCGGCCCCGGGGGCGGCGCCGGGCCCGCGGCGTCCGCGGTTTCCGCGACGCCCTTGACGTCCGCGGCGTCCGCGGCATCCGCCGCCCGCGCGCCGGGCGCGCTCACGCGCTCACCTCGCGGCAGGCGCGGTAGAAGTCCTTCCAGCCGTCGCGCTCGCGGACGACCGCCTCCAGGTACTCCTGCCAGACCACCCGGTCCGCAGCCGGGTCGCGGACGACGGCGCCGAGGATGCCGGCGGCCACGTCGTCCGCGCGCAGCACCCCGTCGCCGAAGTGGGCGGCCAGGGCCAGCCCGCCGGTGACCACCGAGATGGCCTCGGCCGTCGACAGCGTGCCCGAGGGCGACTTGACCCTGGTGCGGCCGTCGGTGGTGACCCCGTCCCGCAGCTCGCGGAAGACGGTGACCACCCGCCGGATCTCGTCGATGCCGTCGGGGACGGCCGGCAGGTCCAGGGAGCGGCCGATCTGCTCCACGCGCCGGGCCACGATGTCCACCTCCGCCTCGGGCGTCTCGGGCAGCGGCAGGACGACGGTGTTGAAGCGGCGGCGCAGCGCGCTGGAGAGCTCGTTGACGCCCCTGTCGCGGTCGTTGGCCGTGGCGATCAGGTTGAAGCCGCTGACGGCCTGGACCTCCTCGCCCAGCTCCGGGACCGGCAGCGTCTTCTCCGACAGGATCGTGATCAGGCTGTCCTGCACATCGGCCGGGATGCGGGTCAGCTCCTCGACCCGCGCGACCATGCCCTCGGACATGGCCCGCATGACGGGGCTGGGCACCAGCGCCTCGCGGCTGGGCCCGTCGGCCAGCAGCCGCGCGTAGTTCCAGCCGTAGCGGATCGCCTCCTCGGCGGTGCCCGCCGTGCCCTGCACCAGCAGCGTGGAGTCGCCGCTGACGGCCGCCGCCAGGTGCTCCGACACCCACGTCTTGGCGGTGCCGGGCACCCCGAGCAGCAGCAGGGCCCGGTCGGTGGCCAGCGTGGTGACGGCCACCTCCACGATCCGGCGCGGGCCGACGTACTTGGGGCTGATGACCGTGCCGTCCGGCAGGGTGCCGCCGAGCAGGTAGGTGGCGACGGCCCAGGGCGACAGCCGCCACCGCCGCGGGCGCGGCCGGTCGTCCGCGGCGGCCAGGGCGCTCAGCTCCCCGGCGAAGGCGTCCTCGGCGTGGGGCCGCAGAGCGGCCGGTGCGCTGGTGGTGGCGGTCACGTTCTCCCCCTCGCGGGCGACTGGTGCGTGTCGGACACCACGATGCACGGGGCCACTGACAATCCCCCGCCGATCCCCCGCCGATCCCCCCGCCGATCTCGCCGGAACCGCCGTGACCTGCGCGGACACCGCCGGGAGGGGGATTGTCAGTGGCGGCTCGTACGGTCGTTCACATGGTTCACCGCACAGAGAGCGAGCTTGTGTTTCCGGTCGGTGAGGGCAACGGCTTCGGTGGTGACGACAACCACGCGTCCGTACGGGGAGAGCGAGGGGCACATGAGCGCAGGGGGATCGCGCTGGACCGCGGAACGGGTGCTGGCGCTGGCGCCTGACGCGGCGTCCGGGAAGGCGGGGGCGGAGCTGGCCGCGCCCGGCCCCTGGTCCGGTACGGGGGCCGGGCGGGGCGCGGTGTGGGGGCGGTGCCGGGGGAGCGGGGGCACGCCGTACCGGACCGTGGTGGACGTGGCGGGCGACGGCTCGCCGGGGTACGGGTGCAGCTGTCCCAGCCGGAAGTCGCCCTGCAAGCACGCGCTGGGTCTGCTCCTGCTGTGGGCGGCGGGCGAGGAGGCCGTACGGGAGGCGCCGCGGGACGTCCCGGACTGGGCCGAGTCGTGGCTGTCGGGCCGGCGGGAGGAAGGGGGAGGACAGGGGGAGCAGGGGGAACGGCAGGGGGATCCGCAGGGAGAACGACAGGGGCGGCGACGGGAGGAGGCCGCCCCGGAGGCGGCGCGGCGGCGCGCCGAGCGGCGGGCCGCGCGGATCGCGGCGGGCGCCACCGAGCTGGAGCAGCGCCTGGCGGACCTGCTGCGCGGCGGGCTGGCGGGCACGGAGGGGGCGGGGCGCTCGGGCTACGCCGTCTGGGACGAGACGGCCGCCCGCATGGTGGACGCCCAGGCGCCGGGGCTGGCCGCGCGGGTGCGGGAGCTGGGGGCCGTCCCCGGCTCCGGCCCCGGCTGGCCGTCCCGGCTGCTGGAGGAGTGCGCCCTGCTGCACCTGCTGGACCAGGGGTTCCTGGGCATCGGCGGGCTGCCGGAACCGCTGGCCGCGACCGTGCGGTCGCGGGTGGGGATCACCACGGGGACCGCCGAGGTCCTCGCCGACCGCGACGCGCTGGTGCGCGACCACTGGCTGGTGCTGGGCCGGCACGAGTCCGAGGAGGGGAAGGTGACGGCGCGCCGCTTCTGGCTGTACGGGCGGCGCACCGGGCGCACGGCGCTGGTGCTGTCGTTCGGCGCGGCCGGGCGGGCGCCGGAACCGGCGCTCCCGGTGGGCGTCTCGCTCGACGCCGACCTGGCCTACTACCCCGGCGCCCCGGCGCTGCGGGCCGCCCTCGGCGAGCGGCACGCGGCGCCGGAGCCGGGCGGGAGGCCGCCGGGCGCGGGCGTGCACGAGGCGCTGGCCTCCTACGGCGCCGCGCTGTGCGGCGATCCCTGGCTGGACGGCTGGCCGGTGGTCCTGGCGGACGTGGTGCCCGTACCGGTCGGGGAGGACTGGCAGCTCGCCGAGGCCGAGGGGGACTCCGCGCTGCCGGTGGTGCGGACGGCGGGGGTGCGGTCCCGGATGTGGCGGCTGGCCGCCGTCTCGGGCGGCGGCCCGGTCACCGTCTTCGGCGAGTGCGGCCACCGGGGCTTCACCCCGTACACGGTCTGGGCGGGCCCGGAGGCGGATGCCGGGCCGGAGGCGGCGATACCGCTCGCCGCGGCGGACGCGCGGGGAGGCGCGGCATGAGCTGGAGCGAACTGGTGGGCGCCGCGCTGCTGGGCGCGGAGCGGCGCACGCCGCCCGGCGGTTCGGTCGAGGCGCTGCTGGACGCCGCCGCCGTGGAGACGGTGCGGCGGCGGGCGGGGCTGCGGCCCGCCGCCGCGGCCCCGCGGCCGGAGCCGGCGCCCGAGGACCCGCGTCCGCCGCTGCCCCCTGCCGCCGCCCGGCGGCTGGCCCTCCTGCTCGCCGACCGCCCCGGCGCGGGCGGCGGGCGGCGGGGCACCGCGCCCGACCTCGCCGAGTTGCTTCCGCAGTGGCTGGCCGCCGCCGACGCCCACGGCTACCGCGTTCCGGCCGAGCAGTTGCCCGCCCTGCTGGACGCCGCCCGCGCGCGGACGGACCTGCGCGCCCGGACGCTGGCCCTGGGCGGGCCGCGCGCGCTGTGGCTGGCGCGGCTCAATCCGGACTGGAGGTTCGCGCTGCGCGGCGGGTCCGGCCGCGGCTCCGGCCCGCTCCCGGACGGGCCGGACGGGCCGGACGAAGGAGCCGTGCGGCGGCTGTGGGAGGAGGGCCTGTTCGCCGAGCGGTCGGCGCTGCTGCTGTCGCTGCGGCGCCGTGATCCGGCGGCGGCCCGCGAACTGCTGGCCGGCACCTGGTCCACGGAACGGGCCGAGGACCGGCTGATGTTCCTGGACTCGCTGCGCGAGGGCCTGTCGCCGGACGACGAGGAGTTCCTGGAGCGGGCGCTGGCCGACCGCAGCCGCACGGTACGGTCCACCGCCGCCGAGCTGCTGTCGGCGCTGCCCGGTTCCGCCCTCGCGGCCCGGATGGCGGTCCGGGCCCGCTCCTGCGTCGCGCCGGACCGCACCGGGCAGCCGGGCGGGCTGGTGGTCGAGGCCCCGTACGAGTGCGACGCGGGCATGCAGCGCGACGGCGTGGTGCCCAAGCCGCCCCCGGGCCGCGGCGAGCGGTCGTGGTGGCTGGCCCAGGTGGTGGAGGCCGCGCCGCTCGACACCTGGCCCGGGCACCTGGGCGGCCGTACGCCGGCGGAGATCACGGCCCTGCCGGTTGCCGACGACTGGGAGGCGGAGCTGCACGCGGCCTGGGCGCAGGCCGCGGTGCGCCAGCGGAACGCCGCGTGGGCGCGGGCGCTGCTGGGGAAGCCGTCCGCCCCGGCGGCGGCGGCCCCGGGCGACCCGGCGAAGCTGCTGGCGGTGCTGCCGGCCGGGGAGCGGGCGGAGTGGGCGGCGCGGTTCATCGCGGCCCACGGCCTGTCCGAGGCGTTCCGGGTGCTGGGCGTCTGCGCGGTCCCCTGGGCCGAGCCGCTGGGGCGGGCCGTGGTGGACGCGCTGGAGATCGCCCGGGACGCGGGCAGCTACCCGTGGAGCTTCAGCGGGGTGATGGGCATGGCCGAGCGCTGCCTGGACCCGGCCCAGGCCGACCGCCTCGCCCCGCTGGCCGCCGTCCCGGACGAGCCGGAGGACGGCTCACCGGGGGCGGGCGGCTACTGGGCGGAGGCGTTCCAGCGGCTGGTGGCCACGCTCCACCTCCGCGCCACGATGCTCGGGGAGCTCGATCCGGCGCCCCCTCCGGCGGAGGACGGCGCCGGCGCCCGCCCTGACCGGGATCAGGCCGCCACGGACCTGACGTGAGAGCGCACCCACTCCACCACGTCGCCCGTCGGCGCGCCCGGGGTGAAGATCTCGGCGACGCCCTGGGCCTTGAGCGGGGGGATGTCGTCCTCGGGGATGATGCCGCCGCCGAAGACCTTGATGTCCTCCGCGTCGCGCTCCCGCAGCAGCTCCAGCACCTTGGCGAAGAGCGTGTTGTGGGCGCCGGAGAGGATGGACAGGCCGATCGCGTCGGCGTCCTCCTGGATCGCGGTGTCCACGATCTGCTCGGGCGTCTGGTGCAGGCCCGTGTAGATGACCTCCATACCGGCGTCGCGCAGCGCCCGTGCGATCACCTTGGCGCCGCGGTCGTGGCCGTCGAGACCCGGCTTGGCGATCACCACGCGGATCGGACCCGACACACCCATCACTGCCTCCCAAAACGACTGCGGCCCGGCTGGTCCGCCCGACCATCTGTCAGTGGGCGGTTACCCGGTGAACGAACGTTATCGCCAGCATCCCCCACCCGGCGGTTTCGCGGTACGGAGGGAGGGGGAAATCACACACGGGACACCGACCGTCACGGCCGGGCACACGCCACCGCGCTCCGCGACCGGGCATCGCGACACACCGGGCGCGCGGCCGGGGCCGTCGGGGAGCCGCAGCGAGGACGCCCACCACCGTGCCGCCGACCACGTGGCACGGCGGTGCGGTGCGGCCGCGCGACCGCGGCGACTTCCCGGACATCCCACGGCGGGGCCCGGCGGCCCCCTGATCCGCGTCCGCCCTGCATCACGGCGGCCCTCGGGGGCATACGACCAGATATGTCCAGCGCGCGCCACCGGGGAGCGCCGGGAAGCACCGGGGAGGAGGTCACCGGCCATGAGGGTCACCAGGGCACTGCCCTTCGCGTCCGGCTCGTTCCTCGGTGCCCTGCCGCTGTCCCTGATCCCCTTCGCGCCGCGCGAGCTGCGGGCCGCCGCGCTGGAGGCCGCCTTCCTGGCGAGCCGCACCCTGCTCTACCCCGTCGGCATGGCGCAGGAGCGGTACGTCCCGGCTCCCCCGGCCGGCGGAACCGGCGGAACCGGCGGAACCGACGGGGAGAACCGCCCGAAGTCCCCGGCCGGAGACGGGGAAAGGAAGAAGGGGAGCACCGGGGACACCGGGAGCCGCGAGGGGGACGGCTGTCCGCCCGTACTGCTGCTGCACGGCTTCATCGACAACCGCTCGGTGTTCACCCTGCTGCGCCGCTCACTGGTGCGCAACGGCTGGCGCGACATCTGCGCCTTCAACTACTCCCCCCTCACCTGCGACGTCCGCTGCGCCGCCGAACGCCTGGCGGAGTACGTCGAGGGCGTCTGCGAGAGGACCGGCCGGCGCCGCATCGACGTGGTCGGGCACAGCCTCGGCGGCCTGATCGCCCGCTACTACGTCCAGCGCATGGGAGGCGACGCCCGCGTCCGCACCCTGGTCACCCTCGGCACCCCGCACTCCGGCACCCGTGTCGCGCCGCTGATGTCGGCCCACCCGATCGTGCGTCAACTGCGCCCGGAATCCGATGTGATCGGGGAGCTGGCCGGTCCCGCGCCGGACTGCCGCACCCGCTTCGTGGCCTTCTGGAGCGATCTGGACCAGCTGATGGTTCCGGCCGAGACCGCCCGGCTCGACCACCCCGACCTGGACGCCCGCAGTGTGCGGGTGAGCGGTCTGGGGCATCTGACGCTCCCCGCGCACTGGGAGGTCGCCGCCGGGATCCGGCAGGAGCTGGCCGCCGAGGCGCGGTCGCGCCGCGCCGAGCGGGGGTCCGCCGGGGCGGCCTGACCGCTTTCCCGCCGGTCTTTTCCCCTCGCACACGTCTTGCGCACGTCTTCCGCACGGGAATTCCCGGACGGCCGAAGCCGTTTCAGTGAGTTACGGCTTCCTTTTTAATCGAACGCATTTCGAACGCGCGGCCAAGTACTGGTCCGTAGTCCGCCGAAAGGCGACCGAATGCCCGTTTCCCGGCCGTCCAAAACCTGCCGAAGATTGTCGCCGTCGCGTACCGCCGGGTACAGTCGCCGCACTGCTCCGCCCCTGTCGCCGAGGCGAAAGAGAAGTTGGTGGTGAACGACCGTCACCCGTCGGGAGTCTCGACCCCGGCCGATTCCCCCGCCGACTCCTCGTACGGCCCCTACGGTTCCCCGTACGACCAGTCCGCCTACGGCCACCAGGGTTCGCAGGACACCTCGTACGGCTACGTCACCGGCACCTTCGACACCCTCGGCGCCGCGTACGGCGAAGGCGACCCCCTTTTCGGACCGCTGCCGACGGACGCCTCCCAGCCCTCCGCCGGCCAGGCAATGCCCTCCGGTGACGCCTGGACGGGGGACACCGGGCAGCACGCCGTCTACGACGGCTACCCCGCCACCGCCTGGACGCACATCCCGGCGCAGGCCGCGCCGCACCCGGACGAGACCGGCCACGGCTGGACGGACAGCGGCTACGGCACGGGCGTCCACGCCGACCCGGCGGCCTCCCCGGACGGGATCTGGACGGGGGACACCGGGCAGCACGCCGTCTACGACGGCTACTCCGCCACCGCCTGGGACGAGGCCGGTTCCCGTCCCCCGGCCGAGCCCGAGGCCCCCGCCGAGCGGACCGCCGCCTTCGAGGCCCCGGGCGCGTGCGGCGAGCACGGCGAATACGGCGAATACGAGGCGTACGCCCCCGCCGGCGCGGACGAGGCCGGCGCCTCCGCCGGATCGGCCGAGTCCGCCGAATCAGCCGGGTTCCCCGAATTCCCCGGCGCCCCCGACTCCGGGTGGCCCGACGCCCCCGACGCCCCCGACGTCTCCGGAGCCCTCGACACCCCCGGCCCGGCGCGGCCGGAGGAGTACGGGGAGGGCCCCCGGAACACCGGGCCGTCCGCCCGTCCGGCGGGCTCGCGCCGCCGCCGCTCCGCGCGGCCGAAGCGTTCGGCGCTGCTCACCGTCGCCGTGCCGTCCGTCTGCGTCATGGGCGTCACCGCCGTGGCCGCCGCCTCCGTCAGCGGCGTCGGCGACGAGGCCGACGACACCACCACCCAGGCCGCCCCCGACGCCGCCTCCGCCGTCAAGACCACCGCGGCCAACAGCAAGCTGGACACCCAGCTCGCCGGACTCTCCGACGAGGCCGAGGGGTTCGCCGACCGCGCCAGCCGCACCCAGGAGCGCATCGACCTCAAGGAGCGCCAGGAGGCCGAGCGCAAGCGCAAGGCGGCCGAGGCGGCCCGCAAGGAGGCGATGCGCCCCAAGTTCGCGCTCCCGGTGGCCCAGCACGGGCTCAGCGCGTACTACGGGCAGGCCGGCATCAACTGGATGTCGCTGCACACGGGCCTGGACTTCCCCGTCGGCTACGGCACCCCGGTCATGGCCGCCACCGACGGCACGGTCAGGACCCAGTGGAACAGCGCCTACGGCAACATGGCGATAGTGACCGCGCCCGACGGGACCGAGACCTGGTACTGCCATCTGAGCAGCACCCGGATCCGCTCCGGCTACGTCAAGGCCGGCGACACCATCGCCTACTCCGGCAACTCCGGGAACTCCACCGGTCCCCACCTGCACTTCGAGGTGCGGCCGGCCGGCGGCGCGGCCATCGACCCGCTGCCCTGGTTCCGCTCCAAGGGCCTGGATCCCACCTGACCCCGCCCGGCCCCACCTGACTCCGTCCGACCCCGACCGGCCTCATCCGACGACCGGCCCCGGCCCGGACGACCCGGCGGCCCGCCGGCTCCGGAAGCCCGGGGCCGGCGCGCCCGTACCCCTCGCGATGCCCGGCGCGGGGCGCGGAGCCCCGGCTCAGCGCCCCGCGCTCAGAGCTTCTCCACCGGCGCGTACCGCAGCAGCAGCCGCTTCGGCTTGTCGCCGCCGAAGTCGATCGTCGCCTCCGCGTTGTCCCCGCTGCCCTTCACGGCCACGACCCTGCCGAGCCCGAAGCTGTCGTGCGTCACCCGGTCCCCCGCCTCCAGCGCGACGACCGGACGGTCCTTGGCCCGGCCCGTGGCGAAGCCGCTCGGCCCGCGCCGCCGCGACGACGGGCCGGACGAGAACGACGACGACAGCGAGGACGCCGCCGGCGACAGCCCCCCGGTGCCGGCCCCGCTCCGCGAGCCGGCGCCCGGCGAGGCCATCGGCCCCGTGCGCCTCCAGTCCAGGTACTGCTCCGGGATCTCCTCCAGGAAGCGGGAGGGCGGGTTGTACGCGGGCTGGCCCCAGGCGCTGCGCATCGACGAGCGCGTGAGGTAGAGCCGCTCGCGCGCCCGCGTGATGCCGACGTACGCCAGCCGCCGCTCCTCCTCCAGTTCCTTGGTGTTGCCCAGGGTCCGCAGGTGCGGGAAGACGCCGTCCTCCATGCCGGTCAGGAAGACGACCGGGAACTCCAGGCCCTTGGCGGTGTGCAGCGTCATCAGCGTGACGACGCCGGTGCCCTCGGTGTCCTCGTCCGGGATCTGGTCGGAGTCGGCGACCAGGGCCACCTGCTCCAGGAACTCCGCGAGCGTGCCGGGGTTCTCGCCCCGCTCCTGCTCGAACTCCAGCGCCACGGCGGCCAGTTCCTGGAGGTTCTCCACCCGGGTCTCGTCCTGGGGGTCGGTGGACGCCTGCAACTCGGCCAGGTAGCCGGTGCGTTCGAGGACGGCCTCCAGGACGGTCGCCGGCCCGGCGCCGGAGTCCACGACCGTCCGCAGGTCCTCCATGAGCGCGTTGAAGCGCTTGACGGCGTTGGCCGAGCGGGCCGCCATGCCGTACGCCTCGTCGACCCGGCGCAGGGCCTGCGGGAAGGTGATCCTCTCGCGCAGCGCCAGCGCCTCGATCATCGCCTCGGCCCGGTCGCCGATGCCGCGCTTGGGCACGTTGAGGATGCGGCGCAGCGGCACGGCGTCCTCGGGGTTGGCCAGCACCCGCAGGTACGCCAGGACGTCGCGGACCTCCTTGCGCTCGTAGAAGCGCACGCCGCCCACCACCCGGTACGGCAGGCCGACCCGGATGAAGACCTCCTCGAAGACGCGGGACTGCGCGTTGGTGCGGTAGAAGACGGCCACGTCGCCCGCCTTCGCCGTGCCCGCGTCCGTCAGCCGGTCGATCTCCTCGGCGACGAACTGCGCCTCGTCGTGCTCGGTGTCGGCGACGTAGCCGGTGATGCGGGATCCGGCGCCGGCGTCGGTCCACAGGTTCTTCGGGCGGCGGTTCTCGTTCCGCTCGATGACGGCGTTGGCGGCGGAGAGGATGGTCTGCGTGGAGCGGTAGTTCTGCTCCAGCAGGATGGTGGTGGCGTCCGGGTAGTCCTCCTCGAACTGGAGGATGTTGCGGATGGTGGCGCCGCGGAACGCGTAGATCGACTGGTCGGCGTCACCGACCACGCACAGCTCGGCGCGCCCTTCGCCGGCCGCGCCCCCCTCGCCGCCGCCCACTCCCACCAGTTCCCTGATCAGGGTGTACTGGGCGTGGTTGGTGTCCTGGTACTCGTCGACCAGGACGTGGCGGAAGCGGCGGCGGTAGTGCTCGGCGACGTCCGGGAACGCCTGGAACAGGTGCACCGTCGTCATGATGATGTCGTCGAAGTCCAGGGCGTTGGCCTCGCGCAGCCGCGCCTGGTACATCGCGTACGCCTCGGCCAGCGTCTTCTCGAAGCCGTCGGTGGCCTGGCCGGCGAAGTCCTCCTCGTCGATCAGCTCGTTCTTCAGGTTCGAGACCTTGGCGCTGAACGACTTGGGCGGGAAGCGCTTGGGGTCCAGCTCCAGGTCGCGGCAGACCAGCGCCATCAGACGGCGGGAGTCGGCGGCGTCGTAGATCGAGAAGCTGGAGGTGAAGCCGAGCTTCTTGCTCTCGCGGCGCAGTATGCGCACGCAGGCGCTGTGGAAGGTGGAGACCCACATCGACTGCGCGCGCGGGCCGACCAGTTCCGCCACGCGCTCCTTCATCTCGCCCGCGGCCTTGTTGGTGAAGGTGATCGCGAGGATCTCGCCGGGGTGCACGCCGCGCGCCCCCAGCAGGTGTGCGATGCGGTGGGTGAGCACCCTCGTCTTGCCGGATCCGGCGCCCGCGACGATCAGCAGGGGCGAGCCGGTGTGCACCACGGCCGCGCGCTGCTGCTCGTTCAGCCCCTCCAGCAGGGCGGCCGGGTCGACGACGGGGCGGGCGGCGCCGTCCCGATAGTAGGCGTCGCGCGCCCCGCCGCCGGCGAAGGCGCCCGCGAAGAGGTCGTCCGGCGCGTCGTCGTCCGGCGGCGCGGAGATCTCCTCCGGCGGGGGCGGCGGCTCCTCGTCCCCGGAGGGCTCGAGGTCGGCCAGGAAGCTGTCGTCGAAGAGGCTGCTCATCGTCGTACGAGTCTAGGCCGCCCCGTCGGCGGGCGGGCGGTCCGCTCCTAAGATGGCGGGCATGACCGATGCCCCCGCCCCCCGTCCACGTCCCGGCTCGGAACTGCGCGCGGGCCACGCCGACCGCGACGCGGTGGCCGAGCGGCTGCGCGAGGCGGCGGGGGACGGCCGGATCGATCTGGAGGAGCTGGAGGAGCGGCTGGAGCGGGCCTTCGCCGCCAAGACGTACGGCGAGCTGGAGTCGCTGGTCGCGGACCTGCCCGGCCGGGGGACGGAGGGCCTGGCCCCGGAGGCGCGGGAGCCGCTGGTGCTCAGGACGGTCGCCGGGGAGATCAGGCAGACCGGCCACTGGGTGGTGCCGGAGCGGATCACCGCCAAGAACACCCTGGGGCAGATCGTGATCGACTTCACGCGGGCGGAGTGCCCCCACCGCGAGGTCCGCCTGGAGATCGACGCGGGGATGGGCGAGGTCAGGATCATCGTGCCGCGCGGCTGGTCGGTGCGGACCGAGGGGCTGAGCTCCGGGCTGGGCTCCGTGCGGAACCGGGCCACCGAACCGCCCGTGCCCGGCATGCCGGTGCTGCGGATCAGCGGCGGCGCCAAGGCGGGGACGATCGTCGTGCGCCACCCGTACCGCTGGCCGGGGCGCCGCTCCGGCGACTGAGCACGGCCGGCCGGGCCCGCCGGGCGGTCGCGCGGGCGCCGGCGGGGCTCCCGAAACGGACGATAACCGACCGATAACAAATCGGTTTCGGGATATACCGAGCACCTGCCTTCACAGGAGCCCCACCAGTGTCCTACCGTCCACCGTCAGGCGGCCCGGACACCTCGCCAGCGACAGCGTCGGCACGGGCGGCCTCCGCCGAGTCCGGCCGCGGGGCCGGAGCCGGGACCCGCTCCCCACCGAGGTGAACCGGGCCGGCGGCCCCTGGGGCGGCCTTCCGCGTCCGAACCCGGCCGGGGTCCTCCGCCGCCGAGGGCGGGCGGGGGTCCGGCAGGCGGTGTTCCACGGAAGGAGCGCTCGCCTTGGCGTCGCACCGCAAGCCGCGCACCCTTCTGCTGTCCCCGGCCTCCCGGCGCGGAGCGGTCGGGTTCACCACCGCCGCCCTCGCCTCCGCCACCCTCCTCTCCCAGGGCCCCGCCCAGGCGGCGCCCGAGGACGGCAGGCCGTCGGTCGAGGAGGTGCGGAAGCGGGTGGACGCGCTGTACCGGGAGGCGGGCGGTGCGACGCAGCGGTACAACGCGGCGAAGGAGAAGGCCGACGCGCAGCGCGGGAAGGTGGACCGGCTCCTCGACGAGGCCGCCGAGCGCGCGGACAGGCTCAACGACGCGCGGCGGAAGCTGGGCGGCTACGCCGCCGCGCAGTACCGCACCGGCGGGGTCTCGGGGACGGCGGTGCTGCTCCTGTCCGAGAACCCCCAGGAGTTCTTCGGCCAGAAGCACCTGATGGACCGGATCACCGACCGCCAGCGGCAGGCCGTGGACGACTACGAGGCGGAGCAGCGGGCGGCGAAGAGGAAGCGGTCGGAGGCGACCGCGAGCCTGGCCGAGCTCACCGACGCGCAGGAGAGGCTGGCGGAGAGCAGGAGGACCGTCCAGGGCAAGCTGGCGAAGGCGCGGGAGCTGCTGTCGAAGCTGACCGCCGAGGAGCGGGCCCGGCTGGCGGAGGAGGAGCGCAAGCGGCAGGAGGAGGCCCGCCGCAAGGCGGCCGCCGCCGCTGCCGAGCGCGAGAAGCGGCAGGCGGAGGCCGGGGCCGAGCGGCGGGAGACCGGGACTCCGGCGGACCCCGGCAAGGGAACGGGCACGGGAACGGGCACGGGAACGGGCGCCGGCACGGACACCGGAAGCGGAACCGGCACGGACACCGGGACCGGCGGCGGTGCGGCGGACGGCTCGTACGCCGCCAAGGCGGACAGGGTCATCGCCTTCGCCGAGGCGCAGATCGGCAAGCCGTACGTCTGGGGCGCCACCGGCCCCCACTCCTACGACTGCTCCGGCCTCACCCGGGCGGCCTGGCTCAGCGCGGGCGTCTCGCTGCCGCGCACCACCTACGGCCAGGCGGACGCGGGCACGCGGATCGCCAGGGCGGACATGCGGCCGGGCGACCTGGTCTTCTTCTACGACGACATCAGCCACGTCGGCGTCTACGCGGGCGGCGGCCAGATGATCCACGCGCCGAAGCCGGGCGCGGAGGTGCGCTACGAGTCCGTCGACCACATGCCCTTCCACAGCGCGGTCCGCCCGGCCTGATCCGGCCGGCCCGCCCCGGCCGGGGCGGCCGCTCCGGCCGCCCGCCTACGTCCACATGACGGCGATGAAGATGTTGGCGACGGTGAGCAGGCCCACGGTGCCGAACAGCGGCGCGGGCAGCCGCTCCTCGTCCCGCTTGACGTAGACCAGGCCGAGGATCACCACCAGCAGGGTGAGCTTCACGCCGATCTTGACGTGGTTGACCGTCTGGCCGTCGGCCTCGTTCAGGCCCACCAGGGCCACGCCCGTCACCAGCATGGTGAGGGCTCCGTGCAGCATCGCCGGGTTGATGCGCGCCTCGCCGGCGCCCATGGCCTTCATCTGGGTCATGAAGCCGCCGAGCAGGGCGCCGATGCCGACTATGTGCAGGCCGACGAAGAAGTGGGTGAGTGCCTCCATGGGCGCGAGCGTAGCCGGGGGCTCCCCCGCCTCCCGCGGGGAGGGCACGTCCGCGTCCGCTCCCTGACCAGGCTGCTCCGGCGAGTGTTGTCATCACACTCAAAGATGTAGTACTTCTAGTACATGAGCGAGCAGGTGCACAACAGGCTGGCCATGGTGCGCGCGGAGCGGAAGGTCTCCCGCCGGCGCCTGGCGGAGGCGGTCGGCGCCCACTACCAGACCATCGGCTACATCGAGCGCGGCGAGTACAACCCGAGCCTCGACCTGGCTCTGCGGATCGCCGCGTTCTTCGAGCTGCCGGTCGAGGCGCTGTTCTCCCTGGAGCCCTTCCGCCCGCTCACCGACGAGGTCTACGGGAGGAATCGGACATGAGGGCCACGACGCGTTACGACCAGCGCATGCTGCGGTTGATGAACGACCCCCGCCACCGGCGCGTCCACGCCACCCGGGCGCGCCGGCGCGGCCTCGTCGCCGCGCACGTCGCCCTGACCGCCGCCGCCCTGGCGACCCTGGCGCCCCTGACCGGCCGCCTGACGGACCCGGGACCCCGGTGGGCGGCGCTCGCCGCCCTCCTCCTGCTGACCGCGGCGTGGTGCGTCGTCACCGGAATGCTCAACCTGGCCACCCGCGGACTGATGGAACTGCGCGCCCGGGTGCTGGACGAGCGCCAGCACGCCGAGCGCGGGCGGGCGTTCGTCCTGGCGCACCGGACCTCCCTCGGCCTGCACCTGGCCGCGCTGCTGTGGGTGCTCCTGGCGTACGGCGGCGGGTACGCGGAGGTCTCCGCCCGAACCCTGGCCGGGACCGTGCTCGTCCTGCTGGTGGCGCACTGGCTGCTGCCGCTGTGGGCCGCCGTCCTGACCGCGCGCGACGAGCCGGACGAGCCGGACGAGTGAACCGCGCCGGCCGCCCGTCCCCCGCGGGGGTCGCACGGTCCGCCGGAGCGGTTCACTCGTCCGGGTGATGGACGCCCGGCGCCCCGGGCCGCGCGCCCGCCCGCCACCACCGCGAACCGGCGTCCGCGGGCCGCGGACGCCGCACCCGGACCCCTCCCCGTAGGGCACAATGCCCTCCCGTTGCCGGTGTGTTGGCGGCTCGGGGAGAGCCGGGGAGAGGTGGGTCGACAGTGGCCGTGGACACGGCGCGGGGCGGCGGTGCGGCGGGCGCGTCCCCGGGAGGGACGGCGGGACCGCCCAGGGCGGCGGACGGCGGTGCGGCGGCCGGTCACGGCGGCTGCGCCTGCACGGACTGCCCGCACGGCGTGCGGGAGGGCCGCCGCCGCGCGCTCGCCGAGTTCCGGCGGCGGCACGACGAACTCGCGGCGGGCGGTGGAGTGCCCGCCGCCCTCGCCCACTCCCCCGGCGCGTCCCGCCAGTGGGTCTCCGACGAGCTGACCCAGGCGGCCCACACCGTCGCCGAACGCACCCGCGCCGAGGCGGACTTCCGGCTGGGCGCGCTGTGGCGGCGGACCGCCACCGCCGTCTGGGGCGCGGTCGCCCTGCTGCTGGCGGGCCAGGCGGTCACCGCGGCGCTCGGCGCGGGGTGGACGACCGGGCGCACGGCCGGACTGGTCGCGGCGCTGGCCGGTGCGGCGGCGCTGACCGCCGCCGCCCGGCTGCACCGGGCGCGCGGCGGGGTGCTGGCGCCGGTGATCGGCGAGGACAACCGGCTCTCCACCTCCCGCGCGGTCGCCGCCGTGTGGGTGCTGCTGGCCTCGTACTCCGTCCTGGTCCTCGCCGTCGGACTGGCCGCCGCGCCCGGCTCGGACGCGCGGGCCCGCCTGCTCGCCGGCCCGGACCTGGAGCGCGGCGCCGGGCTGCTGACCGTCCTGGCCCTCTCCTGCGCGGCGGCCGTCGCCGCGCAGCGGACCGTCGCGCTGCGGGTGCGGGCGCAGCGGCTGCAGAAGGTGCGCGCCGACCGGCCCCGCGCCGCCGACCTGCTCACCGACGACAGCGGGCGCGGCTCCTTCACGGACGTGCAGTACGTGCTGGTGAGCGGTGTCGCGGCGGTCTTCGCGGCGGTACGGCTGGCCCGCCGGCCCGGCGAGCTGCCGGACCTGCCCTGGGGCCTGGCCCTGCTGGTCGCGATCTCGGCGGTGACGTACCTGGCGGGGAAGTACGCCGAGGGCGGCCGTCCCGTCATCCTGTCCGTCGTCCGCTCCCGCGAGGTAGGCGACTTGGACGCGCCGATCCGCACCGGCGACGACATCGAGATCCGCGGCTCGGGCTTCGTGCCGCCCGGCGCGGAGGCCCCGGACCGGCTGGCGCGCACGACGGTGCGCATCGGCGCCGTCCACGTCCACGTACCGCTGGTCCCGGTCGCCGGGGGCTTCGCCAACCCGGCCGACGCCGTGCTGACCGTCCCCGTGCCGGTGGAGGTCGAGCCCGGCCGGGTCGAGGTGCAGGTGATCACCGCCGCGGGCGTGGAGACCAACCGCTACCCCATCGACGTCCTGGACTGACACCGCGGACGGGACCGGGCCGCGGACGGGACCGGGACCGGGGCCGGGACGAACGCTTTCCGCCTCCCCGCGTCCTCCCCGGCAGGGCGCGCGGGACGGCCGCGCGCCATGCGCTGCTGCCGCCGCGCCTGTTCCTCGGCGACACCTTCCCCCACACCGGGGCCGACGAGCTGACCGACCCCGCCTTCGTCACCGCCTCGGGGCCCGGGTCGCCGGGCGAGCCGGCCGGACCGTGGGCCGGAGCGTCGGTCCGTACCACTACGGCCAGGACCTGGCGTACCTGGTGGCCTGGGCGCCCCTGCTGCCGGCGGGCGCCGCCGCTCTCGCTGGACGCGGCCCCGGCCCTCCCGGCATCCGCGCCCGCCGGGAGGGGAACCGGCGGACGCGGACGGTCGGTGGCCGCTCAGCGGCTCGTCGGTGAGCCGGCGGGAGCTCGGCGGCGGCTCACTTGTAGGTGATGTCCGACGCGGAGTAGAGGCAGTTCCTGCCGTCCGGACCGCTGCCGACCTGGGTCGGCTCCTTGCCGGTGTTGTTGCCCTGGTAGCGGACGCACGGCTTGATCCTCTTCCTGGAGTCGCCCACGATCGTGACGTTCCGCAGGGTGGCGGTGTCCCCGTAGTTGCTGTTGATGCCGACCAGGGACGTGCCGGGCGCGGTGACCGTCACGCCGTCGACGACGACGTGACGGGTGTACTGCTTCCCGCAGTTGCCGCAGGTGCGCACCAGCTTGCCGAAGTCGGACACGTCGAACTTCGAGACCGTCAGGGTGCCCGCGCCGTTGAACTGGAAGACCTTGTCGTCGGCCTTGCGGGCGCCGCCGCCGGTGACGGTGTACCTCGCCGAGGAGGAGGTGCCCTTGAAGGTGGCGGCGTCCTCGCCGACGTCCTCCCACCACACGTTCTGCAGGGTGCAGCTGCCCGTGCAGTGCACGCCGTCGGCGGCGGGGGCGCCGAGGATCACGTTCTTCAGGACGGCGCCGTCCTTCAGCTTGAAGACCGGGTCCTGGCCCTCGTCCTGCCCGTCGCCGCCCAGCTCGCCGCTGCCGTGGAAGCGCTTCATGCCGCCGTCGTAGGTGCCCGACACCTCGATGGTGGAGGGGACCGCCTTGGTCCCCTTCGCGGTCGGCCACGCGGCGGCGGCGCCCGCCGACGAGGTCGGCACCGCGCCGGTGGCGACCGCCGCTCCCGTCGCCACGGCGGCGGTCAGGACCGCGACGGTGCGGCGGCGGGTGAACCGCCTGCGGTGGCTTCCGCGCTGATGGACTGTCTGGTTCATGGGGTGTTCCGACTTCCGTGGGGGCCTGCTTGCGCTCCTGTGTCGCCGCCGGGGCGCGGGAGGTTGCCGCCGGAGCGGAATTTCCCCCGCGGTCGCGCCCCGGCCGGTTCCGCCGACTTACGCAACAAGGTTTCACAAGCGGTTACTATGCTCAGCGCCCCACGCCGGGCACGAGCACATCACACGGAGGCTCGCCATGGTCCTGGACGACGCGTCGGCCGAGTTCCATGACTTCTTCGAGCGCCACCACGCCGAACTCGCGCGCCTCGCCTACATGCTGACGGGCGAGCCGGACGCGGCCGAGGACCTGGCGGCCGACGCGCTGGTGGAGCTCTGGCACCGCTGGGACCGCGTACGCGGCGCCGACCACCCCGTCGCCTACGCCCGCGGCGTCGTCGCCAACAAGGCCCGGTCCCGCATCCGCAGCGCGGTGCGCGAGCGGCGCCGTCTGAACCTGTTCCGGCTCCACCGCTCCGAGCGGTTCGACGACCCGGACGTGGCGGCCGTCGTGGACGTGCGGACGGCCCTGGCGCGGCTGGCCTTCGGCAAGCGCGCCTGCGTCGTGCTGCGCTACGCCCTCGACCTGTCCGAGAGGGAGACGGCGCTCGCGCTGGGCGTGTCGGTGGGTACCGTCAAGAGCCAGACGTCCAAGGGCATGGCGGAGCTGCGCCGGATGCTGGGGACACGGGCGGCCGGCGAACTGGTGGGAAGAGAGCTGGGAAGAGAGCACTGAATGGACCCCCTGCACGAGTTGCTGCGGGAAGAGGCCGGCGCCTACCGGCCCGACCGTGCGCGCATGCGCGCACGGGTGCGCCACGGCATCTCCGCCGGGGCGGAGGACGCCCCCGGCCGTGTCCGCGCCCGGGCGTCCGGCCCGTCCTGGCCCCGGATCGCCCTCGTCGCCGTGGCGTCCACCGCGGTCCTCCTCGCCGGCGTCCAGGCCGTCACCTCCCCGGTCCGCGAGGACGGGCCGGCCCGGGAGGTGGCCACCGTGCCGCTCCCCCCGCCGGATCCGGACGCCGCGGCGCCCTCCTCCCCGGACGCGGCGCCGGGCAGCGGGCCGCTGCGTTCCGAGGGCGTCGTCGATCCCCACAGCAACGCCTACTGGGCGCAGAGCAACGTCACGCTCACCACCCGCGAGCCCCTCACCGCGCTCGTGCTGGAGGTGCGGATCGCCCAGACCGGCGGCGTACGGGAGACCGGCAGCTGGCGGACCCGGCCCGCGGCCGACTTCACCGTCGCCACCCGCGAGGAGGGCGGCGCGCTGGTCTACCGCTGGACCCTGAAGGAGGGCCGGACCGTCCCCGCCGGGCGGCACGTCTTCGCGGCCCAGTACGACCACGCGGCCGGCGCGCGCGACGCGGGGGGCGACACCTACACCGCGACCGCCGCGGCGGCGGGGGGCGAGCACACCGTCCGGGGCGCCTTCCGGGACCCGTCCGGCTGACCGCCGGTCACCGCCGGACGCTCCCGGCGGCCGGGGCCCCGCAGCGCCGGCGGCGGGCGAAGTGGGTGACGGCGGCGGTGGCGCCCGTCAGCAGCAGCGCGGCGGGGAGCAGCGACAGCAGCACGGGCAGCGGGACGTCCCACCGGCCGAGCGCCGTCAGGACGTGGGCCGGGGCGATGCCCAGCAGCGCCAGGCCGAGCAGCAGCCGGGCGGGCTCGAACGCGTGCCGCCTCACCGTCCCGCCTCCCCCGCCGGTTCCTTCCGCGGTTCCCCCGCCGTCCCGTCCGCCGTCCCGTCCGGCAGGTGCTGCACGATCACGGCCTCGCCCACCCCGACGTGGACGTACAGCCTCAGCGTGCCTCCCGGCCCGCCGCCCTCCGCCGGGGGCAGCGTGCGCCGTCCGGTCACCCCGATCCCGCCGCCGCCCTGCGCGCTTCCCCAGCCGTCGGCGCCGGGGAGCCCGGCGAGACGGTAGCCGCCGACCCCCACGTCGACGGTCAGCTCCACCTCGACGTCGTGCGGCACGACGACCCGCGCCTCACCGGCGCCCACGTCCAGCGCCGTGCGCAGCGTCCGGCCCTCCTCCGGCCGCACCCCCGACAGGTCGAGCGTGGCCGTGCCGGTGCCCAGGTGGTACCGCTCCTCGACCGCGGCGGCGCCCGCCGGGCTCCAGGCGGCGTCGGCCCAGTCGGTGGCGATGTCCCTCGGCAGCAGCAGGGAGCCCGTCAGCAGCACGCCGGTGCACACGATCGCGAAGAGTGTGCCCCCGCCCGTGCGCCCGTGGAAGGCGCTGACCACCGCGCCCAGGCCGAAGACGCCCAGCGCCGAGCCGAAGCCGACGGCGAGCGCGACGCCCAGCGGCTGCGAGGCCCAGGCGGCGGCCGTGCCGGCCACGGCGGCGGCCATCGCCAGCAGGAGGACCAGGCCCCCGATGGACGTCCGCCCGCGCGGCGCGGAGGGCGGCCGGGAGGGGGCGTCCCGGGACGTGTCCGCGCCGGCCGCCCCCTCCTGCGGACCGGCCGTCCCCGTGTACGGCCCGACGGACGGCTCGTCCTCCGGCCCCCACAGGTACCCGGTGTCGTCCGGCCTCCCCGGCGGCCCGTCCTTCGTCAGCGGCCCGCGCCACCACGACGGTCCGGCCGGTGCGGGCGGGGCCTTGGTCTCGGGGGGCGCGTCCGCGACGACGTGGGCGGTCGAGGGGTCCGCCGGCCTCCCCCCCTCCTCCGCGGCCGCGGCGCGGCGCCGGTACTGCGACCAGTAGGCGGCGCCCGCGACGGAACCGGCGAGCATCACCGAGAACATCTGCGTACCGCCGGTGCCGCGGCCCAGCGAGGTCAGGAAGAGGCCGCTGCCGACGAGCGCGCAGAGCACGGCGCTCAGCGAGGTGCCCTCCACCCGGCCCGACAGCAGCCGCCGGCCCTCGTTCTCGTCCTCGCCCTCCAGCGGGACGAGCAGCCAGGCGAAGCCGTAGAAGAGCAGGCCGAGGCCGCCGACGACCGACAGCACGGCCAGCGGCACCCGGAAGATCACCGGGTCGAGGTCGTAGTGGCGGCCCAGACCGCCGCACACCCCGGCGACGACCTTGTGCCGGCGGCTGCGGACGAGCCGCGCTCTGGCCTCCGGCGCGTCCGGCGCGTCCGGGGTCCCCGGGGCCTCCGGCTCGGGCTCGCCGGCGGGCGGCTGGGCGTCTTTCATGGGGTCCATGGTGACGTGCCCGCGACGCGCGGGACATCAGGGGGCGTCCCGGAGGCGACCCTGAGTTCTCGGGGCCGGATCAGGGACCGACCCTGATGTCCCGCGCCGCGCGTCCGTGTGACGATCGTGGCATGACCACCGCCGCCCCGCCGTCCGCCGCCGAGTCCCCACCGCTGCGCAGGCTCTACCGCAGCGCCGAGGGGCGACTGCTCGGCGGTGTCGCGCGCGGGCTGGCCGGGCATCTGGGGGTGCCGGTCTCCTGGGTGCGGATCGTGTTCCTCGCCCTGCTGGTGGCCGACGGCCTGGGCACCCTGGTGTACGCCGCCTTCTGGTTCGTCGTGCCGCTGGGCACCGGCGGCCTCGACGCCGCGCCCAGGAGGGCGGACGGCAGACGGCTCGTCCGCAGGCCCGACAAGGGCCAGCTCCTGGCGCTGCTGGCCCTGGTCGTGGCGCTGGGGACCCTCGGCTCCAGCCTCCAGTTCGGCGCGGCGAACGCCTACGTCTGGCCCCTGCTCCTGGCCGGCGTCGGCGTGGCCGTCGTCTGGCGGCAGGCGGACAACTCCCGGCGCGCCCACTGGGTGGAGGTCAGCCGCCGCAGGAGGCTGCTGCCCATCGCGCGCAGCGCCGCCGGGGCGCTCCTGGTCTGCCTGGGCATCGCCGGCTTCGCCGTCACCCGGGGTCTGGGCCCGCACCTGGGCACGGTGCTCCAGGCGTCGCTGGCGCTGCTGGTGGGCACGGCGCTGCTGGCGGGCCCGTACCTGGTCCGCCTCACGCAGGACCTGTCGGAGGAGCGGCTGATGCGCATCCGCGCGCAGGAGCGGGCCGAGGTGGCCGCCCACGTCCACGACTCCGTCCTGCACACCCTCACCCTGATCCAGCGCAACGCCGACAACCCCCGCGAGGTGGCCCGTCTCGCCCGCGCCCAGGAGCGCGAGCTGCGGGCCTGGCTCTACCGGCCGGCCGGGACGGGCAGGGACGAGGGGGACGAGCCGGACACCCTGGCCGAGGCGGTGCGGCGCACGGCGGCCGAGGTGGAGGACCACCACGGGGTGCCGGTGGAGGTGGTGTGCGTCGGCGACTGCCCGCTGGACGAGAGGCTGAGCGCGCAGCTCCAGGCCGCGAGGGAGGCGATGGTCAACGCCGCCAAGTACGGTGGCGGGGGCGGCCCGGTGCAGGTCTTCGCGGAGGTCGAGGGGCGTACGGTCTTCGTCTCCGTGCGCGACCACGGTCCCGGCTTCGACCTGGACGCGGTGCCGCCGGACCGGATGGGCGTGCGGGAGTCCGTCATCGGCCGGATGCGGCGCAACGGCGGGACGGCCGTACTGCGCTCCGCCCCCGAGGGCGGCACGGTGGTGGAGCTGGAGATGGAGAGGGCGGAAGCATGAGCGAGGAGCAGCGCCGGGCCCGGGTGGTCCTGGTGGACGACCACCGGATGTTCCGCACGGGCGTCCAGGCGGAGATCGGGGACACCGCCGAGACCGGGGTCGAGGTCGTGGGCGAGGCCGCCGACGTGGACCAGGCGGTCACCGTCATCACCGCGACCCGCCCCGACGTCGTCCTGCTGGACGTCCACCTGCCGGGCGGCGGCGGGGTGGAGGTGCTGCGCCGCAGCGCGGCGCTGATGGCCGACCCCGAGCACCCGGTGCGGTTCCTGGCCCTGTCGGTCTCGGACGCGGCCGAGGACGTCATCGGCGTCATCCGCGGCGGCGCCCGCGGCTACGTCACCAAGACGATCACCGGCGCCGACCTGGTCAGGGCCGTCTTCCGCGTCGCCGAGGGCGACGCGGTGTTCTCGCCGCGCCTGGCGGGCTTCGTCCTGGACGCCTTCGCCTCCACCGACGCCCCGCCGGTCGACGAGGACCTGGACCGCCTCACCCAGCGCGAGCGCGAGGTGCTGCGCCTGATCGCGCGCGGCTACGCGTACAAGGAGATCGCCAAGCAGCTGTTCATCTCGGTGAAGACGGTCGAGAGCCACGTCTCGGCGGTGCTGCGCAAGCTCCAGCTCTCCAACCGCCACGAGCTCACCCGCTGGGCGACGGCCCGCCGCCTGGTGTGACGGCGTGGCGGCGTGGCGGCGTGACGGCGCGCGCCCGCGCGCGGAAGCGGCGTCAGCGGCCGGAGGCGCGCCCGGAGAAGTGGTCGGCGAGGGAGTCCAGGAGCATCGCGCTGCCCTGCTCGGCCATGTCGCGCTCCTCGGCGTCGGCGCAGCTCTGGGCGAGCGTGAGCCGGGTCCGTCCGGCGCCGTCCGGCTCGTCGAGCTCCACGGTCATGACCGCCTGCCCGGCGTGGCCGGGCACGTCCATGCCCAGGACGAGGCGCCGGTCGGCCTCCACCTCCAGGTAGGAGCCGGTGAGGGGGAAACTCCCCCCGTTGGGGGTGCTCATCACGGCCCTCCACGCGCCGCCCGGCCGCGCGTCCATCTCCACCGTCCCCGGCACGGCCCCGGACCACGGCACGTAGCGCTCGGGCTCCGTCCAGGCCGCGAAGACCTCCGCGGCGGAGGCGTCCAGCTCGCGGGTCAGGGTGTAGGCGTACCGCTGCGGCTCGCTGCTCCGGTCCATCGTCTTCTCCCGTCTCGGCGCCCCTCCCTCCGAGGGGACACCGGTTCAGACGGCCCCGCCACCGGAAACTCATCGCCGCGCCGCCCGCCCGCCTTCCTCCCGGCCCAGCCGGCCCGAACGGCCCGGACGGCCCGGACGGCCGCGCGCCGGGGCCCTCGGGGCCGAGCTCGACGCGATGGGACGCCGCTCCGGCCGGGGGCGGTGGCCGGGGCGGGCGCACCGGCACGGGCCACCGGCGGCCCTACATCCGGTCGATCGCGGTGAGGTCGATGTCGATGCCGAACGGCACCGGGAGCACCAGCCGGCCCTCGTGGACTCCCGTGAGGACGTACGCCCCCGCGGCCGGGTCGAGCGCGTGGACGTGGACGACCGGACGGCGGCCCGGGCTCTCCTCCACCAGCCAGAAGTGCGGGATGCCGGCCCGCGCGTAGAGCTGGGGTTTGCGTTCGCGGTCGCGGATCGCCGAGTCGGGTGCGACGGTCTCCACGACCAGGACGACGTCCCGGGCGCCGTGGCGGTCCGGCTCCGGGCCCCGTACGGCCTCCGCGCGGACCACGGACACGTCGGGCTCGGGCGCCTGGCCGGGGCCGAGCACGACGACCGTCTCCCGGCGCACCTTCAGATGTGCCGGGCAGCCGCGGCGCAGGCCCTCTTCCAGCAGGGAGTTGGCCCGCGCGTGGTAGAGACTCTGCCGGGCCCGGAAGACGAGGCCGCCGTCGATGAGCTGTGTGTGGGGCGGGAGTTCGGTCAGACGGAAGAGGTCCTCGACCGTGAAGCCCCGGTGCGGGGGCCGCAGCCACTCGGGGAACGGCTCGTCGTCGATGTCGTTCGCGATCGCCACATCGTCCATGCCGCCATCGTGATCACGCCCCTCCGGCCGACTCACCGGAAACACCCGTGCCGCCGCCCGTACGGGTGAATCACAATGCAGGCGTTGACCGGGAGGCCGGGCCGGGAGAAGGGCTCCCCAAGGTGGCTCCGGGGTGTCTCCGGGGTGCCTCCGGGGTGCCTTCGATGGCGCGGGCGACGTCCTGGCCGGTGCGTGGGCCCGCCCCGGCGGACGGGGCCGCGGCCCGCATGCCGACTACATGTGGTCGATCGCGGCGAGGTCGATGTCGACGTCGTAGGGGACGGTGAGCCTCAGCCGGTCGTGGTGGATGCCCGTGACCCCATAGCTCCCGGTCACGGTGTCCAGCTCGTGGACGCAGACGACGGGGTCGTCGTTCTCCCCCGTCATCTCCACGCGCCAGAAGTGCGGGATGCCGGCCCGCGCGTACTTGTGGGGCTTGGTGTCGCGGTCCCTCTCCTCGGACTCGGGCGAGACGACCTCGACCGCGAGCACCACGTCCTCCGCCTCGAAGCGCGCCTGCCGGCGGCTCCGCACGGCCCCGGCCCGGAGCACGCAGAGGTCCGGTTCGGGCGCGGTGCGGTCGGTGAGCACCACGACCGTCTCACGGCGTACCCGGTAGTGCTCGGGCACGGTCGCCCGCAGGCCGTGCTCCGGCAGGTACGGCGTCGGCGCATGGAGGTTCCGCTGCGGGCCCACGAAGACCGGGCTCCCGTCGACCAGTTCGGTGTGCGGCGGGAGGTCGGGCAGGCTGAGGAAGTCGTCCACGGTGCAGCCGTCCTGCGGCGGCATCGGCCACCGGCCGGTGGACGCACCGGGCAGCGGCTCGGCGGTCATGGTTCCTCCCATGGGCGGGATTCTCGGCCTCGGCCCGGCGTATCGAGCCGCGAACGCCCGCGCCGCCGCTCGAAGGGGTGAGCGGCGGCGCGGGCGTTGACGTTCAGGAGGGCGCGGGAGGCGTCACTCCCACTCGATGGTCCCCGGCGGCTTGCTGGTGACGTCCAGCACCACGCGGTTGACCTCGGCCACCTCGTTGGTGATGCGGGTCGAGATGCGCGCCAGCGTCTCGTACGGCAGGCGCGACCAGTCGGCCGTCATCGCGTCCTCCGACGAGACCGGGCGCAGCACGACCGGGTGGCCGTAGGTGCGGCCGTCGCCCTGGACGCCGACGCTGCGGACGTCGGCGAGCAGCACGACCGGGCACTGCCAGATGTCGCGGTCCAGCCCCGCCGCGGTCAGCTCCTCGCGGGCGATGGCGTCGGCCTCGCGCAGCAGGTCCAGGCGCTCCCTGGTGACCTCGCCGACGATGCGGATGCCCAGGCCCGGCCCCGGGAAGGGCTGGCGGTGGACGATCTCCTCCGGCAGGCCCAGCTCCTGGCCGACCATGCGGACCTCGTCCTTGAACAGCTTGCGCAGCGGCTCCACCAGCTCGAACCGGAGGTCCTCGGGGAGGCCGCCGACGTTGTGGTGGGACTTGATGTTGGCGGTGCCGGTGCCGCCGCCGGACTCCACCACGTCCGGGTAGAGGGTGCCCTGCACCAGGAACTCCACGGCCTCCTCGCCGGAGCCGGCCTCGGCGACGATCTCGCTCGCGGCCTGCTCGAAGACGCGGATGAACTCCCGTCCGATGATCTTGCGCTTCTCCTCGGGGTCGGAGACCCCGGCCAGCGCGTCCAGGAAGCGCTTCTCGGCGTCCACGACCCTGAGCTGGACGCCGGTGGCGGCCACGAAGTCCTTCTCGACCTGCTCGGACTCGCCCTTGCGCATCAGCCCGTGGTCCACGTAGACGCAGGTCAGACGCTCGCCGATGGCCTTGTTGACCAGGGCGGCGGCCACCGCGGAGTCCACGCCGCCCGACAGTCCGCAGATGGCGCGCTTGGTGCCGATCTGGGCGCGGATGGCGGCGACCTGCTCCTCGACGACGTTGGCGGCCGTCCAGGTCGGCTTCAGCCCGGCGCCCCGGTAGAGGAAGTGCTCCAGCACCTGCTGGCCGTGCGTGGAGTGCATCACCTCGGGGTGGTACTGCACGCCGTAGAGCCTGCGCTCGTCGTTCTCGAACGCCGCGACCGGCACGCCGTCGGTGGCGGCGGTGACGGCGAAGCCCTCGGGGGCGGCCGAGCAGGCGTCGCCGTGCGACATCCACACCGACTGCTCGACGGGGGTGCCCTCGAACAGGGTGGAGCCGGGCCTGGTGACGGTCAGCGGGGTGCCGCCGTACTCGCGGCGGCCGGTGTTGTCCACGGTGCCGCCCAGCACCTGCGCCATGAGCTGGAAGCCGTAGCACATGCCGAAGACGGGCACCCCGGCCTCGAACAGCGCGCGGTCGATGCCGGGCGCGTCCTCGGCGTAGACGGACGACGGGCCCCCGGAGAGGATGATCGCCTTCGGGTCCTTGGCGAGCATCTCCTCCACCGGCATGGTGGAGGGGACGATCTCGCTGTAGACCCGGGCCTCGCGGACGCGGCGGGCGATGAGCTGGGCGTACTGCGCGCCGAAGTCGACGACGAGGACGGTGTCCGGAACGTCGGGCGCGGTGGGCTCTGATGCCACGGGGCTGGCTGCCTTTCGGCGTGGATCTGGGCTGGGAAAGCCCAGTCTACCGGGGGTGTGCACCCGACCGGCCGTCTCACCGTCCGGTCCCCGGCTGGCCCTGTCCGGCGTCCGGGGGCATACTGGCCCGCATGTTCGCGCAGACCTTCTGGTTTACCTATGGCACCGGCCCGGCCGGCTGCCGTGGTCTCGCTGCGTGAACGACTGACGAGCGACTTCCCAG
Organism: Streptomyces sp. DH37; assembly: GCF_029813835.1. GTDB lineage: Bacteria > Actinomycetota > Actinomycetes > Streptomycetales > Streptomycetaceae > Streptomyces. Next base: position 32,922 of record NZ_JARVKV010000069.1, read on the forward strand.
GCGCCCCGGGCCGGTCAAGGCCCGGGGCGCCCGTCGTGTTCCCGGCGCGTGACCGGCCGGCGGCGCACGACCCCAGGAGGGACGTACGGCCATGGCCATCACCACCACACCCGCCGCCGCCACCGGAGCCGAGGAGCGGATCGCGGAGGACCGCGGGCGGATCGACGAGCTGGACCGCCGGATCATCGCCCTGGTGCGGGAGCGCGTGGAGGTCTCCGCCCGCATCCAGCGGGCCCGGATCGAGGCGGGCGGCCGCAGGGTGAGCCTCTCGCGCGAGATGGAGATCCTCACCCGCTACCGCGAGCGGCTGGGCAGGCCGGGCACCTCCCTGGCCATGACCCTGCTGGAGCTGTGCCGCGGGCGCGCCTGAGTCCGCGTGCCGCAGGCGCGAACCCGGGCATCACATGCCGTTACCACCCGTACGGCGCATTACCGCCGGGGGACGCCGTCGTTGGACCTGGCGACCCCAGAGCCAACCGGGCGCCCGGCGGCGGTGGGGAGCGCATCGGAGCGATGAGACGCCGTCCTCCCTCGGGAGGTGAGGACCGGGCGTCGTGGGACCTCGCTCCGGTGCGGTGACCGGACGGCAGGGGACAGCGGTCCGGTCACGTCACCGGCGGTCGGTCCTCGGGACGCCGTGGACCGACCGCTCCGCGACCCGCCCCCAGGGGCGTGGGCCGGTTCCGGACAGGTTGCACGGAGGACTGCCGGTTCGGGTCGAAACGGTTGCGTGACGGGCGGCGCATCCATCACGATGCGAAGTGGGTCCGTACGCGCGGGCCCCGCGCTGAAGGACCATCCTCGCGGCGTTCCCCCCGGCGCCGCCTCAGCGTTGGCGAAGCCCTGACGCCAACGCTGACCGTGAGGGCCCCGCGGCGCCGGCCACACCCACCCGGCCGGCGCCCGGGGCCCTTCTCGCGCTCCGGGCGCGGCGGAGACCCCGGGGACGAACGGGAGGGCCGAAGGGTTGTGGCACCTCCTGTCACGGACCCGCAACGGAAAAACCACGCCGGCATGTGAGATAAGACACACCGAAACCTGGGTGAGCGTGGGCAACTGAACGCTTCCGCCCCTTATGCCGAGCCGTTCCCGGCGCGGGGTTCGGCGGGCCCTCGAAAACACGTCCGCGCCGGTCCCCGCCCGGCCCCTAGTGTGCTGGCAGCCCGCCGCGCCCGACTGCGCGAAGGCGTCCCTACTTTCTTTTCGCCTCAATCCAGATGAGGTCATACATGAAGCTTCGCCGTGCCTTCGCGGCCGCCGCCGTCACAGCCGTCATCGCGCCCGTCGCGCTGATGGCGGCGCCCGCCGCGTACGCCGACGACCACGAGACCACCCCGGGCACCTCCACCGTCACGGAGCCGGAGAACCCCGAGGAGCCGAAGACCCCCGAGAACCCCGAGGAGCCGGAGAACCCCGAGGTTCCGGAGAACCCCGAGGTTCCGGAGAACCCGGAGGTCCCGGAGACCCCCGAGAACCCGGAACTCCCCGAGGTCCCGGAGAACCCGGAGAACCCCGAACTCCCCGAGGTCCCGGAGAACCCGGAGAACCCCGAGCTCCCCGAGAAGCCCGAAACTCCCGAGGAGCCGGAGACCCCGGAGAAGCCCGAGGAGCCGGAGCTTCCGGGCGAGGAATTCCCGGAGTGCAACGAGGCCGGCTTCCAGGCGAGCCTCTCCGGCTTCCCCAACAAGATCGTCGCCGGTTCGGGCTGGAAGGAGTTCAGCCTGAACCTGGACAACAGCGGGGGTGACGACCTGGAAGAGGTCATCATCGGCGCGAGCGTCCTCTACAAGGACGACATCGAGAGCGACTTCGAGGGCGACCTCGCCTCGAAGTACGCGACGTTCCAGTACTTCGACGGCGAGACGTGGTCCAGCGACCTCTCCGACGGCGGCAACATCGGCGGCTACCTGCCCGTGTCCGCCGGCGAGAAGGTCTCCATCCGGCTGCGCCTGAGCATCTCCGCGAGCGCCCCGGCCGGTTCCGCGGTCGCGATCGCCTTCGGGGTCTACGCCGACGAGAACGGCTGCAGCTACGACGAGAAGTGGTACGACTTCGAGGTCGTCGCCGCGGGCCGGAAGCCGGGCGACGTCAACGACGCCAAGCCGCAGACCGGCGAGAACCCCGTCAGGATCAAGCCGCAGGGCGACGTGAAGGAGTTCAAGGGCCAGCTCGCCGAGACCGGCTCGTCCTCCGCGCTGCCGATGTTCGCCCTCGCGGGCGCCGCGGCCGTGGCGCTGGGCGCCGGTGCGGTGTACGTGGTGCGGCGCCGCAACGGCGCCGGTGCGGACACCTCCGCCGCCGCGTGACGCGATGACGGTGTGACCCGCCCGGGACACGGGCGGGGAACGCGGTTGAGTGAAGAGGTGGGAGGGGTGGAGCGGCCGGGCCGCTCCACC
>NZ_JARVKV010000006.1 GCF_029813835.1 Streptomyces sp. DH37
GGCCACCGGTTGGTGGCCGGACCCTCGCGCCTCCGTGTTCTCCGCGGTTCTCCGTGTCTTCCCCGGGCTCGCGTCCTCCCGGGTTCCCGGACGGATCCGCTAGCGCGCTCCCCCGGTCTCCCCGCCGCGGTCGTCGCGGGCGTCGTCGCGCACGACCTCGCCCTGGACGACCTTGCCGTCGGGCCGGTGGATGCGGATGTGCTCCTCCGCGGTGCGCGCCTGCCGCAGGGTGTCCCCGAGGGAGCCGGGCGCGAAGCCGGCGTGGCGGCCGAGCCGGCGCTCCACGCCCCGGCGCAGCAGCGCGGCGGTCGGTGGGAAGACGCACAGCAGGCCGACCGCGTCCGAGAGCAGACCGGGCAGCATCAGCAGCAGACCGCCGAGCATCGCCAGCCCGTGCCCGCCGCGGGCGGACTCCGGCCGGGTCCGCGGCGCGGCGCCCGGCTGGAGGCTCTCGACGGTCTCGACCAGACCGCGCCAGGCACGGCGCCCCGCGTGCTTGACGACCAGGGCGCCGGACACGGCCCCCGCCACCAGGACGGCGAGGACGACCAGCCCGCTCGTGGCGTCCGCGAGCAGGGTCAGCAGCCAGATCTCCAGGATCACGAAGGCGGCCAGGCCCACGGGGACGAGGCTCCGCCGGGGCCGGCGCCCGGGCCGGGCGCCCGGGTCCCCCCGCCCGGGCCGGGACTGCTGCGGAGGGGGCTCGTACGGGTACGGTGCGCCGGTCGTCATGTCATCCAGTGTGCCTGCGTCCGAGCACCTGGTTCACGCGGGACCGCACGCCCCACGCGGTGACCCGCCACAGGGCCTCCACGAGGATGTCACGGCTCATCTTGCTGTCGCCGCGCTCGCGCTCGACGAAGGTGATGGGGACCTCCACCACCTGGTACCCGGCCTGCACGGCCCGGTGGGCGAGGTCGACCTGGAAGCAGTACCCCTGGGAGGCCACGTCGTCCATGCCCAGTCCCAGCAGGGTCTCCTTGCGGAAGGCCCGGTAGCCGCCGGTGATGTCCTTCAGCGGCATCCCCAGCAGCGTCCGGGAGTACATGCTGCCGCCGCGCGAGATGAACTCCCGGGACCTGGGCCAGTTGACCACGCGCCCGCCCGGCACCCAGCGCGAGCCGAGCACCAGGTCGGCGCCCTTGAGGGCGGTGAGCAGCCGCGGCAGTTCCTCGGGCTGGTGGGAGCCGTCGGCGTCCATCTCGACCAGGACGTCGTAGCCGTTGTCGATGCCCCAGCGGAAGCCCGCCAGGTAGGCGGCGCCCAGCCCCTCCTTGCCCTCGCGGTGGAGGACCCTGACCCGCTCGTCCTCGGCCGCCATCTCGTCGGCGACCTTCCCCGTGCCGTCGGGGCTGTTGTCGTCGGCGATCAGGACGTGGGCCTCGGGGACGGCGGTGCGCACCCTGGTGACGACCGGCCGGATGTTGTCGACCTCGTTGTAGGTCGGGATGATCACGAGGATCCTGCCGAGCGGATCCTTCCGGCGCTGTCGCGCGTCGTTCACTGCTGCTGCCTCTTCTCGTCCGTCCTGTTCACCCCGTGTGCCCGCCCCCGTCGGCCGGACACGAAGGCCGCGGCGCAGGACAGGACGCCCACGATAGCGAGGACCCACTCCGGCGCGGAGCCGATCCGGTCGGCGAGGGTGGTCCCGTCGCGCAGCGGGAGGTCGGCGGTGATCACGTCCCGGGTGAACTCCTGCGTCCGCTGCTCGATCGTCCCGTCGGGGGCGACGACCGCGCTGATGCCGCTGGGAGCCGCGGTGACCACGGCCCGCCCGTGCTCGACGGCCCGCAGCCGCGACATGACCAGCTGCTGCTCGGGCTGGCCGGTGTTGCCGTAGGTGGCGTTGTTGGTCTGGATCACCAGGGCGCGGGCGCCGTCGTTGACGGTGTCGCGCACGATCCCGTCGTAGGCGACCTCGAAGCAGATGACGTCGCCGAGCCGGGCGGGGCCGACGTCCAGCACCCCGGTGCGCTCGCCGGGCCAGAAGTCGCGCGGCACCCGCTGGAGGCGGGTGATGACCTTGCTGAGCTGGTCGCGGTAGGGGACGTACTCGCCGAAGGGCACCGGGTGCTGCTTGGTGTACGAGGCGCCCGGACCGGTCTGCGGGTCCCAGACGATGCCCTGGTTCTCGACGTAGCCCTCGCGCTCGGGGTGGTCGACGAGGGCGCCGACGAGGATCGGGACGCCGACGGCCTTCGCCGCCCGGTCGATGGCGTCGTACGCCTGCGGGTACCGGTGGGGGTCCAGGTCGGAGGCGTTCTCCGGCCAGATCACCAGGTCCGGCCGCTCCTCCCGGCCCGCCGCCACGTCGGCGGCCAGCTCCAGGGTGGCCCCGACGTGGTTGTTGAGGATCAGCATCGGACGGCCGAGGAAGTCCATGCCGGGCTGCTGGACGTTGCCCTGGACGACGGCGATGCGGACGGTGTCGTCCGCGCCGGTGGGGACCGGCACGGCGTGTCCGGCCGCGGTCACCGCCGCGGCCAGGGCCGTCGCCGCGGCGGCGGTGAGGGCCGGGCGCGCCGGACCGGGGCCGCCGGCCGCCCCGCCGTCCGCGCCGCTCCCGCGACTCCCGCGGCGGCGGGCGGCCACCGCGGCCGCTCCTGCGACGGCCGCCGCGGCGAGCAGGGCGCCGGTCAGCGCGACGGCGAAGGTGACCAGGGGCGCGCCGCCCAGGGCGGCCAGCGGGAGCAGCGGGGAGCCGGTGTTGGCGAAGGCCAGCCGGCCCCAGGGGAAGCCGCCGAAGGGGATCCGGTCGCGCGCCCACTCCTCGGCGACCCACAGGCAGGCGCCCCACAGCGGCCACAGCGGCAGCCGCGAGGTGGCGGCGAGTCCGGCGCCCAGCGGGACGAAGAACAGCGACTCGATCAGGGCCAGGCCGGACACCGCGTCCCAGCCGACGACGTGGAGCCACTTGAGCAGCACGAAGAAGAACGGCAGGCCCATGGCGAAGCCGAGCCAGGCTCCCTGACGGGCGGTCCGCCCCCGGGTGAGCAGGGCGATCACGGCGACGGCCGCGAACGACAGCGGCCACAGGCCGTACGGCGGGAAGGCGGCGGCCAGGGCGACGCCGCACCCGGCGGCGAGCGCCGTGCGCCACGCCTCGCGGCGCGCCAGGCGGGCCAGCCGGACGGGGAGCCGGGGCCGGGCGGGACGTCCGGCGGGCCGGGACCCGGCCGCACGGGCGGGGCCGGCGGCTTCCGCGGTGGCGGCGCCGCCGGACGCGGCGGCCGGGCGGGGGCGCGGCGCCTGGTCCGGCCGGCCGGCGACCGTGCCTCCGGTCTCGGCTTCGGCGGTGGTCTCGGGACCCGATGGCACGGTCGCGGCCTTCCTTGCAGATCGTGCGGTGACGAGCCCGACCGTACAACGCCCGGCGGCTCCCGTGGGGGCGGGGTGGGGCGTATGAGGAGGTTCCGCACGGGGCGGGCCCCGCCGGACGCGGCCGGGCCCCTCCGCGGGATCGGGGCCCGGCGCCCTTCGGGCCGGCCTGGGACCCGCTGGCTGCGGATCGACCGAGAGCCGTTGTCTACTGAGCCTCCGGGCCCCCACCCGGGTCACACCTGCCGACCGGCCGGGACCCTTCCGTCCCCGTGCCGCGGACGCTGGACCTGGCTCCCGGCCGTACGCCGGCGCGACGCACCGCTCATGACCCAGCTCGTTCGACGACTGCGTGCGGAGGATCCCCGGTCGGACGTCCTGTGGTGGACCCGGCCGAACCTACCCGCCGACGGCCGTCGCCTGTCAACAACCTCGTGACCTGCGGTTTTCCTTCAAACCAGCAGGTCAGTGCCGAGTGCGCCGCCGGAGGCCGGCGGGCCGGGGGGCATCGTTCGGCGGTACGGGCCCGGCCACCGTCACCCGTTCGGGTGCTCGTACACCGTCCGTCCGGCGACCACCGTCCGCAGGCAGACCGGCAGCCGGCGGCCCGGGGTGAGGTCGGGCAGGCCCGGGGTGCCCGAACGCGGGTCGGTGGACCAGGCGGCGATCCGGCCGTCGGGCACCTGCACCACCAGGTCGCCGGTGCGCCAGACCGCGTAGTCGGCCGGGGCTCCGGGGGCGAGGACGCCGGCGTCGTCGCGGCCGATCGCCCGCCAGCCGCCGCGGGTGTGGGCGGTGAAGGCGGCGCGCACGGAGATCCGGTGCTCGGGGGTGTGGTGGAAGGCCGCGGCGCGCAGGGTGCCCCAGGGATCGAGCGGGGTGACGGGGCTGTCGGAACCGAGCGCCAGGGGTACGCCGGCGCGCAGCAGGGCGGCGTACGGGTTGAGGGTGCGGGCGCGCTCGCGCCCCAGGCGCCGGGCGTACATGCCGTCCTCACCGCCCCAGGCGGCGTCGAAGGCCGGCTGCACGGAGGCGGTGAGGGCGAACTCGGCGAAGGCGGCGATGTGGGCGCCGGTCAGCATCTCGGCGTGCTCGACGCGGTGCCGGGCGGCCCGCACCCGGCCCGTGCCGACCCGCTCGGCGGCGGCGCGCACGCCGTCGGTGACGGCGGTGAGGGCGGCGTCGCCGATGGCGTGGAACCCGGCCTGGATCCCGGCCTCGGTGCAGGCGGCGACGTGGGCGGCCACGGCGTCGGCGTCCAGGTGGCAGGTGCCGCGGTGGTCGGCGTCGGCGTAGGGCTCGTGCAGGTGGGCGGTGTGGGAGCCCAGGGAGCCGTCGGCGAAGAGGTCGCCCGCGGCGCCGAGCGCGCCCAGCTCCCGCACCCGCCGCGCGTCCGCGGGGGAGGTGATGTGCTCGGCCCAGTAGCCGACGACGCGGGGGCCGGGCTCGGCGGCGGCCAGTTCCAGCAGGCCGGCGAGGTCGTCCTCGCTCGAGATCTCGGGGCCCGCGCACTCGTGGAGGGTGCCGATGCCGCGGGCGGCGGCGTGGCGCAGGGCGGCGCGCTGGGCCTCGGTGCGCTGGGCGGGGGTGACGGAGGCGTGGGCGACGGCGCGCACCGCGTGGTGGGCGTCGCCGGTCAGGGGGGCGTCGGGGGCGTAGCCGGACAGGCCGGTGACGCCGGGGACGAGGTCGAGCAGGGCGGTGGTGACCAGCGCCGAGTGGACGTCGACGCGGGTGAGGTAGAGCGGCCTCCGGCCGGCGGCCTCGTCGAGCTCGGCGCGGGAGGGGGGCCGCTGCCCGGGCCAGGCGCTGGCGTCCCAGCCGTGGCCGAGCAGGATCCGGTCGGCGGGCCTGGCCCCGGCGTGGGCCCGTACGCGGTCCAGGACCTCGGCGGGGGAGCGGGCGCCGGTCAGGTCCAGGCCGGTGAGCGCCAGGCCGGTCGCGGTGGCGTGGACGTGGGAGTCGGTGAAGGCCGGGGTGACGAGCGCGCCGTCGAGGTGGATCACCTCGTCGACGCCGTCGGCGAAGGAGTCCGCCGCTCCTTCCGAACCGACCCAGGCGATGCCGTCGCCGTCGACGACCATGGCGGTGGCGAAGGGGTCGGCGGGGCTGTGGACCTCGCCACCGCGCAGCAGGACGGTGCGGGGGCGGTCGAGGGGGGCCGTGCTGTCGCTCATGGCTGCCAGTCTCCCCCCTCCCCGCCGCGTACGGCCGCCGGGGTCGCCCGTGTGCCCCGCGCGCCGGGTCCGGGCCTCACACGCGGGGCGGCCGGGCCTCGTACGGGGTGGAGAGCACGACGGTGGTGCGGGTGGAGACCCCGGCCAGGGAGCGGATGCGGGCCAGCAGGTGCTCCAGTTCGATGGGGGTGGCGACCCGGACCTTGAGGATGTAGTTCTCGTCGCCCGCGACGCTGTGGCACGCCTCGATCTCGGGCACCTCCGCGAGCCGGTCGGAGATGTCGTCCGGCGCGCTGGGGTCGAACGGCTTGACCGAGATGAAGGCGGTCATCGGCAGACCGACGGCCTCGGGGTCGACGATGGCCGCGTAGCCGCGGATGACGCCGCGCTGCTCCAGTCTGCGGACGCGCTGGTGCACCGCCGAGGTGGACAGGCCGGTGGCCTTGCCCAGGTCGGTGTAGCTCATCCGCCCGTCCTTGACGAGCAATTCCACGATGCGACGATCCAGCTCCTCCACGACAGGCAACCTACTGCGCCGGGCGCACCACGGCACACCGGACGTGCGGCCCGTGGACACACGGGCGCGGCCGTGTGACGAACACCACATCCGCGCCCCCGTGTCCACGGGAGCGCGGAGATTACGGATGGGCAACGGAGGGAAATGCTTGCTGTGGCCGGGGCTCCCGCGAGCGGACGCCCGGCGGCCCGTCCAAGGGGGATTGCATGCGCAATGTGAAGTCGCTCCACGCCGGTCACCCGGACACCGAAGCCCATGAGGAGAGCGCCGAGGCGTACGACGCATACGAGACCTACGAGATCTTCCGGGTGGTCTGCCCGGACTGCGCGCAGCCGATCGCGCTGCTGGCGGACGAGGAGACGCTCCCCGAGCACGCGCTGTGCCCGACCCCGTGGAACCCCTTCGGCCTGACGGTGTGCCAGGGATCGGGGCGCTCGGTGGACGACGCCGGGCCGGAGGGCTCCGAGCACGAGGCCCAGGAGCGGGACGTGGCCACGCTGCTGACGCTCCCCGAGGGGCTGCACTGGCGGATGCAGCCGTTCTCCCACGTGGGCGGCCCGGGTACGCACCCGATGCGCGTCCCGCACGGGCGGCACCCGCGCCACTGACGGCTCACGCCTCCTCCCCGTCGCCGGCGGGCGCCGTTCACGGCCGCGGCCACCAAAGCCGCGCTTCCTCGCCGCGCGGGCCGGCACCGCCGGTCCGCGCGGAGACTCGGCAGCGGAACCGCTCCGCGGGCCGTTCCCCGTCGGTTGGTGACGGAGCCTCAGCACCCTCCCCCACCGGGCCGTCAGCGTCCGGTGCCGTTCCCGGAGGGGGGTACGGGCGAGTCACCAGGAGGCTGCCATGCGGTCCGGCACCGGCCGTTCCGTCGCATCCGGGCGGACGATCGGCACGGTGCCGGTCATCGGCGCCCTCGCCGCCACGCCCGCGGCGCCGGCCGGCCAGGGCCGGGAGGACGACGGCCGCGGGACGGTGAGCACGCCCTACGGCCCGCTCACGCCCACGGACCGCGACTTCGTCCGCAGGGTACGGCTCGCCGGCCTGTGGGAGCCGCCCTCGGAGCGGCGGGCGCAGGAGCGCGGCTCGCGGGAGGAGGCCGGGACCGCGGGCTGGCACCTGATCGAGGGCCACACCGAGCCGGACCGGATGTCCGTCGACGCCGGCCGCGCGCTCGGCGTCGAACCGGCCGACCGGCCCGGCGAACGGCAGCGGCAGTGGTCCGCCGCGGCCGGCATCGACCCCGACGAGCCGGGCCCGGTCGCCGACGGCCTACGGCTCGGCGGGATCCTGGTGGACGCCCGGGGCCGGACGTTCTACCGCTTCGACGAGGACTCCGCCCGGCCGGTGAAGTCCAGCCGCGCCGGCGAGTGCCTGGAGACCTGGAAGCCCGCCGAGCCCGCCGAGCCCGCCGACGGGAGCCTGGTCGAGGACGTCGGGCCGGAGCTGCTCGGCACCCTGGAGCGCCCCGGCGGCACCGAGCAGCTCCCGATCGACTGCCGGCCGCCGTACTGGTTCACCGGCGACACCGGGCCCGGCGACGTCGACGGGCACGGCCGGGGCGGCGCCTGGCACGCCGTGGCGGAGGACGGCGGGGAAGGCGCAGTGGGACCGGCCGCAGCGCATCGGCCCCGGCGGGCCGGCGCGGCGGGACCGCGGCGCCGGTGACCCCCTGTGACCCCCCTCGGGCGGGAGGCCACGGGGCCGCCGCGTACGCGCGTGAGGCGTGCGCGGCGGCCGGCGTCAGCGGCTCTCGGGCCCGGCCAGGTGGCGGGCGATGACCACCCGCTGGATCTGGTTGGTGCCCTCGACGATCTGGAGCACCTTGGCCTCCCGCATCAGGCGCTCGACGGGGTAGTCGCGGGTGTAGCCGTACCCGCCCAGGAGCTGCACCGCGTCGGTGGTGACCTTCATCGCGGCGTCCGTGCAGAACAGCTTGGCCATCGCGGCCTGCCGGGCGAACGGCTCCCCGGCGTCACGCAGCCGGGCGGCGGCCAGGTACAGGGCGCGGCCGGCCTCGATCTGGGTGGCCATGTCCGCGAGCATGAAGCGCACGCCCTGGAAGTCGGAGACGGGACGGCCGAACTGCTCGCGTCCGGCGGTGTAGGCCAGGGCCTCGTCGAGGGCGGCCTGGGCGACCCCGACCGCGCAGGCGGCGATGCCGAGCCGGCCGGAGTTGAGGGCGTCCAGGGCGATGGGGAAGCCCTGCCCCTCCTCGCCGATGCGGCGGGCGTCGGGGACGCGCACCCCGTCGAAGTGGACCTGGGCCGTCGGCGACCCGCCCATGCCCATCTTGCGCTCGGGCGCGGCGGCGCTGAGCCCCTCGGCGTCGCCGGGGACGAGGAAGGCGGTGATGCCGCGCGGGCCCTCTCCCCCGGTGCGGGCCATGACGGTGTAGAAGTCGGCGACGCCGCCGTGGGTGATCCACGCCTTGGTGCCGTCGATCACCCACTCGTCCCCGTCGCGGGCGGCGCGGGTGCGCAGCGCGGCGGCGTCGGAGCCGGAGGAGGGCTCGGACAGGCAGTACGCGCCCAGCAGCCCGCCGGCGAACATGGCCGGGAGGTGCTCGGTGCACTGCTCCTTGGAGCCGTAGTGGGCCAGGGCGTGGCAGGCGAGGGTGTGGACGCTGACGCCCAGGCCCACGGTGAGCCGGGCCGCGGCCAGCTCCTCCAGGACCTGGAGGTACACCTCGTAGGGCTGGGCGCCTCCGCCGAACTCCTCGTCGTAGGGCAGCGAGAGCAGGCCGGACTCCGACAGGAGGGTGAAGGTCTCGCGGGGGAAGCGGCCAGCTTCCTCCTCCTCCGCCGCGGCCGGCCGGATCTCGCGCTGGGCGAGATCGCGCACCAGGGCGAGGAGATCGCGGGCCTCCTCGGTGGGCATCCGGCGTTCCACCGGCTGGGGGCCGTACTCGGTCATCGCGGCGCTCTCCTCCCTGTCGGGCGCTACGGCGGCGGGCGCTGGGGTGGAGCGGCGCCGCCGGGACGTGATGCCCGGCCGAGGCCGCCTCCTCGGGTTGCGAGAGCGGCTGACCAGCGGCTGTGGCGATTGGAGTATGCCCGATAGGCGGCCCCGCGTCACCGCCGGGCGGAGATCGGCGGCGGTTGTCGGTCCCCGCTGCGAGACTCGCCCCATGCGGGACGATCGGGACTCCACGGCGGGGGACGGGCGGGAGCGCGCGGTGCGCTGGGCGGTGGCGGTGACCGCCGAGGGCGCGGCCCGGCTGTGCCCGCTGGACGGGCGGGGGCGCGCGGCGGGCCCGGTGGTGACCGAGCCGGACGTGGCGCGGGCCGTCGCGTCGCGGGCCGCGTCCGGTTCGGCCGTCCGGTGGGTGTGGCGGTCGACGGCGGAGGTGTATCCGCGGCTGCTGGACGCCGGGGTGCGGGTGGAGCGGTGCCACGACGTGGAGGTGTCCGAGGCGCTGCTGCTGGGCCACGAGGGCCGGTGGGGCGAGCCGCGGTCGCTGGCCGCGGCCCTGGCCCGGCTGCACCGGTCGCCGGTGCCGGACGACCCGCCGCTGCCCGCGGCCGACCAGCAGCCCTCGCTGTTCGCGCCGGGCCCGGTGCCGCTGCCGCCGGGCACGGATCCGCTCCGGGCCCTGCTGGAGGTGTACGCCGAGCAGGTGCGGCGGGTGGAGGCGTCCGGGAGCCCGGAGCGGCTGCGGCTGCTGCTGGCGGCGGAGTCCGCGGGGACGCTGGTGGCGGCGGAGATGAACCGGGCGGGGGTGCCCTGGCGGGCGGACGTCCACCGCGAGCTGCTGCGGGAGCTGCTGGGCGAGCGCTATCCGGGCGGCGGCGAGCCCAGCCGGCTGGCGGAGCTGGCCGAGGAGGTCTCGCGCGCGTTCGGGCCGGGGGTGCGGGTGCGGCCCGACCTGCCGGCGGACGTGGTCCGGGCGTTCGCGCGGGCCGGGATCCGGGTGCCCTCGACCCGGGCGTGGGAGCTGCGGAAGGTCGACCATCCGGCCGTCGCCCCGCTGCTGCGCTACAAGACGCTGTACCGGCTGCACACCGCGCACGGCTGGTCCTGGCTGCGCACCTGGGTGCGCGACGGCCGCTTCCACCCCGAGTACGTGCCCGGCGGCTCGGTCACGGGCCGCTGGACGAGCAACGGCGGGGGCGCGCTGCAGATCCCCAAGGTGGTGCGGCGCGCGGTGGTGGCCGACGAGGGGTGGCGGTTGGTGGTCGCCGACGCCGACCAGATGGAGCCCAGGGTGCTGGCCGCGGTCTCCCGCGACCGGGGGCTGATGGAGGTGGCCGGAAGCGGCCGGGACATGTACTCGGTGCTGTCGGACCGGGCCTTCGGCGGCGACCGGGACCGGGCCAAGCTGGCGCTGCTGGGCGCGGTGTACGGGCAGACCTCGGGGGACGGCCTGCGGCACCTGGCGGACCTGCGGCGCCGCTACCCGGCGGCGGTGGCGTACGTGGACGAGGCGGCGCGGGCCGGCGAGGAGGGCCGTCTGGTGCGCACCTGGCTGGGCCGCACCTGCCCGCCGGCGGCCGCGCGGGATGCGGACGCCGGGGACGGCGGGGTCGGGCCGCCCGAGGCGGACGCGGCGGACGGCGGCGCGGCCCGGGCCCGCGGCCGGTTCACGCGGAACTTCGTGGTGCAGGGCAGCGGGGCCGACTGGATGCTGCTGGTGCTGGCCTCCCTGCGCCAGTCCCTGGCCGGGATGCGGGCCGAACTGGTGTTCTTCCAGCACGACGAGGTGATCGTGCACTGCCCCGCCGAGGAGGCGGAGGCGGTGGTGGAGGCCGTCCGCGCGGCGGGCGAGCGGGCGGGGCGCGCGGCCTTCGGCGAGACCCCGGTGCGCTTCCCGTTCACCACGGCCGTGGTGGAGTGCTACGCGGACGCCAAGTGAGCCGGGCGGGGCGCGGGCCGGCCCCCGGCCCGCCCGCGCCCCGGAACGGGGCTCAGCCCGTCCGCGCCCGTTCCGGGACTCAGTCCGTCCGCGCCCGTTCCGGGGCGAGGAAGGCGCGCAGCGCTCCGGCGAGCTGCTCGGGGGCCTCCTCGGCCATGTGGTGGCCGCTGTCGATCGTGCCGCAGGTGACGTCGTCCGCCCAGTTCCGCCAGATGCCGGGGATGTCCGGGTAGAGGTCGCCGAGGTCGTCCTTCTCGGACCACAGCACCAGCGTCGGGCAGGTGATCCGGCGGCCCGCGGCCCGGTCGGCCTCCTCGTGGCGGCGGTCCACGGTCAGCCCGGCGCGGTAGTCCTCCAGCATGGCCCGCACGGTGGCCGGGTCGTGGACGGCCCGCTGGTAGTCCTCCCACGCCTCGGCGCCCATCCTCTCCTCCGAGCCGCCGTACCAGGCGGCGGGGTCGGCGAGGATGGCGCGCTCGGGCTTGTCGGGGACGGCGAAGAAGAACCAGTGGTACCAGGCGCGGGCGAAGCGCTCGTCGCAGCGGGCCAGGTGCTCGCTGATGGGGATGCAGTCGCCCACCGCCAGACGGGTCACGGCCTGCGGCGCGTCCAGCGCGAGCCGGTGGGCGACGTAGGAGCCCCGGTCGTGGCCGAAGACGGCGAAGCGGTCGTGGCCCAGGCGCCGCATCAGCTCCCGGCAGTCGCGGGCCATGGCGCGCTTGGAGTACGGCGTGTGGTCGGCGTCGGTGGGCGGCTTGGAGGACTGCCCGTAGCCGCGCAGGTCGGGGCAGACGACGGTGTGGCCGTCCGCGAGCAGGGGCGCGACGCGGTGCCAGGTGGCGTGGGTGCGCGGATGGCCGTGGAGGAGCAGCAGCGGCGGCCCGGATCCGCCGTGCCGTACCCGTAGGACCGCGTCGCCCACGTCGATCCGCTCCAGCGCGAAACCGTCGAACACGCCCGCTCCCTCCGTCGGCCGTCCTGCCGGCCGCCCCGCGCGTGCCCGCCGGCGCGCCGCACGCGCGGGCGGGCGGGGCCCGCGGGGGCACGGCCGTGTGCCCGGGTACACCGGCTTCCCGCGTTCCGAGGAGTCACACCACGGGCGACGCGGCGCAGGCCGGCGTCGCCGGACGCCCGTCACGGGCCGGCGCGCACCACACCCCGGAGGAAAGGACCGCTCCGAGGCCCGCACCGGCGACCGAGCCCGGCGGCGGGCTCCCGCGGCCCGGCCCCCCACGGCGGGGGGACCGGGTCGGCCACCATTGGTATGGACATGACTCCAGATCCCTTCTACGCTCTCCTGGACCAGACCTGAGAGCGCTCTCATGTCTCCGCTGTCCGACCCCACCTCCACCTCGACAGGTAGAGCCGACAGAAGGAGAACCATCGTCATGCGACGCAGGATCGGTGTGCGCGCGGGCCTGTCCGCGCTGCTCGCGCTGGGTGCGCTGACCGCCACGGGGGGCGGGCTCACGTCCGCCTCGGCCGCCCCCGCGCCCGGCGACGGCGCGCCCGCGCGGGCGCTGGTGGACGCCATGGAGCGCGACCTCGGGCTGACGGAGCGCCAGGCGCGGGAGCGGCTGCGGCAGGAGGCGGCGGCCATGGAGACGGCCCCCAGAGCCGAGCGGGCCGCGGGCTCCGCCTTCGCCGGCTCCTGGTTCGACGCCCGCTCCGGCGAGCTGGTCGTCGGCGTGACCAGCCCCGGCAAGGCCGCCGCCGTACGGGCGACGGGCGCCGAGGCCCGGATCGTCGAGCACAGCGCCGAGGAGCTGGACGCCGCCAAGGCCCGCATCGACGCCCGGGCGGAGCGGAAGGCGGCTCCGGAGGCGGTGAGCGGCTGGCACGTCGATCCCCGCGCCAACACCGTGGTGGTCGACCTCGTGAAGGGGGCCGAGCGCGACGCCGCGGTGCGGGGCTTCCTGGCCGACGCGCGGAAGGCCGGCCCGGTGACGGTGCGCGAGACCGCCGGCGAGGCGCCCCGCACCTTCGCGGCCGGCGTCGTCGGCGGCGACCCGTACTACACCGGCAGCGCCCGCTGCTCCATCGGCTTCTCGGTGCACGGCGGCTTCGTCACCGCCGGGCACTGCGGACGCGCGGGGGACTCCGTGCGCGGCTGGGACGGCTCGCAGATGGGCGCTTTCCGGGGCTCGTCCTTCCCCGGCAACGACTACGCCTTCGTGAGCACCGGCCACGGCTGGTGGACGGTCCCGGTGGTGCTGGGCTGGGGGACGGTGCCCGACGTCCTGGTGCGCGGCTCGGCCGAGGCCCCCGTCGGCGCCTCGATCTGCCGTTCCGGCTCCACCACCCGCTGGCACTGCGGCCAGGTGCTGGCGAAGAACGAGACGGTCAACTACAGCCAGGGCGCCGTCCACCAGATGACCAAGACCAGCGTCTGCGCCGAGCCCGGCGACTCCGGCGGCTCGTTCGTCAGCGGCGACCAGGCCCAGGGCGTCACCTCGGGCGGCTGGGGCAACTGCTCCGGCGGCGGCCAGACCTGGTTCCAGCCGGTCAACGAGATCCTGTCGGTGTACGGCCTGACGCTGCACACCGCCTGACACCGCGCCCGGGGGGTGCGCGGAGGAGGGGTCGCCCGGTGCCGGCCGGGCGGCCCCTCACCCCTTCCCCGGGCACACCCGTCAGGGGCGGGCGCGCCCCCGCGCGGGGGCGGGATCTGTGTTACGTTGGTCCACGTTGCAGTTTTGGTACCCATGAACTTTGTGCGCGCCTGACGGTTTGTGACCTTCAGGCGCGTTTGTTTTGTCCGGCTCTTCCGGTGGGGTCTCATTGCGGCGACACGGGAGTCCACGCGGTGTGGATTTCCCGCACTGCCCCGTACATGGAGGAGAAAAGCATGGCTACTGGCACCGTGAAGTGGTTCAACGCGGAAAAGGGCTTCGGCTTCATCGAGCAGGACGGCGGCGGCGCCGACGTCTTCGCCCACTACTCGAACATCGCCACCCAGGGCTTCCGCGAGCTCCACGAGGGCCAGAAGGTCACCTTCGACGTCACCCAGGGCCAGAAGGGCCCGCAGGCGGAGAACATCCTCCCCGCCTGACGGCGCCGCGTTCGGTGAACGCGTCGCACAGCACCACCCAGAGCCGGGGCCCGCACCACAGGGTGCGGGCCCCGGCCGTGCTGCCGCTCCGGCGCCCGGCGCACCGGCTCTCCGCCGTGCGCCCTCCCGGCCGTCCGGCCGGCCCTCCGCGCGGCGTCGCGGCCGACCGCGGCCCGGCCGCCGGTTCCCCGCCGCGCCACGGCAGCGCGATCCGCTCTTTCACCGGCTCGTTCCCGCGATTCTCCGCCCGGCCACATCCGCGGAGTCTTCCCCGGCACGCGCCGCACCGAGGAAGGTTCCCCTCCGTATGAACTCGAACTCCCCAGCCCGTTCCACCCGTCGTCGCCGCCCCCGTTCGGGGGGCGCCGCGCGGATCCCCGCCCAGAGCCAGGCCCGCGGCCGCGAGAAGGCCCCGCGCCGGGACGAGCCCGTCGCGCCGGCCGGCACCCCCGGTCTGCCCCCGGCCGCCTCCTTCGCCGAGCTGGACATGCCCGCGCCGCTGCTGGAGACGCTGAGGCAGCAGGGCGTCACCGTGCCGTTCCCGATCCAGGCGGCCACCCTGCCCGACTCGCTGAACGGCCGCGACGTCCTGGGGCGCGGGCAGACCGGTTCGGGCAAGACCCTCGCCTTCGGACTGGCCCTGCTCGCCCGTACCGCCGGCCTGCGCGCCGAGCCGCGCGGCCCCCTCGCCCTGGTGCTCGTGCCCACCCGGGAACTGGCCCAGCAGGTCACCGAGGCCCTCACCCCCTACGCGCGGGCCCTGCGGCTGCGGATGACCACGGTCGTGGGCGGTCTGTCGCTCGGCCGCCAGGCCGCCGCGCTCAGGAACGGCGCCGAGGTGGTCGTCGCCACCCCCGGGCGGCTGAGGGACCTGGTCGAGCGGGGCGACTGCCGGCTGGGCGAGGTGCGGACCACCGTGCTGGACGAGGCCGACCAGATGGCCGACATGGGCTTCCTCCCGCAGGTCACCGCCCTGCTGGACCAGGTGCGCCCCGACGGCCAGCGGATGCTGTTCTCCGCCACCCTGGACGGCGACGTGGACCGGCTGGTGCGGCGGTTCCTGTCCGACCCGGTGGTCCACTCCGTCGATCCCCCCGCGGGCGCCGTCACCACGATGGAGCACCACATCCTGCGGGTGAGCACCGACGACAAGAACGCCGTCGCCACGCGCATCGCCGCCCGCGACGGGCGCGTGATCATGTTCGTGCACACCAAGCGCGCCGTGGACCGGCTGGTCAGGCGACTGCTGGCCAGCGGCGTCCGGGCAGGCGCGCTGCACGGCGGCAAGTCCCAGAACCAGCGCAACCGCACGCTGGAGCAGTTCAAGGACGGACAGGCGACGGTGCTGGTGGCCACCAACGTGGCCGCCCGCGGCATCCACGTCGACAGCCTCGACCTGGTGGTCAACGTCGACCCGCCCGCCGACCACAAGGACTACCTGCACCGCGGCGGCCGTACCGCGCGGGCCGGCGAGTCCGGCAGCGTCGTGACCCTGGTCACCCCCGAGCAGCGCCGCGAGGTCGACCGGATGGTGGCCGCCGCCGGTGTGTCGCCCCAGGTCACCCCGGTCCGCTCCACCGGTGAGGAGCTCGCCCGGATCACCGGGGCGAAGGCCCCCTCCGGCGTTCCCGTGGTCCTCGCCACGCCGCCCGCCGAACGGCCCCAGCGGCCCCGGCGCGAGACGCCCGCCTCCCGCGGGCGCCGACGGCGTCCGGCGCGGGGGCGGCGTACGCCGGGCGCGGCGGGCAGCGCTTCCTGAACGGCTCCCGTACGGCCCGGCCACCCGGCCGTACGGGACGGGCCGCCGTGCATGCGCCGTGAGCCGCCGGGGTACTCCGGCGGCTCACACGGCACACAGCCCGCACGGGAGGCATCCGATGGCGAAGATCAACAACCCGATCGAGCTGCAGAAGGCCCTGGGCGGCGTGGACTATCCCGCCGACCGCGAGTCCCTGGTCAGGAACGCCAAGGAGAAGGGCGCCAAGAAGGAGGTCGTGGAGGAGCTCTCGTCGCTGAAGAAGGACCGCTTCGACGGGCCGGACGACGTGAGCAAGGCGGTCTTCGGCAACGGCTGAGCCCGCCGCCCGCCACCACGGCGCCGCTCCGGGGCGCGACCGCCGAGCGGTCGCGCCCCGGAGGCGTCGGAGGCGTACGGGGGCCGACGGGTTCCGCCGCGCGGGCTTGCCGCGGCTAGCGGCCGCCCTCGTCCTGCTCCCCGGTGAGGTCCTCGCGGTCCACACCGGCCTCGGACATGGCGTCCTCCAGCTCCCGCCCGACGTTCCCCCGGTCCTTGTTGGCCTCCTCGGCCCTGCGGGCGGACTCCTGGCCCTGCTCGTCGAAGACGACCTGGTCGGTCTTCTCGGTCTTGGGGCGGCTCTCCTCGGGCATGGTCATGGCGGTCTCCTCGGCTTCGTGACGTCTGTGGTCGGTTGCGACCTTTTGTGATCGCTTGTGACAGGAGGACGCCGTACCCGCTCCCGGGCGACGCATGCGCATCGGCGCGGGAACCGCGGACACCGGCGCAGCGCCGGTCACGGCGGCGGGGCACGGGGTTCCGCCCGGTCCCCGGCGGGCGGGGCCGGTGACCGGGCGGACGGCGCCGGGCCGCACCGCGGCGCGCGAGCCGGGCTCCGGCGGCAGCGGGCGCGCCGTACCGGCCGTCGGGCGCGTGCCCGGGGAGGCGCGGCCGAGGGTCCTCGCGCCCGGCGCCCGCGCCGCCGCGGCGCGTTCCACCCACCGGCGCCCGTGACGGGTCAGGCGGTCGCCGTCAGGCGGTCGTGCTTGAAGACCTGGCGGTCGTGCCAGCGGACGAAGGCCTCGTCGACCGGCGGCCGTCCGGGGCGGGGCCTGGCCAGCGGGGCGTCGTGGAGGTCGTCCACGGCCCGGCCGGCCCGGCCGCGGGCGGTGTAGCGGGGGGAGACGCGGATGCGCAGGTCCGGGGTGAGACCGAGCGCCCCCAGGTCGAACAGCGCGTGGTGCAGGGCGCACAGCGCGAGACCGTTGGACAGCTCGTCGGGGCCGTCCTGGCTGTGCCACCGCACGTGGGCGGCCTCCAGACCGGCCGGGTTGCGGCCCAGCGCACCGTCGTAGCCGCACATCGCGCAGGCGAAGGCGTACGCGTGCAGCACCCGCTCGGCGAAGTCCGGCCGGCGCGGACGGCGGCGCCGGACCGGCAGGGCGAGCGCGGCCTCCTCCACGGCGGTCAGGTCCAGTCCGGCGTCGGCGCGGATGGCGGGTTCGAGCGCGGGCGTGAAGTGGAGGTCCAGCAGGAGCCGGGCGGCGGCGGCCAGGGTGCCGGGGTCGGCCAGGAGGCGTTCGACGGCCGGGCGCAGCCGCCCGGTCGCGCCCCGGGCGCGCAGCCAGGAGCCGCCGCGCGAGGGCGCGCTGGGCAGCGGACGGCCGTCGGCGTCCCGCGGGTCCCACAGGGTGCGCTCCAGGTGCACGAACGGCATGGCCGCGCGGTCGGCGGCCTTCGCGTGCGGGCCGTAGTCGTCGATCATGCGGCTGACCGGCTCCTCGGCCTCGGCGTAGGCCACCGCCGTGCTGCCGGTGGCGGCGAACCGGCCCAGCAGCCACAGCACCAGCAGCGGCTTGTGGGGCGCGCGCCGCGTGCCGACGGTGGCCCGCCGCAGGTTCGCCAGCGCGGACAGCAGGTCGTCCTTCGCCGTCACGTCCCTCGCCACGTTCCTCGTCACGTCCCTCGTCACGGGGCCACGGCCGGCCGGTCCCGCGCCGGGAAACGGGGGTGAGGACCGGCGCCTCCCGGGTAGGTCTCCCCCGCACCGGCCGCCCGGCCGGCCGACCGATGCGAGGTTCGACACGTGACCGAGACCGCCGGCGCAGACGAACCGTGGTGGAAGACCGCCGTGGTGTACCAGATCTACCCCCGCAGCTTCGCCGACTCCGACGGCGACGGGATCGGCGACCTGCGCGGGATCGCCGAACGGCTCGACCACCTGGCCGGGTTGGGCGTCGACGTGCTGTGGCTCTCGCCCGTCTACCCCTCGCCCCACGACGACAACGGCTACGACATCAAGGACTACCGGGACATCGACCCCCTCTACGGCACCCTGGAGGACTTCGACCGTCTGCTGGCCGCCGTCCACGGGCGCGGCATGCGGCTGATCATGGACCTGGTGGTCAACCACACCTCCGATGAGCACCCCTGGTTCACCGCCTCCCGCGACGGCGGCGCGGACGGCCCGATGCGCGACTGGTACTGGTGGCGCCCCGCCCGGCCGGGCACGGTCCCCGGCACGCCGGGCGCCGAGCCGAACAACTGGGGTTCGTTCTTCTCCGGGCCCGCCTGGGAGTGGGACGAGGCGTCCGGCGAGTACTACCTGCACCTGTTCTCCCGCAAGCAGCCCGACCTCAACTGGGAGAACCCCCAGGTGCGGCGGGCGGTGTACGCCGTGATGCGCTGGTGGCTGGACCGGGGCGTGGACGGCTTCCGGATGGACGTCATCAACCTGATCTCCAAGGACCCGTCCCTGCCCGACGGCGAGGTGCCCGCCGGCGGCCGGTACGGCGACGGCTCCCCGTACTACGTCTGCGGTCCGCGCATCCACGCGTACCTGGCCGAGATGCACCGCGAGGTGTTCGCGGGGCACCCGGAGAGGCTGCTGACGGTCGGCGAGATGCCCGGGGTCACCGTGGAGGAGGCGCGGCTGTTCACCGATCCGGCGCGGGCGGAGGTGGACATGGTCTTCCAGTTCGAGCACGTCGGACTGGACCACGGCCCCGGCGGGAAGTTCGACCCCCGCCCGCTGCGGCTCACCGAACTGAAGGCGTCGCTGGCCCGCTGGCAGACCGGGCTGGACGGGGTCGGCTGGAACAGCCTGTACTGGAACAACCACGACCAGCCCCGCGCCGTCTCCCGCTTCGGCGACGACGGGCCCGCCCACCGGACGCGGTCGGCCAAGGCGCTGGCCACGGTGCTGCACCTGCACCGCGGCACGCCGTACGTCTACCAGGGCGAGGAACTGGGCATGGCCAACGCCCCGTTCGCCTCCGCCGCGGACTTCCGCGACATCGAGTCGCTGCGCCACTTCGCCGAGGAGGTCCGGCACGGCGCCGACCCCGGGGCGGTGCTGGAAGCGCTGCGGGTGATGGGCCGCGACAACGCCCGCACCCCGATGCAGTGGGACGCCACCGAGCACGCCGGGTTCACCGAGGGCACCCCCTGGCTGGCGGTCAACCCCGACCACACGGAAGTCAACGCCAAGACCCAGCTCGCCGACCCGGACTCCGTGTACCACCACTACCGCCGGCTGATCGCCCTGCGGCACACCGAACCGGCCGTGGCCTTCGGGGACTTCACCCTGCTGATGCCGGACGACGAGCAGGTCTACGCCTTCGTCCGACGCCACCCGCACGCCCCGGACGGCGTCACCGAGCTGCTCGTCCTGGCCAACCTCAGTTCCGAGGCGGCCACCGCCGCCGTCCCCGGCGGCTGGGCGGGCACGGAGGTGCTCGTCACCAGCCACCCCGCCGGCGCCCCGCTCTCCTCCCCCGTCACGCCCCTCGCGCCCTGGGAGGCCCGCGTCCACCGCCGTACGACGGGCGGGTGAGGGCGGGTGAGCCCTTCCCGCCCCGCTCCCGCCCCCGCTCCCGTCTCCGTCAGGCCCGTTCGGCGGAGGGGCCGCCCCGGGAGGACCAGGGAACGGTCGGCTGGAGCACGGCCTCGGTCAGCGCGCGGGTGCGCAGGGCGGTGACCTCCTGGTACTCGGGGTCGGCGACCATGCGGCAGAACGCCTCCCGGCTGGGGTAGCGCACGAGCAGCACCGCGTCCCAGGCCTGGCCGTCCTCGGCGACCAGGGCCGTCGTGCCGTCGCCCGCGTAGAGCACCTCGGCGCCGTAGCGCTCCAGGAAGCGCTCCTTCAGGTGCCGCGCGTACTCCCCGTAGGAGGCCCGGCCGTCCGGGGCGAACCGCAGCAGGTTGAGCATGACGACCGGGCCTCCCGGGTCCTCCGCCAGCATGCGCTTGAGGTCGGCTCCGGTGGGATCGACGGCCATGGCGTCTCCTTGTCGTCACGTCGGTGTGCCGGTGTCCCGCCGTCGCCGGGGGACCGGCAGGAGCTTAGACGCGCCGACCGCCCGCTGCATACCGTCTGGTCGGTCAGTGTTCCGCGGCCGAGGTTCACCGATACGGCCGAGCCTGCCCCGGGCGCCGGCGGGTAGGCCCCTTCCCGCACCGCGGCGCACGACCGCTCGCCCCCACCCCTTCGGCTGCAGGAGAACCACCTTGCCCTCCCCACTGTCCTCTCCCCCGTCCCCCTCGCCCTCCTCCCCACCGTCCCCCGCGCCCTCCCCCAGACCGACCCGGCGCGGCTTCCTGGGCCTGACCGGCGTGACGGCCGCGGCCGCCGCCGGCGCGGTCGCGCTTCCCGCCCTGGGCCCGCTCGGCACCGGCACGGCGGTCGCCGGGTACCGGCTCCCGGCGGTCACCCACCCCTACCACCCGGCGGCCCTCTACCCCGAGGACTCCGACGACGACGCCCCCGGCGAACCCCTGAACGCCGGGGTGGGCTGCTGCCAGGAGCGGGTGGACGCCTGATGGCCGTCTTCGTCCCCCGCCCGGCCTGGGGCGCCCGCGCCCCGAACAACCGGCCCACCGCCATCACACCGGGGAACGGCGGCACCACCGTCCACCACGTGGGCGGCACCCGCACCGCCCGCGCCGACCACGGCGAGTGCGCCGCCCAGGTGCGCGGCATCCAGAGGCACCACATGGACGGCAACGGCTGGGCCGACATCGCCTACACCTATCTGGTGTGCGTCCACGGCCACGTCTTCGAGGGCCGGGGGCCGTGGGTGCGGACCGCCGCCAACGGCACCGACGCCGGCAACCAGAACTGGTACGCGGTGTGCGCGCTCACCGGCGGCTCCTCCTCGGACTACGACCCCGTCACCGACCAGCTCCTGGACGCCTTCCGCTGGTCGGTCGCCAACCTGCGCGACATCGGCGGCGCGGGCGGCGGGATCAACCGGCACAGCGACCACCTGCCGACGTCCTGCCCGGGCAGGCTCTCCTCCTACGTGCTGGACGGCTCGATGGAGCCCGGCGCCGGCCCGCCCGCCTGGCCCGGCGTCTACTTCAGCCACCCGCCGGCCACCGAGCACCCCGGCGTGCGGCTGTGGCAGCGGCGGATGCGCGAACGCGGCTGGTCCCTCGGCACGGACGGGCGGTACGACGCGCGTTCCAAGGAGGTGTGCGAGCGCTTCCAGGCACGGCACGGCCTGATGGTCGACGGCGTCGTCGGCCCGAAGACCTGGGAAATCGCCTTCCGCTGAGCCGTCGGCCCCGGGCGCCGGACCCGCCCCGGACCACCCGTCCCGGAGCCCTCGCGCGGGCCGGGTGGCCCGTTCGGCCCCGGGCCGCGCGGAGGCATCCACGGAAGGCTCGCGGGCAGCGTGTTCAACGGGGCGCCGGCCGGGGACCCGGCACCCCGCCGGCCCGCCCCGGCCCGCCCCGGCCCGTGCGGGTCCGGCCGGCCGGACCCGCACGGGCACGCACGGGCACGGACGGACACACGGACAGCGAGGGAGACAGCGGTGGAGGAAGCGGTGGACGGCACGGTGGACGGCGTCACGGGGAAGGCGGTGGACATCGTCGCCTACGGGGTCGTCGCCGACGAACGGCCCCTGCTGGAGAAGGCGTTCGGCGGGCGGCACCGCCTGCGCTGCCTGGACCTGGTCCTGGACCGGGACACCGCCGCGACGGCCGCCGGGTGCGCGGTGGTGTGCAGCAGCGTCAACGACGTGCTCGACAGGGACGTCCTGGCCGCCCTGGCGAACGGCGGAACCGAGCTGATCACCCAGCGCGCCACCGGCCACAACAACATCGACCTGGCCGCCGCCCGGGAACTGGGCCTGTCGGTGGCGCGCGTGTCGCACTACTCCCCCTACTCGGTGGCCGAGTTCGCCTGGGCCCTGGCACTGGCGGTCAACCGCCGGGTGACCCGCTCGGTGGTCCGCACCCGCGACTTCGACTTCCGGCTCAACGGCCTGATGGGACGCGACTTCCACGGACGCACCGCCGGGATCCTGGGCACCGGGAAGATCGGCGCGGCCTTCGCCCGCATCGCCGCGGGCTTCGGCATGCGCCTGCTCGGCTCCGACGTCGCCGAGAACCCCGAGTGCCTGGCGCTGGGCATGGAGTACGTCGACCGCGACCGGCTGTTCACCGAGTCCGACCTGGTCAGCCTGCACCTGCCCCTGCTGCCCGACACCTACCACGTGGTCGACGGCGACGCCCTGCGGCGGATGAAGGACGACGCGATCCTGATCAACACCAGCCGGGGCGGCCTGATGGACGCCCACGCCCTGGTGGAGACCCTGCGCGAGGGCCGGCTGGACGGGGTGGGGCTGGACGTCTACGAGGAGGAGGCCGGGGTGTTCTTCTTCGACCGGTCGCTGGACGTGATGACCGACGACACGCTCGCCCGGCTGATGACCTTCCGCAACGTCCTGGTCAGCTCCCACCAGGCGTACTTCACCCACGACGCGGTGGAGCAGATCGTCGGGGCCACCGCGCTCAACGTCGAGGACCACCTGGCCGGGCGCACCGGCGACAACGTCCTCGTGCCGCCGCCCGCCCCGCGCTGACCGGGCGGCGCCGGCCGGGGGCGGGCGAGGACGGCGGCGCGGCCGTTCCCGCCCGGCCCGGCCGTGGCGCCCCGGCACCTCAGCCCGCCGGACCGCGCCGGGCGCCCGCCGGACCGCCGGACGGCGCGGGACCGCGCGTGGAACGGCTCTCGAACCGGGCCCCGGCGAACCCCGCCGCCCCGGCGGCCAGGACGGCCGCCGGGGCGGGCCCGCCCAGCGGTTCGGTGAGCAGCACCGTCCGCAGGAACGGCACCGCCACGGTGGCCGCGCCCAGCACCGCCGCGACCAGCACCGACGCCGGCAGGAGCGGGTTCTCCCGCGTCAGCAACCGCTCCCGCAGCCCCAGCACGACGCCGAGCTGGGCCGCCAGCAGGGACAGGAAGAGCGTGGTCTGCCACGGCTGCCCCGCACCGCGTGCCCACAGCGCCGCCGCCAGGCTCGCGGCCGTCATCAGCCCGGCCAGCCGCAGGATCCGCGGCCACAGGCCGTCGCCGAGCACGGACCGGCCGGGGGACCGCGGCGGCCGGTGCATGGCGCCCGGGGAGACGGGTTCGGCCACCATGGCCGCGCCCGTCAGACCGTGGGCGAGCAGGCCGATCCACAGGATCTGGCCCGCCCTCAGCGGCACCACCAGGCCGAACAGGGGGCCGGTCAGCATCACCAGGATCCCCGCCGCTCCCCCGGCCAGGCCGTGGAGCAGGAAGCGGCGGATGTTGTCGTGGACCCGCCGGCCCTCCTCCACCGCCGCGACCACCGTGCGCAGCTCGTCGTCGGCGAGCACCAGGTCGGCGGCCCGCCGGGCGGCCTCGGTGCCCCGCCGCCCCATGGCCACCCCGATGTCGGCCCGCCGCAGCGCCGGGCCGTCGCCGACGCCGTCGCCGATCACGGCGGTCACCGCGCCGCGCGCCCGCCAGGCCCGGACGACGTCCACCTTCTGCCGCGGGTCGGTGCGGGCGAACACCCGTACCGCCGAGGGGTCGGCGATCTGCCCGGCGGCCAGGGCGCGGCCGGTGACCACCTCGGGGGGCTCGGTGGGCGCGGCCCCGTCGGTGCCGGTCGGCCCCGGGCCCCGGTCGAGGATGCCGAGCCGGGCGGCGACCGCGCGGGCGGTGGCCGGATGGTCCCCGGTGATCATCACGGGGGTGATGCCCGCCTCCCGGCAGGCGGCGACGGCGGCCCCGGCCGCCTCCTCGGGCGGGTCGCTCAGCGCCGCCAGGCCCAGCAGCCGCAGCCCGCCGACGGCCTCCTCCCAGCCTGCGGGCGCTTCGCCGAGCGGACCCGACGCCACGGCCAGGACGCGGTAGCCCTCCGCCGACAGCGCGGCGGCCTCCCGGTGGGCGCGTTCCAGCCGCTGGGGCGTCTCGTCCAGGACCGAGCCGTTCAGGACCGCCTCGGGGGCGCCCTTGAGGCACACCACGCACCCCCCGGAGGGCTCCCGGTGGACGGTGGTCATGCGCCTGCGGAGGCTGTCGAAGGGCACCTCGCCGATCCGGGGGTGCTCGCGCAGCACCCCGGCGCGGTCCAGGCCCGCCTCGGCGGACGCGGCCAGCAGGGCCGCCTCGGTGGGGTCGCCGAGCGCCGACCGGCCCTCCTCCTCGTGCGGGGGCCGCGGCGCGGCGTCGCTGCACAGCACGGCGGCGGTCAGCAGGGCCCGTACGGCCTCCGTCGCGGCCGGGCCGGGCGGCCCGTCCCCGGCCGGCAGCCCGGCGGCCGGCCCGGACCCGCCTCCGGTGAGACGGACCGTGCCCTCGGGGGTCCACACCCGCTCCACGGCCATCCGCCCCTCGGTGAGGGTGCCGGTCTTGCCGGTGGCCAGCACGGTGACCGAACCGAGGGTCTCCACCGCCGACAGCCGCCGCACCAGCGCGTCGCGGGCGGCCATCCGCCGGGCGCCGAGGGCCAGGGCGAGGGTGACGACGGCCGGCAGCGTCCCGGGGACGGCGGCCACCGCCAGGCCGATCGCGACGAGGGCCATCGTCTCCAGCGTCTGGCCGCGGGCCAGGCCCAGCAGCAGGACCACCAGGCACAGGCCCACCGCGACCGCGGTCAGCACCCGGCCCAGTCCCGCCAGGCGGCGCTGGAGCGGGGTGGGTTCGCGGCGGGGGCGCTGCGGGACGGCGACGCGGCCCGGCGCGCTGTCCGCCCCGGTGGCGGTGACGGCGGCCACCGCGCGGCCGCGTACGACGACGGTGCCCGCCCGCAGGGCGGCCCCCGGGCCGGCGGCGCGGACGTCCTTGTCCACCGGCGCCGACTCGCCGGTCAGCGCGGACTCGTCGACCGACAGGGCGGAGGAGCGCAGCAGGTCCGCGTCCGCCGGGACGATGTCGCCCTCGCCGAGCAGGAGCACGTCGCCGGGCACCACCTCGGCCGAGGGCACCTCCCGCTCGGCGCCGCCGCGCACCACCCGGGCCAGGGGCGCCGACAGGGCGGCCGGCTCCGCGACCGCGTGGTCGGCGCGCCGCTCCCGGACCACCCCCACGCCCGTGCCGACCACGATCACCAGGGCGATGACCAGCGCGTCGCCGTGGTCGCCGGTCAGCACCGCCAGCACCACCGCGCCGAGCAGGACCAGGACCAGCGGATCGCGCAGCCGCGCGGCCACGCGCGCCCACGGCGGCGTGGCCGGCGGCCGCCCCACCTCGTCGCGCCCCGGCTCCGCCAGGCGCCGGGCGGCCTCCTCCTCGGCGAGGCCGTCCGGGCGCGCGGCCCGGGGCGCGGAGGGGAGGGCGGGCGGATCCTGCATGGTCTGCTCCGGTTCGTCACGTGTCCGCTCGGGGCCGCGGCGGGGGCTCGCGGCCCGGCGCCTGCGTCCGCAGGACCGCGCGCCGCACCGGGCCGGTCCGGCGCGGGCCCCGGCGCGGGGCGGGGTCTCAATGCGGGGCGGGGTCTCAGTACAGGGAGGCGGGCCAGGCCAGCGTCACGGCCAGGATGATCCCCGCGTCCAGCGCGATGCCCAGCAGCAGCCACGGGTCGAACCAGACCACCTTCAGCACCAGCCCGCCCGCCGCCGCCACCACCGCCGCCGGGGCCCACCAGCCGGCGTCCGCCAGCAGGGCCACGCCCGCGATGGCGTACAGCAGGGCCGTGACCACCGCCAGCCCCGTCGCCGCGGCCCGGGAGGTCTCCTCGGTGACGTGGGCGGCCGACAGCGCCCAGGAGCGGCTCGGGGAGAAGGGGGGCGGGTTCTCGGGGTCCGGCGGCGTCACCCAGATCCTGAAGTGGACCAGCGCGTGCGCGACGAGGAGGACCACCGCCACCGCCCTGATCACGGCGCCCGCTCCGGCCGCGGTTCCGAGCCGCCCATGTCCAGCCGGAAGGGCGGATAGACGTCCGTCATCAGGGCCGCGTAGGCCACGACCCGCAGCACCCAGCGGTTGAGTCCGACGATCAGGTCGAACAGCCCCTTCGGGTAGGTGCGGGTGAAGGCCTTGGCGATGATCGCGATGAACGCCAGGACGGTGATGAGCCCCGCCGACCAGAACCACTGCCCCTCCGCGCCGCCGCCGCTGCCGCCTCCGCCGGCGAAGAAGGCGATCACGATGTAGTGCGGGATCGCCAGCAGCCACCACTTGACCAGGACCAGGCCACGCGAGAGCCGCTCGGGGTAACCGATGTCCAGCCGCGCCGGGTAGTCCGGCTCCCGGTCCAGGCTGAAGGGCGGGTAGCGGTCGGTGGCGAACGCGCCGGTCGAGTAGAAGGCCACGCGCCAGCTCCAGCGCAGCACGCCGACGTTGAAGTCGAACAGCGGCCTGGGGTAGCGCGCGGTGAACAGGATCGCGAAGAACGCGACCACGCTCACCACGAGGAACGCGCACCACAGGAGGAACAGCACGAGGTAGTGCGGGATCAGCAGGATCCACTTCACCAGCCACAACCACCTCGACAGCGGTTCGTCCAGTTCCGCGTCCACCGCCACGGGCCGGCGGGTCTTGGATGCCGCCATGGAGACCACGGTGATCAGCTCCTTCGTTTCCCGGCGTTCGGAGCCGCCCGGGTCCGGCCGGGGACCGGGCGCAGGGAGCGGGCGACGGCGTCGGCGAAGGCGTCGACCGCCTCCCAGTCGCGGTAGTCGCCGTAGCGCAGGCCCATCGCCCGGAAGACCGCGCGTCCGGCGCCGGACAGGTTCTCCGGCGCGACGACCCCGGAGAACATGGCGTGGTCGCGGGGGCCGAGGTCGGCCAGGACCTCCTCGGTCACCCTCGGCTCCTCCCTGGCCGCCATGGGCCTCCACGGGCCGCGCAGGGCCGCGGGCATGCCGACGCTGAAGATCCACACCGGCCGGCCGGCCAGCAGCTCCCGGTGGGCGTGGACGAACCCGGTGGCCGCCGGCAGCCAGGCCATCCCGTGGACGGCGCTGCCCAGCACGAAGGCGTCGTAGCCGCCCACCTCGCCGACCGCCTCCAGGGACGCGGTCTCGGCCTCGACGCCCCGCGCGGCCAGCCGGGCCCCGATCCGCTCGGCGATCTCGCGGGTGGAGCCGTGGGCGCTGGCGTACCCCACCAGAACGGTCATGATCCCCCTCCTCCCCCGCCGTGTCCCCCGCCGCGCGGGACCGGCACCACGAGCACCGGGCAGTGGGAGTGGTGGAGCAGGGAGTGCACCACCGGACCCAGCCGCATCGCCAGCCGGCCGCGCCCGCGGTGGGCGGCGACCACCACCACGTCCGCCGTCTCGCTGGCCTCGACCAGGGCGTGGGCCGCGCCGCCGTTGACGGCCCTGACCTGCGCGCGCACCTGCGGGTACCGGCTCCGGAACGGATCCAGCACCCGTTCGGCCGCGGCCGCCTCGGCACGCGCGACCCGCGCGACGTCCTCGCGCCGCGGACTGGTGGGCACCAGCGGCTCGCCGGGCGGGGCGAGGTGCCGGTAGGTCCAGGCGTGCAGCGCCACCAGGCGGGCGCCGCGCGCGGCGGCCTCCCGGAAGGCCAGGCCGACCGCGTCGGCGTCGGCCTCGCTCTCCACGCCCAGCACGACGGTGTCGTACCGGGCGCGGTCGTGCTCCGGCGGCGGGTCGCCGCGCACCACCATCAGCGGTCCGGCGGTGTGCGCGGCGACCCGCAGCCCCACCGACCCCAGCAGCAGGCCCGTGAACCCGCCCAGCCCGCGGGAGCCGACGACGGTGAGCGCCGCCCGGTGGCTCAGGCGCACCAGGGCGTCCGGGGCGTCCTCGTCCACGGCCGAGGCCAGCACCTCCAGCCGCGGCGCCAGACGCCGGGCCCGTCCGGCCGCCGCCTCCGCCAGCGCCCGGGCGTCCTCGCGGGAGGGGGTGTGCGCGGCGGGCTCCGCCCCGGTCTGCGGGAGCGCGGCCCACGGACGGCCGTGCACGACCTCCAGCGGCACCCCCAGGCGCCGCGCCTCGGCCGCCGCCCGCTCCAGCGCCAGCTCGGCGTGCCGGGAGCCGTCCACCCCGACGACCACATGGCCCCGGGGCCCGGCTGCGTCGGCGTCCATCGTCGTTCCTCCCGTCCTGCCGTGCGCGACGGGGCACCGGCATGCGTCCCGTCACCTACCAGCCTGGCCGGAAAAGTCCGTTTCCGCCTGGGGCCGTCCGTCCCCCCGGTGGTCCGTTCGGCCCCGTGCGGCGGGCGGACGCCGGGCCGCTCCCGCCCGGCCGTCCCCTGATCACCGCCCGGCCGTCCCCCGGTGTCACGCCGTCGCCGCCCGCCCCCGGTCCGGGCCGAGGGCCGCGCGGCCCGCCTCCAGCCGGGCCACCGGCACCCGGAAGGGGGAGCAGGACACGTAGTCCAGGCCCACCTCGTGGAAGAAGTGGACGGACTCGGGGTCGCCCCCGTGCTCGCCGCACACCCCCACCGTCAGCCCCGGCCGGGCGGCACGGCCCTCGGCGACCGCGATCCGCACCAGACGGCCCACCCCCTGCCGGTCGAGCGTCTCGAACGGCGAGGTCTCGATGATGCCCCGCTCCAGGTAGGCGGAGAGGAACGACGCCTCCACGTCGTCGCGGGACAGGCCCCAGGTGGTCTGGGTCAGGTCGTTGGTGCCCAGGGAGAAGAACTCCGCCTCCCGCGCGATCCGGTCCGCGGTCAGCGCCGCCCTGGGCAGCTCGATCATCGTGCCGACCGGGCAGCCGACCTCCACGCCCGTCTCCCGGGAGACCTCCGCCAGCACGGCGTCCACCTCCTCGCGCACCGTCCGCAGCTCGTCGGAGGTGTCCACCAGCGGCACCATGATCTCCACCCGCGGGTCGCCGCCGTCGCGCAGCCGCCGCGCCACGGCCTCGCCCACCGCCCGCACCTGCAGGGCGATCAGCCCCGGCACCACCAGGCCCAGCCGCACCCCGCGCAGCCCCAGCATCGGGTTGTGCTCGTGCATCCGCTCCACGGCCCGCAGCAGCCGTACGTCGTGCGGGTCGGGCTCGCCCCCGGCCGCCTCGGCGGAGGCCACCCGCACCGCCAGCTCGGTGTGGTCGGGCAGGAACTCGTGCAGCGGCGGGTCCAGCAGGCGGATGGTCACCGGCAGGCCGTCCATGGCCTCCAGCATCGACACGAAGTCGTCGCGCTGCGGCGGCAGCAGCGCCGCCAGCGCCTCCTCGCGCTCGGCGTCGCTCCGGGCCAGGATCATCGCCTCCACCAGCCGCCGCCGCTCGCCCAGGAACATGTGCTCGGTGCGGCACAGGCCGATGCCCCGCGCGCCGAAGCGGCGGGCCCGCTCGGCGTCCTCGGGCGTGTCGGCGTTGGCCCGCACCTGGAGGCGGCGCGCGGCGTCGGCGTGCTCCATCAGCCGGGCCACCGCCTCGACCACGCCCGGCCGCCGCTCCCCCGTCTCGAAGTACCGCATCACCGGGGAGCCCACCAGCGGCAGCTCACCGAGGTAGACGGCGCCGGCCGACCCGTCCACGGACACCACCTCGCCCTCGGCGACCACCGTGCCGCCCACGGTGAAGCGGCGCGCGGCGGCGTCGATCCCGATGTCCTCCGCACCGCACACGCACACCCGGCCCATCCCCCGGGCCACCACGGCCGCGTGGCTGGTCTTGCCGCCCCGGCTGGTCAGGACCGCCTGGGCGGCCACCATGCCCGGCAGGTCGTCGGGCGTGGTCTCGCCGCGCACCAGCACGACCCGCTCACCGGCCGCGGCGCGGCGGACGGCCTCGGCGGAGTCGAAGACCACCGCCCCGAAGGCCGCGCCCGGCGACGCCGCCACACCGCGGGCCAGCGGCGCACCGGCCCCCTCGGTGTCGAAACGGGGGAACATCAGCCGGGCGAGCTGCTCCCCGCTCACCCGGTCCAGCGCCTCGTCCCAGCCGATCGTCCCCTCGTCCGCCAGCTGGGCGGCGATGCGGAAGGCGGCCTCGGCGGTGCGCTTGCCCACCCGCGTCTGCAGCATCCACAGCCTGCCGCGCTCGATGGTGAACTCGATGTCGCACAGGTCCCGGTAGTGCCGCTCCAGCGCCGCCATGTGGTCGCACAGCTGCGCGTAGCACTCGGGCTGCAGACGCTCCAGCTCGGCCAGCGGCACGGTGTTGCGGATGCCGGCGACGACGTCCTCGCCCTGGGCGTCGGCCAGGTAGTCGCCGTAGACGCCCTGCAGCCCGGTGGCCGGGTCGCGGGTGAAGGCCACACCGGTGCCCGAGTCCGGGCCCGTGTTGCCGAACACCATCACCTGGACGTTGACGGCCGTGCCCAGGTCGTCCGGGATGTGCTCGCGGCGCCGGTAGACCCGGGCGCGCTCCACGTTCCACGAGGAGAACACCGCCCGCACCGAGCGCCGCAGCTGCTCGCCCGGGTCCTGCGGGAACTCCTCGCCCGCCCGCTCCCGCACGATCCGCTTGAAGTCCTCCACCAGGAGCCGCCTGTGCCCCGGATCGGGGCGGCGGGCCAGCGCCTCGGAGAACAGGGCCCCGTCGATCCCCAGCACCGTGGTGCCGAACATCTGGATCAGGCGGCGGTAGGAGTCCCAGGCGAAGCCCTCGCGCCCGGAGCTCTTGGCCAGGCCGTGCACGGAGGCGTCGTTCAGCCCGATGTCGAGGATCGTCTCCATCATCCCCGGCATGGAGTAGCGGGCGCCGGAGCGCACCGACAGCAGCAGCGGATCGTCCGGGTCGCCCAGAACACGGCCGGCGGTCCGCTCCAGCGCCGCCAGGTGCTCGGCCAGCTCGCGCTCCAGCCCCTCGGGCTCGGCGCCGGTGGCCAGGTAGACCCGGCACGCCTCGGTGGTGACGGTGAAGCCCGGCGGCACGGGCAGGCCGATGCGGGTCATCTCGGCGAGGTTGGCGCCCTTGCCGCCGAGCAGGTCGGCCTGCTCCCGGCCGCCCTCGGCGAAGTCCTGGACGTAGCGGACCATGGTCGTCCTCCTCAACGGCTCGACGTCCGTACGGGCCCTGGCGTACGGGCCCCGGCCCGGCAACGGAACGCCTCGGCGGATGGGGTCGCGGGGTCCCTGCGCGGATCGCCCGGCGCCGGCCCGCCCCGCGACGGGCCGGCCGGGCCGTGCAACGGCGCGGCTCAGTCGTGCGGGACGACGGCCACCGGCGCCGGCGAGTGGTGCATCAGCGCATGGGTGACCGGCCCGGTGTGGAAGCCCAGCCGGGCACGGCGGTTGCGGCGCCCCACCACCACCAGGGAGGCGTTCTCGGCGGCCTCCAGCAGATGGTGGGCGGCCCTGCCCACCACGGCCCGCGGCCTCACCTCCACCCCCGGGTGCCTCTCCCGCCAGGGAGCCAGCACACGCGCCAGGGCGTCGGCCTTCTCCTCGGCCAGGTCGTCGATCAGACGGGGGCTGACGGCCACCGGGTTGATGCCGTACACCGGCGGCGGGTCCCAGCCGTGGACGACCACCAGCGGCGCCCCGCGCCGGACGGCGGCGTCGAAGGCGAACTCCAGCAGCTCCTCGCGCGGCCTGGCCAGGTCCAGCCCCACCACGACCTCGGCGGTGTCCCGCTCGGCCGTCCCGGCCCGCACCAGCACCACCGGGCACCCCACGTGCGCCACGGTGGACAGCGCCACCGAGCCCACCAGGAAGCCCGCCAGCGCCCCCCGGCCCCGCGAGCCCAGGACCAGCAGCCCGGCCTCCCCGGCCGCGTCCCCGATCACCTCCGCCGGACGGCCGGCCAGCCGCTCCACGGCGGCATCCAGCCCCGGGTGGCGGCGGACCAGATCGGCCGCCGTCTCGTCCGGCAGCCCCTCCCACCGCTCCCGCGCCTCCGGGTCCAGCTCCGAGAGGACCCTCGGGTGGGAGTCGCTCTCCTGCACGTACAGGAGCCGCAGCGGCAGCTCGCGGCGCAGCGCCTCGCGGGCCGCCCACTCCGCGGCGGCCAGGCTCTCGCGCGAGCCGTCCAGGCCCACGGTGACGGTGCGGGTCATGGTGTGTACCTCCAAGCCTCCGGACGGAACGGCCCTCCGCTCCTCTTCCAGGCTGCTGCCGGGTACCCGCGGCCGCGAGGGGACACAGGTCCCGACGGGTGGACCCGACCGGCCCGACCGGCGGCCCGCCGGGACCGGCAGGGGGCCGAACGGTCCCCCGTCCGGGTCCCTGCCGGCCCTGGGAACCCCCCTGCCCCCGCCCCACCCTGGAGACGAGGCAGACGGAGAGAGGACCGGCCATGACAGGCACCAGGGGCACCACGGACACCGCACCCCCCGTACGGCGGACCCACGCGCTGCTGGCCGACGGCCGGACCGTGGAGATACGCCCCGCCCGCCCCGAGGACCGCACCGGCGTCGAGGGGCTCTACGAGCGGATGTCGTCCGAGAACCTGCGCCTGCGGTTCTTCGGCTCCGGCCGCGGACTGGGCCGGCAGGCCGCCCGCCGTGTCTGCGGCCCGCCCCGCCCCGGCAGCCTGGCCCTGCTCGCCCTCCACGAGGGGCGGGTCGCGGGCATCGCCGAGTACGAGGGCGACGACGGCGGCACGGCGGAGGTCGCGCTGGCGGTGGCCGACGAGTTCCACCACCGCGGCGTGGGCACCCTGCTGCTCGAACACCTCGTCCACGCCGCCCGCGCCGCCGGCGTCACCGTCTTCACCGCCGGCGCCCTGGCCGACAACCACGCCGTGCAGAAGGTCTTCGTCGACCTCGGACTGCGCACCACCCGCCACCACGACGACGGCGAGGTCCGCTGGACCATCCGGCTGGACCCCGACGAGCACTACCTGACCGCCGTCGACGAGCGCGCCCGCACCGCCGACACCGCCAGCCTCCGCCCCCTGCTGCGCCCGCGCTCCCTCGTCGTGGTCGGCGCGGGCCGCTCGGAGGGATCGGTGGGCCGGGCCGTCCTGCGCAACCTGCGCCGCACCGGCTTCACCGGCCGCCTGCTGGCCGTCAACCCCGGCGCCCGCTCCGTCGAGGGCGTCCCCGCCCACCCCTCGGTGACCGCCCTCCCCCAGGCCCCCGAGCTGGCCGTCCTCACCGTCCCCGCCCACGCCGTGGCCGAGACCGCCGAGCAGTGCGGCAAGACCGGCGTCCGCGCCCTGGTCGTCCTCAGCTCCGGCCTCGACGCCGAACAGGGCGCCGCCCTGCTGGCCGCCTGCCGCCGCCACGGCATGCGCCTGGTCGGCCCCAACTGCCTCGGCGTCGCCAACACCGAGGACGGGATCCGGCTGGAGGCCACCTTCGCCGCCGCGCCCCCGGAGGCCGGCACCGCCGGAGTCGCCGTGCAGTCCGGCGGAGTGGGCATCGCCCTGCGCAGCGGACTGACCCGCCTGGGCATCGGCGTCTCCACCTTCGCCTCCCTCGGCGACAAGTACGACGTCAGCGGCAACGACATGCTCCGGTGGTGGGAGGGCGACGGCCGCACCGGCCTGGCCCTCCTCCACCTGGAGTCCTTCGGCAACCCGCGCGCCTTCTCCCGCACCGCCCGCCGCGTCGCCCGCCGCATGCCCGTGCTCACCGTCGACGCCGGACGCTCCGAGGCCGGACGCCGCGCCGCCGCCTCCCACACCGCCGCCGCGGCCACCCCCACCATGACCCGCGGCGCCCTGTTCACCCAGGCCGGAGTGATCGCCACCCGCGGCATCGGCGAACTCCTCGACGCCGCCGCCCTCCTCCACTCCCAGCCCCTGCCCACCGGCACCCGCGTCGCCGTGGTCTCCAACGCCGGCGGCGCCGGAGTCCTGGCCGCCGACGCCTGCGCCGAGGCGTCCCTGACCGTCCCCGAACTGCCCGGCGCCCTCGCCGCCGCGCTGCGCGGCGCCCTGCCCCCCGGCGCCTCCACCGCCAACCCCGTCGACGCCGGCGCGGCCGCGACCGGCCCGCAGCTGGCCGACTGCGTGGGACGGCTGGCCGAGCACGGAGGCGTGGACGCCGTCCTGGCCGTCCTGGTGCCCACCGCGACGGCCGCCGCCACCGGCGACGACCCGGTCCGCGAACTGCTGCGCGCCGCCTCCGCCCACCCCTCCCGCACCATCGTCGCCGTCCTGCCCGACCAGGCCGAACGGGTCCGGCTGCTCCACACCGGCGACGGCACCACCCTCCCGGCGTACGCCGACCCCCAGGACGCCGCCCGCGCCCTGGCCCACGCGGCCGAACGCACCCGCTGGCTCGGCCGCCCGCCCGGCGAGGTCCCCGAACTCCACGGCGTGGACACCGAGGCCGCCCGCGCCCTCGTCGACGCCTTCCTCGCCGGCCACCCCGCGGGCGGCTGGCTCGACCCCCGCGACTGCGCCCGCCTCCTCGACCACTACGGCGTCCCCCGCCTCCCCCAGGCCTGGGCCGACGACGAGGACACCGCCGCCGAGGCCGCCGCCCGCCTGGCGGGGCCGGACGGACGCGTCGCCCTCAAGGCCCACTGGCCCGGCCTGCTCCACAAGAGCGACCAGGGCGCGGTGGTCCTCGACCTCGAGGGCGAGGACGGCGTACGCACCGCCTGGCGGGACCTGACCGCGCGCCTGGGCGACGCGATGACCGGCGCGATCGTCCAGCCCATGGCACGGCGCGGCACCGAACTGGTCGCCGGCGTCGTCCAGGACGAGGTCTTCGGCCCCCTGGTCCTCTTCGGCCTCGGCGGCACCGCCACCGAGGTCCTGGCCGACCACGCCGCCCGCCTCGCCCCGCTCACCGACCGGGACGTCCACGACCTGATCACCGCGCCCCGCTGCGCGCCCCTGCTGTTCGGGCACCGCGGCGGCGGGCCGGTGGACCTCGACGGCCTGGAGCAGATCCTGCTGCGGCTGTCCCGCATGGCCTGCGACCTGCCCGAACTCGCCGAGGCCGATCTCAACCCGGTCGTGGCCCGGCCCGACGGCACCACCGCCGTCGACGCCCGCGTACGCCTGCTGCCCAGGCACGCCCACGACCCCCACCTGCGCCGGCTGCGCTGACACGCCCGCCGGAGAGAGACACGGAGGACACCATGAAGCACGAAGCGGTCGGCGCCGTCATGACGACCGACGTCGTCAAGGCCCGCCCGGCGACCCCCTTCAAGCAGATCGCCCGCCTGCTCGCACGGCACGGCGTCAGCGGCCTGCCCGTCGTGGACGACGACGACAAGGTCCTCGGCGTCGTCTCCGAGACCGACCTCCTCACCCACCAGGCACGCCAGGGCGCCGAGGGCTCCGCGCACCGCGCACCGCTGACCCGCGCCGCCCGCCGCGGCGCCGCCTCCGGCCGCCCCCTCACCGCCGGCGAGCTGATGACCGCCCCGGCCGTCACCGTCCACGCCCTGGACCCCGTCGCGCGCGCGGCCCGCACCATGGTCCGGCACGGCGTCCAGCGGCTGCCGGTCCTGGACGAGGAGGAACGCCTCGTCGGCATCGTCACCCGCCGCGACCTGCTGGGCGTCTTCCTCCGCCCGGACGCCGCCATCCGCGCCCAGGTCGTCGACGAGGTCCTGATCCGGTCCCTGTGGCTCTCCCCCGACACCGTGGGGGTCACCGTCGCCGACGGCGTGGTCACCCTGACCGGACAGGTCGAGCGCCGCAGCGAGATCCCCGTGGCCACCGCCATCATCCGCCGCCTCGACGGCGTGGTCGACGTCGTCAGCCACCTCTCCTACCGCCTGGACGACTCACGGCTGCGGCCCGAGGAACCCGCACTCCACGGCATCGCCGACAGGTGGCTCCACCACCACTGACGCGCCGCCCGCGGAAGGAGGCGCACCACCGGCCGCGCGGGGCACCCACCCGGCCCGCGCGGCCCCCGGCACGGCCGCGCACCGCCACGCACGGCCACGCACAGGAAGGCGATCACCGATGACCACCCCGCACACCCCGCAGCACCACGTACTCGTCGCCTACGGCTCCAGGAACGGCTCCACCGCCGAGATCGCCGAATGGATCGGCCGAGCCCTGCGGGAGAGCGGCCTGACCGCCGACGTCCTGCCCGCCGGCGAGGCCGCCGCGCTCGACACCCTCGACCCCTACGACGCCGTCCTGCTGGGCTCCGGCCTGTACGCGGGCCGCTGGCTCCGGGAGGCCACCCGCTTCGCCCGCCGCCACCGCCGGGCACTGGAACGGCTCCCGGTGTGGCTGTTCAGCAGCGGCCCTCTGGACCCCTCCGCGGGCGAACGCGACATCCCGCCCGCCCCCGGCGCGGCACGCGTCGTCACCCTGCTCGGCGCACGCGGCCACACCACCTTCGGCGGCCGGCTGGACCAAAACGCACGCGGCTTCATCGCCCGGCAGCTCGTCGCCCGGGGCAGGGGCGGCGACTTCCGCGACCGCGAACGCGTCCGGCGGTGGGCCCACTCGGTCGCCGGCGAACTCGCCCGGACCGACCGGACCGCCCGGAGCATCTGAACCCGGTCCCGGTCCCACTCCCACAGGAGCCCGGCCGCACGGGAAGGCACGGCGAGGACCGGGCCCCGCGGCGGGGCGGGACCCGCGGCAGGCCGTGCGCCGCGCTCAGCCCCCGCTCAGCGGCACCCGCCACACCAGACGGGAGCCGCCGGACGGCGGCCTCTCCACCAGCAGCTCACCGCCGAGCTTCTCGGCCCGCTCCGCCAGGTTGACCAGACCGCTGCGACGGCCGCCCTCCGGAACGCCCACCCCGTCGTCGGCCACCGTGGCGGTCAGGGACCCGTCCGCCACCACCAGCGAGACCTCGGCCGCCGTGGCGCGCGCGTGCCGCGCCACGTTCGACAGGGCCTCCGCCAGCACCGCCACCACATGATCGGCCACGGCCGGCGGCACGTCGGTGTCCACCAGCCCCTCCATGCGCAGGGCCGGGGTGAACCCCAGGTTCCCCACGGCCTCCTCCACCAGCCGGGCCACCCGCACCCGCAGCCCCTGCCGGCGGGACGGGCCGCTCCCGTGGCTGCGCAGGCCGAAGATCGTCGACCTGATGATCTTGATCGTCTCGTCCAGGTCGTCCACGGCCCGCAGCAGGCGCTCGCTCGCCTCCTGGTGCTGGACGAAGCGCACCGCGCTCTGCAGCGTCATCCCGGTGGCGAACAGCCGCTGGATGGCCAGGTCGTGCAGATCGCGGGCGATGCGGTCGCGGTCCTCCAGCAGGGCGACCTGCTCGGCGGCCCGCCGCCGCTCCGCCAGCTCCATGGCCACCGCGGCCTGTCCGGAGAAGGACGTCAGCGGCGCCGTCTCCGTCTCCGTGAACGGCGCCCGTCTCTCCCGGCGCGCCAGCAGCAGCACACCGTGCACCCCGTCGCCGGCGCCCATCGGCACCGCCACCACCGGGCCCATGCCCTTCCAGCGCCCCGTACCCGCCGTGATCCGGGGGTCGTCCGCGATGTCGGCGCTGGTGATCGCCTCGCCGGCGGCCAGCGCCGCCCCCACGAACGACCCCTCACGGGGCAGCACCAGCCCCCGGAACCCCTCGCTCCCCTCCCCCTCGGCCAGCACCACCTGGAGGTTGCCGGTGTCCTCCAGGGGCAGGGCCAGCACGCCCAGGTCGGCGGAGAGGATGTGGCGCGCGTGGTCGACGACCAGCGCCAGCACCTCGTGCTCGTCCACCCCGGACAGCAGTCCGGCGGTGATCTCGGCGTTGGCCTCCATCCAGCGCTCGCGGTTGCGTGCCTGCTCGTAGAGGCGTGCGTTCTCGATGGCCACGCCCGCCGCCACGGCGAGGGTGGACAGCACCGCCTCGTCCTCGGCGTCGAACTCCCGGCCGCCCCGCTTCTCGGTCAGGTAGAGGTTGCCGAACACCTCCTCGCGCACCCGGATCGGCACGCCGAGGAAGGAGTGCATCGGCGGGTGGTTGGGCGGGAAGCCCGAGGAGTTGGGGTGCTCGGCCAGCTCCGGGATGCGCAGCGGCTCCGGGTGGCGGATCAGCTCGCCCAGCAGTCCGTGGCCCGACGGCAGCGGGCCGATGGCGTCGATCAGCTCCTCGTCGACGCCCACCGGGATGAACTGGGACAGCCGGCCGTCCTCGCCGATGACGCCGAGGGCGCCGTACTCGGCGTCGACCAGCAGCACCGCGGCCTCGACGATCCGCTGGAGGGCGTGGGCCAGGTCCAGCTCCTGCCCCACCGACATCACGGCCTCGAGCAGGCTGTGCACCCGGTCCCGGGTGCCCCGCACGGCGTCGACGCGAGCCTGCAGCTCGTCCAGCAACTCGTCCAACTGCAGCCGAGGCAGACGCCCTGCGTCCTTCTCGCTCCCCATGCCATCCGGTCCTTCCGTCAGGCCCAAGAGCCTTTTCCCCAAAGGTAGTGGTTCACCCGGGCGGACCGCCGTCCCACCCCCGTCCCGTCCCCGGTGCTCCCCCGGCGCCGTGCCTCCCGGCCGCTCCTCGGGGGAGGCCAGTCGCGCGCATATCGTCTTTTCGTCTGCTTGGCATACTTTTTCTGCCGAGAGGCCGACGGCCCGTCGTACCCGTCCTTCGGGTGAACTCCGGTCCCCGGCAGGGGGGCACCGCCACCCGGCGGGAACCACTCCCCGGGCGGCCGCGCCCGCAGGCGGACGCCGGAGAACACCCGAGGAGCACTGGAGACCCCCATGGAGATGCCCGCTGTCACCGAGTGCGCGGTGGAGCCCTGCGTGTACAACAGGGAGCACGCCTGCCACGCGCTCGCCATCACCGTCGGCGACCCCCTGCACGCGCACTGCGACACCTTCTTCACCGCCCCGCGCAAGGGCGGGAGCCCCGAGGCGGCCGCGCACGTCGGGGCCTGCAAGATGTCCGACTGCCGGTACAACACCGACTTCGAGTGCCAGGCCACCGGCATCTCGGTGGGCGCCCGGCACGACTCGGCGGACTGTCTGACCTACTCCCCCCGCTGACCGCGCCGATCCCCCCGCCGGGGGGATCGGCGGGACCGGGGGCGGCTAGGGCTCGATGTCGAGCACCTCGTCCGGCGGGCGGCGCGGGGTGCCGGGCCCGGGCGGGCCGTAGCCCAGCCGCAGCACCATCTGCACCTGTCCCCTGCCCGACACCGGGTCGCGCAGCGGCCAGCGCAGGTCGGGCCACTCCACGGGCTGGTTGGCCGGCGAGCACACCAGGTCCTCCAGGGTGGCCAGCAGCAGGACGCGCTCCATGGCCTGGCCCGCCCGCAGCCAGTCCTCGGGCCGGTCCTTCAGGGTGCTGAGCAGGGCGACCTGCGGGGAGCGCTCGAACCGCGCCGGGCGCCGTCCGGGCACCCGCCCGGCGCCCGCGAAGTCCCGTACCGGGGCGCGTCCGTCGAGCCTGCGCGGCCCGAAGGCGTACCCGGGGATCCCGTCGTCGGCCAGGTCCGCCACGGCGGTGTCCACATGGGTCCAGCGCGCCAGGTCCTCCGCCTCGCCGCGGTCGGTGCGGTTGCGGGCCTCGGCCTCCTCGACCAGTTCCAGCACCCACCGCAGGTGCCACGGACTGGGGAAGTC
This sequence comes from Streptomyces sp. DH37, assembly GCF_029813835.1. GTDB lineage: Bacteria > Actinomycetota > Actinomycetes > Streptomycetales > Streptomycetaceae > Streptomyces. The sequence continues at coordinate 39,231 of NZ_JARVKV010000006.1, forward strand.
CAGCAGGCCGCCCTCCCGGCGGGCGGCGTCGGACAGGGCGGTGCGCAGCGTCCCGGGGATCTCGGTCTCGGCGAACGGCAGGCGGCTGGTGTGCCGGCGGTGGACGGCCGGGTGGAGCGCGCCGAGCTCGCCCTCGCCCCTCTCCGGACCGGCCGGCCGCACCACGGCGAGCAGGGCGGGGTCGTCCGGGTCCGGCAGCAGCCGGACCACCGCGCGCCGCCCCTCGTGGGCGAGCGCGACCCTCAGGTTGAGCAGGGCGGCGCCGCAGCCGATGTGGAGGGCGCGCGCGTCGGGGTCGGCGTGCGGCAGGGCGCGCCCGAAGTCCGCGCGCACCTGGAAGACGCCCTCGTCCCTCAGATAGCGGAAGCGCCACGGCTGGGCGTTGTGCATGGACGGGGCCGCGGCGGCGTCGCGGACCAGGGCCGTGACCCGCTCCTCGGGCAGTGGCTGCGTGCTCACCGGACCTCCCCGGTCGTGGCTCGCCGGCCGGTCGGTGTGCGCGGGGCCCGGCGCGACGGCCGGACCCCGGCGCGCGCCCGCGGGCGGGGGCGCGCCGGGGTCCCGCCGCGCCGGCTCGGGCCGGACTCAGGGACCGGGGTGCGCCACGCCCTCGATGTCGCTGCGCGCGACGCTCAGCAGCTTCTGCGCCAGGTCGTTCATCGCACGGCCCGCCGCGAGTTCGTCGCCGATCTCCGGGATGTCCCTGTCGTGTGGGTTGCGCCGCGCGACACCCTGCCCGGTGATCGCCGTGCCCCCGAGGTCCAGCACCGCCTGGGCCTTCGTCGTCCCCCCGTCCTCGTAGAGGTGGAGGCGGACCTTCCAGTCCTGTGTGTGCGCCATCGTCTGCTCCCTGTGGTGGTGCGGGACCGATGCGGTCCGGACGCGTTCGGCCGGACCCCGGGCCCCGCTGCCGCGGGACGGGGGCGGGGGCGGCGGCCCGCCCGGTGTCCGCGCCCGCCGCGGTCCTCCGCGTGACCGTGCGCTCCCGCGGCGCTCTCCGTCCGCCGCCGTGGTGCGGCCGGGCGGACCGGCGGCGCACCGTCGGCCCGCCCGGGCGCGGAGCGCCCGCCGGGTCCGTTCGCCGCGGTGGTCGTCGCATCGGGCATCGACGGCACCTCCTCGGCGTCGATGCGCGTCCGGCCTCTTCCTCCACGGTAACCCCGGGGCCACGGGGGTTCCATCGGACGGCGCACGGTCCGCGCCCCCGGTCCGGACGGGGCGGCGGGGTTTCCGGACCGGGCCTCCCCGGTACTCCCCACCCGGCGCCCGGGCGGCCCGGAACCGCCCATCCGCACAGCCAGGGAGCGACAGGATGCCCACACCTCGAACCACCGGTCCCGCACCCCGGGCCGACACCGGACCGGCGGTGGCGCGGTCCCCGCGCGCGGACGTCCGCGAGACCCACACCGCGGTCCTGTTCTTCCTCGGGGACCGCGTCTACAAGCTCAAGAAGCCGGTCGGCCTGGGGTTCGTGGACTTCACCACCCCCGCCGCCCGGCGGCGGGGGTGCGAGCGGGAGGTCGCGCTCAACCGCCGCTTCGCGCCCGACGTCTACCTGGGGATCGCGGAGGTCCGCTGCCCCGGCGCGTTCCCCGGCGCGTTCGCGGGCGGGCCGGCGGACGGGGACGCGGGCGGGTCCGGCGAGCCCGAGCCGCTCGTGGTGATGCGCCGCATGCCGGCCGAGCGCCGTCTGGCCGACATGGTGCGCCGGGGCGCGGACGTGGAGGATCCGCTGCGGGCCGTGGCGCGGCTGCTCGCCGCGCGGCACGCGGACGCGCCGCGCGGCCCGGACGTGGCGCGCGAGGGCACCCGGGACGCGCTCGCCGGGCGCTGGGAGGCGAGCTTCGCCGAGGTCCGCGACCTGGCGGACGAGATCGCGCCGCCCGACGGGCTGGCCGAGACCGAGCGGCTGGTGCGCCGCTACCTCCGGGGCCGCGAGGTGCTGTTCCAGACCCGCATCCGGCAGGGGCGGGTGGTCGACGGCCACGGCGACCTGCTGGCCGAGGACGTCTTCTGCCTCGACGACGGCCCGCGCGTCCTGGACTGCCTGGAGTTCGACGACCGGCTGCGCCACGTCGACGGCCTCGACGACGCCGCGTTCCTCGCGATGGACCTGGAGCGGCTGGGCGCGCCGGACGCGGCGGCGTTCTTCCTCGCCCGGTACAGCGAGTACTCCGGGGACCCCGCGCCGCCCTCCCTGTGGCACCACTACGTCGCCTACCGCGCCTTCGTCCGCGCCAAGGTCTCCCTCATCCAGGCCACCCAGGGCGCGCCGGACGCGGCGCAGCGGGCGCAGCGGCTGGTCACCGCGGCCCTGCACCATCTGCGCGCCTCCGCCGTGCGGCTGGTCCTCGTCGGCGGGCTGCCGGGCCGCGGCAAGTCCACGCTCTCCGGGGCGCTGGCGGACCGGCTGGGCGTCACGCTGCTCAGCAGCGACCGCCTCCGCAAGGAGCTGGCGGGCGTCCCGGTGGAGCAGCCGTCGGCCGCCCCCTACGGCGAGGGCCTGTACACGCCGGAGTGGACGCGCGCCACCTACGCGGCCCTCCTGGACCGCGCGGCCGCCCTGCTGTCCTCGGGCGAGTCGGTGGTGCTGGACGCCAGCTGGACGGATCCCGAGCAGCGCGAGGCGGCCCGGCGGGTGGCCGAGCGCACCAGCGCCGACCTGGTGGCCCTGCACTGCCGGACGTCGGGCGACGTGGCCGCGTTCCGGCTGGCCAACCGGCCGCGGGGGACGTCCGACGCCGGGCCGGAGGTGGCCGCCGTGATGGAGGCCCGGGAACCGCCGTGGACGGAGGCCGTCTCCGTGGACACAGGCGGCCCGCTCCAGGCCGCGGTCGACCGGGCGCTGGCGGCCGTGCGCCCGTACGGGACCGGTCGCGCGCCGGCCTTCCGCCGTCCCTATATGGAGCCGGACTGACGGTCCGTGGGCGGCCGGCCCCGCCACGCTCGGACGCGGCGCGGACGTGCGGCGCGGACGTGCGGCGCGGACGTGCGACCGGAGGAGCGCGGACGGACACTTCGGGTATGACCGGACAGATGACCGTCCCCGGAGCGCTCACCACGGACGTGTACGAGGTGAGCATGGCCCTGGCGTACCTGCGCGAGGGCATGACCGGCGAGGCCACCTTCAGCCTGTTCGTGCGGAAGCTGCCGCCGCGCCGCGGCTTCCTGGTGGCGGCGGGCCTGGAGTCGGCGCTGGCGTACCTGGAGGGGCTGCGGGTCGGCTCCGCGGAGGCGGCCGCCTTCGCCGAGGCGCTGCACCGCCCGGTGGAGGACCTGGAGCCGCTGCGGGGACTGGAGTTCACCGGCGAGGTGCGGGCCGTGCCCGAGGGGCGGATCGTGCTGGCCGGCGAGCCGCTGCTGGAGGTGACCGCCCCGCTGCCGCAGGCCCAGCTCGCCGAGACCTGCCTGCTCAACCAGCTCAGCCACCAGACGGCGGTCGCCTCCAAGGCGGCGCGCTGCGTCCTGGCCGCCGCGGGCCGCCCGGTGGTGGACTTCTCGCTGCGCCGCACCCACGGGGTCGAGGCCGGTCTGCGCATGGCCCGGCTCGGTTCCCTGGTGGGCTTCGCCGGCACCAGCAACGTGGCCGCGGCCACGGCCTACGGGATGCCGGCGGTCGGCACCATGGCGCACTCCTTCGTCGAGGCGCACGAGGACGAGGAGGCCGCGTTCCGCGCCTTCGCCCGGGCCCATCCGGGCCCGGTGACCTTCCTGGTGGACACCTACGACACCGAGGCGGGCGTCGGGACGGCGGCGCGGGTGCTGCGGGACCTGGGGTACGGGCCCGGCTGCGCCGTCCGGCTCGACAGCGGCGACCTGGGCGCGCTGGCCGTGCGCGCGCGGCGGATCCTGGACGGCGCCGGACTGCCGGAGGTGCGGATCGTCGCCAGCGGCGGCCTGGACGAGCACGCCGTCGACCGCCTGGTGCGCTCCGGCGCCCCGATCGACGTCTATGCCGTGGGCACCCGCGTCGGGGTCTCGGCCGACGCCCCCTATCTGGACTCCGCCTACAAGCTGGTCGCCTACGGCGGGCGGCCGGTGATGAAGCTGTCCGCGGCCAAGGCCACCGCCCCGGGGGCCAAGCAGGTCTTCCGCGGCCCGGGCGCCGCCGATGTCGTCGGGCTGCGGGACGAGGCGCCGCCGCCCGGCACCGAGCCGCTCCTGGAGACGGTGATGACCGGCGGCCACCGCGTCGCCGCCCCCGCGCCGCTCGCGGCCGCCCGCGAGCGCTTCGAGGCCGATCTGGCCCGGCTCCCGGACGAGGCCCGGCGCATCGACGACCCGGTGCCGCCCGAGCCCGCGGTATCCGGCGCCCTGGCCCGCCTCACCGAGGAGGTCCGCGACCGCATCCGCGCGCGGGTGCTCGGCGGCCGGGTGGCGGGCGGCTGAACCGGGCGCCGCCGCGCGGGCGGCGGCGCGCCGGGGTACGCGACCGGGGCCCCGCCCGTCCCGCCCGCCCCGGCGGCACGCGTCGGCCCGTCCCGCCCCCTCGGCTACGCTTCCCGCGATGACGACGCAGCGCAGAAGCCCCGGCACCGCCCGGCGCAGCCGGGCCACCCGCCGGGCCATCCTCGACGCCGCGCTGGAGCTGGCCGGGGAGGTCGGGTACGCCGGGCTGAGCATCGAGGGCATCGCCGCCCGGGCCGGCGCGGGCAAGCAGACGATCTACCGCTGGTGGCCCTCCAAGGGGGCGGTGCTGTTCGACGCGCTGCTGTCGCTCTCCGAGGGGCAGGACGGGGAGCCCGCCGAACTGCCGGACACCGGCGACCTGGAGGCCGACCTGAAGACGGTGCTCCGCGCCACCGTCGACGAGCTGAACGACCCGCGCCTCGACGGGCCGATGCGCGCCCTGACGGTGGAGGTCCTCCTCGACCCCGCCCTCGCCGCCGACTTCGCCGAGCGGCTGGACGGGCCGATGAGGGAGCTCAAGCTCCGCCGTCTGCGCAGGGCCCGCGAGGCGGGGCAGCTCGCCCCCGGCGCCGATCTGGAGGTGGCCCTCGACCTGATCTGGGGACCGCTGCAGAGGCGCTGGCTGCACCGTGAGGGACCGCTGACGGCCGAGTTCGCCGACGCCGTGGTCGAGACCGCCCTGAACGGCCTGCGTCCCCGGCCGAGCTGAGCGCCTGGTCGTGCCCGGGGGCGCCGGCTCGGCGGCGACGGGCACGGTCCGTCCACGGGAACGTCACCCGCCGCCCGACGGCACGCCGACGCCGTCCGGAGGGGCGCCCCCCGCCGCGCGACCGTCGACGTGATCCGCCACGTCGTCGGCACCGGCCGCGAAGGGCGGGCCCCGCCCGGAGACTTCCCGCCCCGGCGGACCCGCCGCGGGTCCGCGGCCCGCTGGAAGGTGGCGGCCACCACCGCCGCCCACGGTCCGGTCCGGGGTCACATCGGGCCCAGCGCCTCCCGGGGCGCGGCCGCCAGCTCAAGGGTCTCGAGCACGGTGAGCAGTTGCCGCTCCTCGTAGCGGAAGTGGTTCTCCATGATCGCGGCGATGCCTTCGAGGTGGTGGTCGAGCTCCTCGGGCGGCGCGGCCCGGTCGACCGCGGCACGGAGGCCGCCGAGCAGGTGGGCGATCATCGAGTGGTCCTGCTCGAGCGAGCGCAGCACGGGGCGGAGTTCCGGGTGCGCGGCTGCGACGGCCGGGAACAGGGTGCGGTCCTCGCCCTGGTGGTGGCCGTCGAGGGCCGCGCAGAAGCCGTGGCAGTACAGCAGCAGTTCACGGGTGGCCGCCTCACCGGGGGCGCCGTCGGCGAGGGAGGCGCGGGTCACGGCCAGCGCTTCCCGTAGCCGGTGGTGCACCTGGCGGAGTTCTCGGCTCCAGGCGACGAGCCTGGTCGTCTCGCGCTCAGTCACGCGAGAGCGAAGGGTGCGACGAGTGCGAGCGCATCGTCGACCTCCTTCGGTCCGGCGCCTCCATGCCTGACACGGTCTGCCACCGGCACGCGACGCTTCCCGCACACTACCGCGCCTGCCGCCTCGCCGGTACCGCCGCCGTCCCGCACGCCGGGCGTGACGGCCCACGCGGCACCCGGCGAGCGCCACGGCGATGCGCGGGTTCCGCACCGTTCCCGCTGCCCCGGCGGCCGCCACCCGCCCGGGCTCCCCCATCGGTTCTCCATCGGCCCGGTCCGGGAACGGGCGCCGGCGCCCCGTCCTTCCGGCGGGCCGGAGCGTACGCGCGGCACGGGCCCCGGGCGGCGGCCTGGTCGCCGCCCGGGGCCCTTCGGAAGGGACCGACGCCCGCGGGGCTAGCCGGTCACGGTGATCTGCGACGCGGGGTCGGTCACGTCGGTGATGTTGTAGGCGGCGTTGAAGACGGAGCTGGTGGCGCTGGTCGGGCAGCCGAATCCGCCGACGACGTCGACGGGCACGGAGGCGTTGGTGAAGGTGAGCCTGGACGGCGCCCCGTTGGTCCAGGCGCCGGAGATCGAGGCGGCGCCGTCGGGCGCGGCGGTCACGGTGCAGTTGGCCAGACCGCTGGTCTTCAGCACGAAGCCGCCGCTGGGCATGGTCAGGCTCGCGGTGGACGGCGACCCGTGCTGGACGGAGACGCCCCACTCGCCGCTGGTGGTGATGGAGGCGGAGACGCCCGGCATGCTGGTCCGGCACGAGCTGTAGGTGGGCGGGTTGAGGGGGTTGGAGACCGGGCCCGCGGCGTTGCTGTTGTCCGGCGCCTCCGGGACGCGGTTGGCGTCGCCGGCGCCCGCGGGGACGGAGCTGGAGACCGTGCAGGTCACCGTCACCGCACCGGCCTTGAACGTGGCGCTGCCGGTCAGGTTGGCGGCGAAGTAGTGCCCGGCGGGGGAGACCGTCGTGGGGCCCGCGACGGCGGCCGGTCCGGCCGCGGCGCTGCCGGCCCCGGTGAGGGTGAGGGCGGCGGCGGCCGCCAGGCCGGCGCCTATGGCGAGGGGGGTGCGGGAACGTGACGGACGGTTGATCACGCTTCCTCCTTGACTGTCGGGGGGTTGGGGTGGGGGGACACCGGCGCGGGCGCCTCCGGCTGCCAGCCGAAGACGAGCCCGCCGCCGACGACACCGGCGACCGTTCCGATCAGGAAGCCGCCGAGATTGGAGAGGACCAGCGCGGACGCGGCGACCATGACCGTGAGGACGCCCGCGAGGGTGCGGTGGTGCGGCGTGAACCAGGCGGACAGGCCCAGCACGACCATGACGGCTCCCAGGAGGACGGACGCGGTGCCCGCGACCCCCTGGTGCAACATGACCTTCAGCGGGGCCAGGGGGATGGCGGCGATCTCCACGCCCGCGGCGACGGTGACCAGCCCTCCCCAGAACGGCTGGCTCCGGCGCCAGCGCCGCCACCTCAGAAGCATTCGCGCTTGCCCTTGGTGATCTTCATGCTGAGGTCGGCGAGCTTGAACGTGCCCGCGTTCGTCGCCCACGCGGTCTGCTCCAGATCGCGGATCTCCAGGGTGTCGGCCTGCTGGGAGAAGGCGTCCTGCATGCCCTGGCCGCCGTCGGGGCCCTTGTCGAGCGTGGAGGCGTCACGGCCGATCTCGATGTTCGAGAACGAGGCGTCGCCCGAGAGCTGGGTGGCGTCCACGAACAGGTCGGTGGCCTCCACCGGCTTGTCGCCGGTGCCCGCGGAGAGCTTCAGCGAGATGTCGCCGAGGACGGGCAGGGTGGTGACGACCGACTGGCACAGGCTCTCCATCCGCGCCTGCCTGATGCCGGTCACCGCGACGGGCAGCAGCTGGTCGCGGGCGTTGACGTCCACGCTGCCGTACTGCACGAAGCCGGTGCCGGTGAGCCGGTCCGCGGACACCTTGAACTGCTGCCCGGACACGGCGAACGACGCGGCGAGGGCCCCCTCGGCCAGCGCCACGGCCAGGACGCCGGTGACGGCGAAGCCGGGGACGCACACGGCGGCGAACCTGCGCCATCTGACGCGGCCGTCCACGGGTCTTTCCTGATCGTCCTTCATCACACACCCCTCCGGCGGCGCCCGCGAGTCCTCGCGGACGTGCCTCTGGCATACGGACTGCGATGGATCGGTGCTGGGTAGCGTCGGCCCGGCGCCCGACGGGCACCGGTCCGGTACGTACGGTGGCACGGCTCCGCCCCGCGCCTCCACGGGGCGCACGGGGGGACGTCCGGTATTAGTGAACATGTCAATACCGGCGAGTAGGTTGACTGTATGTACGCCACCGGTCACTGGCAAGGTTCCGTGCAGTCCCTTTTCGGCCATTCGCCGCGGTCTCGCGTTCCGCCCGCCCGGGCGGCGCCGAGCCCTGCGGAAGCCGCGGGTCCCCGCGCCGGAGGACCGGCCCCGGAGCCCTCTTGGGGCTCCGGGGCCGGTCCGGTGCGCGGTGTGTGGTGTGGTGCGCGGTGTGCTACCGCCGAAGCGTCAGCGGCCGCCGCGGCGGCCGCGGCTCGTCGTCGTCTTCCGGTATCCGAACGGACCGGGAAGGTCCATGGACGTGGTGCGGCGCCCGGTCGAACTGACCGTGTGACGCGGCCCCTTCCCGCTGCCCAGGGTGAACGACCAGGAACGGCGGTTGATGTTCAGGCGCACCCCGGGCAGGATCCGGAAGCTCCTGCGGAACGTGACGGCCATGCGGTCCTCCTCGACTCGGCTGTCCTCGGCGTTCCCGGCGGCGAACCGCCCTGCCGAATGCGGATGTCGTCCGTGTTCCCGGCTCCGGCCCGGCCGAACTCGCCCGCCCGGCCGGGCCCCGGGCTCAGCCGGACCCGCCCGCCGTACCGCCCTCCCCCTCCTCCGCAGGGGGAGCCAGGCGGGCCGCCTCCGCCAGGGCCTGCTCCCTGCTCATCCCGACGAGCACGCCGGCCGGGACCGCCGCCGCGGCGCAGCCGCCGTCGTGGTCGTACGCGAGGTCGTCCAGGAAGCCCTGCCTGCGGAGGGACCACACGCGCGGACGCACCGTCAGCGGGCGCCCGCGCAGCAGCAGCGGCCCCCCGCACACGCAGCAGTGCGTCACCTCCGGCTCCCACGGGCCGCCGACGGCACGCACGACGGGCTCAGACATCGCGCCCCTCCCCTCCGTCCTCTCCCCGCCCGCCGGCGCGGGCGGCGCGCAGCAGCGTCCTGCGCGTCCACCACTCGCTCAGCGTCCACTCCAACTCCGCCAGGGCGCCGGCCGCCAGCACCGCGCTCGCCGCCCAGCGGCACACAGCGTGCCAGAACGAGGCGCCCTCGGGGGCCGCGAGGGCCAGTGCGCCACCCGCGCCCAGCAGGGCGATCCCCAGGTTGTAGGTCAGCGCCGCCCGGCGGCTCAGCCGCAGCCACTCCCCGAAGTGACGGCGCTGCTCCCGCCGCAGCACCTCGCCGGAGGGCCTGCGGGAGTCCGGCGGGTGCCAGGACTCCACGTCCGCCGGGGAGTAGAGGTGCCGGCGGGCGTGGAAGCCGTACTGCACGCTGCCGACGAGCGCGGCGAAGGCGAGGGTGAGCAGCAGCATCGCCGGGCCGGGCCAGCGGAACTTCTCGGCGTCGGCGCCCAGGACCCCGACGGTGGCGATGCAGGCCCCGGCCAGCAGCGGCGCGGCGACGAAGTGGGCCGCCTCGGCCGCGCCGCCGTGGCCCAGCGGCACCGGCCTCCCCCAACTCCCCGGCTCGTCGGCCATGTTCTCCCCCTCCGCCGCCCGCGCCCCGCGTACCGCTCGGCCCAGTGTCACGGCCGGGGGCGCGGGGCGCAAAGCGCGTTCCGGCCCGGCGGCGTGCCGGGAAGCAGCGGGCGGCCTCGCGCCGGTCCGGTTCGGTGGAGCGCGGCCGGATGACGGACGGCACGCCGAACGGCACCGGTCCCGGGCCGATTCGGGTACTGCCTCCGGCGGCCGGCGGCGCTCAGCGAGCCGGCCACCCCGGCGTTCACCCCGGAGCAGGCCGCCACCGGGTCGCGTCCGCGGTGGCGTGGGACGTACGAGCCGGACACCGGAGGCTCACCGCGGCGATGCCGCTCAGCCCGGGAACAGGGCGCGCGCACCATGTCACCGCCCTTCGGCGGGCGTGGGAGTGTCCGCGCGGCGAACCGGCACCGGCCCGGTGGTCACGGGAGCGGCAGGTGCGCTTCCGCCGCCGCCGTCCACGTCCCCGCGATCGCCGTTGCGCGAAACCCCGGTCGGCGCGGCGGGAAACCCTCTCCCGCGCCCCTCCCCCGCGCCCCGCCGCGAGCCGTCGGGCGGTTGGACCCGTACGTCGGCGGCGGCCGCGACCGCCGGGACAGCCTCGCGCGGCGGACGGCCGGGGATCCCCCACGCCCCGTACGCGTCGCCGGAATCCTTCCGAGGCGCGAGCGGCGGGACGGATCCCACCCGCCACCCCGCCACCTCCACCGCATTGACCGATTCCGCCGTAGCCCGGAGGGAGGCGGGCGGCGGACCATGACCGGGTGCGGTGACGGACCGGTCGCACCGTACGGACGCACCGGCGTGACGGGGACGGGCCGAGCGGCCGGCCGGGACGGCCCGGCCCGCGGAGGCGGCGGTGTGCGCGCACGCGCTCCGCGGCGCCCACGCGTCCCGCGACCGCGCACCGCCCGCACCGCCGGCCCCTCCCACGAGGAGACCCCGATGGACCGACAGCCGATGGACCCACCGGTCCTCGTACTGGATCCCAACGGCGCCGACCGCCGGGCCGAGGACGCCGCCCTGCGCGCCCGCGGTCCGGTGGCTCCGGTGGACATCCTGGGCGTGCGCGCCTGGGCGGTCACCGACCCGGAGGTGCTCAAGGGGCTCCTGACCGACCCGCGGGTGTCCAAGGACGCCTACCGGCACTGGCCGGCGTTCCCCGACGAGATCGTCGGCCGGTGGCCGCTGGAGCTGTGGGTGAGCGTGCGGAACATGTTCACCGCCTACGGACCCGAGCACCGGCGCCTGCGCCGGCTGGTCAGCCCGGCGTTCGCGGCCCGCCGCGTCACCGTCCTCGTCCCGCGCATCGAGGCCGTCGCCGCCTCCCTGCTCGACGACCTCGCCGCCGTCCCGCCCGGCGAGAGCGTCGACCTGCGCGAGCGCTTCGCCCACCCCCTGCCGGTCCAGGTGATCAGCGAACTGATGGGCCTGCCCGACCACTCCCGCTCCGACTTCGGCCGCACCGTCGACGGGGTCTTCGACACCACCCTCACCCCCGAGCAGGCCGCCGCCAACACCCGGGAGCTGTACGGCGTCCTGCGCGACCTCGTCGCCGCCAAGCGGGCCCGCCCCGGCGACGACATGACCTCGGTCCTGATCGCCGCCCGGGACGAGGGGGGCGACGGCTCCGCCCTCAGCGAGGAGGAGCTCGTCGACACCCTGCTGCTGGTCATCAGCGCGGGGCACGAGACCACGGTCAACCTCCTGGACCAGGCGATCGTCGCCCTGCTCACCCACCCCGACCAGCTCGGCCACGTCCGCGCCGGACGCGCCGGCTGGGGCGACGTCATAGAGGAGGCCCTCCGCTTCGAGTCGCCGATCGCCCACCTGCCCCTGCGGTACGCCGTCGAGGACATCCCCGTGCCCGGCGGGCCGGTGATCCGGCGGGGCGAGGCGATCCTCGCCTCGTACGCGGCGGCCGGCCGCCATCCGAGGCTGCACGGCGACACCGCCGACTCCTTCGACGTCACCCGGCCCGGCAAGGAGCACCTGTCCTTCGGCCACGGCGTCCACTTCTGCCTCGGCGCCGCCCTCGCCCGGGCGGAGGCCGGGGCCGCTCTCCCGGCCCTCTTCGCCCGCTTCCCCGACCTGCGCCTCGCCGTCCCCGCCGACGCCCTGCGCCCCAACGCCGGCCTGATCTCCAACGGCCACGCCTCCGTCCCCGTCCACCTCACCCGCTGAGGGGCGACGGCGGCCAGGCGCCCGGCGGCGGCCCCGCGGGACGGGGGCGCGGACGCGACGCGAGCGTCGGACGTACGAGCGGGACGCCGGGGCGAGGAAGGACGCCCAGGCGTCCGGCCCGACCGCGCCGGGCCGTGTCCTCGGAGCCCCGTACGTGGACGGTGCCGGTACGGGCGGCGGCCTCGACGCCCTCACCACCGGCTCCACTGCTGTAACTGCTCTTGGACCAGGAAAGACCGGCCGAGCCCTCCCCGGCGTGCGGCAGGAGTTCGGCAGCCGGGCCGACGGCGTGGTGAAGCCCCCGGCAGACGGGTTGCCGACCGAGAGAACCGTCTCCACCAGAGGCTTCGCATGCCCGCCCACCCGCCGGGCGTCGACGTGCCCGGTGCCGCCCTGTGCTCCCTGGCCACTCGTCTACGGCGGCACCGCCGCGCGATCGGCTCCCGCCGGCCCCGGCCGCCAGACCCTGCTCACGCCCGCCCACCTGCGGACGGAACACACCTGTGCCCAGCCCGCGGCCCGAACCCGGGCCGCCCGCCCCGCTCCGCGTCCCCCTCCCCCGCCATCGGCTCTGCGCTGCACGAGCTCCACCTGGCAGCCGGAGCAGCCTTCCGCTCGTCCGCCGAGCCGTCGCCGCCGAACTGCCGTCCCCTCAGCGGAAACTGGTGGAGGGCCCGCTTTCCTGCCTCGGAGCAGTGCAGCGTTCAGGACGGCTCTGACACCGGATCCGCCCGACGCCGCATCCGGCAGCGGGCGCCCGTCCCCCTATGCGGGCATCTCCGCGTAGGCGCGCATCGCCGCGCGGTCCTGGGGCAGGCCCCACGCCCGCAGGATCTCCAGGAAGTTCACCCATCGCCACGTGCCGTCGTCGAGCGCGGCCAGTACGCGGACCAGGCGCTGCTGACGGCGGTCCAGGTCCGCGAACGCCGGAAGGCCGGTGGGGCGCTGCCCGCCGAAGGCCAGGTGCAGGGCTGCCGCGGCGACCGCGAAGCCGGCGGGCCCCGTGGTGGCGGCCAAGCCGTCCGTCACGGCGTCCAGGGCTTCGGCCGGGTAGCGGTCGGCCAGCTGGGTGAGGCTCGCCGCGGCGTAGCCGCGCAGGTCACCCTCGTGGAACAGGATGCCGGGCGGGCCGGGCTCCGGCGGGTCCGCCTCGGCGGCGGCCAGTTCGGCGAGCACCTCCGTGCCCACCGCGACTCCGGAGTCCGTGCTGCCCAGGCGTGCCAGGGCGGTCGCCGCCGCCCACCGCACCGCCCGGTCCCCGGCGGTGAGGAACGTCCGCAGCCTGTCGGCCTGGGTGGCATCGCCCAGCAGGCCCACCGCCACCAGCGCCGTGGCCACCACGGCCCGGTCGGTCTCGCGGTCGAGCAGATGGAGCAGGTGCGGCACCGTGCGGCCGGCCTCCTCCGGGAACCAGGCCAGCAGGTACGCCGTGGCCGCGCGCACGGCCGGATCGTCGTCGCCCAGCAGGGCGCACAGGGCCGGCACCTCCTGCCGCACCGCGTCGTAGGCGCCCAGTTCGGCGTCGGCAGCCCGCAGTTGCGCGTCGACGTCGAGCATCGCGCGGTGCATCTCGCGCACGCGCCGCTCGCCCTCGTCGGGCGCCTCCGCCACCCACGTGTCGTACTCGGCGCGTATCTGCTCCGGATCCTCCGCCGCGAACCGCGCGACCTCCTGCCGCCAGCCGGATATGTCGACGCCGCCCGGCAGGTGCGCCTCGTCGTAGCCGACGGCCAGCGCCGCCAGCAGTTCCAGGGCCTCGTGCCGGTCGGGCAGCGAGGCGTCGGCCGCCATGCGGGCCAGGAACGGCACGGCCGCGGCCGACGCCTCGTAGCGGCTGCCCTGGTGGAAGATGTTGCCGTACAGCTCGTGCAGGGCCTTGGCCCGCTCCTCGGCGTCCGCCCCGCACAGCGCCCGCAGCTGCCCCGGGACGTCGTCCGCGGCTCCGTAGGCGTGCTCCAGGGCCGACCAGTCGACCGCGTCCAGCCCGGCCAGGGGATCGTTCTCCGTCGTCATGAGCGGCAAGGTCTCACACCGCTCTGACATCCAGGGCCTCCGCCCGGTGCATTCCTGCCCCGCGAGCCCTGGCCCCTCACCACACCGAACGCCGTTCCCTGACGCGGCCGGCTCCAGAGGAAAGGGCCCGGAGCCGATGCCCGGGGAGTCCGGAGTACCCCATGGTGCCCTCACGGCCCGCACAGGCGCTGGGCGCGCGGTCGACCGGAGACGCGCCGGGCCTGCCCGAGGACTGGACGAAGGGAGTGTTCCGCTGTGACGCGTGCGCACGAGGAAGAGGTCCCGGACCGGATCGCCGAGGGGCTCGTCCACACCGAGTCGGAGGCGGCCTTCCTCACCGCTCGGCGCCGTACCGAGCAGGTCTTCGAGTACGACCGCACGCCGCCGGGTGAAACGGAGAGACGCCGACGGACGAGGACCTCACCGCACGCGCTGCCGGACGTCAGGCGGTTCCCCCCGGACCGCCGGACGGGGCAGAGGGAGGGGCGCCCGCGTTGCGGAGGCCGGCGCGGTAGACGGTCGCGGTCCTCCCGCGGCGGGGCGGCGATACCGCACCGCCCGCCATGACGGGCACGGCTACGGCTTCCTGGGCGGCACCACCCGGCTCAGCCCCGTCCACGGGAACGGGTTCCGGTCGACGGCCCGCCCATCGTCGCGGTTGCCTTCCGTCACCGCCGGAAGTGGGACAGAGCCGCTCGCTCGACAGCCCCCGGACGCGGCCTCGCCGTGCCGCTCCACAGAAGTCGCGCCGGGACCCGTTCTCGCGACGGAGGCCGGTGTCACGTCCTCATCGCGGGTGAGGTGTAGACGGGGGTGACGCGGAAGCCGTCGAGCCAGGCGGTCAGCCGTTGCGCCTCCTCGTCGAGCAGGCGTCGTTCGGCGGGGGTGACGGACTCCAGCAGCCGGAGGTGTACGCGTCCGGCCACGTCCTGCACCCAGCAGCCCACCACCCGGCCGTCGACCCAGGCGGTCGTACCGGCGTTGCCGCGGCGTTCGAAGAGCTGGGCGCGGTGCGGGCCGAGGTAGAAGTCGCGGCCGCACCAGCCCATCACGGTCGGGTCGAGGACGGGCAGCAGTGCCGCCCAGCGGCCGGGGTCGGTGACCTCCTGGAGGTCGTCGGGCAGCAGCCAGCCGGTCGCTGCGGTGTCCAGCGTCACGGGGAGCGCGCCGAGGTCGGCGAGGGCGGTGCGGACGGTGGTCCTCGTGGCTCCGAGCCACCACACCAGGTCGTCCTCGGTGCCGGGGCCGAAGGTGTACAGCCAGCGGCGCACGATCTCGCGGTAGCCGGCGGCGGGGTCGAGTGCGGCGGGCGGGGCGCCGAGCCAGTGGCGCGTCAGGGTCCAGCGGGGACGGGAGGCGTACCAGCCGGCGGTGTTGGTGCCGCGGACGATGTCGGCGGTGGCGCCCAGTTGGGTCAGTACGCGCGAGGCGGTCCAGGGGTCGCCCGGCCTGACCGCCACCTTCACGTCGATCGCCGGTACGGCCCGGCGGATCTCCCGGGCCGTGAGGCCGTCCGCGGCGGTGGTGAGCAGGGCCAGGACATCGGCGCGGGCGTGGTCGAGCCAGGCATGGCCGTCGGAGGCGAGGCCGGCCTCGACGACGTCACCGGCCATGCGGGCGCGCTCGGCGGCGGCGACCCGGGCGGACGGACCCGCCCAGGCCGCGGGGAGCAGGTCGCGGGGGAAGACGAACAGGGTGCGGCGCATGGCGAGCTGCCTGACCAGACCGCGTTCGATGAAGAGGGCCCGGTCCACGTCGGCGGTCGTCAGCGCGTTCGTGCGGGCGTGGCAGGAGAGGTGGACGGTGGCCGGTTCGGTGGCGTGCAGGACGGTCATCGCCCGGGTGACGTCCTGCGGTGATCCGGCGCGGAACGAAGGGGCCAGCATGTGCCGGACGGCGAGCCGGGCGCGGCGTTCCGCGTCGGTGACGTGGCGTACGGGCGGGCCTGCGGCGTCCGGTGACCGGCGGGGGAGAACTGTCGGCATGGGGGGCATCGTCCCCGGGGTACAGGTCATTCCCTGGCCTCTACCCCTGTGAATGTCTCCCCTGCCGGGGCACACGGCCCCGGCGGCCCGCGAGGGCCGGAAAGAGGAACAGGAACCACGGCATGAGCATCAGGACCGTCACCCACATCAACCTGCGCGGCAATGCCCGGGAAGCGCTGGAGTTCTACCGGTCCGTCTTCGGTGGTGACCTCGTCGCCGTCACCTACGCCGACCTTCGGGCGGTGACCGAGCCGCAGGAGGCCGACCGGCTCTCGTGGGGTCAGGTGACCTCGCCGGCGGGCTTCCACGTCATGGCCTTCGACGTCCCCTCCGCACGGCCGTACGACCAGGGTGTGAGCTCCTACTTCGTCTCCGTCCGCGGCACGGACGCCGACGAGATCAGCCGCTACTGGCACAGGCTCCGCGAGGGCGCCACCATCGTCTCCGACCTCGCCCCGTCCGCCTGGGCACCGCTGTACGGCATGCTCACCGACCGGTTCGGCGTCACCTGGACCCTCGACGTCGCCACCGAGTACGTCCCCTCCTGAACGGCGCGAGGACCACGGACGTGAGGACACGCGCACCGGGGCGGACCGGCATCCGGTCCAGCCCCTGCCGCCTGGGCACCGTGGTGTTCGGCAGACCCGGCAGTCCCGACCACGAGGACCGCGCCCGCACCGTCCACCGGGCCCTGGACGCCGGCGTCAACCTCATCGGCACCGCCGACGTCCACGGGTACGGCGGGACCGGGGAGATCACCGGCGAGGCCCCGAGGGCCGGCGCGACGACGTGGTCCTCGCCACCGCGTCCCACGGCGTGACGGGACGGGATCCGAACCGGCGTGGAGGCTCACGGCGCTGGATCACGACCGCGGTCGAGGACTCCCCGCGCCGGCTGAGGGTCGACCGCGTCGGCCTCTGCCGGATCCATCGTCCCGAGCCCGGTACGGACCTCGAGGAGACGCTTCCGGCGCTCACCGGCCTGCCGCGCAGCGGCACGGCGCGGCCGTCGGCTCCTCGGACTCCCCGCTTCGGGGATCGTGGAGGGGCGGTGGCCCGCCGGGCGGCGCGGGCCGGCCCGTCCGCGCACCGAGCAGCCGACGTGCTCCGTCCTCAACCGGGCGACCGAGCGCGAGGTGCTGCCGGTGCGTCGGCGGTACGGCGTCGGCACGCCGGTGTGGAGCCCGCTCGTCTCGGACGTGCTCGCCGGCCGCCACCGCGAGGGGCGGCCCCCGGACGGCCGGCGGTCGCAGTGGGGGCCGAAGCACCTGACCGACGAGCGGGCCCTGGACCTGGTCGAGCAGCTCATCGCCCTGGCCCGGGAAGCGGGGTGCCGATCACCCCCATGGCGACGGCGTTCGCCGTGAACCACCCGGACGTCACCTCGGCGGTCATCGGCCCGCGTACGCTCGCACACCCGGAGGACCTGCCGGCGGGCGCGGGCGTGGTGCCGGAGGACGCGCTCCTCGACCGCACCGACGCGCTCGTCCCGCCCGGCGGGCACCGCCGGAACCCGGTCCACCCACCGGGTACGGGGAGAACGACACCGGGACGGACCGGAACGGCGCCCTGCCGCGGGACAGCGGTCGACAGCCCGGGGGAACGCGAGAGAGGACGGGAATGTGCCCACCAGTTCGGCACCGGCGGCATCGCAGCGCCTGCTCAACCTCCTGAGCCTGCTCCAGACCCGCCGGGACTGGCCGGGCGCGGTCCTCAGCGAACGCCTGCACGTCAGCCCGCGCACCCTGCGCCGCGACATCGACCGGTTGCGCGACCTGGGCTACCCCATCACCGCGACCAGAGGACCCGACGGCGGTTACCGGCTCGGGGCCGGTACCCGGCTGCCGCCCCTGCTCTTCGACGACGACCAGGCCGTCGCTCTCGCCATCGCCCTGCGGACGGCCGTGGTGAGCGGCGCCGGGATCGAGGAGGCGGCCGGGCGCGCGCTGGCCACGCTGAGCCAGGTCATGCCGGCCCGGCTGCGCGCCCGCATCGACGGCTTCGACGTCACCCCGGTCGCGCACGCCGAAGGGGACGGTCAGCCGGCGGATCCTCGGACGCTGCTGGCCGTCGGCGCCGCCGTCCGCACCCGTGAGGAGCTGCGCTTCGACTACCGCACGCCGGGGCGGACGGAGGACCACGAGGCCCTCCGGCCGCCCCGGCAGGTGCAGCCCCATCACCTCGTCGCCCGTGCCGGGCGCTGGTACCTCGTCGCATGGGACCCCGGGCACCAGGACTGGCGTGTCCACCGCGTCGACCGGATGACGCTACGCAGCCCCAACGGCCCCCGCTTCACCCCCCGCGAGCTGCCCGGCGGCGACGTGGCGTCCTTCCTGGCCGCCCGCTTCAGGGGCGCACAGGACACCGACGCCTGGCCCTGCCGGGCCGACGTCGTCATCGGTCTCCCTCCCGACCGGGTCCTCCCCTTCGTCGGGGACGGCATCGTCGTGGCGACGGAGCCCGACCGCTGCCGCGTCAGGGTCGGCTCCTGGTCCTGGGCCGGCTTGGCGGCATGGCTGCTGCGGTTCGACGCCGACATCGAGGTGGTGGACTGCCCGGCCCTCCGCCGCGCCTTCGCCGTCGCAGCGGCTCGATCGGCCCGTGCCGCCGGAGGCGACGACACCGATGCGGCCGGGTGAGCCCCCGCCCGGCGCGGCGAGACGTGCACGGTGGCCTCCGGGCCCCCTGGCACCGCCGTGCTCGCCGGGACCGCCGAGCTCGCGGATCCGGCCCCTCCTGGCCGTCCTTGGTGCCCGCGGGAACACGGGCCTTGTAAGTCCCATCCGTTGACGCAGGCCGGGGCCGGGGCTCGCGCTTCTCCTCGGTCATGCCGGCCCGGATGTCGACCCGGTCACCGTTCTCCAGGGCGGCGTCCAAGCGGATCCCCTTGACGGTGGACGGGGCACCGCTCCATCAGGACCACGGCGCACCGTTACGGCCGCCTCACCGCCGACGGCCCCGCGTGCCTGCCGGCAGGCGCGCGGGGCCGTCCTCGGCGGCGGGTCAGCGGATGCCGAGCTCCCGCAGGGCGCGGCGCTGGGCCGGGGAGGGGTGGGCCGGGAAGAGGATGTAGCAGACGCCGCCCGTGCCGCTCCGCACCCGACCGTTGGCGTCGTACCGCTTCGTCCTCAGCCAGATGTTCTCGAACTGACGGCAACAGAGAGGCCCACCTGGAGGCGTGTCCGGTTGAGTCACTTCTGGCGCCCTGACCTGCTGAGATCTGTTGAGACGCATTGTGATTCACTGAGACAAGTTGGGCTCGATTCCTCTCCCCGTGCGCTCCCCGCTCCCCAGATTCTCCCCAGGAACTCTCCCGCTGAAGGCCGCGCGACAGGCCGTCTACGGCCGGTCAGGGCGCTGTCTACGCGTCGGACTTCCCCAGTTGGCCGGGCTCGTAGATCTCGCCGCGCCGCTCGGCGGCACTGCGCCGGTCGGCCTCCAGCGCGAGCACGCACTTCCGGCAGGCCCGTACCTCGTGTTCGCCGCCGGCCTGCGGTCGAACCCGGCCGATCCGCGCGGTGTCCACGCCCGTGCGGGCGCAGCGGAAGCACGTGCCCGGTCTCCAGCGGTAGCAGTCGAGGATCTTCTCCTCGGTCGGCATGAGGGTCCTCCTGCTGAGCGACGGCGTGGGGGCGGTAGTCATCCGTGTGCCTCCCGCGGGTTACTGCATGCGGCCTACAGCGGTGCTTCACCCCTTCGAGTGAACAAGTGTTCGAGTGCCCGGAAATGCGTCCAGCCCTGCGGCAGTCACAGGCGGCAGGGCTGGCGTCCGTGATCTCTACGCTAACCGCTATGTAGCAGTTTCAACAGCCTCTCCTACGGTGGCGATCTCAAGATCACTGCCCGGGGGCTGCCATGGTGGACGCGCCGCACCGACGGCTCGCCGCCGCACTGCGTCAGCGCATCACCGACGGCACCTATCCCCCCGGATCCCGCTTCCCTTCCCACCGTCAGATCGCCGATGAACACGGCGTCGGCGCGGGCGCCGCCTACCAAGCCGTGGCGCTCCTCCGTCGGGAGGGCCTCCTGGACGGCCGACCCGGCGCCCGGCTGACGGTGGCCTACCCTCCGGCCGTGCGCACCCTCACCGATCCGGATGCCCCGTGGCCGCACGGGACGGGCGATGTGGAGCGGGGCACGGTCCAGGCCGACGGGGAGCTGCGGGCCCGGCTGGGGCTGGCCCGCCGTGTCGCCGTGCAGTGGGAGCGGGCCGAACTGCTGGACCCCGACGGGCGGCCGGCACTTCTGCTGACCCGCTGGTGGCGCGGCGCGGTACCCCGTGAGCACGCCGCGGTGCGGTGCGAGCTGCGGCCTCATCAGATGACGGCCGGGGAGGCGGCGGCGCTGGGTCTGGCGGCGGGGACGGCGGCGCTGTTGGTGGAGCGGACTCGGCTGGACGAGACCGGGCGCCCGGTGGAGACGGCTGATCTGGTCCTCCCTGCGGACAGGTGGCGGGTGAGTCTGTAAGGAGCGTTCCTCTGGACGCCGATTTGACCACGGCCCTGGCATATGCGGGAAGGGTGTACAGGGAACGGATCTTCGCTGGACACGGATTTGTCACTTCCGGTGTCACACCAGGCGCGTAATCTGCTGGGCGTGGACACTCCCGAGCGGCTCCCGACGGCGGACGAGGCGAACGCCGCGCTGCGGGCCTACGCCGCCGGCCGCCGGTCGTGGACGGCGGCCGAGCTGGAGGAGCTGGACCGGCTGCGCCGGGCGTGGGCAGAGGCGGTCCGCCGTGAGTGGGCGACCGCGGCGTAGCATCCGGGCGTGGACGTACCCGAGAACCTGATCGAACTGCAGAGGGCGTCGAACGAGGCCCGCGCGAAGCTGGAGGCGGCGACCAGCGAAGAGGAGCGTCGCGAGCAGCGGGAGGCGTGGCGCATGTGCGCCGAGGCCGTGCAGGCGGCCATCACCCAGCACGCCGTGGAGCAGAGCCTGAACCGGTACGAGCTGGGGCAGGCAGTGAAGGACGCGGCCCGGCAGCCGGAGGCGTGAGGAAGCCCCGCCCGCGACAGGGGACGCGGACGGGGCAGACCGGGGGTCAATCCTCCTCGGGGAACAGCTCGCTGCAGGACGTGTAGTGCACGGGCGCGCTGTCGATGCCCCACTCGCCGGTCTTCTTGTCCCACCAGCCGTGGCGGTGGTCGGCGGTCACGAACGCCATCGTGTAGCCGCCATGCGACCAAGCGCGGATCACGTCGAGGCCGGTCGACCGGGTGATGCGTCGGGTCGACTTCGGGCTCAGCCTCTGCGCGCTCACGCCGCTCCCCCTTCGTCTGGTGGCCCCGCCTGCATCAGGGGCGGGGCCGTGTCCGCAGCCCGGCAGCACGACGGATGGGACGTCTCCCAGTGTGGCACCGGCAGGCGACAGCGGGCGGCGGACACGACAGCGCCCCGCCGACCGGAGCCGGCGGGGCGGGCCGGGGATCAGGCCTACTCGACCTTGAGCTCCGGATGGAGGCGCAAGTTCGTGCCCGAGGTGACGCGCAGCGGCCCGGAGATACGGGCAGTCACGCCCCAGGACGTGCCGAAGACCGGGCACGGCTGGCGCACGGCGATGTCCTCGGCGGGGACGCCGGCGGCGACGAGCTGGCCGACTTGGCTGCTTGCTTCGGTGAGGTCCATGGGCTCATTCTCTCGCGGCTGCGTCTCGCCGGGAGTGGTTCGGGCAGGATGCGGCGAGTCCTGGTGGCCTCCCCCTGCGTGCTCGTCAACCGGCGTTTCCCGGACCGGAGTTACCGCAGATAGCGGCATACTATCTGCGGTAGCAGCGGAGGTGACCAGCGCGAACGGAGGCCCCGGAGGCTACCGACTCCGGAAACTATCTGCGATAGAAGGGGTTGCCTCCCTTGGGAACCGTCCACGCCCTGCCCCGCGCCGCCGACGCGCCCACCGTCGCGCACGCCGCCGCGGCCTTCCTCGACACCATCCGCGTACTGAACACCCGCCGCGCCTACACCGTCGTCCTCGACCGGCTCGCCGCCCACTACGGCGACCGGGCCCACCTCGACGACGTCGCCGACCCCGACCGGCTCGCCGCCTGGTTCACCGAGCAGTGGGGCGCCGCCGCGGCCCGCACCTGGAACACCCGCATGAACGCCCTGCACTCGGCGACCGCCTACTGGCGCGAGCAGGGCTGGCTCGCCAGCGACCCCACCGTGCGGCTGCGGATGCGCACCGCGCCCGCCGACCGCGATCGCGCCCTGTCCCGCGCCCAGGTGGAGAAGCTCCTCGGCGACAAGAGCAGCCCGCTGCGCGACCGCGTGCTGTGGCACCTGCTCTACGAGACCGCGGCCCGCGCCGAGGAGGTGCTCCGTCTGGACGTGCCCGACCTCGACATGCCGGCCCGCACCGCCCGCACCCGGCGGAAGGCCGGGGCCCGGGACGTCATCGCCTGGCAGACCGGCACCGCCCGCCTGCTGCCGCGCCTGCTGGCCGGGCGCCGCTCGGGCCCGCTGTTCCTCACCGACCGGCGGGCCCGCCCCTCGGTGGCGCTGGCCGACGTCGACCCGGACAGCGGGAAGGCGCGCCTGTCGTACCGGCGGGCGGCCGAGCTGTTCGAGGAGCACACCGCGCGGGTGCTGGGCGAGAAGGCGACGCTGCACCAGTTGCGGCACTCGGCGCTGACGCATGCGGCGGAGGATGGGGCGAGCACGCCGATGCTGATGGCGTTCTCCGGACACACCTCGGTGCGCTCGCTGGCGAAGTACGCCCGGCCGTCCGCCGAGGCGCTCGCCCGCTGGCAGGCCGAGCGGGACGGCGCGCGCCGCTGACCTGGGATACGGCATGTTATCGGGGGGTGTACCTCCCCTGAGCACGACGAAGTGCCCCCTCTCTCCCCCATGAACGGGGAGAGAGGGGGCACTCGTTTCTACGCCTCGGGCCGGCCTTCCACGACAGGGCCGGTCCGGGGTCCGTCACACTCCAGTTCGATCGTGGGGTTCGCTCTGGGCCCGCCACACCATCCAGGTCCGCTGCACCATCAGCACGGCGATTGCCAGGACCACCGCCGTCCGCACGCTGCGGAGCACAGCCGCCGGGCGGCCCTCCGGCCACACGGTGATGAGCACGGTGTACAGGCACAGGACGCCGATGGCGCTCGGGAGTGCCATCAGGTTCCGGCCCACGTCGGACCGCCACCACGGCGCCTTCCAGTGGTAGACCACTACGAACGCCGCGCACGCCAGGAATGCCAGCCCCGATACGATCACGTTCGCCCACCGATCGACGCTCAGGTCGCCCATTTCACGACCCTCCCTCCAGGGCCGAGCGGATCCGCTCGGCGAAGTTGTTCGCTGCCCTCTCCCGTCGCAGTCGGGCCGCGATGGCTTCGACTGCTGGACGGCGCTCCTCTGCTTCTCGGTGAGCGTCGCGGGCCCGCTCCAGCGCTTCTGATGCGGCTTGATGCCCAGGGGTCGGCTTACCCTTGCGCATCAGTCGCTTGATCCACTGGAGCACGGGGCACCTCCTCCCGGGCGGGCGCAGGACGGGGTAGAGAGGTCAGTACGTGCCCGCTGATCTTCGCGATTTCCAGCAGCTCTGCCGTCTGCTCTCTTTCCTCCTGTCGGGCTTTCTCGGAGGTGGCGTGCGCTTCACGCCACAGGTCCCGCTCTTCCTTCATGTCCTGCAGGGCTGACCGCGGCACGAGACGGCCAGCGAGGACCATGAGGAAGACGATGGCGAGGAGGGCGACCGCGCCGCCCTGGGTTGGGTCAATGCCGAAGGTCTCGGCCACGGTCGCTCTCCCTTGCTGTAACTGGGTCAACTACACGCCCGGGGCGGTGGAGGCGCTGTTCTTCGGGCCGATGGCGCGGGCGACGAGGCCCTTCACCAGGGAGCCGACGGCGGCCAGGCCTGCGGCGGCGGCCGTCTCCCAGAACGTCGCGGAGAACAGGTCGCCGGGGCCGGCGGCCAGGGCGACGCCGGCGAAGGCGACGAGGAACGTGGCGATGATCCGCTCGATCAGGTCGCGGGCGTAGGTGCTCGCGGTCTTGACGACGGTCTCGACGTCGCCGCGGGAGGGCAGGCTGGGGGTGCTCGGTGTGGTCATGGCAGATCCGATCTGTAGGGGTTACCGCGGCGGGAGCTTGAGCTCCTGGCCAGGGCTGATGGTGTCGGCATCGGCGAGGCCGTTGAGCTTGGCGATCTCGCGGTAGCGGTTGCCGTCGCCGAGCCGGGAGGCGGCGATGGACCAGAGGGTGTCGCCGCGGCCGACGGTGTAGATCGTGAGCCCGGGGACCCTGAGGGTCTGGCCGACGCGGAGGAGCTCCGGGTCCTTCAGGCCGTTGAGGTCGACGAGGACGGGCACGGTCGTCTTCCACTGGCGGGCGATGCCCCAGAGGGTGTCGCCGGACTTCACCGTGTACGTGGTGGTCGACGGGGCCGGGCTGGGTGTCGACGCGGGCGCGGGGGTGCCGGGCTTGGTGGCGAGGCGGGCCCGCACTCGGTCGCGCATCGCCTTCATGGTGAAGCCGCGGGGGTCGACCTTGCCGGGCTGCCACTCCAGGTGCCCGATGACGGACTCGGCCTTCCAGCCGTGGTGGCGGCAGATCGCGGCGGCGGCCTTCTCGATGGCCTCCAGCTGGGCGGCGGGCCAGGGGTCGCGGCCGTCGCCGAGGTTCTCGCACTCGAAGCCGTAGAAGTAGCGGTTGCCGTCGGTGTTGGTCTCGTTGTCGGCCGGGAGGTCGGCTTCGGCGATGACGGCGCGCAGCACGTCGCCGTCGCCGGAGCCGGCGTGGTTGGCGCGGCCGTAGCCGACGAGGTGGACGGTGCCGTCCTTGGTGATGACGCCGTGGCACAGCGGGCCGGGGAGCTGCGCGTACCCGCGGCGGCAGATGTCGACGGTGCGGGCGGAGCCGGACGTCACGGTGTGGTGGATCATCACGCCGTTGACGGGCCCCCAGGGGCCGACGTGGTTGCGGTTGTGGTTGCGCCAGTCGCCGACCTCGACGACCTTGCAGCCCTCGGCCTTGAGCTTGGCGCGGAACTCGGTAGCGGACATGGGTTGGGCCATCGGGGCCTCCTTGCGGGCATGAAAAAGGCCCCGTCGGACGGGGCTGCGGTGGTGCGGGCGGGTCAGGCGCCGGTGTCGTAGGGCGACAGGTTCGGGGAGGTGGAGGCGTCGACCGCGTCGGTGGGGTTGCCCTGGCCGAGCCAGTCGTTGCCGAAGCGCCGCACGCCGGTGTTCCCGGCGGTGATGGACAGGGCGTTCAGCGCCTCGAAGCCCGACCCGGACTTGCGGTACGTGTTGTTCGTGATCGTGATCCCGGCCGTTGAGGTCGTGACTCGGATGCCGTAGCCGTTGCCGTCGACCCGGGCGGCGCCGCGGATGAAGTTCCCGTCGATCTTCAACCTGACCCCGGCCGTGACGTGGATGCCGTTCACGCCCAGCCGGCTCAGGTGGTTGTGGGCGATGAGGACGTCCGTGCAGGACCCGGCGGTGATGCCGCTGACGTCGGCGTCGTCGATCCGGTTGTTGGCGACCACGCCCTCGGTCGTGGAGGTCTGGCTGATGCCGGTGCCCGCGTTGACATCGCGGATGACGTTGCCGGTCACCGCGTAGTGGTCGACGAAGGTCAACCTGATGCCGTTCTGCGTGTTGACCTGCTCGATCACGTTGTCGGCGACGGTGACCATGCGGACGCGGCCGGTGGTCTCGCCCTCGATGATGATGGGCTCGTCCTCGGCGCCGGTGTTGCGGAACGTGCAGCCGACGACGACGGCGCCGGACTGGGCCTGCGAGGCGCTGGTCTGGGTGCCGGACGTGTTGATGGTGTCGTTCGTGCGGGCCGTGTCGACGGTGCGGACGCGGACGCCGGACGCGCAGTTCACGAGCTGGCAGTTCGCGACCACGACGTCGTCCCACGAGTAGGCGTGGACGGCGTAGTCGACGAGGCCCTCGAAGGTGCAGTCGGTGACGCGGATGCGCTTGTGCCAGCGGCCGATGCGGGCGGAGTGGGAGCCGACGCCGCGCGCCCACGCGGTTGTGCCCGCGGTGCCGGACGCGCCGAAGTAGCAGCCCGAGACGCTGACGTCCTCGACGGGGGTGAAGTCGTAGGGGCCGAAGCCGCCGAAGTAGCCGCTGCCCGCGGCCAGGTCGAGCTGGATCGCCTCCGAGTTCTCCCGGCCGCCGGTGTCGACGAAGCCCAGGAACCGGCTGTCCTGGATACGCACGTCCTTGCAGGCGTTGGCCTCGATGGCGTGGTAACCGGGCACGTCCCTGATCTCCACGCCGCGCACGAGGATGTTCTGCGCGTGGCCCAGGGAGATGCACATGCGCGGGTTGGTCAGGCCGGTGGTCGTGGCGCGCATGTCCCACACGCCGCCCTCGATGATGAGCCCGCCGTGCCCGGTGTAGCCGCCGAAGTCCTGGTCGGCGTCGCCGTTGAGCAGCAGCGTCGCGTCGGCCGCGCGGCGGAAGACCGCGCCGGGCAGCAGCGTCAGCCGGGTGTTGCGGTAGATCCGCAGTGGCAGCGTCGCCAGGCGGTACGTGCCGGGCGGGACGATGACCCAGCCGCCGCCGTAGGTCGCCGCGGCGGACAGTGCGGCCTGGATCGCGGGCGCGTCGTTGGTGCTGCCGTTGCCGGTCGCCCCGTAGATGCGCGGGTTGAAGATCCGCATGCCGGTGAGGGCGATGCCGCCCGCCGCGTCGAGGATCCCGCCCACGGTCAGGTCGCCGGTGGTGTTCAGCGAGTCGACGGTGGCGCCGCCGGCGACGGTCATGCCGGACGCCACCGTGGCCCCGCCGCCGAGGGTGACCGGTGCGGTGACGGTGCCGCCCTCGGCCTTCTTCAGCGCGTCCGCCACCGCGGCGTGCGCCTCCTGGGCGAGCTCCCGCCCCGCCTCGTACCAGCGCACCGGACCGCTGGGCCCGTTGTACTCGTACTCGATCGCGCTGACCCCGTCCGCCTTGAACGTCCGGATCGCGCCGGGGGCATCGGACGCGGGGCCGTTGGTGCGCAGCTCGGCGATCGGCGTGACGCCGTCCGCCTCGTACAGTGCGGTCACCAGCGCGCCGGTCCCGGCCGCGCGCACCAGCACCGGATAGTCCGGCACCACCGCGCCGGTGCTGGTGGTCAGGACTGCTGCGGGGTTGCCGCCGTAGGTGTACAGAGCCATCGACGCCCCCTCAGTCGAGCCAGTAGTAGCCGCTGATGTTCACCCACGGGGTGCCGGCGGTGGACTCCTGGTTCCACCACACGAGCGTCCCCGGCGGGCCCCACGTGCTGCTCGGGTTGTCGGCGCCGACGATCTCGACCTTGCCGACGCCGGAGGCGATGTCGCCGGCCAGCGAGGTCGGGCACGGGTAGGTGGCCTGCGTCACCGGCGCGAGGTTCGTGGGCACGGCGCAGATCGCGGCGCCGGACGTGCCGACGATGTTCGACTCGTCCGTTTTGGCGATCCTGCCGCGCAGATAGACCTGGTTGCCGACGCGCCGGTACTGGGCGGGCGGGCTGGAGACCGTCATGCCCGCGGCGGGGGTGACGTTCTGCCAGCTCTCGTAGGGCTCCCACACGGTCGTCCACACGTCCGGGCTCACGCCGGTCTTGATCCACAGGGTGCCGTTGTCGGCGACGACGGCGGTGCTGACGGGCGCCCCGGCGAACTCGGTGTCGCGCTCGGCCTCGTTGGTGACGTGGTGGAGCAGGCGCGGGTCGATGGCGGCGGCGAGCGCGGCCAGCTGCCCGGAGCCCGCGGGCGCGTCACCGCCGTCCGGGACGGGCAGGTCTGCGTATCCGATGGTGGCCAAGGGGCGTCTCCTATGCAGAGAAGCTGATGGTGATCTTGCCGCCGCTGACCGCCATGTAGTTGCGGGTGCCGGTGTCGTAGATGGCCAGACCGCGGGCGGCGCCGGAGGCGAGCTGGGTGACCCACGAGGCGGGCAGGGCCGCGGTCCTCGTGGCGCCGACGGAGAGGGACATGACGTCCTCCGGGCCGGAGTTGATGTTGAGCTGGCCGCCCGGCGCGCTGGTGTAGTCGTGCAGGTACGCGCGCACCGGGCGGGAGGCGTTGACGCCGCTCCCCCGCCGCCGGGTGAACGTCACCCGCATGTCGGCCACGGTCTTGCCCGTGCAGGCGTCAGCGATGGCGGTGCCGTAGAACCAGGCTCCACGCCTGTTGCCGCCGCCGGTCCAGTCGCCCTGCATCGGGTAGTCGACGTAGTCGTCCGGCCTCCCGTTCCGCCACGAGCCGGACGAGGTCGGCGAGATGGTGACCGTCTTCGGGGCCTGCACGGGCGGAGCGTCCGGCGACGGGTCGACGACCGCGCCGACCGGGTAGTACAGCTCGATCTGCCCGGCCGCGCTCTGGCGGAAGTACGGCAGCGCCGATGCCTGCTGCCAGCCCGTCCCGGCCGGGGCGCCCACACCCCACGTCACCGAGCGGACGACCTGCGCCTCCGCGGCGATGGTCCGCACCGACTCCTCGCTGGCCTCGCCCGGGTCCGGGCCCACCCGGTACTCGACGATCGGGTGCGCGCCCAGCCGGACCACCACCCAGTCACCAGCGCGGCGGCCCCGGTAGGCGTCCGTGCACGGCACGTCCGTGACTAGCGACCCCTGCAGCATGATGTTGACCCGGCCGTCCTCGGTGACGTCCACGACCTGGGCGCTGACGCGGGTCGGCCCGCTGGGGCCGGTACGCGCCGTCTGCTCACTCCACAGGACCGCCTCGTCCGCCATCACAGCCTCCTCGAGGTCGTGCGGGTCGAGCAGGACATGGAGGCGGCGCCGAGCGTGTAGGACAGGGAGTCGATGAGGTGCCGCTCCCACCGGCCCGGCTCGGTCTCGACCTCGACGACGTCGCCCGGCTCCAGCGCCGGATTGCACACTGCGGTGAGGCTGAGCGACGCCTGCAGGCCGAGGCTGTCGGCGAGCTTCGCCCGGGCCACGGCCTGCGCCTGCGGCATCGAGGTGATGAGGGCGTCGGAGTGGCGGGCGACCCGCAGCCGCACCCAGTGCAGGCCCTCCCGCTGCGCCGCCAACGGATCCTGGATCGGGTCCGGCCCGGCGTAGGTCAGCGAATTCGGGTCGGAGTCCCACGCGTAGGCCGGGCCGATGGCCGCGCCCTCGCCGCTGCTCTCGCCGGAGACGGCCCAGACGTTGGCCAGACCCTCGCTGCTCTGCTCCTGCTGCGGCTCGACCAGGACGCCGCCAACACCCGCGCCGATGCGCCACACGATCGGGTCGTCGATGGTGGGCACGGGGCCGACGGTGATGACGCCGCGGGCGTCCGCCCAGATCTCCCCCGCCAGCGCCTGCGCGATGCCCGTGCCCTGCCCGGTGGAGTCCGCTCCGGCGGCCAGCACCGACCACCGGTCCTCCTCGGCGAGGAACGACGGCACCGGCGTGTCCGGGTCGACCCCGGCCCGCCACGCCACCGACGCCCCGGGCAGCGCCGCAGCCACGAGCGCCTCGATCAGATCCTTCGCCCGGCCGGGGCCGATGGTCTGCGGCGCCGGGAAAGAGGCGGCCCGCAGTTCGTCCTCGACCCCGCCGAACTCCACTTCGATGCCGGTCTTCGTGAGCCGGCAGCGCGTGACCGCGTACCGGCCGGCCGGGAACCACACTGGGGAGGAGCGAGGCAGTGTCACGCCCTGCCACAGGCGCACCGCGGTGGAGATGGGGTTGATGCCGTCCCGGCCCAGGGCCACGCCGGTCAGGGTCGCGGAGCCGGTGTAGCGGGCCTCCGCGGTGCGCGAGGCGGTGATCTGCGCCGACCCCGCGACCAGCCCGCACGACTGCCAGGTCAGGCCGCCGTCGTTACTCCACTCCGCCCGGTACGGCCGGCCCACCGCCTGCGGCAGCGCGGCCAGCACCTCCGCGCTGATGCGCAGCACCTCACACCGCCCCGTTCACCGCGGCCGACGCCCACGACGGGTAGCTCGCGGCGAACGCATCCCACGTGGCGAACCGCTCGCCGACCACGTCCCAGGACCAGCCGGGCACCCGCAGCGGCTGCCCGGCGGTGTCCGGCCGGGCCACCTGCACCACCTGCGCGGTGAACGTCCGCGGCTGATCCGGGGTGGACACCGTCGACTCCTGCGGGGAGCCGAACAGGGCGTACAGGTCGGGCCGGTGGTAGCCGGGCAGCGTCTGGATCAGCCGCACCCCCGGCGTGGTCAGCAGCTCCCGCAGCGCCTCGATCTCAGCCCCCTCGGCGTCGATCGTGATGTCCGAGGTGCTCGCCGAGTACACGTCCTGGCTGGCGGCCGGGTACTGCGAGCCCTGCACCTGCGCGGAGTCGATCCGGGACTCCCACTGCAGCGTCGGCCAGGACAGCACCGTCACCCGCGCCGACAGCGACGGATCGTCGATGCTCTTGATCCACACGTCCGCCGGGGGCGTCGGCGCCGGGACCGTGACCGCCAACGACGAGGACGGGCCGGTGGTGCCGTCCGCGTAGATCGGCGTGGCCGTGTACGCCACCCCGACGCCCAGCGGCGCCTCGTGGTCGTAGGCCGAGCCGACCCCGCCCACCGCCCACGCCGCATCCCCCGAGCGGACCGGCACCACGGCGGCCGACCCCGGGTCCTGCCGCACGATCCGCACCCGCAGCACATCCGCCGCGTCCGCCAGCGGGGTGCCGGCCGTGTAGTCCACGGCCAGCACCACACCCGCGTGCGTCTCGTCCACCGCCGCCGTCAGCCAGCCATCCGGGCTGACCACCTTCACCGGAGGCGACACCACCGGCGCCGACAAGTCCACGATCATCGGCATGAGGTGCCTCCTCTACTGCTTGACTCCGGCCTGCAGGCGACGGCGGGCCCGCGCGAACCCCGCCTGAACACGGCCCTCCGCGAGCTCCTCGACGTAGGCGTCGAACTCCCGGTCGGCCACCCGCAGCGCCAGCCGGTCACCCGGCTGAAGACCGGAGACGGTTTCCGCGCCGCGGGCGGCGAGAGTGGACATGTCCCGGAACTGCTGCGGTGTGAGCACCGCCTCCGGCTGGGACAGGCCGTTGAACCCGAGCTGTCCCGGCATGAGCCAGCCGCCCGAGTCGTAGCCGCCGGGCCGGTCGTAGGCCCGGGCGAGCCCGCCGTACTGCGCGAGCGCGTACCGCATGGACGAGTAGATGTTCGCCAGCGGATCCACCGAGACGCCGTACATCTTCGGGCCCTTGCCGCGGAACTGTCCGGCGTGCCGCTCGAACGTCGGGCGGATGACCTGCATCAGTCCGACGCTCGGGTGGCCGCGCTGCCAGTTGATATCCCACCGGTTGACCGCGCGCGGGTCGCCGCCGGACTCCTGGTTCATCCGCCGCAGCGTGGTGTTCGCCAGGCTCCTCGGCTGGCCGACCAGCCCCAGGGCGCGCAGTACCACCGACCGCCAGCGCTCCACGCCCCGACCGCCCGACGGGCCCCCGGCGCCGTTCAGGAGCGGCATCGGGTCGATCGCCCGCCCGTTCTGCCGCGCCTCCAGGTGGAGGTGCGGGCCGGTGACATTGCCGGTCGCGCCCACGCTGCCGATCCGCTGCCCGGCGCCGACACGAGCACCGACCTTCGTCATGATCTTCGACAGGTGGGCATACAGCGACTGCAGGCCGCCGCCGTGGTCGACGACCACGTGCATCCCGTAGGGGCCGCCGTTGCGGGCCCTGGATACCCGGCCGTCGGCCACGGCCCGCACCGCGGCGCCGACCGCCGCCGGGAAGTCGAGGCCGGTGTGCCGGCCCGATGCCCAGCGGGACCCGGCGACGCCGAAGCGGGTGCCGAACGCGGCCGTTACGGGCTTGACCCACTGGCCGGTCGTGGCGGTCGCTGCGCCGAGGACCCGGTCCTTCAGCACGGACAGCATCCGCTGCGGCAGGCGGGCGAGCATTTTCGCCCAGCCCGAGGAGCCGATGTCGGCGATACGGTCCTTGATGAAGCCGACCGCCTTGTCCCACATCTTCGAGGGGCTGGTCAGGAAGTCGGCGCCGCTCATCACAGCACTGCCGACCCTCTTCGCCTTGTCTGTGACCCAGTCGACGATGCCGCCGTCGGCGAAGCCCGGCAGTCCCAGAGCCCGCTGTACGCCGCTGATGCCGCCCGCGCGGGCGGCGGCGTTCATGGCATGCACGTAGCCGGGGCCGACCGCGCGGGTCCACTCCGGCCGCATGACGGCCTCGCCTCCGGACAGGGCGGCGAGGTGGACGTCCCGGCCCGGGGTATAGCCGGGCAGGACACCGCCGGTGGCGAAGCCCTTCGGGAGTTTCACCTCTCCGAGCTTGTCCATGCCGACGAACCCGGCGACCTTGTTGAAGACGCTCCGAATGCCCTTGTTGTAGACCGTCTCGATGATGAACTTCACCGGCTTTTTGGCGATGTCGCCGACCTTGTCCCAGGCCTTGCCGATGCCGTCCTTGGCGGTCTCGAAGCCCTCCCTGACCTTGCCGATACCCTGCCGGATCAGATCGAAGGCCGGCCTGATTCCCTTCTCCCACAGCCAGGTGGCCTTGTCGGCGATCCAATTGAATACGGGCTGGACGGCCTTCTCCCACAGCCAGCCGAAGGCGTCGCCGAGCTTCCCGATAGCCCAGCGCACGAATCCGAAGTACCGCTTGACGATGTTGTTCCACCACCACCGGAACAGCCCGGCGATGAAGTTGAACACCGGCCGGATGACCTTCTCCCACAGCCAGGTCGCCACCCAGCCGATACCCCGGAACGCCCCCCGAACGAGCTGGAAGTACCGCTTGACGATGTTGTTCCACCACCAGGCGATCAGCGCGCCGATCCACTTGAAGACGGGCGAGAGCACTGCCTCCCACAGCCACATGGCAATGCGGCCGACCATCTTCCAGTAGGCGATGATGAAGCCGATATACGGCTTGATGATGTACGTCCACAGCCAGACGACGATCTTGCCGATCCACTCGAACACCGGCTTCAGTACGGCATTCCACGTCCACAGGGCAGCGATCTGGATCCACTTCCAGGCGGTTTGCACGCCGGTGCGGAACCAGTCGAACCTGTTGTACGCGTAGATCACTGCGGCGACGAGCGCCATAATTCCGATGACGACCAGGGTGAT
This sequence comes from Streptomyces sp. DH37, assembly GCF_029813835.1. Classification (GTDB taxonomy): domain Bacteria; phylum Actinomycetota; class Actinomycetes; order Streptomycetales; family Streptomycetaceae; genus Streptomyces. Next base: position 72,029 of record NZ_JARVKV010000006.1, read on the forward strand.
GGGATTCGCCGACATGGCCAGGTTCAGCGCCCACTGCGCGATCGTCCACAGCTTCATCGCGATGATCGCCAGGTAGATGGCCTGAATCATCCACGGGGCTTTGTCCGCGATAATTCCGATCGCCTCGGCGAGCCCGCCGAGCACCATGAGGAGCACGGCGGAGATGGGCGCCAGGGCCTTGCCGACATCGATGAAGGCGACACCGAGTTGCCGCAGGAACTCGCCCAGCTTCGGCGCCGTCACCGAGCTGTACTCCAGGAACTTCTCGAACTCCGGGCTGCCCTTCAGCGAGGTGCCCCAGTCGGCGAAGCGGCCGGTGATGGACCGCATCCGGCCGTCGATAGAGTCCATGTGCGGCATGAACGCCTGCAGGATGCCGCCGACGCCGCGGCCGATGTTGGCCAGGGAGACACCCAGGCCGATGATCGCCGGGCGCACCGAGCCGGCCAGGTCCTTCTTGAACTCGGCCCAGCCCTCCGAGCGGAACGCGCGCGAGGCGCGGTCCTGGAGCTCGCCGATCGCGTCGGCGGCCTCGCGGACGAACGGCGTCAGCCCCGGCAGTGAGCGGCGCATCCCGTCCAGCGCCCGGGTGAAGATCGGCATGATGTGCGGCTGCAGCTCACGCGACCAGCCCCGGAACGCCTCCCGCAGCGCCATGAACGCGTTGAAGGTGCCGCGCGTCGCCGGCGTCATGGCCGCCAACTTCTGCTGGTACTTCGCCTGCGCCACCGCAGCCTGGTCCGCGGCGCCGGCCGCCGACAGCTGCGCAGACTGGACCTGCCGCTGCGCGGAGGCCACCGCCTCGGCCGCCGACTGCTGGGCGACCGCGACGTTCGCCGTCGCCTCCGACACACGCTGCTGCGCCTGCGCCACCTGCCGGGCCGTCTCCACCTGCGTGCGGGCAGCCTCGGTCTGCGCGTCCCGCACCGCCCGGGCACGGTCCGCGACCTGCCGCTGAGCAGTAGCGAGACGCTCCTGCGCCTGGCGCACCACGTCCGAGCCGTCCACCCCGGCCCGGGACGCCTCCTGCTGCTCCTCGCCCAGCCGCTTGGTCTCGGTCTGCTGGTCCTTCAGGCGCTGTACCGCCTGGTCGTAGGCCAGTTGGGCGCGCTGCCGCTCCAGCAGCGTCGCCCTCGACCCGGCTGCCTGTGTCGCGGCGAGCCGGGCCTGCGCCTCCTGCACCGCCAGCGCCGCATCCCGCTCCGACAACTGGGCATTCGCCAGGCGGCTGGACAGGTCCTCCAGCTGCTGGGCGGCGTCCCGGCGGGCCTGGGTGAGGTCCTGCTGGGCCTGTCGGGCGGTGCGCTGCGCGTCCACCAGGGACCGCTCGGCGTCCTGCACGGCGCGGGCGGCCTGCTGGTTGCGCTGCGCCGCCTGAGCAGCCACGTCGGCGGCGTTCTGCCGCGCCTGGACCACCTGCTGCTGCGCCTGGGTGATCTGCCGGGCCGCGTTGCGCTCGGCCGACGCCAGGGCCTGCTGCGCGGACTCCAGTTGCAGGGCCCGCTGGGCCGCCTGGGCGGCGACCTGGCCGCCCTTGGCGGTGGCGGTGGCCGCCGCGTCCTGGGCGGTCTTCTGCGCCTCGAGCGCTTCCTTGATGTCGAGGAACGCCGGCACCGCTGCCGCGCCGAGCGCGCCCACGCCGGCCCCCGCCGCCAGCGCGGCAGCAGCGATCGAGCCGATCCCTGCGGCGAGGACAGGAACGGCGGGGATCGCGGCCACGCCGGCGACAGCGATCGACAGGTGCAGCAGCGCCCGCACCGCGCCACGAGTGTTGATGTTGACGTTCGCGGTCTGCCCGTCGAGGCGGTTGACCATCGCCTGCACGGTGGCGAGCTGGGCCATCGCGGCGCCGGTGTCGACGCGGATGTCGACATCAGCGTCGGATGCGGCCAGGACCTGCAGGCGTGCCTGGATCGCCTCGATGCGGGCCATCGCGGTGCCAGTGTCGATGTCGATGCCGACGCGCTGGTCGGCGAGCTGCCCGAGCTGGGCGCGCAGCCGCATCACCTCGATCTGCGCCGGGGTGGTGTCGGCGGTGATGTTGACCTCGGGCAGGGACGCCTGGGCCTGCTGGACGGCGGCGCGCAGTCGCTGTCCGAACGTGCCGTCGGTCTCCACGCGCACGCGCGCGGGGTCGCGTTCGAGGCGGTCGATCTCCTCCCGCATTGCGGCGAGCTGCGCGATGGCCGCCGCGGTGTCGGCACGAACCGCGACGTTGGGGTGGGCGGCGCCGATCCGGCGCAGCCGCTCCTCGATGTCGGCGGCCTCCGCCCGGGCCGCCGCGGCGTCGACATCGACACCGATCGTCTTGTTGCTGAGGGTCTCCAAGCGGGCCCGCAGCCGCGCCAGGTCGGCGTCGACGCCGGTGTCGGACAGCCGAACGTCCAGCCGCGGCATGCTGCGGAAAGCGGCCTGCAGACGGGCCCGCAGGGAGCGGGCGAAGGCGCCGCCGGTGTCGTTGCCCTGCCGCGTGGCGGCCGGGCGTGCGGCGCGCCCGCCCTGGGTGATGCCGTCCCGCAGCGCGCCGCGGATTTCGGCGGTGATGCGGGCGGCGATCTGGGACCCGATCTGCTGGCCGATGGACAGGCCGATGGTGCCGACCTCGGACCGCATGGCTCCGCTGAACGAGCGTCCCGCAGCCGTGCCGGCGTCCTCGCCTGCGCGGGTCGCGGCCGGGACCAGCGCGCCCCGCAGTCGGCTGTAGATGCCGCGGGTGTTGGGGACGACATCGACCTCGACCGAGCCGACGGAGATCGCCACAGCAGGCCCCCTCTCCGGCGGCTCAGGCCGCGCCTCCGTTGATGAGCCGGAACAGGGTCTGAGCGGACTGCTCGGTGAGCGGCGCCGTCTTCTTCTTCGGCGGCTTCGCGCCCGGCCGGCGGATCGGCTCTGGCGGGTCCGGGCGGTCCTTCTTCTTCTCGGTGTTGGCGCAGATGAAGGCGTACTCCAGGTGCGCGATCCGGTCGGCGACCACGGCGAGGAGCTGCTCGACCTGGCTCCAGCGGCCCTTCTCCGGCTCGCCCCGCTCGGACACCTCGGCGAGGTCGTCCTCGGGCATGGCGTTGCGGATCGCGGTCATCGTCGCCGACTCGGGCGGCAGGTGCTGGACGAGAACCCGCAGCCGCCGCCACGACATCGCCCCGCGGTGCACGTCCAGGACGTCCAGGCCGCGCTCCAGAAGGTCGGCCTCTACCGCTTCCGCGTGTTCTTGGAGGACCTGCGCGGTCCACTGGATTTCCCCAGGGCCTCACCGGCCGCCTCGGCCGCGTCCTGCGCGAACTTGCCGATGCCTTCCATGTCGGGGTCGAGGTCCTCGTAGATGGCGTAGTCGTCCTCGTGGAGCACCAGCCCCATGAAGGTGTCCATGTCGCCGCTGTTCAGGGCGCGCAGGGCGGAGGCCCGCCAGCGGGTCGCGGGCCGGACGCGGACGTCCTTGGTGACGCCGTCGTACCCGGCGAGCGGCACGGTGACGTACTCGCCCTCGGTGGCCTCGATCTCCTGCGCCTCGACGGCGGTCGTCTCGCTGGTTGTGGTCATGGCAGCGCGGGCCTTCCTCTCTGCGGCGCGGGCTGGATGGGTAGGTGGCGGGCCGGGCCCGCGCCAGGACGGCCCGCCACCAGCTCAGGGGTCAGGACCCGGTGTAGGCGGGCGTCGCCGGGACCGAGTCGGTGTGGTAGACGGTGTTGCCTGCGTCGTCCGGGTAGGCCGTGACGGTGATCTGGTAGCCGGACATCTCGTCCTGCTTGAACGTCACGTCGGAGCGGTCGGAGATCTCGCCCTGGGGGACGTAGAAGCCGCGGGCGTTGTCGCCGTCGAGAACGACGAACCACCACGAGCGGCGGTCCGGCGTCGGGCTGGCGGTCTCCGCGAAGCTCGTGAGGCCGGTTCCGCCGTCGGGGGTGAGGTCTGCGGCGGGGATGCGGAACATCACCGACTGGACGGCGACGCGCGCGGTCTCCCACAGCGTCACCTGGAACGTGCGCACGGACTGGGTGATGGTGGTGCGCATCGGCGAGGTCTGGCCCCACGGGGTGAACGTCTGCGACTCCTCGTCGAAGCCGTAGACGAGGCCGTCGTCGCTGATGGCGCCGAGCGGCTCCCACGGGGCGATGGGCTGGTCCAGCGGGGATGCGGGGGCGGTGGCGCCGGTATCGGCGACCCAACCGCCGCCGTTCGCGCCGATGATGGTGAGGTCGGCGGCGCGGGTGATGTTGACCATGAGGGGTCTCCCAACGTGCGAAAGCCCCGCGCATGGCGGGGTTCGGGTTACAGGTCCGGCGCGGGCCTGGGGCCGGTCAGGAGACCGGGTGGAGATGCATTCGATAGGTCGCCCCCGCGCGGCGGAGGGCGGTGTTCTCGTAGGGGCGGACGGCGGGCCGGGAGACGGTGCGCACCAGCCCGAACACCGCGTTGGCGGTCTGGGAGCCGCGCAGTTCGGTCAGGTACAGGCCTCGGACTGTCCTGGCGAGGTCGAGGGCCGCGCCGCGGGTGGCCGCGTAGACGTTGATGTCCACCAGTGGCCGGTCCAGGCGGAATCCGTCGTCGTCGCCGCCGACTACCTCGATCTGCACCGTCGGCAATTCGTTCAGCAGGTTGTTGTCGAGCTCGTCGCGGACCACGACCTCCGGGCCGAGGCGGGCCTGGGTCCAGCCGATCAACTCCACCTCGACGTCGACCTCGCCGACGGCGGTCATCAGCGGCCCCCGACCGTGGCGGCGCGCAGCAGCACGTGGTGGGCGGGCACCCGCTCGGTGCCGTACTCCACCCAGCGGGCATACGGCGCGGAGTTCCACACCACGGCGACCGCACGGTCGCGGCGCCGCCCGCCCCGGCGGTGGCTGGTGACGTGCCAGGAGCCCTTGTACAGCCCGGGGTGCGGGTCGCGGGCGGCCTCCCCCACCGGGGAGATCGCCACCGCCACGTCGCGGATCACGCCGGCGCGGCGCCGCATCTCCGCTTCGATCATCGGTGAGCGCAGCAGTTCACCGACGCCCTTGTTCTTCATCCGGAACCTGGCTGCCATAGGGGCCTCCTCTCAGCCGGTGACCCGGTCGGCGGCGAACTGCACCGGACCGCGCGTGCCCGTGAACGGGGAGCGGCCCCAGTCGCCCGGCTCGCCCGTGATCTCGCACCGCACACCCCGCACGATCACCCCGTCCGTGGTGCGGACGTCCGAGCCGGCCGGGGCGTACACCGTCCAGCCGACGACGACCGTGTCCCGCCCCTGCTGCTCGTCCCCGCCCACGTTCGGCGACGCCTGCCGCGGAGTGACCACGCAGCCGGGCAGGTCGAAGGACTCGTCCGGGCCCGGCAGCGGCTGGCCCCGTGGGTCCCGGCCCGGCGAGGGGCCGGTGCGCACGATCCGCACCGTCTCCCCGAACGGATACGGGGCCGGCACTACGGCCACCCCCAGCCCGGCTCGTACTCGCCCGGCACGAAGTCGTCGCCCACCGGCCAGGTCGGGGACGGGTCCGCCGTGGCCGGTGTCGGGTCGACCGTGAACGCCCCGCCCCGGCCCGCCGCGCTCTTGAGCGCCGCCTTGTCGGCCTTCGTCAGGTACAGGCCGCCGGAGCCCTGCGGGCGCTGCACCGACATCGGGCCGATCGTCTCGTAGCTGACGCTCTGCGGATTGGTGTAGGCCCGGCCGGCGGCCGACAGCACCACCGCGGTGGCCTGGTCCGGCAGCGGCTTGACGACCGTCTCGCACAGTGCGACCGCCTGCGCGATCAGCAGATCCGCCCGACCGCCGTTGATCTCCGGCAGGTCCAAGTACAGGGCGAGGTCCTCGGCGGTCGGGATCACGAACGCCACGGCAGCCTCCTATCGGGCCAGAGCCTCCACGGCATCGCGCCAGGCGGCCAGTTCCTCCGCCGGGTCGAGCTCGGCGCTGCGGGCCTTCGCCCGCTTGGACGCCAGTCGGTACTCGGCCGGCGCCGCGAGCTTGCGCAGCACCGCCTCCCAGCCGTCGGTGTCGCCCCGGTCCACGAAGATCCCGGCCTCGCCGAGGGACTCGCACAGGCCCGGCGTGGGGTGCGCGACGACGGGGATGCCGGAGGCGAGCGCCTCCACGCCGACCCGGCCCCATGACTCATACGAGGACGGCATCAGCAGCACGCGCGTGCGGCCGTACACCTGCTCCCGCATCCGGGAGCCGTCCACGTGCTCGACGATCTCGACGTTCGGCAGATCCGGCAGGATCTGCTCCCCGTAGGCGCCGCGCACCGCGAGGAACTCGGTGTCGGGCATGCGGCGGGCGAGCTTCTCCAGCACCCGGCCGCCCTTCTCCGGGTTGCAGTTGACCAGCGTCACGGCCGTACCCGGCTTCGTGGCGTACTCGGCGGCGAACACCGGCGGCCGGACGATCAGCGACTGTCCGGGGCGGATGCCCCTGGGGTACTCGGCGAAGAACAGCTCCGCCTCCCGCTCCATCCAGAGCGAGTTGTAGACCGCCAGCGCGGTACCGCCCGCGGCCATGTCGCGGAACGTGGGCCGGTGCGTGTTGTGGCACAGCACCACCACAGGCTTGCCGTAGCCGCGGGCCAGCGCCGCCGTACTGGGTACGCACTCCAGGTGCGAGATGAGCACGTCCGCCTGCCGCGCCGCCGTCCCGAAGTCCAGGTGGGCCTGCAGCGGCACCACCCGGATACCCCGGTACTCATACGGCTCCCGGGCCTTGCCGTACCGCGACAGCCACACGGATACGTCGTGCCCGCGCTCCACCAGAGGCCGCAGCATGGACACGAGCATGTGCTCGGCCCCCGCGTTGTGCTCCGGCGGCATGAGGTGCACGCGGGCCACGATCCGCAGCGGAGCGGCCGTCCCGCCCGGCGCGGAAGCCGGGACAGCCCGCCCCATCAGGAACCGCTCGGGGTGCCGGTGAAGCGCACGAACGCCTCCGCGTCGCCCAGGACGAAGCCGTAGTAGGCCTCGGCCAGGAGCAGCACCAGGTTCTCCTGGAACGCCGAGTGCACGCCGCCGTCCTCGTCGATGTACGTCGCCTCGCGGGACAGGCGGATGCTGATCTCCATGCCGACGCCGTAGGCGGCCTGGGAGAAGTCCCCGCCGATGGCGCGCAGGCCCGAGTCGACCGAGGTGGACTGGCGGCGGAGCTTGCCCGAGACGCTGCGGGAGTAGGCGATCGGCTCGCCGATCAGCTCACCCTGCAGGGCCGCTCCGGTCCCGGCGCCCGGCTGCCGCGTGGCCACGAACAGCGGCTCGCCCGTGGTGGACGTGGCGGCGAGGAGCTTCGGCTTCAGCCGGTTGTCGGCGACGGTACCGGTGTAGTCCCAGTCGTCGTCGATGATCTCCTCCATGCCGGAGACGAAGTCGCCCCAGATGCCGCCCTGGTTCTGCGCGGTGGTGCCCAGCGCGACGGTCTTGGAGGTGGCCGCCAGGTAGTCGGCGAAGGGCCCGGTGCCGCCCTTCATGTTCTTGCCGTGGATCGTGGCCATGTCGAAGGCCCGGGCGAACGCCGTCGGCAGGTCCCGCTGCAGCTGGGTCCACAGGCCCGCCGCGTTGGACTGCGCGACCTCCATGCTGACCGGGATCAGCACGGCGATCTTCTTGCCGGACATCTGCTTGACCTCGACGCCGCCGCTGGACAGGGGCTTGCGTCCACCCTCGGACACCCAGTCGGCCATCGGCACGTCCAGCGGCACCGGCACCGCGGTGTTCGCCGTCATCGACAGCGGCACCCGGCGGGCCAGGGACATGACCGCCGAGCCCTCGACGGACTTCTCGAAGATGGGGCCGACCAGCGTCTCCGGCAGGAAGACGGGGTCGACAGTGGACAGCTTGAGCGGCTCTGTGGCCATCGGGGACTACCTCTCTCAGTGGCCCCGTGCGAGGCCCTGCGTCAGGAAGGCGGCGAACTCGGCCGCCGGATCGTTGGGGGTTCGGTTTCCGTTGCCCGAGGAGCCCTGCGAGCGGTCCGGCCGCGGCGGGCGCGCGCCGGTGTCGACCGGCTTGCCCAGGTGCGGCTTGCGCTTCAGCAGGTCCTTCAGGTCCCGCTGGATCGCGTCCGTGTCGACGTCGCCGTCGTCGCCCACGTAGGAGTCGAGGTCGAGGAACGCGTGCGCGTCCTCCGGGTCGGCGAACTCCGTGGCGGCGAGCGCCTTTACCTCCGAGCGCACCGCGCGCTGCCGGAAGGCCTGGATGCGCTGCTCCGCCGCGGTGAGCTGCTCGGTGAGGCGTTCCTGCTCCGACTTCTGTGCCTCTTCCAGCTCCCGCGCCTTCTGCGCGAGGGGCTCCAGCTCCTTGGCGGTCGTGCGGTACTTCGCCGCCTCCTTGCGGAGCTTCTCGATCTCCTTGCGCGCGGCTTCCGGGTCGGCCCACGGATCCGTCTTGCCGCCCTCCGCCTCCAGGGCGGTACCGGGCTCCTGCGGCTCGGCCGGCTTCTCCGACTCAGGGTTCGGGTTCTCTTCGGGCATGGTGAAACGGCCCTCCAGGGGCTGAGACGAGGCCGCCTCCGGGGCAGCCGATGGGATGGGTCAGTGAGCCGCGGGCAGTTGCTGCCCGTGCTCGGCGAGCGCCCGCCGAAACCGCTGAAGCTGCTCGCCCGGATAAGGGGCGGCGTACTCCCGGTACAACCGCTCCCACTCCTTCGCCTTGTCGGACAGCTCGAACCGCTGCCCACGGAACACCGGGACCACGCCGCAATGGCAGTTGTCGTGGGCCCGGAAATCCGCCGTCTCCTGCTCGTAGACCGCGCCGCGGATCGCCAGCATCTTGCAGAAGGAACACGCGCCCAGTGCCGCCGCCCGGGCCCACGCCACCGCCTGCCTATCTCGGCGCACTGCCTCTCGGACCGTGTCCCGCCCCTGATCGGCGACCAGCTTCTGTGCGACCTGCTCGGCCTTCTTCTCCGCCCGCTCCAGCCGGACCTCGATCGGCTTGCGCTGTGCCGGCGTCGCCTCCTCCTCCGGCCGCGGCCACAGATCCTTCGTCGCCCACCGCAGCGACTCGTCGACCTGCTCCTCCGGCGGCGGGCCCACCAGCGGCACCGTGAACGAGCCCGTCACCCGGGCAGCCACCCGCTGCGCCTCGTACCAGTCCGCCGCCAGCGCGCTCGACGCCTGCCCGTACTGGTCCACCACAGCCCGGGTGGCCTCAATCCAGTCCGGCACCGTCTGCTGCAACCGCGACGGGATGATCAGCCTCCGGAGGCGGCGCATGTCCCGCACCAGCAGCCGTGTCAGCCCGCGCTGAGCTGCCCGGTACCGGTTCGCCGCGTCGCCACCGTCAGAGACTGTCGTCGCCATCGTCGCCCTCCGGCTCCGGCGACGGCTCCTCCTCGCCGCCCTCGCCCAGTCCGGCCAGGCGCTCCAGCAGCGCCGAGCCCTGCGCCCGGCGCCGCTCAGCCAGCACCCGCTGGCGCTGGTCCTCCGTAAGGCCGGCCATCTCCAGCGCCACCTCGGAGTCGGCGGGCAGGATGCCGGCAGCGACCATCTTCACCGCGGCATCGGTCTGCGCCGCGATCGTCGGCGTCGCCGGGTTTCGCCACACGCACTCGATCCGGCGTTCCCGCGGCGGCGGCTCGCCGTCGCGGAACCACAGCGCCAGTCGCATTGCGTCCCGGTGCGTCGCCCCGAACCTGCGGATGCGGCGCTCGGCCTTCTTCACCAACTGCGCCTCCGAGGAGCGGATCGCGTCCGCGCTCGCCGGATTGTCGGTGGTGTACCCCAGGTAGTGCGGCGGCAGCCCCAGCTGCGTCGCCATGATCCTGGCGTACAGGTCGACGATCTTCGTCATGCCGGTCGGGTCGTGCGCCGCGAACTGGCCCACGCTCGGAATCTGGCCGTCCTCGTCCCGCTCCAGCGCCAGCACCCGGCCGATGTACGTCTCCCACGCCGACTTCGCGTTGCCCTCCGCGTCCTGAAACGCCGACTCGCTCGCGCCGAGGATGTAGCGCTGCGGCGCCCCGAAGAACTCCGCCGCCACCTCCATACCCATCAGCCGCCGGCACGCCGCGTCCGTGATCGACATGACCTCCGGGGTGATCTCCGACCGACCCACCCGGTCCGCCGTTCGCTGCCGGTTCGCCATCCGCAGCACCGGCACAATCCCCAGATTGTGCTGATCCCGGTCCAGGACCTCCCAGCCGCCGTTGGTCTCCGCCGCGTGGATCGTCTCGAACGGCAAGTACAGCGTCACCATGCGGACGCCGTCCTCCACGCTCTCCCGCAACGCGGACGTCGCCACCCGCAGACGCGCATCCCACAGCATCGTCATGTCCAGCGGCGACTCGAACGTCATCAGCGGCGGCGCATCGCCGTCGTCCGCCGAGCCGACCGTCAGGTACTCCCGGCCGTAGGTCAGCGCGTCCAGATGCCCCAGGCTCGACTCGTCGAACCAGTCGTTCGCCTCGGCGATCTCCTCCAGGTCCGACGCGTCCGAGCCGTCCGCCCAGCGGAACGCCTCCAGATCCAGGCGCTGCTCCAGCGCCTCCACACCGATCCGCGGCCAGCCGATCACCGTGTGCAGGCCCTTGAGTTGCGGCGGGATTGAGATACCCAAGTCCCGGATCAGCTGCTCGCCGTTGAAGTACGCGTCCAGCAGGTCCAGCTTGAACCGGGCCGACAGCAGATCCGAGCGCAGCGCCGTGATCAGGTTCGCCTCGTCGTCCGACAGCGACAGCAGGGGAAGCGTCGGAGTGGTCACCGCAGCACCACCACCCTTCCCTTACCGCGCGCCGCAGAACGCTTCGCCCACACCGCCGAGTTCAGCACCATGCGGCGCAGCATCCGCGCCCCCACCGCACACACCGCGAGGTCCACCTTGCGGGCCGACTCGCGGTGCTCCTTGCCGATCGTGTAGCCCCACGCGTTCGTCCGCCGTCGGGCGTTCGCGATGTGCTGCCGCAGCACCTTGTGGCCGTCGTGCGTCAGTTGCCGCTCCAGCACATCCCGGTAGAAGCGGTCCACGGCCTCGGTGAACACCTGCTGGCGTCGGCGGTCCCGCATGTCCCACATCACCGCGTGCCGGTTCGCGCCGCTGGTCACCGCCTTCACCTTCAGCCGCTTCCCATAGCGCTGCGCCCACGCGTCGATGTAGCCGTCCCAGTAGCGCTCGCCGTCCGCATCGTCCTGACCGGCGCCCGGGTCGGCGAAGAACGCGACCGGACGGTACTCGGCGAACACCCGGTCCACCACGCCGTCGACCTCCTCGCGCGGCACCCGCCACGGCCGCCCGTCCGGCCAGTTCGCCGGCCGCTGCCACACCCCGAACGTGACCACATGCCCATCCGACATGCGGCAGCCCACCAGGCCCGTCGCGTCGTCCGACTTGGAGCCGTCGAAGAACAGCACCAGCTCGTCGCCGCGCTGAAGCTCGATGCCCTCGTGTGGGCACGCGTCCCACTCGTAGCGGGCCAGGAACGCGTCCTCGGCCGCCACGATCTGGTTGAACCAGAACCGCCGCGACCGCGACGGCGGGTTCCGCGGGTCCAGGATCGACGCCTTCAGCCGGCCCACGTCCAGCCACGTCGAGTCCCCGCGCACCGCCCTCAGTGTCGGAACGATCCACGCCTCGGTCAGCTTCGCCTCCGCCGGGGCCTCCAGCGAGTCGTAGAACAGGCCCGTGTCCACCGCCCGCCCGGCCTCGGCCGCCTCGAACGCCTCCCGGGTGCGCTCCGCCACGCTGTCCTCGCCCGGCTCGTAGGCGTTGGTGTTCGCCAGCGTCCGGGCCTGCCCGTCCGCCGACTTGGTGGCGTTCCGCTCGATGACCGCGGCCATCTCGTGGCCCTGGTTCGCCTCCACCCAGTGATGGGTCTCGCCCATGCTCACGAACGTCGGCCGGCCGCCCTCCAGCGCCCGCGGCGAGGAGGTGACAGCCTCGATCCGGGCCCGCCCCTTGTCGGCGTAGATGATCTCCTTGCCGAGGTCGATGCGGTACTCCTCGATCGCCCGCTTCGTCAGGATCGCCGGGAACAGCGTCATCGTGTTCCGTGTCTGGTCCTGCGATACCGCGGCGATCTGCACCCACGCCGCCGGATGCTGTACCCCCAGCGGCTGCCCGGGCGGCACGCCCCACTCGTTGCCCTCGTCCGCGACCTCGCCGAACCGACACGGACCGACGAACTCGAACGCCGACCAGGTCGCGACCAGCGGGTCCTTGCCCCAGCCCTTCAGTCGCTGGATCACGCCGTCGCGCCACAGGAACCGGTTCGTCGCCGGGTCCATCGCGTACCACCACAGCGTCAGCCGGGCCTGTTCCGGCGTGTACCGCCAGGGCTCCCCCACGTGGTGCTGCAGATACGTCGCCGTCCACGCCAGGCAGTGCCAGCCCAGCGTGTACTCCGGCAGGATGAACCGCCCGTCCGGGCCTCGTTTCCACGTCGGCCCGATCGTGAACGGCTCGACGACCTCGGGGACCTCCTTCTCAGCCACCGATGCGGGACTGGTAGTCGGCGATCGCCGTCACGGACGCCGGGACCGCGCTCGCGGCCGGCTTCCGCTCCAGCTCGATCCGGGCCCGGCGCCGGTCCCCCTCCGTGGTCAGCAGCCGCGCCATCACCGAGTCCAGAGCCGATACGTACTGGCCGTTCGGCGGCCGGTCCGACGACAGGCCGCGCGACATCAACTCCGCCGCGTACCGGGCCACCGCCCAGTCCGACGGCTCGTAGAACTGGGCCTGGCCCGACTCGCGCAGCGACAGGTACCAGTCCCGCGCGATCGGATGCCACGCCTCGTCCGGCTCCGGCAGATCCGGCAGGTCGGCAGGCGGGCCCGGCGCCGCCTTCACCGGCTCCGGCCCCTCTTCTTTGTTGCGCCTGCGGCGCTCCTCGGTGCGCTTCGGGATGGGTCCACGAACGCCCATGACGACCTCCAGGGTCTATGGCCCGCCTCCGGGGCGGGCTCGATCGGGCGAGAAATGCAGCGGCCGGCCGCCTCCGGGGCGCGCCGGTCACCATGAGTTACTGCGGGCCGGGCCTCTGGAAACCCGTACAGACGGTCAGGTGCTATACGGCCCCGATCGGAAAGATCATGGGGGGAAGATCATCCCCCCAGGTGATCATGGTTCGATGATCAAGGAAACTCAGTCTTGATCACTCCTGCTCGTGCAGCCAGGCATGTGCCGCCACGTCCGTGAGGTCCGGCTCCAAGACGACTGCCGGTGCGCCGGCTACCGAGGCAGTCGAGCGAACGTCCAGAACGATCGGCACTTCAACGCCGCACTCGGAACACCGCTCGTACACCGTGCATGTGGCGCTCACGCCTGCCTCATCCGCCTGTCTGCCCTGCCGGCCGGCGCCACCCAGCCCCCTGGGGCGCGCCCTACCGCCTGCCTCGTCTGCCTGCGTTGGCCCTGCTGCCTGGCCATGTCCCTGTGCGCTCGCGGTGCATGCGCGCGCAGTAGCCCTTGGCCCGCGGTCCGAGGTACTTAGACAGCTGCTGGTTGCAGCGCTTCCAGTCACCCGCTGTTCCCCATCGGATCTTGGCGGCGCCTGCACCCTGACCCCAGTACCGCCTGAGCGTGGCCGCGTTACCGCCTCGTCCTCCGCCTCGCCTTGCCACAGTGGATCACTCCTCGGCTGTCGCCTCTGGTGTGTCGTCTACCCGCTGCACGCTGGCCACTTGCTCGGTGGGCAGAGCGAGGACCACGGTGCCGCCCTCGGTGTGGGGCTCGCCCTGGGTGAATACGACCCACCCTCGGAGGAACGAGACGTGCAGGCCGGGGTCTTCGATGAGGACGTCGCCCTGCTGGCCTTTGGTGTGGCGGACGAGGTAGCCGGGCATGGGCGTTCACCTCAGTCCGGGGTGCGGCTCCTGGGGCCTTCTGCGGCCGGGCTTCGCGCGGGGGGCGGCGTTTCCTTCGGCGGAGGACTTCTGATCGTGGCAGGGGCCGCACACGCCTTGAAGGCCGGCGTCCGAGTGGTCGTCAGTCTTGGCCACGATGTGATCGCAGTGCGTGGACGGGCGAACGCCGCACAGCTTGCAGATCGGGTCGCGGGCCAGGATGCGGGCCCGGATCTTGTGCCAGCCCTTCGGGAGCCGGGCCTTACGATCCGAGCCCTGCCAACCGCCACTCATCCGCGCCGACTCCACCACCACACGCCGAGCGTGTCCCCGCGGTACGTCTCGACTCCGCCGCCGAGGTTGCGCAGCACGCCGTCCATGTCGTCGGCGTCCCAGTGGTGAACGTGCGCCTCGGCGGGGTTGCCGTCGACCTCGCCCTGCGGGGCCTCCACGATCGGCACCGACACGAGGATGTGCCACGCGCCGGCGGCTTCGATCCGCTGGAGCAGGGCGACCGCGTCCTCGCGGGGCATGTGCTCCAGGACGTCGCCGCAGATGACGAGATCCCGGAAGTACAGGTGGTCCGGGGCTTCGCGGGCGTCCATGACGTGGATCTCGTCGTACCGGTCGGTGCGGGTCTTGGTGTTCTTCAGCTTGTACTTGGTGATGTACGGCTTGTGGATCTCGACGGCTGTCCACCACACGCCGCGGTGCTCGGGCCGGAACAGGCGCGCGTAGGTGCCTTCGCCGGGGCCGACGTCGCACACGGTGTCGGGCCGGTGCCGCCGGAAGCGCTCCAGCGACCAGTCCTTGCCTTCGTCGATGCTGGTGGGCACGGCGGCCTCCCTCTCGTCTGGGGCCGCCGTGCGGCCAGCTACTGCAGCGCCTGCTTGAGTTCGTCGACCTGGGGTCCGGTGTCCTGGGCGGGGATCGCCCACCGGTAGGCGGTGCCTGCTCCGTCGACGTACATGAGCGTGCCGCCTCTGGCCGCCTGGGTGGTGGTGAGGTCGAATGCGGCGGACGCCCACTCGAAGGTGCCGGGCTGGATTTCCCCACCGGCGGTGAAGCCGTCGGGCGTGACGTTGAACGCGGTGCCGCTGCCGGTGTCGACGGCTTGCCCGTCGGCGCCGACCCACTTCCAGCCGCCTCCGTCGATGGGCGCGGCCTGGGCCGCGGCGACCGCGTTGGTGGGCCGCACCTTGACGCTCACGACGACGAACACGTCGTTCTCCGGTGTCTCGCCGGTGGCCTGCTTGGCGTAGACGACGGTGGTCGGGGTGACCTCGAGCGCGCCGGCCCCGCCGGACCCGATGGTCTCTGCGGGCTTGCCGAGTTCCAACGTCTCCTCGGCCGGGGCCTCGTCCTGCTGGGCGGCCTCGCAGTGCTTCACCCATTCGGCCTGGCTCAGCTCCGGGTCGTCGCAGTCGACGGCCGGCTCGCTCGTCGGGGCCGGTTCGGGCTTGGCCTTCGGCTCGTCGCTGCCTCCGCCGCATCCGACGAGAACGGCGAGGAGGACGGCTACGGCGGGCGCGGCAAGACGGTGGCGCATGATCCCCCCACGGGATGGTGCTGTTGGTCGGGCCATCCTGCCCGAGCACTGGCCGCCGCGTGGGGGGTTCGTCAGAAGACACCGAAGGCCGACAGGACGATCAGGACCACGATGAGGATGACGATGAACGCGAGTGCGCTCCGCCATGGCCCCTGCATGGGGACCTCCAGAGGGTGGGCCCGCCCCGGTCGACTTCACCCTCGGACCGGGGCGGGAGTGGATGGGCCTGCTGCCCGGCGCGCCCAACACCGGGCAGCAGGCGGCGCCCCAGCGGGGGGAATCGCGGGACGCGTTGAGGGTGGTCAGGCGGCGCGGACCTCTTCCTCGCGAGGCTCGGGCGGCCGGCCGCGCTTCACCAGCGAGGCCGCGTACACGGTCGGCAAGTGGAACAACTCAGGGCCGTCGTCACCGAGGTCCACGGGCTCGATCTTCCGGCGCCGCTTCCAGATGCGGATGGTGTCCGGCTTGACCCCAGCGATCCGCGCGGCCTCTTGGACGTCGCCAAGATGGTCGCGGTCCTTGATGAGCTGTACGGGCGGGTTGGGGAAGCGCACTTCGCCGATGGAGGCTGGCATGGCACCTCCCCTGCAACGCAGAACCCCCGCCGGAAGTGTCACGGCGGGGGTTCGGAAGCTGTGAAGGACAGATGTCCCACGATCACTTCCAGACTGTACATTTACCGGCGATCAAGTCAAGCGTTCTTGCGGGGTGGCGGCGCGTTTCGTCGTCTGGAGCCTCCTCGGCCAACTTGAGGACGCGCCTTCACGAACTCCTGAAGCTCCTCGGCGTAGTGGAACCATTCGGTGTCATCGATACGGTGATAGCGGAACCTGCTGTGCAGGGCGTACTCCAGCTTCTGGCCGCCGTCGAGAAGCAGGATGACGTTCTGCACTCTCAGAGAGAGCGCGATGAGGCGGGACTTCAGGTTGGTTGTGTACCCGATCTTCACTCGGTCTCCGTTGAGGAGGAAGTACACCACCGGGTTGTGCGGGCCATCCAATGGAAGCTGTCGGACGATGGCAGCCTCCTCCGTGGTTGCTACAGCTGGCCCTTCGTAGACCGGGATCACTGGCGCTTCCCAACGCTCCGCACCTTGGTCGTATAGCCGCCCCAGGTGGACGAACTCGCGTCTGCCGATCTCACGCGCCAGAAGGATGACCGCTTGGTCCCTGTGGTCGACGCAGAGGCGTATCTCCTTGCCAGTGACGGACACGCCGCGGCAGTTATCAACGGAGCAGCCTGTTGAGACAGCCGTCGACCGTGTGGTGATCCGTACTCGTGCACCGCATCCGCAACGGTAGGCGCCGCGGCCTCGGAGTGCGTCGAGGGCCATGGTCCGCCCGCATCCGCAGTTGACGATGTGCTCGGTCATGGAACCTCTCTTCCCCGTCAGCCCAGCGCCCCGAGCACGGCGAGGAGCTTCCGCGTCCCACCAGGTCCCCAGTCGGGGCAGATGACGGCGAGCTGCCGGGCGTCGAGGACGGCCCGGTAGGCGTCGACGCTGACGGGCTTCCAGGTGGCGGCCAGGTCGCGGCGGCGCATCCGCCCGCCGAACGCGGTCATGATCTCCCCGTCTCTCGTGGTGCAGGGCATGACCTCGTCCTCGACGACGCGGCAGCCGTGCCGGGAGGCGGCCCGGCGGACCCGGTCGGCGACCGCGGGCTCGGCGAAGCCGCAGACAGCGGCCCGCTGCTGCCAGCGGCGCCCGTCGTAGCCGGACCCGTCACAGCCGGGCTGGGAGTTGGTGGTGAGGAATCCGGCCCGGTTGGCGGCAGCCAGCAGCGGCATCAGTTCGCGGGTCTCCTCGTCCGGGCCGCAGTTCGGCACGTAGCCGGGCTGGGAGCCGATGCGGCCCTCCAGCCAGCGAGCGGTCAACTCGCCGAGGTCGGCGACCGTGCGGGCGGTGGCCCAGGTGCGGCGGTCGGTGCGGGGCATGCGCATGGCGGTCTCCTTCGGTCAGCGGCGGGTGGGGACGTGGCGCTGAGTGGGGTCGTGGTCGGCGTGGTACGAGGCGGCGAGGATGGCCCCGGTCGCGCTGGTGTAGGGCGTGTTCTTGAGGTCGGGGCAGCCTGAGCAGATGACGCGGAACTCGCCGGCCTTGTAGTCGGCCTGGGCGTAGACGAACGCCCCGTCGGGGGTTTCCAGGATCTTGCTGATGCGCTCGTATGCCATGGGGTTCTCCTTCTGGCGTGGTCGGGTCAGCGGTTGGGGTCGTCGTCGGCGCGGTGGAGGCAGAAGCCGCAGCGGGTCCAGCCAGGCGGGTTGTCGTCGGCGCCGCAGAACCAGCAGGCGGCGTGGAGGATCGCGTGCACGGGTCTCCTTCGATGGGGTCAGATGTGGCGTGCGTCGGCGAGGGTGGCGGCGGCGCCGAGGATCCGCGCGGCGTGCTGGGGACCGCGCAGCAGGTGGTCGTTGGCCTCGGGCACGGTCTCGACGTCGGGCCCGAACTCGGCCCGGATGACCTCCAGCAGCAGCACGCACGCGTCGACCTCGGTGCCCCAGTCGCCGCCGGCTTCGGCTCGGATGGCGCCGCGCAGGCACCGGCGGCCCTGCTCGTCGACGAGCCGGCCGGTGCACCAGCCGGAGGCGATGCGGGCGGCGGCCCGGTGGAGGCACGCCGCGACCGGGGTGCTGTACGGGCAGGGGGCGGGCTCCGGACCGGGCAGCGCGCCAGGGAGGCGGATCACGTCCGCCAGGTCGAGGGGGCCGGAGTCGGACACGGCCAGCGCGGCCAGAGCGAGCCGCTCGTCGAGGTCGAGGGGCGCGGCGGGGGCCGCGGGCGGGGCCGGGCGGGCGGTCAGGGCGGTCGCGAGCATGACGGTCTCCAATCATGGATCTTCTTCGCATATAGGGCGTGACAGGGGGCGTGACGGCCCGTGACGTTGCAGGTCAGAGCGCTGGGGGTGGGCGTGACGGGGGCGTGACGCGTCACGGGCGAACCGGCGCCGTCACGGCCCCGTCACGGGGGGCGTCACGGCCTTGACCTGCGGCGTCACGCCCCCCGATCCGGCTGTTCAGTCCTCTTCGCCGGTCAGTTCGATCACGGTGTCGAGGTAGTAGCCGCGGCCTCCGCGCCACTGCCGGGTCTTCATGTCGACCTTCGGGGCGATCTCGGCGGCGGCGTCCCGCAGGGCCTTGAGGAACCGGTCCCGGGCCTGCTCGGTCTCCTCGCCGTCGGCGGGCGCCCAGTCCTCGGGCGCCGCGGCGGCGACGTACTCGTACAGCTCGACGGTGGTCATCCGCTCCGGGTCGCCGGCGGCGGTGAACGCGGCCCGGGCGAGCTCGATCGGCTCGGGCAGCCGGTCGTGAGGGCGGACGGTGTCGAGGTCGTCGAACGTCACCCCGGCCGCGTCCAAGGACTCGGCGTCGATCCAGGGGCGGCCCGCGGCGGCACGCTCGGCCGCGCGGCGCTTGCCCTCCTCCGGGCTCATGGCGATGACCTTGTGGATGAGGGGGTCGGTGGAGCCGCCGCCCATGATGTAGACCTTGCCGGCGTCGGCGGGGTCTTCACCCTGGGCGGGGTGGAGCCGGTCGGGCCGCCAGCCGTTGGCCCCGGCACCCTGCCCGAACACCTGCAGCACGTCCTGGTGCCGGGACGGGCCGACGATCTTCAGGGCGATGGAGTCGGCGATGGCGGCGCCGATCGCGTCCTTGGTGGCCTCCTGCGCGGCCAGTCCGATCTGCACCCTACTCTTCCGCCCGACCCGGAGGATCGCCACCACTAGGGCCTTGGCCCGCTGGGACAGCTGCGGGTACTCGTCCACCAGGGCGACGATCGCCGGGTAGCGGCGAGACGGAACCCAGTTGTCGCCCATGCCGAGCTTCCCCAGCAGCGTGGCCCGCGCCTTCGCGATCGCCAGGAGCTTCTCCAGCACCGCCTCGATCAGGTGCATCTGGTCCGCGCCGACGACCCGCACCCCGACCGCCTCGGCCAGCGGCTCCAGGCCGTTGCCGCCCGGGTCGAGGTCGACGACCACGACGTCGTCGCAGGCGGTGAGCACGTCGCCGATGGAGCGGAGGGTGACGGACTTGCCGCCGCCGGACGCGGCGATGGCGAGGAAGTGCAGGCCGAGGAACGACAGTTCGGTGTGCTGCCCGTCCATGCGCAGCGCGACCAGCGCCTTGTCCCGCATGCGCAGGCTGTTCGGGGCCCGCTCCGGGAGGGCGGGCATCGCCTCGAACGGGTCACCTTCGACGAGACGGAGGACGACTTCGGAGCGGCGCTGCCGGTTGGGCTGGCACAGCAGCCCGTCGGCGGGCAGGTCGAGGGGGGTTTCCAGGTCGGGGGCCTTGGCGATGAGGTCGGACGGCTTGCCCTTGCGGAGCCGCACCGCGACCTCCCAGCCCCACGCGTAGTGGCGGCGCGCTTCGACCGCGGCCACGTCGACGCCTTCGGAGAGCAGGGCGCGGCGCACGCATTCGGCGGCTTCGGTGCGGGTGCCGGCGTCGGCGATGGGGAACGGGTCGCCGTCGGCGGCGCCGATCTCGATGCGGCCGGGGTCGTCCTGGGCGGCGATGGCCTGGGGTCGGCCGCGCCAGGCGCCGTAGGCGACGGTGACCATGCTCATGAGGATGGAGATCCACAGGCCGCCTTGCAGGGCGCCGTATCCGGCGGCGGTCGCGGCGGGGGCGGCCCAGGCGCCGGTCTTCGCGCTGTAGACGAGCCGGTGGTGCTTGTACTCCTCGCGGTAGTGCGTCACGAGGTTCTTCGCGGCCCGCTCGGCGTCGCGGTCGCCCTTGGCGGCCTTGAGGTCGGCGCGGGCGGTGTGGATGAGCTGGGGGTAGTCGTCGCGCAGCCCGTCGACCCAGGCGCGGCCGAGGCGCCAGTAGCCGCGGGCGGCCCAGCCGAGGTAGAGCCGGTTGGCGGCGGCGTGCCTGGCGAGGGCCTGCCCGGAGTGGATCCAGGCGGGCCGGTCGAGGGCGGCGCCCTGGTGCTCGACGACGCTGCCCTCGACGAGGGTGAGGTGCGGGGTCTTCTCCACGCTGACCGCGTGGTCCTGGGTGATCGGCGTGGCCATGACGGGACTCCTCAGTGGTGGTGGCCGTTGACGACCAGGTGCTTGCGGGCGGTGTCGGCGGCGACGGCCTTGGCGATGGGGTGGAAGGGGACGCTGTCGTTCTTGGTGCGGCGGTGCGGCGGGGGCTGCCGGCGGCCGGCCTTCTTCGGCTTCTCGGAGGGGCTCTTGGAGGAGGGGGGGAGATCGGTAGCGACCTGCGGCTTCTTGATCCTCGGGGCGGCCTTGCCGGGAGGCGTCGGCAGCACGAACCCGGAGGCGTTCAGCCGCGCCTCGATGCGCTCGCGCACCTCGTCCTTGGTGGGCTCCTCGCCGGCCTTGGCAGCAGCCAGGGCGACGGCGGAGCGCGCCGCGTAGGCGTGGAGCTTCGGCGTCATGCCGGGCTCGGCGGTGCCGTGGACGATGAGCCACGCCTGCGCCCACGCGTCCTCGAACGTGAGGGAGCCGTAGGGGGCGGCGGAAACGAGCCGGTCGGCGACCTTGGCGACCGTGCGGTGGTCCCGGCGCCGCTTGCGCTCGTGGCGGGCGCGCTTCTTCTCCTCGGCCCGCTTGCGGGGGTCGCCGGTGGCGGCGGACAGGGTCATGACCCACTGCCGCACCTCGAAGAACAGCGGGCCGAGCATGGTGACCGCGGCGAGGCCCCAGCCGACGAGCGCAGAGGTCTCGGCGCCGTGGATGTAGTTGATGCGGGCGGCGAACGCGGCGGCGGCGACGCAGAAGCCGCGCAGCAGCCAGCGGACCCAGGCGGGGAGTTTCTTCTCGTCGGCGTAGGCGACGCCGGCGGCCATGACCCAGGCGGCGCCTTCGAGCGCGAACGGGACGGGCAGCAGCATCAGCGACTTCTTCACGAAGTAGGCGATCTGCGCGGGGAGGGCGGCGGCGGCGGAGGCGGCGACCAGGGCGAGGGTGCCCTTGCGGTAGACGTTGGCGGGGGTGAGCTGCTTCTCGCGGCGCTGGGCGCGGGCGGCCTTGCGCTGCGCCTTGTCGCGGCGGCGCTGCGCCTTCTCGGCCCGCTCCTCTTCGCGGGCGGCGCGGCGCTCCTCGCGGGCGAGCTTGGCGGCGAACGCCTTGTCGCGGCGCCGCTCCTCGGCCTCGGCGGCCTGGTTGAGCCTGCGCTCCTGGGCCCAGGTACTCATGGCGGGTCAGTCCCTTCGGGGGTCAGGTGGTGGTGTGGTGGCGGTCGCGGGGTGCGGCGGGCTCGCGTAGGGGCGGCGGGTCCAGCGCCCATTCGAGGAGCAGGGCGACCAGGAGGAGGCCGCCGATCGCCCAGCGCGCGGCGGGCGAGGCGTCGAGGTCGACGAACCAGGCCAGGCCGGCGACCATGAGCGCGAGCCGCAGCCGGGCCAGGCCGACGATGAGTCCGAGGTAGGCCACGGCGGGTCAGCTCCAGGTCCAGGGCTGGCGGGCGCGGGCGGCCCGGCGGGCGCAGGCGGCGAACGTGGTGGCCTCGTTGGCCCAGTCGCGGGGAATTTTCCGGTGGCGGGCGGCCCGGTCGAGGATGTCGGCGATGCGCCCGGCCTGCCGGTGGCCGATCTCGGTGACGTCGGCGAACCGGCCGTCGAACAGGTCGGCGATCTGGGCCCAGTCGCGGCCGGGCAGGACGTGCGCGAGGTGCTTGCCGAGGTCGGCGAGGTGGCCGTAGGAGCGGTGCATGCGGCCGTCGTTGGTGCCGTGGCTGATGGTGACGCCCATCGGGTTCTCCTTCGAGTCGGTTCGGGTGGGGTGCTGGCGGTTCCCCTTGGCGCCCGGTCGGGCCGGGCGCCGCGGGCAGCGGTCAGCGGCTCTTGCGGGGGCCGCCGAAGCGGAACGGGACCTTGGCGGCGGCCTCGTTGGCGGCGGCGTTCAGGCGCTGGTACTCGGGGGTCTCGTAGTCGATGCCGGCGCGGCGCTCGCGCTCGCTGTTCTCGTGGAGCGCCCGGTCGGCGTCCTTCATCCGCTGGATCGCGGCCTTCTCCTCGGGGGTGGGCTTGAACAGGCCCATGTCGGGCTCCTCTCGGGTCGGTGGGGTGGTGCGGTGGTCGTCAGTCCTGGTCCTGGAAGGCGTCGAGCTGGTTCTCCAGCTGGGTGTTGCGCTCGCGGAGGGCGCGGGCCTCGGCCTGGGCGTCGCGCCGCGCGGCGTTGGCCTGGTCGAGCTCGGCGCGGAGGGCGGCGATGCGCCGCTCGGCGTCGGCGCGGGCGTGCTCCAGGGCGGCGGCGAGCTGGCGGGCGGTGTGGTCGAGGCGGGTGACGCGGCGGCACCACTCGACGGGCGGGGTCTCCGGGTCGGTGTTGTCCCAGGCGCCGGCCTGGTCGAGGGTGCGGCGGGCGGTGTCAAGAACGGGGTCCATGGGGTCTCCTTCTGGTGAGTGGGTAGTCCGGGGCTGTCCCGGCTCCCCACGGCGCCCGCACGGGCGGGCACCGCAGGCAGCCGGTCAGCGTCCGCGCGCCCAGCCCCACAGGCCGATGACCTGGTCGGTGACGTCGGTGACGCGGCCGGACTCCAGCTCGGCGGCCCGGTCCTCCAGCCGCCGCGCGGCGTCGTCCTTGCCGCGGCTGCGCAGTTCCTTGGCGGCGGCGCGGTTCTGCTCGGCCTGCCTCTTCATGCGGGACATGGGGCTCCTCTCGGTGTGGTCCGGGGCTGTCCCGGCTCCCCGCCCCCGGCCGCCCGCGGTGGGCGGTCGAGGACAGGCAGCCGGTCAGCGGCGGACGAGCTGGCGGGCGGTGCAGAGGTCGACGATGCGGGCGACCTGGTCCTCCAAGGCCCGCAGCTCCCGGTCGGTCTGGGCGCGCCGCTTCTGGTCCGCCTCGGCGCACTCGGCGAGGTAGTCGGCGAGGGTCTGGCACGGCGGGCTGTCGTGCAGCGGCCCGCACCGCAGCCACGCCCCCGCGGCGGACACGGCCCCGCACATCGGGTCGCCGGTGGCCCGGCTCTTGCGGTCGAAGGTCCACGGCACGGCGAGCTTCCGGCCGCCGGTGGGCAGCCGGAACTCGGCCACGGCCCAGTAGGTGCGGCCGAGCTGCACGGAGCGGGAGAACTTGGCGGCCTCGCGCTGGGCGCCGTGCCGGCCGCGGGCGGTGGTCAGCACGTCGTCGATGGCGTCGATGAATCCCATGTGGGTTCCTCTCTGGGGGTGGGTGGCCGTGCCCGATGGGGAGTAGGCGGGCACGGCCACCGGTCAGGGGCGGTTGGTCTGGTCGATGACGCGGAGGAGGATGCCGACGACGGCCTGGAGATGACCGATCTGGCTGAGCAGGTCGCTGGTGCCGGCCTGAGCCCAGTCGGCGGACTCCGAGTCGGCGAGGGCCTGTCGGGCTCGTTCGACCGATCCGCGGTCCAGGTCGTCCAGCTCGATACGGCTCACCGGGGCCTGCTCTCGCTGCGCCGGTTGACCTCGCGGACGCGGCGCCGCAGTTCCTTCCAGCCGGCGTCGTCCAGGCCGGTGGTCATGCCGCGACCTGCTGGGGGCCGCACAGCTCGACGCCGAGGTTCTCGCCGGGGTGGGCGGCGTCGTACTGGAACGCCTCGGTGAGGAGCCGCTCGGCGGCGTACTCGTCGCCGGCGTGGCGGGCGGCGTAGTAGTCGGTGACGATCCGGGCCCGGTAGGCGTCCTGCTCGGCGGCCTCGGCCCAGGCGGCGTCCAGCTCGGCCTCGGCGACGGTGGTGCGCTCTCGGCGGAGCGCGGTGAACGGGTAGACGCGGGCGCTGTCGCCGTCGGACAGGATGGTGGCGAAGGTCGTGGACATGTGGGTTCCTTTCGGGATGAATGGGGCGGTGAAGAGCAAGGGGGTGCCGCGCCCGCGGTGCGCGGGGAGGAAGCGCCCACAGGCGCGGCAGGGAGAGGGGTTAGAGGCTCTTGCCGGGCTCGCGGCGCGGCAGCGGCATCTTCGGCGCGGGGGCCGGCGGGGCGGGCTGGCCGGACGGGCGCGGCTGGAGGCCGGCGGCGCGGAGTGCGGCGACCGTCTGGAGCTGCCGCTCGATCTGGTCGAGGTGGGCGCGGGCCTGGTCGAGGAACGCACGCCCGGCGTCGGGCCCGAGCTCGGCGGTGGCGCCGTCACCGGGGGCGTCGAGCATCAGGAACGGCTCACCATCGCCCCACTGGCAGACCTCGGAGGCGAGGATCTCGCAGAACCCGTCACCCTCGGGCGCGGCCAGGGCCTCCATGCGGCCCCGGTGCAGCACGTCGGACAGGGCGGCGTAGCGGCCGGTGTGCGGCTCCATGCACCACTCGGGGCACGGGATCTCCACCTCGACACCGGCCACGGTCACAACGACCGGGCGAGCGGCAAGGGAGAACGGGATCGGGGCGCCGGTGTCGACGCTGATCGCGGCGCACACGGGCGCACCGCTAGACTGCGAGCTAGCCATCAGGGGGTTCCTCTCACGGGACCTGGTGGTGAGGGCCGGCCTGCGAGGTAGGAGTCGCGGAGTCCGGCCCGTTCTTCTGTTGTGCGACGGCGCCCGCGGACTGAGTCCGGTAGGAGTGGGCACCGGCACGACTGAACTCCGCGAAGCGGGGCTCCGTCGCGTCTACTTTGTTGCAGGAACAGCATTGCACGGGACCGCCTGCCGCCGCAACAAAGTGGACGGATATTCCTGCAAGCCGTCTAGTCGGTAGACGGCCTAGCGTGAGAACATGCCAGGCATGGCAGCGAACACCCCGACACTCGACGAAGCCGAGAAGGCTCGCTGGCTGCGCAAGCTCGATCGAGCCACCGCTGCCCATGAGAAGACGCGTCGACAGCTTGACCAGTTGGTCGCCGACGCCCGCGAAGCGGGAGTCCCTCTCACTGCGATCTCCGAGCACACTCCCTACAGCCGTGAGTGGGCACGCAGGATCGCCGCGCGAGTGACGGCAGCCCGCGCTGAAGACCAGCAGAGCGACTCTGGCAGCGCCTGACTGCGGAACGGTGTTCTCCATGCCTCTCAGCCAACCCGCGCCCGCACTGGGCGGCCATGACCTCCCGGTGCAGTTCCAGCGCAGCAGCAGTGCAGCCGTAGTGCAGTAGCCCGCCGACGCCCGCCGGGAGGGGCCATCGTGGACGTCATCGACACGTGGACAGGGCGGACTGCCTGCGCGCTCCAGGCCGCGATGCGCGATACGAACGAGGCGTTCGCGGCCCGGCTCGGCGTCGCGGTCCGCACCGTCGCCGGCTGGCACGCGCAGCCGGGCATCGTCCCCCGGCCGGAGATCCAGCAGGCGCTCGACACTGCGCACGAGAGGGCGGGTGAGGCAGTGCGGCGGAGGTTCGCGGCTCTCGCCCGGCCGGCCGGGGTCGCCCAGCCGCAAGCCCTGCGCGTGGCCATCACCGTGGTGGTGCGCGGGGAGGACGTGCTCCTCGTCTGCCGCCGCGGCGACGGCCAGCTCGCGTGGCAGTTCCCGGCCGGGGTGGTGAAGCCCGGCGCCTCCCCGGAAGCGGTCGCGGTGCAGGAGACCCACGCGGAGACCGGCGTGCACTGCGCGGTCCGCGAGCACCTCGGCGAGCGCGTCCACCCGGTCACCGGAGTCGCCTGCGACTACTACCTCGCCGACTGGCTGGCCGGCGAGCCCACGAACCGCGACCCGCTGGAGAACGTCGACGTCGCCTGGGCGCCGATCCGCAGCTTGACCCGCTTCATCCCCGCCGACCGCATCTACCCGCCGATCACCGCCGCACTGGAGGCAGCATGACCGACAGCACCACCGAGCAGCCCGGCATCTCCGCCGCCATCGTCGTCCGCGAGGGCCGCGTTCTCATGGTCCGCCGCCGCGTCAAGGAAGGCGAGCTGTCTTGGCAGTTCCCCGCGGGCGGCATCGAGGCGGGCGAGACCCCCGAGCAGGCCGCCGTGCGCGAGACGTTCGAGGAGACCGGGCTGACGGTGGACGCCGTCAAGCTCCTCGGAGAGCGCGTGCACCCCAAGACCGGGCGGCTCATGTACTACGTGGCCTGCTCGACCGGTGTCGAGGGCGAGGCCCGCGTCGCCGACGCCGACGAGCTCGCCGAGGTTGCCTGGATCACCCACGGCGAGATCGCCGACTACGTGCCCTACGGGCTGTTCGAGCCCGTACAGGAGTACCTCGATGGCGAACTGCCGCACTGACCCACCCCTCCGCCAGCCCCCGCCTGGGTGATCCGGGTGGGGGCTGGCTGGTGTGCGCCTCGGGTTGTCCGGTCACGCCCTGCCCTACCGTCCGGTCGCTGGCGAGACTGCTGCCGCTGACCGACCAGAGGGGGACGATCATGAGCAAGGCATGCCCGGGGTGCGGAGAGTCCAGCCAAGTGCTGGACCTGCCCGCGTTCTGGAAGTCGCTGGCGCCCGGGGCCGAGTTGAAGGCGGAGCTCGCCCAGCCGCCGTCGTATGCCCCGGCGTGGCTGCCCGTGCTGGGCCTCGTGGTCGCCGGGGTGTGGCTGCTGGCCGCCGGCTCGCTGCTGGGCCTGGTGGCGCTGGCCGCCGGGGCCGGAGCGGGCTGGGTGGCATGGACCCGGTTCCAGGAAGCCGAGGCCGCGCGGGAAGCGTGGGCCCGCTCGCTGTACTGCCGCAAGTGTCCGGGGGTGTTCCTGCCGGAGCAGGCCAAGGTCGCGTAGCCCGCGCAACGACGAAGGCCCCCGCCCGGGATGGGCGGGGGCCTTGGCGTGCGGTCAGCCGAGGTAGGTGATCTCCAGCACGGTGAGGGTCTTCATGTTGTGGCCGACGAGGAGGAGCGCGGTGACGTCTCCTGCGACGACCCGGCGTATGACCTCGTCCTCGATGTCGCCGTAGGGCCGGGTGGCACCGATGGGGTCGTCGCAGGCGTCGGCGAGGGCGAGGGTGAGCTGCTCGCTGACGTGCTGCGGCAGAGCGTCGTACACGGCCTCTGCCGCAGGGTCGTACTTCAGGCGATAAGTCACGCATGTTCCCCAGTTGTGATGTTTGCTCCGGAACAGCTCTCCACCCCCGGCGGGAGATAGCGTAGCCGCTCCGGAACAGCGCGTGACCTGCTTGTCGGATTAGGCCGCACCACGTGCGCGGATGCGCTCGGCTTCCTGCCGGACGCGGTCGGTCGCGTCGATCCACTCGCCGGGCGGCTCCTCGCCCCGGGCGTCATACTCGGCGAGCCTCCGGCCGCGCTCCACAGCGGCGAGGGTGTCCTTGGCGATCCGCTCCCACTTCGCGAACACGCCGAGGAGCTGGTGGGCCGGCGCCCGGTTGATCTCGGACAGGAAGCGCTGCGCTAGATCCGGGCTGCCGAGAGCTTCGCGGATACGTTCGATGGTCCACTGCTCGCCGCTGCTCATCTCAGCCCCAAGATCACATGCCCCACGGTGATATCGGTTCCGAGGGTAGCGGGAAAGTTGCGGTCTGAGTTGTGGAGTAGTCAACATCCCCCACACGTACAAGCGTCTTGCTGTACGCCATCCGGGCTCATGCAGCGGACGGGTGTGCGCCTCTCCACCTCGGGCGGGCCGCGCGGGCGCCCCTCCGGCGGCGGGGAGAGGCCGGGAGGGGCGCGGCGGCGGGCAGGATGTCAGCCCGGGCGGGTCCGCGCGATCGCCGCGCACTCCAGCGCGTCGGCTTCCTGGCCGATGGCCCCAGCGGTGGCCTCGAACGCTTCCGCGGCAGTCTCCGGGCCGCATTCGGGATCGTCGGCGAGGTTCCGGCAGGAGTCGGCCACAGCCCGCAGATAGGCGATCACCGCGGCGGCGGGCAGGTACGGCTGCCCGTCGTCCGCGGTCACGATCGGCAGGCCCGCGGCCGGAGACGGCACATGCTCGTCGTCGGGGTCGTCGGTCACGCCGCCCCACCGAAGTCGAGCACCAGGTTCGACAGCCGTTTCGCCGCGGCCTCCGCGTACCGCTCGTCTGCCTCGATGCCGACTGCGCGGCGGCCGGCCTGCCGGGCGGCGTCCAGCGTGGAGCCGGACCCGGCGAACGGGTCGAGGACCAGGCCGCCGGGCGGGCAGGCGTAGCGGATCAGCGGGTCGAGGATGCCGATCGGCTTTTCCGTCGGGTGTAGAGCGCGGCCGTGCATGGAGCGCACCTGTATGACCGACCGCATCAGGCGCGGCCCCCCGTCCTCGGAGAGGTAGGCGCCAGTGCCAATCTCGCCCATATGCGGGGGGCGCTGCTTGCGCCGCACGGCGCGGGCGGTTGCATCCAGTGTGGTCGGAACGTCGCGGTGCTGGTCGCGCCAGTCGCCGCGGTACCAGTGCAGGACGTTCTCGTGGACGCGCTTGAAGCGGTCGTTCTGGAAGCCGGAGCCGTTGTGCTTCTCCCAGACGACGTCCTGGGAGAGTTTCCATCCTGCCGCGGTGAACTCCAGGCCGCGGGCGAGGAACATGCGCATGGAGCCGAAGCACCACATCGACCGGGCGACGCTGGCGGCGAGGGTGGGCCAGCCGTCGGGCCACCGGTCCCAGGCGAGGGAGGTCTCGCCGTAGGGCGGGTCGGCGACGACGAGGTCGACCTGCAGCCCGAGGCCGGGCAGGAGTTCGCGGGAGTCGCCCAGGTAGAGGGCGACCGCGTCGTCGGCGTAGTACGGGACGGCCATCACGCCGCCCTCCTTTCGGCTATGGGCCGCAGGGCCCGGAGCTCGGCGAAGCCGTACTGGGCGCCACACGGGCAGCGCTTCCCGGGCGTGGACAGCGTCACGGACAGGGGCCCGCCGCAGTCGGTGCAGGCGAGGGTGACGCGCCGTTCGGGCCGCTCGCCGGTGACCATGCCGGTGACCCGGCCGTGCCACTGGCGCAGCTCGCCGTGGTAGTCGTCGACCGCCGGGAAGCTGGCGTACATCCACGGCCCGTTGTCGGCGAGGAACCCGCACACCGCGGCCAGCGTCTGCTCGTAGGTGCCGCGGCCCGGCGCCGGATCCCAGCCCAGCTCGTCCCGCACGGCCTGCTCCCACCCGGCGAAGATGTTCACCAGGCCGCCGGCTGCGCGCAGGTTCAGCACCTCCCCGCCCGGCAGCGGCGCCCCCTTCGACCCGGACACCGGCCCGGCGCCGACCCCGCGGGAGGACGGCAGCAGCAGGGCCTCGGTGCGCCGGTACAGGCCGGGCATGTCCCGGATCATCCGGCCGCCGGCCTGCTCGCACAGGGCGCAGGCGTAGCGGCCCGTCTCGTGCTCGAGCAGGTGGCGAGCGCAGATCACACAGCGGTCGGCGGTGTCGTCCATGGGTGGCTCCTCGGTGCGGCGGTACGGGTGCAGGGGGCCCGGCCGGTGGGGGCGGCCGGGCGAGGGGGCTACTGCTGCTGGGGCGCGGGCGGGTGCGGGACGCGGCCGAGCACCTCGGCGCACTGGCAGCCGTCCACGGGGTCCCAGGACGGGCAGACGCTGTCGAAGTCGGCGCGGTGACCGCAGGGGTCGTTCCACCAGCCCGCGGCACAGCCGCACTTGGTGTCGTCGTGCCAGCGGGGTACGGGCTGGAGGCAGAGGCCGCAGACGAGGTGCGGGTTTGCGAAGGTGACGTAGGTGTGGACTCGGGTGTGGGTCACGGCCTGCTCCTGTCGGTGTCGAGGGCGCGGATGGTGGGGCAGGGCCATGGCACCCAGCCGCCGGTGATCTGGTTGCAGTGGGCGCAGTAGTCGGTCGTGTCGTCGCCTGCGAACCGGTACTGCTGGTGGAGGGCGCGGACACGGTCGAGGGCGGCGGCGTCGCGGCGCTGCTTCTCTGGGTGGTCGCCGTCGAGGGCGGCGGACAGTTCGCTGAGGAGGTCAGCGGCGGGGCTGGGGAGAAGCCGGTCGCGCCAGGTGTCGCGGACGGCGGTGACCCGGTCGAGGGCGGCCTCGCGCACGGCGGCCAGGCGGACGGCGTGGCCGGGCTCGCTGGACGCGGCCACGAGCCGCTTCATCCAGTCGATCTCAGCGCGGGCGTTGGCGAGCTGCTGTCGCGCGGCGCGGAGTTCGCCTTCGGTGTTCTTGGCGCGCTGCTCGGCGTCAACGCGGGCGGCCTCGGCGTCGTTGCTGCACTGGTGCGCGATGCGCGACAGCTCGTCGGCCTGCTCGGCGCGGAGCCGAGCGTCGGCGTACCGCTGGATGAGGTCGACGGTCTCCTCGGCCTGTCGGTCCCGCTGCGCGCGCAGCTCGGCGTCGGCCACGGCCATCACGGCGTCGGCCTCCCCGTAGTGGTGCTCGCTGGGGAGGTCGTTGCCGGAGAGCGCGTGCTCGTAGTCGTACCGGTGGATGGCGCGGGCGTACTGCTGGCGGCGGCCCTCGCTGTCCCGGCGGTTCGGCATCCACTCGCAGGCGCATCCGTCGGCGCAGCCGTACACGCTGCGCTCGTCGGCTGTGTGCGGGCAGTGCGGGCACTGGCGGCGGCCCTCCTCGGCCGGGGCGGGCTCCGGCTGGGTGCAGCCGGGATAGTGGCCGACGGACCGGCCGCAGCAGGCCTTGGGCGGGAGACGCCGGCCCTCGACCGCGGCGAGCCGGCGCTCGGCCTCCCCGTACTTCCGCTGCCACCCGTCGGCCTCCGCGGCGACGCCCTCCAGGTGCGCCTGGGCGCGGGCGGCCTGCTCGGCGCAGGCGAGCTGCATGCCGGTGTGCTCCTCGTCGGCCTCCCGTATGGCGGCGGCGGTGATCTCGTGGGCGACGACCGGGTCCAGGTCCCGGTCGGCGGTGACCACGGCCAGCCACCGCGCGTACCGGGCCGCGTCCGGACCGTCCGGGGCGGGCTCCTGGGCCGGCGGGGCGGGGCGGCCGAGGACGCGCAGCACCGCGCCGGTGACCTCGCCGACAGCCGCCTCGTGCTCGGCGTTCGTGTTGTGCTCGGGGTACTCGTCGAGGACGCGGCTGACGGCGGCGGCGATCTGCTCGGGCAGGGAACCCGGGGTCGCTGTGTGCCCGCCTGAGGCGTTGGGGCGGGCGGTGGACTCAGTCATCGGCTCCTCCTGCGGGCCGGCGGTCTTCGTAGAGGCCCATCTCGTCGGTGAGGGCGATCAGTTCGGTGAGCGCGGCACGCTCGGCCGGAGAGGCTGTGCGCCCGCCTGAGGCGTTGGGGCGGTTCGATGCGAGGCGAGGGCCGGGGGCGGGCTGTTCGGCGCTCTGCGGGCCGCCTGCGGGCTCCTCGGGCGCGCTGGGGGCTGGAGTGTCGGTCACGGTCGGGGCTCCTCGGTGGTGAAGCTGATGACGATGGCGTCGTCGGTCGGGTGGAGGCTCAGCGCGTTGTCGGCGAGCGGTGTGTCAGCGGGCAGGCTGTGCGCCTCGCGGTAGGCGGCCTCTGCGGCCTGCCACGCCTTCACGACCTCGGCGGACGGAGCGCCCCAGGGCTCGGCGGCGGGGACGATCCATTCGCGGCGGATCGTGGTGACGGTGCGGGTGGTGAACGTGGCCATCAGCGGCGCTCCTTCGGGTCTGTGTGGTCGTCTCGCGGGCTGTCGGCGGGCGGGCGGGGCTCGGGAAGGCCCGGCGGCTGCACGGGCCTGAGGCGGCGTCTGGCCGCTCTGGCGGCGGCCCGTCTGGTGGCCCGGTTCGGGCGGGGCGGCTCGGCACCGTCGGCGAGGTGCTCCTCGCCCGTCCAGGCGAGCCGGGTCTCCCAGCCGGTGCCGGGCCGCGGGGCGTGCTCACCGCGCGGGCTGGACGACGGGGCGGTCACGCGGCCACCCCCTGCTCGGCGGGGACGGCGGCCGGGACGGGCAGGCCCGTGGCAGCGGCGAGGACGTGCGCGGCCAGCAGCGGCGGCACAGCGTTCGCTATCTGGAGGAACCGGCGGGACTCGCTGCCCTGGAACGGGTAGCCGGCGGGGAAGGACTGGAGAACCGCGGCCTCGGCCAGCGCCAACGGGCGCTTCTCCAAGTCGCCGCGGCCGTCGACCTTCACCCACTGGTAGTCGTGGCGGGCGTGCCTGGCCACCAGCGTTCCGGCGGGCTGGTCCAGGCGGCGCACGGTGGCGTTGGCCCGCTTGCCCTGCCGCAGCACCCACCAGGAGCGGGCCTTCTCCGTCAGCGCCCACGACGGCCGGTCGCACGGGAACTCGTTGCCCCCGGCGGTGCGCCGCTCGCCGCGGGTGTTGACCCGCATCCCGGCCGGCAGGTCGAGGGCCTGGGCCATCGTCACCCAGGCGGGCCGGGCGGTACCGAACAGGTCGACGCCGGAGTGCTCGGCGTGGGTGGGCTCCGGCGGGGCCACGGACCGGGTACGGGAGGCGATGAGGATCGCGCGGCGGCGGGTCTGGGGGACGCCGTAGTCGGCGGCGTTGAGGACCCCGACCCACACGCTGTAGCCCCAGGAGCGGAGCACGGCGGCGTACTGGCGCCACAGCGGCAGCACGTCGGGTACCTGCTCCAGTACCACCCACTCGGGGCGGAGCGCCTGGAGGAACCGCATCGGCTCGGCGGCCAACAGACTGCGCTCGTCGCGGACCGCGGCGCGCAGTTCGGCGCGGGTGTCGCGGCCGTGGGCGAGGTCGTGGACGGCCTGGTGCACGGCCGCGAGGTCGGTGAGGCCGTCGCGTTTGCCGCTGGCGCTGAACGTCTGGCACGGCGGGGAGGCGATCAGCCCGCGGGCCAGGCCGGTGAACGGCCGGGTGGGGTACTGGGCGACGTCGCAGCGCACGGTCAGGTGCCCGGCGGCGGCGCGGGTGGCGCAGGCGGCGGCGTCCCACTCCAGGCCGACGGGGCGCATACCGAGGCGGCGGGCGGCTTCGTCCCAGCCGCCGGGGCCGGCGAACAGGTCGACGATCACGCCGCCACCTCCTGGGCGTGCCGGGCCGCGGCGGCGCGGCGGCTGCGGGCGGTGCGGCGGGCCTGGCGCTGCTCGGCGGTCGGCTCCTCCCAGCCGTGGAACCCGACCGCGGGGTGCCACTGGGTGCCGTGGACCTCGGCCGGGTCGGAGCACCAGCGGCAGCCGTCCACCGCCGCCGGAGGCAGCGCCCACTCCGGGTCACGGTCCAGCGAATCCGGCGGCAGCGGAATCGGGTTGAAGGCGGGGACAGGGGCGGGGGTGGTGAGTGCGGGCTGCATCGGGTCTCCCGGTGGTTGGCGTGGTGGGCGGTTGGGGTCAGGCGGCGCGGAGGGCTGCGGCGAGGGCGCGGCGGTTCGCGGCAGCCTGGGCGGGGCTGATGGGCTGGCGGCGGCGGTCGAAGTCACGGACCCGGGCGGGCAGCTCCTCGGCCAGCAGCCGCTCGTCGGCCGTGACCGGGCGGGCCAGTCGGTTGCGGTGGCGGTTGACGGTCGCGCGGTGGCAGCCGAGGCGGCGGGCGATGTGCTCGTCCGAGTGGCCGGCGGCGATCAGAGCGGCGATGTCGGTGCGGATCACGCGGGCACCTCCTCGAAGAGGGCGATCCGCCCGGCCAGCTCGCGGTTGGACCACAGCACCTCGGTGCGGCCCTTCGCGGTCTGCGCGTTGCCGGTCATGGTCTGCTGCTCGTACCGGCGCCAGCCGGCGTACAGCTCGGCGTAGAGCGGGCTGTCGTAGCCGGACAAGACGACCGCGGCCCGGCAGTCGGCGAGCGCGTCCGCCAGCTCCCGGTGCTCGGCCTCGCCCTTCATCTCGACGCGGTAGTTGCTGTGCGGCCGCGTGCTGCCGAGATACGGCGGGTCGACGTACAGCAGCACCTCTGGGCACCCGCCGTACTTCCCGATCAGCGTCAGCGCGGGCAGGGACTCCAGCGACACGGCGTGCAGGCGCTCGGCAGCTGCGGCCATGCGGTCGACGTAGCCGTCCATGTAGCCCGGCATCGAGGTGGACGACCCGGCGGGGGCGATGTAATGCCGCCAGCCGGTGTTGCGCAGCGTCCCGGCGCGGCCCTGGGCGAGGCGGCACCACACGCGGCGGGCGGTCTCCAGCTCGTCCGTGGTGGGCTCGTAGGCGGCGGCCTGTTCGGCTCTGCTGTGCGGGGTGAGGGCGCAGACGCGGATCAGGTCGGCGGGGCGGTCGCGCAGGACGCGCCAGAACGTCATCAGGTCGCCGTCGAGGTCGTTGACGGTCTCCATGCGGGACGGTCGCTTGGCCAGCAGCACGGACAGGGACCCGGCGTAGGGCTCGACGTAGTGCTCGTGGGCGGGCAGCAGGGACACGATCCACGGGGCGATGCGCTGCTTGCTGCCGAAGTACGGGACGGGACTCTTCACGCGGCGGCCCTCCTGGCCTCGGTCTCGCGCTGGGGGTGGACGTGGCCGTCGCGCAGCGGCCGACCCTCGAGGTGGCACTCGATCCCGGGCTCCACCTGGCAGGCCGGGCACACCGCCGTCGCGCGGGCCCAGGCCGTCACCCGGGCCGGGTGCGGCTGCGGCAGGCGCCGGGCGTTCGCCCGGACGACGCACGGCCGGTGCTCCCCGGCCTCGCAGTGCGGGCACGGCACCGAGCGGGCCGGGTGCTGCTTCGCGCGCAGCAGGCCGCGGATCTCGGCGGGCATCGGGGCGGCAGGCTTACGGGACATCAGGCACTCTCCTCGGTGGTCATCTGGCGCTCGAGCGCGGCCAGGGCCGCAGCCCGCCGCTGCTCGATCTCCTCGGGGGTCTCGCGGTAGGCGGGCTCGCCCTTCGCGACCCGGCGGCGGGCCGGGTGAACGGACTTGGCGTTCCGGCCGCGCAGCGCCGTCTTGCACGGGCGGCCGATCGGGGCGTGGCAGACGGGGCACTCGACGCCGAGCGGGCCCCGGCGCGGCTTCGGCTGCTCCTCGCCGTCCTCGCCCGGCACCGTCCGGCCCACGGCCGCCAGCTGCTTGGCGACGTCCTCGTGAGGGCCGCCCGTCAGCATCGGTGCCGTCTCCGCTGGGGCTATCTCGCCGGCCGCGGTGGCGGCGAGCCGGCCGCGGTAGCGGGCCAGGTACTGGCGGGGGTCCTCGTCCGGGTCGCCCTCGTACACGAAGTTCGCCAGCCGCTCGGCGCGGATCGCATGCCGGTGGGTGCGCACGTCGTGCGGCTGGATCCACAGCCGGTCGCCGGGGTTCTTCGGCGGGGTGCCGTAGAACCGGGCGACGGCGTCGAAGCAGTCCCGGTCCAGCGGCAGGTCCCGCAGGGCGACCGCCCAGGCGCGGGCAACGGCCTCGGACGGCTTGCGGTTGTCGAACGCGGCGCAGGCCGCCAGGAGCTTCGCGGCGTCGTCGGGGGTCACTGGTTCTCCTCTCCGGAGGCGAGGGCCAGCCAGCCGGCGACGGTGGCGTCGGTGCCGGTGAGGGTCTGGCCGGTGGGCAGCTGGATGACGTTGCCGGGCGCGCCGTGCTTGATCAGGTACTGGTTGGCGTCGGCGATCCACTTCTGCCAGGCGGCGTACCAGTTGGGCTTGCGGCGGCCTTCGGACTGCCAGTGCCAGATGAACTTCTGGGTCTCGTGGTCGACGTCGACGCGGGGGAAGGTCTGCTGCGCCCAGCGGCGCATGCCCTCGGTGAGTTCGAAGTCGTCGGGGATCTCGTGGGGAGAGGGGCGGCCGTCAGGCCGCTGGGCCTCGGCCCCGGCGGCGGGAGCCTGCTCGACTGCGCCAGCCCCCTCTCTCTTGGGGCTGGGGTTAGGGGCAGGGGTAGGGGCAGGGGCAGGGGTACGCGCGTGTGACGCGCCCGCGCGCCCGCGCGTAGAGGGTCTCGGACCCCCTTCGGCAGGGGTATCGGAGGGGGTTTCCGAAGGGGTTCCGGAGGGGGTTGTCGAACCCCTTCCGGAGGGGTCGGGGGTGAGGTTCCCGAAGGCTCGGCGAAGGGCCTCGATGTGGTCGGCGACCTGCTGCCGGATCGACGGCCCCTCGGTGCCGTTGCGGAGCTTGGCAGGGGCGTCGCTCAGCTCCTCCAGCGGGATGCGGTCCATCTCCTCCAGCAGCGCCCGCTGGAGCCGCTTGGAGGAGATCTCCATGGCGCCGGAGACCATGGCGCCCATGACCCTCGGCATCCGCCACACGCCGTCGTTGCGGACGAACGAGCGGATGAGGAGTTCCTCGGTGTCGTCGTCGACGACGACGAAGCGCGCCTCCTCCAGGGTGGCAATGCGCTTTTCCAGCTCGGCGACCGTGAGGCCGCGGGCCTTGCGTGCCCAGCGCCGCAGGGTGAGGTCCAGCAGGCCGGCGTGGTTGAGGTTGGGCTGGCTGATGAAGAAGAGGTAGAGGCGCTGCTCTGCCTCTTCCAGGTTGATGAAGTCCTCGTCTTCCCAGATGGAGGCGAGGATGCGGCCGTGTCCGCGTGCCATGAGAGTGCTTCCTTAGGACGGTGGTGGGTCAGGACGAGGCGGGGCTGCACAGCACGTGGGGCCTGCTCTCGCGGAGCAGGGCTCGCCCGCGCTGGCCGTCACCCCTCGTCTGCGAGCTGCGGGGGCGGCGGGATGTAGAGGGACTCGTCCACCGCGCGCCATCCGCGCCGGGGCTTCGGTCGCATGACGTTGAACTGCGGGTTCTCTCGCCGTATGGCGGCGGCTTCTGCCACGTAGGCGCCATAGCGTGTCGGGTAGAAGGACACGGCCACGTAGCGGGCTCGCGCTTGCCAGTCGGTGTTGCACCGATGCCAGTTCCACCGGTCGGGCAGGTTGCGGCTGATGCCGATGTACAGCGGCGACCGGCTGGCGTCGTAGAAGCGGTAGAGCGCGCAGCCGTAGATGGCGGACTTCTGGAGCTTGCGCTCCTGATCCGTCACGGCTTCCAGCCAGACGGCATGCGGATCGAAAGGACGAAGCGGGAGATGCCTGGGCTTCATGAGAATGAGAATACCGTTCGCGAATAGCGTTCGCGACCCCTATGCGCGTTCGCGTAGCGCGATCCCGGTTCGCCATGTCACCATGGGCGCCATGGACACCCTCGACATGGAGATCCAGGACGCGGCGAAGAAGCGGAAGCGAGCCGAGGAGGCCTTCAACCGCGCCGACGCCGAGTTGCGCGCACTCCTGGTCAAGGGCCGCGCGGAGGGGAAAGGCCCGTCGCACATGGCGAAGCTGACCGGCTTCACCCGCGAATGGGTCGCGAAGATCGCGCCCGACCCGAAGGCCGCCGCCGCGCAACCCAAGCGCAAGGTCGTCGTGCGCCGTCGCAAGCCTGCGGCCGAGGACTGACCTGTCCATCTCCCCTCCCCTCTCTGCCCCGCGGCCGGTGCCGCGGGGCGTTGTCGTGTCAGGCGGCGTGCTGCTGGCGGCGGAGCTTGCGGCGTTCGCGGGCGGTGAGGCCGGCGCGGATGCCGTGGTCGTCGCCGGTGGCGAGGGCGTCGTCGAGGCAGCTGTCTTTCACCTCGCACCGGCCGCAGATCCGTTTGGCGTCGCGGACGGTGCCGCCCTTGGTCGGGTAGAAGGGGTCGGGCCCGGTCTGGGCGCACAGGGCGGAGTCCTGCCAGGACATGTCGGGGCGGGCCATCACGCGGCCTCCTCGTACTGGCGGCGGGCGTGGGCGGTCCAGCCGTTGACGATCTGCTTGACGTAGTTCTCGGAGCGGCCGACCCGGCGGGCGATCTCTCCGGGCGCGATGCCGAACGAGGCGAGGTGGCGGATCTCGTCGGCGACCAGCGGGTCGCGCCGACTGCTCGCCGCGGAAGTTTCGACGGCGGCCGGGTCGAAGGCGGGGTCGTCGATGTGGCCGTAGTCCTCCCACCAGGTGGGGTCGGGCCAGCCCTGGGCGGCGGCGCGGCGTCGGTTCGGGGTGTAGCTGCCGGGCGTCTGCGATATGCGGCGGTAGGTGGCGGCGATGCGGTCGCGGGTGATGCCGCGGACGCTGCTCTGGTGGCCGTTGACGATGTCGTTGAGGGTGGTGGATTCGGTGCCAGCGTCGGCGGCGATGGCGGTGAGGGTGTGGCCGATGGCCATGAGCGCTTGGAGGCGGCGGCGGGTACCGGTGGCGTCGATGTAGCGGCCGGGTGCGGGCTTGGGCCGGACGGCGAGGATGCGGTTGGCGGCGGACCGCTGGATGGTCTCCTGGCCGGCGAGGAGCCGGTGGAGGGTGGAGGTAGAGCACCCGGCGGCGCGGGCGATGCCGGGCCAGCCCATGCCGGAGTCGAAGAGGACGCGGACGTGGGCGGCGACGGGCTGGGCGGGGATGCGGAGATTGCGGCCGGTGGCGTTGAGGACGCGGCGGCGCTTGCTGTAGCGGGCTTTGGCGGCCCGGCAGGGCTTGCAGGGGCATCCGGGGACGCCTTGGGCGGGCCGGCCGGTGGCTCGGGCGGTGGTGCCGTGGGGCGGCAGGGGGCTGATGGAGGGGCGGAGCGGGCGGCTCACGGCCGGTCCTCCTTCCGGTCGGGTGTGGGTGTGGGGCGGCAGCAGAGGCGGTGGGTGGCGAGGGCGAGGAGTCCGATGGCGGCCCAGGCGGTGGCTACGGCGAGGGTGATCACGCGGCGGCCTCCCTGCGGGCGGCGCGCTGCTGGGCTATGCCGCGGCCCTTGGCGGACAGGCGCCAGACGCTGATGCGGTGGCCGTGGGTGGGGCCGGAGGTGGAGGGCACCATGCGGCCGGTGTGTTCGATGACTCCGCCGGTGCGGAGGGCGTTGATGGCGGCGCCGAGGTAGCCGTGGCCGAGTTCGGGGAGCACGTCGCGGAGGTCGTTGCAGGAGAACTCGGGCTTGCGCTGGCCGTAGTGGAAGACGGCCTGCTCGACGAGGAACTGGCTCCATTCGGACTGCTGGATGATCTGGTCGAGGGTGGTGTTCTTGTCGGCGTCGGCGAGGCGTTCGGCTGGGGTGAGGGTGCGCGGCATGGCTGGTCTCCTCGGTGTGGTTCTCTGGGGGTGGGCCGCCCCCGATTGCCGCGGGGGCGGCCCGGGGGGTTCAGTCGACGAGCTCGCCCTCGATGGGGCCCTCGTCGTAGTCCTCCGGCCCGGCCGGCTCGGCCTGCGGGCGCGGGGTCTGGACGGCCGCGGTGGGCCCGTTCTCGGCGGCGACTTCCTTCGCGGCGCGCAGCTGCTCCTTGCGCCACTCGGTGGAGGTCGGCACCCACGGCTCCAGGCGGCGGGCGACGGTCTTGAGGACCATCTGGTCGAACCACTTCACCCACGGGGACTTGGGGTGGTCGCTGCCGCGGGACTCCTTGCGGACCTTGTCGATGTAGTCGCGGTTGATGACGACGACGCGGGACGGGGTGCCGTCCTGGAAGATGCCGTAGGCGTAGGCACCCTTGACCTCGCCTCGGTCGCCGAACCAGTCGACCTCGTGGTAGGGGACGGTCTGGGGGCCTTCCCAGCGGGGCGGCTGGTGGTCGTCGATCTTGCCGGGCTTCCAGATGAACTCGTCGTTGGAGCAGACGACCTCGGCCTGCACGGTCTTGATGGCGCCGGCGCGGTAGATGCGTTCGACGACGCCGCGGTAGCCCTCGATGCCCTGGACCTCGTTGCCGAACGGGACGAGGTAGTAGGACTCGGTGCCGGGCTCGTGGCCGAGGCGGGCGCAGTCGAGGAGGGCGTTCATCAGGGAGCCGGGGTTGCGGCTGGCCGCGGCGGCGAGGTTCTGGTCGCGGCGGAGGCTGCCGACGGCGAGCCGCATCCAGGTCTCGCCCTTGATGTGCTCGGGGAGGACGAGGGTGAAGTCTTCGCGGTACTGGCGGACGAGGGCTTCAGGCCCGTTGTCGCGGGTGGCTATGGCGTTGCTGATCTGGCTCATGCGGCGGTGCTCCTGTAGGGCTGGAGGGCGTGGGTGGTGCCGTCGGGGTTGACGGTCCGGTAGGCGATGCGGCGGTCGCCGCAGACGGCGCGGTAGCCGCTGCCGATGAGGTCGAGGACTTCGGAGGCGGCCTGGCGTCTGGCTGCTTCGGCGGCCCGCAGGTTGGCGCCGGTGGCCTCGTACCGGTCGGCGAGGTCGATGGGGATCTGAACGTCGACGTCTTCGCGTCCGGCCGGCTGGCGGCGGATGGTCTGGTAGGTGGCGTCGGAGTCGTCGATGTCGGGCCGGTTGCCGTGGCGGACGTCGTCGAGGAACCGTTCGGCGGCGTCGCGCATGACCTGGGCGTCGGTCTCGTCGAACCAGACGGTGTATTCGCGGTAGTCGCAGCCGCCGATGAGGACGGCGATGTCGGTGCGGCGGTAGCCGAGGACGTCCATCTGCTGGAGCGTCTGGCAGCGGTA
Organism: Streptomyces sp. DH37; assembly: GCF_029813835.1. Classification (GTDB taxonomy): domain Bacteria; phylum Actinomycetota; class Actinomycetes; order Streptomycetales; family Streptomycetaceae; genus Streptomyces. Next base: position 112,203 of record NZ_JARVKV010000006.1, read on the forward strand.
GTGGATGGGGACGCCGTCGGGGTCGCCGTCGGGTCCCCATTCGTCGCCGGTGGGGCTGGTTTTGAGTTCGACGAGCCGGTCGTCGGCGATGCGGTCGGGGGTGGCGCGCTGCCATTCGCGCTGGGCGTGCCGCCAGGTGCCGGTCTCGTGGAGGGTGAGGTCGGGGTGGTTGTCGGCGTACTTGGCGGCGACGGCGGGCTCCAGGCGGACGCCCCATTCCATCGCCGGGTTCGTCTCGAACGGGGGGCTGGGGAGGCCGGCTTTCTTGTGCCAGAGGGAGAAGCGGGACTGCCAGGGGGACAGGCCGAGGACGGCGGCGATCTCGGTGGCGGTGATGCACAGGCCGCCGCGGGCTTTCTCCCATTCGGGGGTGCCGGGGGTGAACTGGCCGAGGAGGATGCCGGTCGGGGTGATGGCGGTGGTCACTAGAACGGCACGACCTCTCGGCGCCTGCGCCACAGGGGGAGGCGGATTCCGGCGGGGTCCCAGCAGTCGCAGAGTTCGGGGCCCCAGGTGGTGTCGATGCCGCCGTGTCCGGCGCAGGTGGGGCATGCGGGGTCGGGCTGGCGGGTGATGTAGAGGGCGCGCTGGTGGAGTTCGATCTCCCAGCGCCAGAGGCGGATGCGCACGGGCTTCTCCTTGGGGGGTCAGCGCTGGGCGCCGCAGCGGGCGCAGCCCTTGTGGCCGGGGATCTGGACGTGCCCCTCGGGCCGTTCGTTGCCGTACAGGTCGATGCAGCGGTTCTTGTTCATCTCGGGGCCTTTCGAGGTCGAGTGCCGTTGGTGGCGGTGGCCGGGGCTTGGTGCACCTGCCGCCGGGCCGGTGTCATCCCGGCGGCAGGCGGTCGGGGGTTAGGCGACGTGGTTGTCGCGGGCCTGCGGGGCGAGGCGGTGCCGGCAGGAGCCGGTGAGGCAGGGGCGGGCGCGGCGGTCCCACTCGTCGCCGTTGACGCGCTCGTGCTGGTAGCCCTCCGCGGTCTCGCGGCGCCGGTCGGCGGCGCGCGGGATGAACTCCTTGTGCGCGGCCTCGGCGGGGTCGCTGTCGAGCGCGGACGGGTAGACGGAGCCCTCGACGCAGCCGGCAGGGTTGATGCGGATCCAGAAGGCCATCACGCGCCCGCCTTCGCGGCGATGTTGCGGTCGGTGCCGCAGTGCACGCAGCGGACGAGGCCGCAGTCGCGGCCGTTGCGGTGCTCGACGCTGGGGGACCAGGCGTAGCCGCGGTGGAGGACGACGGCGTACAGGACCGGGTCGTACTCGCTGCGGTCGTCGCGGAGCGCCATCTGGGCGAAGGTCGCGTTGTAGTCGGCGGCGTCGGCGAGGGCGGTCTCGGCGCTGTCCTTCTGGTGGATGTCGTCCATGCCGGAGATCCAGACGGCCCACTCCTGGTCCTCGTAGCCGAGGCGGGTGCGGTCGGGGCCGAACAGGTTCGTGGTCACTGCTGCTCCTTGAGGGATGCGTGGAGGTGTCGGGCGAGGGTGAGGAGTGCGATGCCTGCGGTGGTGAGGGCGATCGCGCCGGCCGGGCAGGCGAGACGGGCCAGGGCGGTCACTGGGCGGCCTTGCGGTGCTCGGGGCACAGGTCCCGTCCGTCGCGGGTCCATCGCCAGCCACGGGTCTTCAGCAGGCGGCGCAGCTCGCGGTGGGTGTACGGCTCGAACCGGACCGGCCAGTGGCCTTCGGGGTATTCGCACTCGGGGTGGTCGCAGAGGAGGATCAGGTAGGCGTCGGCGCTCACTGCTGCTCCCCTTCCGTGTGGACGACGGCCCCGTTCCAGCAGTCGGCGAGGTCGGGGTCGATGTCGAGGAAGGCGTGACGTTGTTCGGCGAGGTGGGGGCTGGTCTGGCAGGCGCGGAGGTTCTCGATGAGCTGCTCCAGCGGCACGTCCAGGTCCGCGATCGTCCGGCCGACGGGGGCGGTCATCGGGGCTCACCCGCCTCGGCGTCCTCGACCAGCTCGGTCCAGCACTGCGGCCACTCGTCGGCGGGCTCCGCATACGGGCTCCACGGCTCCGACGCGGCGGTCTGGATCCACCCGAACGCCATCCGCTTCCCGGTGCCGGGGTGCACGGTGATGTGCTCGACGCGGAAGCGCGTGAGGAGTTCGGGAGCGGTGAACCCGTTGGCGTCGTAGGCGTAGGTCCGGCCGGGCTGGAAGAAGTCGGCGGGCACACCGGGGCACCTGCCGTGTACCGCAGTCCCTTTACGCAGTCCGGAGTGGAGGTGGGCGGGGTGCGGCTCCGGACGCACGCACGGGACCGCCTCGGCGCCGGCCTGCTGCTCCAGCTCGGCGACCCGCGCCCGCGCCTCGTCCCGCTCGCGCTCCAGCCGCTCGTTCGCGGCGCAGCGGTCGGCCTCCACCGACGCCAGCGCCTCCAGCTCGGCCCGCAGCCGCTCCACCTCGGCCCGGTACTGCTCGCACTGTGCGGCGAGTCCGTTGGCGGTGGCGCGGAACTCCGCCGGATCGACCATCCCGCTGCTGGTGGCGAGGTTGAACGCCCACTTGATCAGCGTCTCGGCGGCCTCGCGCTCCGGCGACAGGGGGGTGGACTCGCTCATGCCACACCCCCGAGCTGCTGCTGGGGAGCGGGCCCGCTGGTGACGGCGTCGCAGAAGCGTGCGATGTCCTCGAAGGACTCGGCCTCGCGCCGGTACTCGATCAGGTAGAGCGTGCGGAAGCTCAACTCGAACTCCGTCGCATTCCTCCGCGCGGCCTCCGGAGCGGCTCCCCGGGCAAGGAGGTACCGCTCTGCTGCCGTCGGATCCTCCGCCGTCCACGGTGCCGGGTGGAGGGACACTCCCGCCTTCGCCAGTTCGTAGACCGCGTCGCAGGCAGCCGAGCGATTGCCGTCGTTCACGAGGGAACCGGCCAGCGCGGCCCTCTCGGCCAGTTCGTTCAAACGGGCCAAGGTCATCCGGCACTCGAAAGCGGCATGCCCGCGGGCCTCCGCGGTGGCGGACGCGCTGCAGTGGGCTTCGAGGACGGCTTCGGTGAGCCGGGTATAGGGAAGCCCTTGGGCGTACTCAACGACCTCGGCGAAGTCCCCGGACTCGAAGGCTTCCCGGCCGGCTGTGGTGGGCCATCGCTCGGAGCAGAAGGCGATCAGGGCAGCTTCGTTGTCCTCGAACTCAACGTGGGGCGTGGACACCCAGGAGCGGGCCACCGAGATGCCGTGCGCCATCGCGGCGTTCTCGTGTTCCTTGACCCGCTTCGCGGGGTCTCCGGTCTGGCCGACCTTCACTGTCCCGCTGCTGAACTCCAGGACGTAGACGTACCGCTCAAGGCGGCGGCGGATGTTCTCTCGCTGGCGATGCCGGCGATCAGCTTGCGATGATGGAGACAACAGAGGTCCCCTTTCTTCTCGTGGGTGAAGGTGGATCTCAGGCCCCGGCTGCCGGGATGGCCCCCGGCGGTTGGGGCCGCATGCCGCTCAGGCGGCGGCGTACTCGACCGGTGCGTTGGCGGGATCGATGTCCGGGTTGCTGTGGGGGTCGGCCGCCTCCTGTGCTTTCAGCCACGCGTCGAGGACGGCGATGCGGTAGGCGACCCGGCCGCCGATCTTGAAGCTGGCGGGCCCCTTCTTCTTCAGCCGCCACTTACGCAGCGTGCTGACCTCGTAACCGAGGTAGTCGGCGGCGTCGTCGAGCCACAGGACTCCCGGCGGGGCCTTCCTCGGGGTGCGGTTCACAGGGTCTTCCTCTCTCAGGTGGGGGTCTTCGAGTTGGTGGACGAACCGTTCTGATCCGGAGACGCGGGCGGCGCGAAAAGCACCAGGACGGCGACGCCGACGGCCTCCGCGATGCGGTGGGCGGTCTCCATGTCGCAGTCCTTGCGGACGCCGTTCAGGAGGTGCCCTATCAGCGAGTGGTGGGTGAGCCCGACCTCTTCGGCGAGGGTTCGGGTGCTGTACGGGGTGCCGCGTCCGGGGTGCTCCATGACCCATTTGAGGGCCTTGGGGTCCCGGAGCGTGTAGCGCACGCTCAATGGATCTCCATTGGGACGAACTGGCTTCGCTTGAGACCACTTAAGCAGACTGGAGACGTTACGTCTACAGATCAGAACGGCCGAAGGTGAAGTTTTGGCCGACTCGCTAGTCAGGTAGCCTCATCTTGTAGACGATGTGTCTCTGATCGGGGGAACGCTGCACGGCCTGACCTGCGAATTGCAGAGTCGGGACCGACTCACACGAGAGACAGACGACGTGAATGAGACCGAAGGGACACCACCCATGGAGGCTCCCGCCCAGGGCCTCGGCCGTGGCCAGACCAGCCCCGGCCCCCTCCCCGAAGCCGCCCGCGACATCGACCGCGACGACCTGAGCCGCCTCGTCCGCGAGGTCAACGACGCAGGCGTCTCCTTCCAGCAGATGGCCGATCGCGCCGCAGCCGCCGGCGAGAAAGGCTCCAAGCCCTACTTCCAGAAGCTCGCCACCAACGCGGTCGCCACCGCCCCCTCCCCCGACCTGCTGCGCGGCATCGCCGCCGGCCTGCGCAAGCCGCTCACGGTGGTGCAGCGGGCCGCGGCCGTCCAGTTCCTCGACTACCAGGCCACCGAGCTGTCCGGCTACGACGACGACGTGCGCGTCATCGTCGCCCACCTGGCAGGCATGGAGAAGATCGAGCGGAAGCGCTGGCTGGCGATGATCGAAGCCAGCGAGCGGGCCGCCCGCGAGGAAGGCTGACCACCTTCCGGAGACGGTTTGTCTACAACCTGTTGTGTCGTCAACTACACAGGGGTACCGTCCTTCCCTCAGGCGCATATGCCTCAGGGGACCCCCATCACCCTGCGGCGACACATATGGGGGTGCCCTCATGCTCTCTGTCCGCTTCGAGCACGACGAACTCGGCCTCTGTACCGACGACGAGCCGGTCTACACGGTGGAGCGAAGAGGAGGGATCACCTACAAGCTCCACTGCGGCCTGTTCCTCCCCGAAGGGGTCGCGGCTCTCAACTCGGCTGCCGCCCGGGTCCTCAGCGGGGGACAGTGGTTCCAGCTGTGGGGAGGCGAGATCATCAGCATCAACTCGCCTGAAACGGGAGGCCGCCATGCCGGGGTACATCGAGGACCGCTGGTTCACTAAGGACAAGAAGCCCACCGCCCGGCACGGCAAGGGGATGCGGTACAAGGTCACCGGCATCCCCGGCGTGCGGGCCCGGTCCTTCCCCGACGGGAAGCTGACTGCGGCGCGGGCGTGGAAGGCGAAGGCCGAGCACGAGGCGCAGATCGGCGAGTTCGTCGATCCGCGCCTCGGCCAGCTCTCCCTCAGGGACTACGTCGAGGGCCACTGGTGGCCGGCGAAGACCGGTGACCCGGCGACGCTGCTGACGATCCGTTCCCGGCTGGACCACATCACCGCGCTGCTCGGCGCCCAGCCGCTGAACGCCATCCGGGTGCCGCAGCTGCGGCTGTTCCTGAAGCAGATGGAGTCCCGCGTCGGCCCGTCGACAACGCACGAGGTGTGGGGCTACCTGTCGGCGGTGCTGCAGGCCGCGGTGGAGGACGAGCGGATCCGGAAGAATCCCTGCCGGGCGAAGACCATCACTCTGCCGAAGATCCCGGACCGGAAGGTCCAGCCGTGGAGCAAAGAGCGGATCCGGGCGGTGCGCGAGGCGCTGCCGGAGCGGTTCCGGGCGATGGTGGACGTTGGGGTCGGGTGCGGGCTGCGGCAGGGTGAGGTGTTCGGCCTGGCGGTCGAGGACATCGACGAGGCGGCCGAGGTGCTGCATGTGCGGCGGCAGGTGAAGAAGGTCGGCTCGAAGCTGGTGTACGCGCTGCCAAAGGGCGGCAAGACTCGCATCGTGCCGGCCCCGCCGTACCTGCTGAAGACCCTCAAGGAGCACATGGACGCGCATCCGCCGAGAGAGGTGACGCTGCCGTGGGGGGACCCGGCGGACCCGACCACGGAGAAGGAGGAGCGGGAGCGGGCCCCGCGCACCCACGCTCTGATCTTCCTCGCCGCCCAGGGCGGGGCGTGCCGGCGGGATGTGTGGAACGGCCGGTACTGGAAGCCGGCGCTGGCGGCGGCCGGAGTCATCGGTGAGGCCGTGCAGGTGCGGCAGGGGCCGCGGCGGCGGGCGGTGCGCAAGTACGAGGCGGCCCGCGAGGACGGCTTCCACGTGCTGCGGCACACCTTCGCCTCCGTGCAGCTTCACGCGAGGGAGCCGGTGGTGGCAGTATCGAAGTGGCTCGGCCACGCGGATGCGGCGATCACGCTGCGGGTGTACGCGCACATGATGCCGGAGGCCGACGGGCGCGGGCGGCGCGCGATGCAGGAGTGGTTCGAGGCGGATTCCTAAACGATCTCCCCAGATTCTCCCCAGTCTTATTGGATCAAGAGAAGCGGGCCCCTCTCGCCGGAGCGAGAGGGGCCTGTCGGCTTTCGTCAGCAGATGCCGACAGAAGCCAGCGCGCGCCTCTGACCTGGAGAAACATGGGCCGGGAAGAGGACGTAGCAGACGCCGCCCGTGCCGCTCCGCACCCGACCGTTGGCGTCGTACCGCTTCGTCCTCAGCCAGATGTTCTCGAACTGACGGCGCTTGTAGACGTGGCGGACGGCCTCGTTGCTGGGGCTCGCCGGGTCGTTGGCGATGACGTCGCCGTCCTCCGTGAAGCCGATGACGGTCATCAGGTGGCCCGAGGTGCCGTAGCCCGCGCCGTCCAGTTCGGAGGCCATGAAGGACTGGGACGTGATCAGGGGGATGCCCGCGCGGATCAGCCTCTCGGCGTCCGCCAGGGAGTCCAGACGCGTCACGATGCCCTGCATGTCGCGGTACGTGGCCGCGTACGCGGTGTTGAACGGCCAGTTCCCACAGCCGGAGTACTGGTAGTCGTAGGTGAAGCGGGCGGCGTGGCAGACCTGGGGGTCGGCGTACTCGGGGTTGACCCAGGCCAGGTCCTCGGCGGTGGGCTTGCGGCCCCAGTACTCGATGATCATCTGCGAGGAGGTGGGGCTGCACCACGCCTCTCCGCCGTTGTCGTACTCCGGGTACTGGCCGATGTGGGTGTTCTGCGAGTAGCGCGGGACGTCCAGCTCCACGCCCGCGGCCACGCCCGGCGCGGTGGCCGGGACCTCGAAGCGGTCGGGGACGTCGGAGCCCATGGCGCCCAGGCGCCAGAGCGTCGGGGTGGCGTCGGTGCCGGGGGCGCGGTGCAGGGTGGCGCGCAGCCGGTAGGAGGCCAGGCGCAGGCCGGTGGAGGTGTCGTCGACGGCGAAGGTGTCGGTCCAGACGCTGGACTTGCCGTCGCCCTGGTCGTCCACGGAGGTGCGGCGGACGTCCTGGTCGCCGGCGGCCCAGACGCCCAGGGTGTACCAGGGGGTGTCGGTGCCGTCGGTGTAGGTCCCCCGCATCTCGATCCGGATCCAGGTGCCGGCCGGGGTGTGGGCGTTCCAGGAGGCGACGAGCTCGCTCGCGGGCACCGGCAGGCGGTGGACCGGGGAGGTCCAGACGGCGTACTCCCAGGTGGCGGTGCGCCGGGTGTGCGGGTCGGTGTAGTCGGTGGTGCCCGCGGGCGCGGCGATCGCGACGCCGGGGCGCCGGCCGGCCGCCACACGGGTGCCCTGCCCGGTGCCGGACCGCCAGTCGGCGGCGGAGGTCCAGCCGTGGTAGTCCACCGAGGAGCCGTCCCGCGAACCGCCCCGGGAGGCGGCCGGAGCGGCGGAGAGCGGGGAGGCGGCGGCCGAGGAGGCGACGGCGGCGGTCGCCGCGGTGGCGATGGCGGCGGCGAGTACGGTGCGGCGGGTGGCCGGTCTGCTGTCGGTCATGGCGGTGGGTACCCCGGTCCTTCCGTGAGTCGGTGCGTGGAGGAGGCCGCGTCCGTGAACCGCGCGGGTGTGGCGGGTGCGGTGCGGCGAGGCACCGTGAGGTCTCCTCATCTTGCCCCCGGCGGATCACCGCGGCCAGTGTTCGCGTCCGCCGGACGCGCGGATTCATTGGTCTCGTCCTCTGCCGGGGAGGGCGGCCGGGGCGCCGGCGGGCGGCCGTACGCTGGAGCGGTGACCCCACGAGCCTCCAGCGCCTCCGGTGCCTCCGTCGGCCCCGGTGACCTCGCCGGTCTCGCCCGGCGGTTGCGCGCCCTGCCGCCGTCGTGCGGGCCGGTGCGCCTGGTGGCGGTCGACGGGCACGCGGGGTCCGGCAAGAGCACGCTGGCCGGACGGCTGGCGGCGGAACCGGGCGGGGCCCCGGTGCTCCATCTGGACGACCTGGCCAGCCATGACGCCCTGTTCGAGTGGACCGGCCGCGTCCTGGAGCAGGTGGTCGCGCCCCTCGCGCACGGGGAGCCGGCCCGGTACGGGGTCTACGACTGGGAGCGCCGGGTGTTCGACGGGGAGCGCACGCTGCCGCCCGCGCCGGTGGTGCTGGTGGAAGGGGTCGGCGCGGGCCGCCGTGCCCTGCGCCCTCATCTGGCCTGCGTCCTGTGGCTGGACGTGCCGCGCGAGGAGGCCTGGGCGCGCGGGCGGCGGCGGGACGGGCCGCGGCTCGACGCCTTCTGGGACGGCTGGGAACGCGCGGAGGAGCGGCACTTCGCCGCCGATCCCACCCGCCCCTACGCCGACCACCTGGTGCGGCGGGACGCGGGGGGATATCTGGTGCGTCCGGGCCCGCGCGGGGCGGACGCCGAATCCGCCCGCGCACACGGTGGGTGACGTGCCGTCGGAGGCGGACGCTCCCGCCGTACCGGGCGGCGGATCCCCGTCCGGCCCGGCTTGACCGACCACGGGTCCGGGTTCTACGTTCTCCCCGAACGGCCCGGACAGGCCGTTCACCACGCGAAGCCCCCGGTTGTTCCCCCGTGACCGGGGGCTTCGTTCTGCCCGGACGCCCTCGGCCTCCCCGTCTCACCCCGTCTCACCCCATCTCACCCCACCTCACCCCGTCCCACCCCACCTCACCCCGTCTCACTCCGCCTCGCATCACCGTCCGTCACCGAACGGCCGCGCCCCGAGCGCCGGTCCGCCCCCTCTGCCCCACTGGCCTGCCCATACGCCGTCTACGACCGAAACCGTCGCGCGGGTACCATGCCAAAGGCCGTGGGGGGTCGGGGCACCGCCTTGCCGTCTGCGGCAACTTCCTTCCTCAGCAAGGCCGTTGAGCGTCGTTGGGAACCGCCACCGCCGCCGGGCGACCACCCGGCGCATACCTTCGGGGGACGTTTCGTGGGGGACGTGATGGGCTACGGCACGCAGGACACCCATGGTCCGCAGGCCCCCGCCGACCTCGCCTGGCTGCGCGGGGTCGACGCGTACACCGTCGGCGGCTACGCCCACGCCGAGGAGGAGTTCCGCGCCGCCGTGCGCATCGACCCGGGCATGGCCGACGCCTGGCTGGGACTGCACGCCCTGCGCGTGGACACCGCCACCGCCCTGCTGCGCATGCACGAGCACCGCCACCGCTTCGGCGAGCAGCGCGCCCGGCACGGCCGGTCCCTCAACTCCTGGTACTGGCTGGGCTGGTGGGTGCAGCCGGTGCTGGAGACCGAGCGCGACCTGCTGCTGGCGCACGCCTCGCACTGGCTGGACGGCCGCCACGTCGCCGAGCTGGACCGGGCCCTGGCCGAGTGCCCGCCGGTGGAGACCGATCCGCAGGTGAGGTTCCTGCACGCCTGCCGCGCCTACCTCGCCAAGGACTGGGAGCTGCTGGTACGGCACACCGAGCCGCTGGTGGGCGATCCGCTGCTGGGCATCGAGGCGAGCCTGTTCGCGGGCATGGCCCGGGTCCGGCTGGAGATGTACGGACAGGCCGAGCCGCTGCTGGCCGCCGCCCTGATGCGCTGCCGCAGCGAGCAGCCGCAGCGCAAGGAGCTGCGCTACTGGCTGGCCCGCGCCCGGGAGGGCACCGGGCGCAGCGCGGCGGCGCTGCCGCTGTACCGGGCGGTGCACCGGGTGGACCCGGCGTTCATGGACACCTCCGCCCGGCTGACCGCCATCGCCGAGGGCGACGGGCTGGACGACGCGCCGGGCATGGCGACGGCCGTGACGGTCGCGGACGGCGGGACGGACGGCGCCGACGTGCTGGGCGATCTGCTGGAGGGCGGCCCGCCGGTCGGCGGCGCGTACGCCGTCGACGGCGTGGACCTCACCGAACCGGCCGCCGACGGCCCGCGGTCCGGCGGTGCGGCGGGCGGCACGGCGGGCGGCACGGCCGGTCCCGTGCCGGCGGAGGCCGACGGCGTACGGGAGCGGTCGTCGTCCGGCCGCCGCGGGGCCGACGGGCGGTTCCCGGCCGGGCCGGCCGACCCGGTGCTGCTGGCCGGCGCGATGGGGGAGCTGGAGCGCATGGTCGGCCTGGAGCCGGTCAAGCGCCAGGTGCGGGCGCTGTCGGCGCAGTTGCACATGGCGCGGCTCCGCGCCGAGCAGGGGCTGCCCGTCCAGCCGCCCAAGCGGCACTTCGTCTTCTCCGGTCCCTCGGGGACGGGCAAGACGACGGTGGCGCGCATCCTGGGGCGGGTGTTCTACGCGCTGGGCCTGCTGGGCGGCGACCACCTGGTGGAGGCGCAGCGCGCCGACCTGGTGGGCGAGTACCTGGGCCAGACGGCGGTCAAGGCGAACGAGCTGATCGACTCCGCGCTGGGCGGGGTGCTCTTCGTGGACGAGGCGTACAGCCTGTCCAACACCGGTTACGGCAAGGGCGACGCGTACGGCGACGAGGCGCTGCAGGTGCTGCTCAAGCGCGCCGAGGACAGCCGGGACCGGCTGGTGGTGATCCTGGCGGGCTACCCGGAGGGCATGGACCGGCTGCTGGCCGCCAACCCGGGCCTGGGCTCGCGCTTCACCACCCGCGTGGACTTCCCCAGCTACCGGCCGCCGGAGCTGACGGCGATCGGCGAGGTGCTGGCGGCCGAGAACGGCGACGTGTGGGACGAGGAGGCGCTGGACGAGCTGCGCAGCATCAGCGGCCACGTGGTGGACCAGGGCTGGATCGACGAGCTGGGCAACGGCCGCTTCCTGCGCACGCTGTACGAGAAGTCCTGCGCCTACCGCGATCTGCGGCTGTCGGGCTACCCGGGCACGCCCTCCCGGGAGGAGCTGGCCACGCTGCGGCTGCCGGACCTGATGCAGGCGTACGGGGAGGTCCTGTCCGGCCGCGGCCCCGAGGGGCCGCGGCGCGAGCCTCCGTCGTTCGCCTGAGTCCCGGACCGGGCCGGCCTCAGGGAGCGGGAAGCGGCGCCGGGGTCCGGCCGCGAGGCGGGTGCGGCCGGGACACCGCCCGGCCCCCGGGGAGCCGCCCGCCGACGCGGGTGCGGCGGCGCCGCGCGAACCGGGGCGGGGTACGGGAGGGCCGGGCTCAGCCGGCCGCCGGTCCCGTGCCGTACCGCTCGGCCAGTTCGCGCAGGGTCCTCGCGTCCCGGACGGCCTGCTGTTGCGCGATGCCGGGCTGGATGCCCATGGCGGGCAGGGTGGTGCCGTCGGAGAGGTCGAGGAGGACCCAGGGGTCGCCGGGGCGGAGGTTCACCTTGATGATCTCTGCCCATTCCAGGTGACGCCGGGTGGTGAGGTTGACGACCGTGACACCGTCGGCGTCGGCGACCACCTTCGGGCGGCTGAGCAGGGCGAGGACGCCGAGGAACAGCAGACCGGTGACGACGAAGCTGGCCCGCTCGCCCGCCCCGAGCCCCTCCAGCAGCATCGCGACCGTGGTCAGGGTGGCCAGGATCGTGACGCCGACCGTCAGCAGGACGACCCGGGTGCGGGTGGGCCGGAAGGTCACCGGCAGGCCGGGGCCGGTCTCTGCGCCGGGTTCGGGGGCGGGGGCGGACACGGGCGTCGCTCTCCGGGGTGTGTGCGTCGGTGCGGTCGGTGCTGACGGCGGCGGGCCGTCAGAGGCGGCAGGCGTGGATGCCGGTGGTGAGGATCGCCCGGGCGCCCAGGTCGTAGAGGTCGTCCATGATCCGCTGGGCGTCCCTGGCGGGGACCATGGAACGCACCGCGACCCAGCCCTCGTGGTGCAGCGGCGAGATGGTGGGCGACTCCAGGCCGGGGGTGAGGGCCACGGCCTGCTCGACCTTCTCGGCGCGGATGTCGTAGTCCATCATCACGTAGCGCCGGGCCACCAGGACGCCCTGCATGCGGCGGAGGAACTGCCGCACCTTGGGGTCGTCGGCGGGGGCCCCGGTACGCCGGATGACGACGGCCTCGGACTCCAGGATCGGCTCGCCGATGATCTCCAGCCCGGCGTTGCGCAGCGTGGTGCCGGTCTCGACGACGTCGGCGATGATCTCGGCGACGCCGAGCTGGATGGCCGTCTCCACCGCGCCGTCGAGGCGGACGACGGAGGCGTCCACCCCGTGGTCGGCCAGGTGCTTGGCGACCAGGCCGGGGAAGGAGGTGGCGATGGTCATGCCGCCGAAGTCGCCGACGCCGTCCGCGGTGCCGGGGCGGGTGGCGTAGCGGAAGGTGGAGGCGGCGAAGCCGAGCTGGAGGATCTCCTCGGCGGCGGCGCCGGAGTCCAGCAGCAGGTCGCGGCCGGTGATGCCGATGTCGAGCTTTCCGGAGCCCACGTAGACGGCGATGTCGCGGGGGCGGAGGAAGAAGAACTCCACCTCGTTGTCGCCGTCCACCAGGACCAGCTCGCGGCGGTCCTTGCGCTGCTTGTAGCCCGCCTCATGGAGCATCGCCGACGCAGGCTCGGACAGTGAACCCTTGTTGGGGACGGCGATGCGCAGCATGGGGCGGTCTTCCTTCGCGTTCTGGGGCCGGTGCGGTCGGCGCGGGGATGTGCGGTCGGTGCTGACGGCGGCGGGGGCGCCGGTGGGGGCGCGCCCCCACCGGGACGCGCTCTACAGGTGAGCGTATACGTCGTCGAGGCTGATGCCCCGGGCGACCATCATCACCTGAAGGTGGTACAGCAGTTGGGAGATCTCCTCGGCGGTGCGGTCCGCGCCCTCGTACTCCGCGGCCATCCACACCTCGGCGGCCTCCTCGACGACCTTCTTGCCGATGGTGTGGACGCCCGCGGCCACCAGCTCGGCGGTGCGGGAGGTGGCGGGGTCGCCGGTGGCGGCCTTCTGCCGGAGCTCGCCGAACAGTTCCTCGAATGTCTTGTTCGCCATGGTGCCCCCTACCCTACGCCGGTCCCGTCCCCGCTCAGCGCCAGGGCTCGGCGACGGTGCGCAGGACGGCGGCCGTCGCGACGGCGGCCGTCACCGCCTCGTGGCCCTTGTCCTCGCCGGAGCCCTCCAGGCCGGCGCGGTCCAGGGCCTGCTCCTCGGTGTCGCAGGTCAGCACGCCGAAGCCGACGGGCACGCCGGTGTCCACCGAGACCTGGGTGAGGCCCTGGGCGACGCCCTGGCAGACGTAGTCGAAGTGCGGGGTGCCCCCGCGGATGACCACGCCGAGCGCGACGACCGCGTCGTAGCCGCGGGCGGCCAGCACCTTGGCGGCGACGGGCAGCTCGAAGCTGCCGGGGACGCGCAGCACGGTGGGCTCGTGGATGCCCAGCTCGCCCAGGGCGCGCAGCGCGCCGTTCAGCAGGCCGTCCATCACCTTCTCGTGCCACTGCGCGGCGATCACGGCCACGCGCAGGTCGCCGCAGTTCTTGACGGTCAGTTCGGGGGCGCCCTTGCCGCTCACGTTGCTCCTCGTTCTGTGGGGTGGTGCCGGTACCGGTGGACGGGTCGTTCGACGGGACGCGGGGTCACTGGCTGCCGCAGACGGCGAGCGGTTCCCCGTCCAGCCAGGGCAGGTCGTGCCCCATGCGGTCCCGCTTGGTGCGCAGGTAGCGCAGGTTGTGCTCGCCCGCCTGGACGGGCATCGGCTCGCGGCCGGTGACGCGCAGCCCGTGGCGGGTCAGGGCCTCGGTCTTGCCGGGGTTGTTGGTCATCAGGCGCAGGGAGCGCACGCCGAGGTCGGTGAGCATCTGCGCCGCGGCGGCGTAGTCGCGGGCGTCGGCGGGCAGGCCCAGTTCCAGGTTGGCGTCGAGGGTGTCGCGGCCCATCTCCTGGAGCTGGTAGGCGCGCAGCTTGGACAGCAGGCCGATGCCGCGCCCCTCGTGCCCGCGCAGGTAGACCACCACGCCGCGGCCCTCCTCGGCCACGCGGCGCAGGGAGTCCTCCAGCTGGGGGCCGCAGTCGCAGCGCAGCGAGCCGAACACGTCCCCCGTCAGGCACTCGGAGTGCACCCGCACCAGGACGTCCTCGGCGCCCTCGACGTCCCCGGCGACCAGGGCGATGTGCTCCACTCCGTCGGTGGTGGAGCGGTAGCCGTGGGCCCGGAAGCCGCCGTGGGCGGTGGGCAGGGCGGTGACGGCCTCGCGGCGGACGACCGGGACCGCGGGGGCGGCGGGGACCGCGGGCGCGGGCCGTTCGGAGGAGCGGCGGTGGGCGATCAGGTCCTCGATGGAGATGATCGCCAGGCCGTGCTTGCGGGCGAAGGGCACCAGTTCCGGCAGGCGCAGCATGGTGCCGTCCTCGGCCGCGATCTCCACGATGGCGGCGGCGGGGCGCAGTCCGGCGAGGCGGGCGAGGTCGACCCCGGCCTCGGTGTGGCCGGGACGCTCCAGGACGCCGCCGGGGCGGGCGCGCAGCGGGAAGACGTGGCCGGGGCGTACGAAGTCGCCGGCCTCGGAGACGGGGTCGGCCAGCAGCCGGATGGTGGTGGCGCGGTCGGCGGCGGAGATGCCGGTGGTCACGCCGTGCGCGGCGGAGGCGTCCACGGAGACGGTGAAGGCGGTGCCCATCGACTCGGTGTTGTCGCCGACCATCTGCGGCAGTGCCAGGCGGTCGAGTTCGCCGGCCTCCATCGGCGTGCAGATCAGGCCGCGGCACTCGCTCATCATGAAGGCGACGATCCCGGGCGTGATCAGCTCGGCGGCGACGACGAGGTCGCCCTCGTTCTCGCGGTCCGCGTCGTCGACGACGACCACCGGGCGCCCGGCGGCGATGTCGGCGATCGCGCGCTCGACCGGGTCCAGGACCAGGGCGCCGTCGAACGCGTCGGCGGTGCCGGCGGTGTCGGCGGTGTCGGCGGTGTACGGATTCCAGGTGTGCAGCGCGGTCATGTCGCGGCTCCTTCCAGAGCGGGGTCGTTCGCCGCCCGGGCGCGGGAGCGCAGCCACCAGTCGCGCAGACCCCACAGGACGAGGACGAAGTAGATGACGTAGACCAGGCCGGAGAAGGCGAGGCCGCTGCCGAAGGCGAGCGGGACGCCGACCAGGTCCACCAGCAGCCAGGCGAACCAGAACTCCACCCATCCGCGGGCCTGGGCGACCATCGCGGCCAGGGTGCCGACGAAGATGTACGCGTCGGCCCACGGGCTCCAGGACAGCTGGGGGTAGAGCGTGAACAGCCCGCCGACGGCGAGGGTGCCGGCCGCCGTTCCGGCCAGCAGCCATCCGCGTTCGCGCCAGGTGGCGAAGCGCACGGTGATCCTGCTGTCGGAGGACGGTTCGGCCGCCGCGTCGGCGGCCGCCGACGCGGCGCCGCCGTCACGCCGCCACTGGCGCCAGCCCCACACGGCGACGCCGATGACCAGCAGTTGCTTGCCGACGCCGCCGGAGAGCTGGGCGGAGGCGTAGGCGGCGACCAGGACGAGGCCGGCCAGGAACTGGGCGGGCCAGGTCCAGATGGACCGGCGCCAGCCGAGGGCGAGGGCGATCAGGCCCATGGTGTTGCCGACCATGTCGGACCACTTCACGGTCTGGCCGAACGCCTCGAAGGCGGTGCCGTTGAGGGTCCCGTCGAGCCACTCCAGCGCGCTCACCGGACGGCCCCGGTGATCCCGGTGGTCCCGGTGATCCCGGCCGGCGTGGCGGCGGGGGCCGCGGGAGCGGTGGCGCGGTGGCCCAGCAGCCGCTCGACGTACTTGGCCAGGACGTCGACCTCCAGGTTGACCGGGTCCCCCACGCCCTTCACGCCCAGCGTGGTCAGGGCGAGGGTGGTGGGGATGAGGCTGACGGTGAAGTCGCTCTCGCCCGCCTCGACGACGGTCAGGCTGACGCCGTCCACGGTGATCGAGCCCTTCTCGACGATGTAGCGGGTGAGCCCGCCGGGGACGGCGATCCTGACGATCTCCCAGTTCTCGCCGGGGACGCGCTCGGTGACGGTGCCGGTGCCGTCCACGTGGCCCTGGACGATGTGGCCGCCGAGCCGGCCGCCGAGCGCCATGGGGCGCTCCAGGTTGACGCGGTCGCCGGCGGAGAGCGCGCCGAGGCTGGAGCGCCCGAGGGTCTCGGCCATGACGTCGGCGGTGAACTCGCCGTCGCGGGTGTCCACGACGGTCAGGCAGACGCCGTTGACCGCGATCGAGTCGCCGTGCCGCGCGCCCTCGGTGACCAGCGGGCCGCGCAGCCGGAAGCGGGAGCTGTCCTCCAGCTTCTCGACGGCGACGACCTCGCCCAGTTCTTCGACGATTCCGGTGAACACTCAGGACTCCTTGGGCTCGTGGACGGCGGGGGCGGGGGCGGCGGGCACGGCGTCGACGCGCAGATCGGGCCCGATCCGCTCGATTCCGGTCACCGTCAGGCGCAACACGTCGGCGATGGTGGCGATTCCGGCGTCGGCGAGGGCGGCGGGGCCGGCGCCCAGGAGGGCCGGGGCGAGGTAGGCGGTGACCCGGTCCACCGCGCGGGCGGCGACGAAGGCTCCGGCCAGGGTGGCGCCGCCCTCCAGCAGCACCGACCGCACGCCGCGGGCGTGGAGGGCGGTGAGCAGCGCGGCGACGTCCAGGCCGCGGCCGTGCCCGCCGCCGTCGCGCGGCAGCCGCAGCACCTCGGCGTGCCCGTCGAGGTGGGCGGTGGCGGCGTCCGGCAGGTCGTCGGCGACGGCGATCAGGGTGGGCGCGGCGCCGTCCAGGACGCGGGCGCCGGGCTTGACGGCGGAGGCCTCGGTGTCGGCGACGACGCGCAGCGGCTGGACGGCCCCGGGTACGCCGCGCACCGCGAGGTGGGGGTCGTCGGCGCGGGCGGTCCCGGAGCCGACGAGCACGGCGTCGGCCTCGGCGCGCAGCCGGTGGACGTCCGCGCGGGCCTCGCCGGAGGTGATCCAGCGGCTGGTGCCGTCGGCGGCGGCGGTGCGGCCGTCAAGGGTGGCGGCGTACTTCCAGCGCACGTGGGGGCGGCCGAGGCGTACCGAGGTCAGCCAGGGGGCGTTGACCTCGGCGGCCTCCTCCGCCAGCATCCCGCCCTCGACGTCGATCCCGGCGGCGGCCAGGGTGTCCGCGCCGCCGCGCGCGGCCGGGGTGGGGTCGGCGACGGCGTAGACCACCCGGGCGACGCCGGCGTCGATCAGGGCCCGGCTGCACGGGCCGGTGCGGCCGGTGTGGTCGCAGGGCTCCAGGGTGACGACGGCGGTGCCGCCGCGGGCCGCCTCCCCCGCCTCGGCGAGGGCGTGGACCTCCGCGTGGGGGCCGCCGGCGCGCCGGTGCCAGCCCTCGCCGACGATCCGCCCGCCGGTGTCGAGGACGACGCAACCGACGACGGGGTTGGGGCTGGTGGAGCCGAGGCCGCGGGCGGAGAGGAGGACGGCGCGGCGCATGGCGTCGCGTTCGCGCTCCCGCGCGGTGGGCGCTGCGGCTTCGGTGGCCACCGGGTCCTCCTGCCTCTTCGGGCACGGACTCCGGGGCGTACGGGAAAACGAGCGGTCTCGCGGGGGGACGGGACGCCGGGTGACAGGCGGACTCCGTGCGCGCCCGGTGGGGGCGCCCGAGGATCCGCCGACAGCGGCGTACCGGCCGTCTCGCGGCCCGCCGCGCACTGCCTCCCATCCGGACTTTAACCGTCGGTCCAGGAGTTTCACCTGGTCAACCGGCCGCTGGCAGCGGCCGGGTCGCGGACTGTAACCGCCGGTTCGGACTTTCACCGACCCCGGAGTGCGCTTGACGTTGGTACGCGACCAGTGTGCCACGTCCGGATCGGGCGGCACCAGCGGGGAGTTGTGGCCTGACTCACAGAAGTTGCCGCTCAATTGGTCCAGACCTATTGACCGTCTGGTCTAGTCCTCTTAGTGTCTGCGGCACCTTCGAGGAGTCGGCCCGGGGCGTGCGCACGCCCCGGGCCCCCGAGCACGAACCCGCCCCCCGGACCGCACCGCCCGCCCCGCACCGCCCCGGACCCTCTGGCCGGGCGCCCCGGGCGCGGCTCCGTCCACCCCTCACCCTCACCCCGCACCGGAGGCCCCCGTGTCGCCCAGCACGCCCGTCCCCGCACCCCGCAGCAGACCGCCCCGCACCCGCACCCGCGTACGCGCCAGGGCCGCGTTCGCGGCGACGGCCGCCGCCGTCGCCGGACTGCTGCTCGGCACCCTGCCCGGCTCCCCCTCCCACGCCGCCGAGGACCACGCCTCCTGCCGCCCCGACGGGCTGTACGCGACACCGGGCGTCGACGTCCCCTACTGCTCGGTGTACGACACCGCCGGGCGCGAGAAGATGGGCGCCGACCACCAGCGGCGCATCATCGGCTACTTCACCGGCTGGCGCACCGGCGCCGACGGCGCGCCCCGCTACCTGGCCTCCGACATCCCGTGGGACAAGGTCACCCACATCAACTACGCCTTCGCGCACGTCGACGGCGGCAACCGGCTCTCGGTGGGACCCGACGGGCCGGGCAACGCCGCGACCGGCATGACCTGGCCCGGCGTCGCGGGCGCCGAGATGGACCCGTCCCTGCCGTACAAGGGCCACTTCAACCTGCTGAACAAGTTCAAGAAGCAGCACCCGGACGTCAGGACCCTGGTGTCCGTGGGCGGCTGGGCCGAGACCGGCGGCTACTTCGGCCCCGGCGGCGAGCGGGTGGACTCCGGCGGCTTCTACACCATGGCCACCAACGCCGACGGCAGCGTCAACCAGGCGGGCATCGACACCTTCGCCGCCTCGGCCGTCGACTTCGTCCGGAAGTACGGCTTCAACGGCGTGGACATCGACTACGAGTACCCCACGACCATGAAGGACGCCGGCAACCCGCTCGACTGGCGGATCGCCAACGCCCGCCGCGCCGGGCTGGTCAAGGGCTACGCGGCCCTGATGAAGACGCTGCGCGAGAGGCTGGACCGCGCCGGCGCCGCCGACGGCAGGCACTACCTGCTCACCGTCGCCGCGCCCTCCTCGGGCTACCTGCTGCGCGGCATGGAGACCTTCCAGGTGCAGAAGTACCTGGACTACGTCAACATCATGTCCTACGACCTGCACGGAGCCTGGAACGAGTACGTCGGCCCCAACGCCTCGCTGTACGACGACGGCCGGGACGGCGAGCTGGCCCAGGCGGGCGTCTACACCACCTCCCAGTACGGCGGCATCGGCTACCTCAACACCGACTGGGCGTACCACTACTTCCGCGGCTCGATGCCGGCCGGGCGCATCAACATCGGCCTGCCGTACTACACGCGCGGCTGGAAGAACGTCACCGGCGGCACGGACGGGCTGTGGGGGAAGGCGGCGGCGACCGAGTGCCCGGCGGGCTCGGGGCTGACCAGGTGCGGCGACGGAGCGGTCGGCATCGACAACCTGTGGCACGACAAGGACGCGAACGGCAAGGAGTCCCCGGCCGGCTCCAACCCGATGTGGCACGCCAAGAACCTGGAGAAGGGCATCGTCGGCGACTACGTCGGCGCGTACGGCCTGCCCGCCGGCACCGAGCTGACCGGCGACTACGTCCGGAAGTACGACGCGACGCTGACCGCGCCGTGGCTGTGGAACGCGCGGAAGAGGGTGTTCCTGTCCACCGAGGACGAGCAGTCGGTGAACGCCAAGGCCGACTACGTGGTGGACAAGGGCATCGGCGGCACCATGGTGTGGGAGCTGGCCGGCGACTACGGCTGGAACGCGGCCAAGGGCCAGTACGAGACGGGCGACACGCTCACCACGGCGATGTACGAGAAGTTCAGGTCGGCCTCCCCGTACGGCGCGCGGCGCGCGAACACCGACATGCCGGACCGGGCCCTGGACATCGGCGTGGAGTTCGGGAAGTTCGCCCTCGGCGACTCCAACTACCCGATCGCGCCCAAGCTGAGGATCACCAACAACTCGAAGGCGACCCTGCCGGGCGGCACGGAGTTCCGGTTCGACTACGCCACCTCCGCGCCGGGCAACGCCAAGGACCAGTCGGGCTTCGGCACCGCGATCGTCGACAGCGACCACACCCGCGCGGGCAACGTCGGCGGACTGGACGGCGACTTCCACCGCGTCTCGCTGAAGCTGCCCGCCTGGCAGACCCTGGCGCCGGGCGCGTCGGTGGAGCTGGACTTCGTGTACCACCTGCCCGTCTCCACCCCGTCGAACTGGACGGTCACCTTCGGCGGGAGGACGTACGCGCTCGCCGGCGACCTGGCGCGCGGCGTGACGGTGGTGGACGGCGGCGACCCGTCCACCGGCGGCACGACCACCGGCACCACCACCGGCACGACCACCGGGGGTACGGACGGCGGCACCACCACCGGCACGACCACCGGGGGCGCCACGGGCGCCGCGGGCGGTGGCGGCGAGTGCTCCGCCGCCGCGTGGAACCGGGCCACCGCCTACTCCGGCGGCGCGACCGTCTCCTGGCGGGACCGCACCTGGAAGGCCAGGTGGTGGACGCAGGGCGAGGAGCCCGGCACCACCGGCGAGTGGGGCGTCTGGCAGGACCTGGGCGCCTGCTGAACCGGTCCGCACACCGGTGACGCCCCCGGCGGGAGCCGTCCACCTCGCGTCACCGCGGGGTGAACAGCTCCCGCCGCGCCGCGTCCAGGGCCGTCACCAGGCCGCCGCCGAGCACCGGGCTGCCCTCGACCGTGCCGCACAGCACCTCGGTGGCCAGCGGCGACATCCCGGCCAGCCGCTCCGCGACGCGCTCGGCGAGCGCCCGCCCCCCGGCCCGTCCCACCTCCCCGCCGAGCACCACGCAGCCGGGGTCGAGCACGGAGGCGACCGCCGCGGCGCCCACGGCGACACGTCCGGCCAGCGCGTCCAGGAACGCCTCCCCCCCGGCCCCCGCCTCCCCCGCCACCGCCGCGCGCACCACCGCCTCCGCGGCGCGGGAGCCGTCCCCGGGGTCGTGCGGCGGCGGCCGGACGCCGTGTTCGCGGGCCAGCGCGCACACCGCCTCGGCGCCGGCCAGGGAGTGGAAGCCGCCGTCGCAGACGGTCGCCGACGGCAGTCCGGCGGTGCCGGGCACCGGCAGGAAGCCGACCTCGCCGGTGCCGCCGGAGGCCCCCCGGCGCAGCGCGCCGTCCAGGACGACGGCGGCGCCCACCCCGTGGCCCAGCCACAGCAGGACGAAGGTGTCGCGGCCGCGCGCCGCGCCGAGGCGGTGCTCGGCGATGCCCGCGAGGTTCACCTCGTTCTCCAGCACCACCGGCGCGCCCAGCCGTTCGCGCAGGGCGGCCGGGACGCGGGCGTGCCAGGCGGGCAGGGAGGTGCTGCGGCCGAGGGCCCCGGTGGCGGGGTCGATCATGCCGGGGGCGCCGACGGCGACGGTGTGCAGCGCGGTGACGCCGTTCTCGCGCAGCGCCTCCCGGAGGGCCGCCACCGTCCGCTCCACGGGGTCGCCCCCGTCCTCCTCGACGGGCAGCACCGTCCGTCCGACCGCGCCGCCGGCGAGGTCGGCCAGGGCGAAGGAGACGCTGCCGGTGCGGACGTCCACGGCCGCGACGTGGGCGCGGTCGGCGACCAGGCCGTACAGCCGCGCGTTGGGGCCGCGGCGGGCCGCGCCCGCCTCTCCGACGTCCTCGACCAGTCCGTCCTCGGCGAGCCGCCGCAGCAGGTCGGCGACGCTGGGCCGGGAGAGCCCGGTCAGCTCCTTGAGCCGGCCGGCCGTCAGGGGGCCGTGCTCCACCAGCAGTTCCAGCGCGATCCGGTCGTTGATGGCGCGGGCCGTGCGGGGCGACGCGGTGCGTGCGGGAGGTGCGGGACGTGCGGGCAGGGTCATTCCGGAATCCTCGCAGATAACCTTTTTCTTTCAGGCAGGCTTCCTGATAGTTTACGCGCATGCCGACTTCCCCCATCCGCCGGGCCCGGCGCTCGGTCGCCCTGGTGTTCGCCCTGCACGGCGCGGTCTCCGGCGGCTTCACCACCCGCATCCCCTGGATCAGGGACCAGCTCGACCTGAGCAACGGCCAGTTGGGGCTCACCCTGGCCTTCCCCGCGATCGGCGCCACGCTCGCCATGCCGCTGGCCGGGCGCATCGTGCACCGCTACGGCGGGCGGGCGGCCGTACGCACCCTGCTCGCCCTGTGGTGCGCCTCCCTCGCCCTGCCCGCCCTCTCCCCCCATCCGGCCGTGCTGTGCGCCGCGTTCCTCGTGCTGGGCGCCACCGCCGGAATGGCGGACGTGGCCATGAACGCGCAGGGCGTGGAGGTGGAGCAGCGCTACGGGCGCTCGATCATGTCCGGGCTGCACGGCATGTGGAGCGTGGGCGCGCTGCTGGGCTCGGCGGCCGGAGTGGGAGCCGTCCACCTGGGTCTGGACGCCCGGATCCACCTGGCGCTGGCCGCCGCCGTCCTGGTCGCGGCCGTGCCGGTGGCCTGCCGCGGGCTGCTGGACGTACGCCCCGCGCCGGAGCAGGAGGCGCCGCCGCGCTTCGCCCTGCCGCCGCGCTCGGCCCTGCTGATCGGCGCGGTGGGGGTGTGCGCGGTGCTCGCCGAGGGTGCGTCGATGGACTGGTCCGGCGTCTACCTCAGGGACGTCACCGGCTCGTCGGAGACGATCGCCGCCGCGAGCTACACCGCGTTCGCCTGCACCATGGCCGCCGCCCGCCTGGCCGGCGACGCCGTCGTACGCCGCCTCGGCCCGGTCCGCACGGTACGGATCAGCGGCGCGCTGGCCACCGCCGGCGGAGCGCTGGTGGTGGTCGCCCCCGGCCCGGTGGCGGGCGTCACCGGCTTCGCGCTGCTGGGCATCGGGATCGCCGTGGTGGTGCCGCTGGCCTTCGCCGCGGCCGGGCACAGCGGCCCGGCGCCCGGCCAGGCCATCGCCGGCGTCGCCACCATCACCTACACCACCACCCTGGCCGCGCCGACCGTCATCGGGCTCCTCGCCGAACTGATCTCGCTGCGGGCGTCGTTCGGCCTGGTCACCGCCGCGACCGCCGTCCTCGTCCTGGCCGCCGGGGTGCTGGGCGTGCCCGGCCGGGGCGGTGTCGTGGCCCGGAGCGCCGGGGATGCGCGGGCGGAACTGCGGGGAAACTGACCGGAGCGGCAGGAGCGGAGACGAGCGGACGGCCCGGCGGGACGGGCCCCGGGGAGGTGCGGCCGTGGAGGGGCGGCGGGAGCCGGACGACGCCGGGCGCGCGCGGGTGGTGCGCGCCCGGCGCGCCGTGGCCGTGGTCTTCGCCGCCCACGGGGCGGCCAGCGGCAGCTTCGCCACCCGCATCCCCTGGATCCAGGAGCACCTGGGGCTGGGCACCGGCCGGCTCGGGCTCGCCCTGGTCTTCGCCACCGTCGGCGCCGCCGCCTCGATGCCCTTCTCGGCGCGGCTGGCCCACCGCCACGGGCCGCGCGCCGCGCTGCGGGTGCTGATGGCGCTGTGCTGCACGGGTCTCGCGCTGCCCGCTCTGGCCCCCGGCTTCGGCTGGCTGTGCGGCGCGCTCCTCCTCTACGGCGCGGGCCTGGGCATCGCGGACGTGGCGATGAACGCCCACGCGGTGCAGGTCGAGGAGCGCTTCGGCCGGTCGGTGATGTCGGGGCTGCACGGCATGTGGAGCGTGGGCGCGCTGGTGGGCGGTGGCGCGGGCGCGCTCGCCGCCCACGTCGCCCTGGACGCCCGGATCCACCTCGCCCTGGCCGCCCCGGTGCTCGCCGCGGTCTCGGTGGCGGCGGCGCGCCGGACGCTGAACGTGCGGACCGGCCGGACGCCGCGGGAGCCGCCGCGCTTCGCCCTGCCCCACCGCGGGATCCTGGCCGTCGGGGCGATCGGCTTCTTCGCGGTCTTCGCCGAGGGCGCGTCGATGGACTGGGCGGGGATCTACCTGCGGGACGTCACCGGCGCCCCGCCGGGCCTGGCGGCCGGCGCGTACACCGCGTTCGCCTGCACCATGGCCGCCGCCCGCCTGGCCGGCGACGCCGTCGTACGCCGCCTCGGCCCGGTCCGCACGGTACGGATCAGCGGCGCGCTGGCCACCGCCGGCGGAGCGCTGGTGGTGGTCGCCCCCGGCCCGGTGGCGGCGGTGGCGGGTTTCGCGCTGCTGGGCATCGGGATCGCCGTGGTGGTGCCGCTGTGCTTCGCGGCGGCGGGCCGTACCGCGTCGGCCGCTCCGGGGCAGGCCATCGCGGGCGTGGCGACGCTGGCGTACGCCTCGGGGCTGGCGGCTCCGGCGGCGGTGGGCTGGACCGCCGAGTTCACCTCGCTACCGGTCTCCTTCGCTCTGGTGACGGTGCTGCTGTCCGGGCTGCTGCTGGGCGCGGGGGCGCTGCGCCCCGGCCCGGCCGGCCCGGTGGCGGACTCGTCGGCGGACCCGGCGGACCCGGCGGGCGCGCGGCCGCCGTCGGGCGGCTGACCGGGCGGGGCGGGAGGCGACGCCGCTGGTCAGGAGGGCGGTTCCGGTGGATCCGGCCATGATCGACCACCTGACATCTCCCGGAGGCGGCCCGTAGCATGTGGACCGGTCGATTCCGATCGCACATCTGATCGCACGCCGGAGCGCGTCGCCGCACGAACACGAAACGGAGCACCCATGGGCCTCGGTCTGCGCTGGACCCTGCACGGCGACGGCCGCACGCCGGCGCCCGGAGCCGTCGTACGGCCCGACGAGCGGCTGTCGTGGCCGCGTACGGCCGGGCTGGGGGCACAGCACGTGGTCGCCATGTTCGGCGCCACCTTCGTCGCCCCCGTCCTCATGGGCCTGGACCCCAACCTGGCCATCATGATGTCGGGCGTCGCCACCATGGTGTTCCTGCTCCTGACGCGCGGCCGGGTGCCCAGCTACCTGGGCTCCAGCCTCTCCTTCGTCGGCGTCGCCGCGGCGATCCGGGCGTCGGGCGGCGACAGCGGGACGATCACCGGGGCGCTGCTGGTGGTCGGCGTGGTGCTGCTGCTGGCCGGTCTGGTGGTGCAGCGGTTCGGCGCGCGGGTCATCCACGCCGTGATGCCGCCCGTGGTCACCGGCGCGGTCGTGATGCTGATCGGCTTCAACCTGGCGCCGGTGACGGCCTCGACGTACTGGCCGCAGGACCAGTGGACGGCGCTGCTGACGATGCTCTTCACCGGGCTCGCCGTGGTGGCGCTGCGCGGCTTCTGGTCGCGCGTGGCGATCTTCCTCGGGCTGGTCTTCGGCTACCTCGTCTCCTGGGTGCTGGACCGGGTCTTCGGGAGGATCCACTCCCCGGCGGGCGGCACCGAGGCCGTCGACCACTGGCGGCTGGACCTCTCGGCGGTCTCCGAGGCCGACTGGATCGGCCTGCCCTCCCTGCACGCCCCCGAGTTCCAGTGGTCGGCGATCCTGGTGGCGCTGCCGGTGGTGATCGCGCTGATCGCCGAGAACGCGGGGCACGTGAAGGCCGTGGGCGAGATGACCGGCGACCCCCTCGACGACAAGCTGGGCACCGCGATCGGCGCCGACGGCGCGGCCACGGTGCTCTCCACGGCGGTCGGCGGCCCGGCCACCACCACGTACTCCGAGAACATCGGCGTGATGGCCGCGACCCGCGTCTACTCCACCGCCGCCTACTGGGCCGCCGCGTGCTTCGCGGTGCTGTTCGGGCTGTGCCCAAAGTTCGGCGCGGTGATCGCCGCGATCCCCGGCGGGGTGCTCGGCGGGATCACCGTGATCCTCTACGGCATGATCGGCCTGCTCGGCGCGCAGATCTGGCTCGCGGGCCGGGTGGACCTGCGCAACCCGCTGAACCTGGTGCCGGTGTCCGCGGGCGTCATCATCGGCGTCGGCGGGGTCAGCCTGGAGATCACCGACAGCTTCGAGCTGAACGGCATCGCGCTGGGCACCATCGTCGTCCTCACCGGCTACCACGTGCTGCGGGCGCTGGCCCCGGCGCACATGCGCGAGCAGGAACCGCTGCTGGACGAGGGCACCTCCTCCTACGACACCGACACCGACACCGGCACCGACACCGGGACGGGCACGGGGACCGGCGCGGGCGGCGCCGAGCCCGGCGGGCGGTAGGGGCGGCCGCTCCCCGGCTCCGCGCCCCTCGTTCGGAGGTCGCCCGATCCGGGGGACTTCCCGCGAAGACGCCTACGTTACGTGTCGTTCTGTCACTCTGAGTGCATGACGATGACGCAGTCCGGGCTCGCCGCCGGGCCCGCAGCCGGGCCCGCAGCCGTTGACGGGGTGGACGGCGTGGACGGGATGATCGCGCGGATGCGCGCGCTGGAGGAGGAACTGCCCCCGCACGACGGGATCGCGGTCTTCAACCGGGTCTACCTGACCGTGACGCTGTCGGTGCGGCGCGGCCTCGTCGACGGCCTCCTCCCCCGCCCCCGTTCCGCCGCGACCCTGGCGGCGGTCTTCGCCGGCCGCTATCTGGCCGCCGTCGACCTGGCCGCCGCCGGGGCGCCCGGCCCCGCCTGCTGGCGCCCCCTGGTCCAGGCGCGCCACCACCCGGGCGTGCACCCGGTGCAGTTCGCACTGGCGGGGATCAACGCGCACATCGGGCACGACCTGGCGCTGGCCGTGGTGGACACCGCCCGGGCGCACGGCTGCGAGCCGTCCGCCCTGCAGGGCGCGTTCGACCGGATCGGGGACATCCTGGTGGAGCTGGAGGAGCGGGTCCGCGAGGACCTGATGCCCGGTCCCGACCCGCTGGACGTCGCCGATCCGCTCACCCACCTGATCGCCGGCTGGAGCATGGAGCGGGCCCGGGACGCGGCGTGGTCGGCGGCGCGCCTGCTGTGGAGCATGCGGCGGCTGCCGGAGCTGGCCGAGGAGTTCACCCGCCGGCTGGACGCGGGGGTGGGCCTGGTGGGCCGCTTCCTGCTCACCCCGCTGGAGCGCTGCCCGGGCACGCGTACGGGGTGAGACCCCCGGCCCCCGGGCCCCGGTCCCCCGGGATCCGCCCGGCCCCCCGGCCCCGGGCGGATCCCGGGGGCTCATCCCTTCAGTCCCGAGCGGGACACCCCCTCGATCACCCAGCGCTGCGCCACCACGTACAGCAGCAGGACGGGGACGCTGGCGATGACGGCCCCGGCCATCAGCAGGTCGTAGCGGATGTTGTTGGCCCCCTGGAAGTTGGCCAGTCCGGCGGGCAGCGTCAGCGACTCGGGGCTGAGCAGCACGTACAGCGGCCACAGGAAGTCGTTCCAGTTGGCCAGGAACGACAGCAGCGCGAGCGTGACCAGGGCGGGCCGGGACAGCGGCAGGACCACCCGCACGAAGATCTGCCAGCGGTTGCAGCCGTCGATCTCGGCGGCCTCCTCCAGCTCGGCGGGCAGCGTCAGGAAGAACTGCCGCAGGAAGAAGACGCCGAACGCGCCGGCCGCGCCGGGGACGATCACCGCGGGCAGGCTGTCCACCCAGGCCAGCTCGTTGACGATCAGGAAGTTGGGCACCAGCAGGATCACCGGGGGCACGAAGAGGGTGGCCACGACGGCGGCGAAGACCGTGCCCCGGCCGCGGAAGTCCATCCGGGCCAGCGCGTACGCCGCCGGGGCCGCGGTGGCCAGCACCAGCAGCGCGTGGGCGCCCGCCGCGAGCAGGCTGTTGAGGAACCAGCGCATGACGGGGCTGTCGGCGGAGCCCAGCACCACCCGGTACGCGTCCAGGGTGACCGGGTCGGGGAACCAGCGCGGCTCGGTGGCCCCGGCCTCGCCGCGCGTCTTGAACGAGGTGACCAGCATGTACAGCAGCGGACTGAGGTAGAGCGCCGCGACGACGGCCAGCACCAGGTGGAGCAGGGAGCGGCGCAGCCGCTTCCGGGCGGTCGGCCCGCTCCGGGCGGGCCGACCGCCGCCAAGGGCGTCCGGCTCGCGGGCCGGGGCGGCGGCGGGGGCGGTGCGGGTGGCGGTCATCGGTCCTCCTGCCGGTCGCGGAAGATGCGGAAGAGCACCGCGCTGGCGGCCATCAGCGCCAGGGCGAGCACGAAGCTCATCGCCGAGGCGGTGCCCATCTCGAAGCGGCGCAGACCGGTCTCGGCGATCAGGAAGATCGCGGTCTTGGTCTCGTCCGCCGGGGCGCCGGTCGTGATCAGGTAGGACTGGCCGAACATGTTGGCCGACGCCAGCATCGTGGCGTTGACCACGAACAGCAGCACCGGCCGCAGCCCGGGCAGGGTGACGTGGACGAACCGGTGCCAGGCGCCGGCGCCGTCGACCCGGGCCGCCTCGTAGAGCTCCGCGGGGATGTCCTGGAGCCCGGCGAGGTAGATCACGGCGTTGAGGCCGAGCGTCCACCAGACGGTGACGCCGACCAGGCCCCACCAGGCGGCGGGGGTGTCGGTGGTCCACTGGACGTCGTCGGGCAGCCCGAGGACGCCCAGGTAGTGGTTGACGATGCCGATGTTGCCGTCGAGCAGGAAGCGCCACAGCAGGCCGACGACGGCGACGCCGAGCACGTACGGGGCGAAGTACACCGCCCGGTACAGGTTGCGCCCGCGGAAGCGCCCGTTCATCAGCATCGCCACGAACAGCGGCACGATCAGCAGGAAGGGCAGCGACAGCGCGGTGAAGATCCCCGTCGCGCGCATCGCCGTCCAGAAGCGCGGACCCTCCACGCCGGACGAGTCGAGCAGTTCGCGGTAGTTGTCGAGCCCGACGAAGGGTTTGGCCGGGATGTTGATGTCCCACTCGTGGAGGCTGATCCACAGGCCGTAGCCGATCGGGGCCAGGACGAAGACGGCGAACAGCGCCAGGTAGGGCGCCATGAACAGGTACGGCGTCCACCACCGGTAGGGGCGGGTGGCCACCCGGGCGGGGGCTCTGCCCGCCCCCGCTCCCGGGGTCTTGGTGGTCGGCCGTGCGATCAGCCGCGGTGCCACGTCGGATGCCTCACTTCGCGTACTTCTGCTGGTTCTCCGCCAGGAGCTTGTCGGCCGTCCGCACGCCCTCGGCCAGCGCCTCGGCCGGTGCGGCCCGGCCCAGGACCGCCTTCTGGACGGCCAGTTCCAGCGCCTTGGACTGGACGTCGCCGACGCCGGGCAGGGCGGGCAGGAAGTGGAACGCCTCCACGTCCCGCGCCAGGGCGATCTGCGGCAGCTTCGCCACCTCGCCCTCGGCGCGCACGGAGTTGCGGGCGGGGATCATCCCGGCCTTGGCCCACTCGGTGGACTGCTTGCTCATGTAGTCGATGAAGAACTTGGCGGCCTGCACCTTGTTCTCGTCCCTGGCGGCCTGCGAGGTGAGCACGAAGTTGTGCGAGGCGCTCCACACGGCGGCCTTCCCGCCGATCACGGGGACCGGCGCCATCCGCCAGTCCAGCTTCCCGGCGTTGGCCTTCAGGTCGTTGATCTGCCAGATGCCGTCCCAGGTGAAGCTGACCCCGCCGTTCTTGAAGGCGTTGTACTGCGCGTCCTGGGCGACCTGGCCGGGGCTGTACCCCTTGTCGATCTGCTCCCGCATCCAGCTCAGCGCCTCGACGCCGGCGTCCGAGCCCCACAGCGCCTCCGTGCCGTCCTCGCTGTACAGCTCGCCGCCGAACTGCCACAGCAGGGACATGAACATCAGGTGCGCCGGCCACTTGTTGGGCATCCAGAACGGGTGCTTGACGCCCGCGTCCGCGAGTTCGGCGAGCGCGTCCTCGTAGCCGGAGCGGTCGCGGGGCGGTGCGTCCAGACCGGCGCGGGTCAGGTGCCTGGCGTTGGCGTAGTCGGCCAGGCAGTGCACGTCCAGCGGGACGCTGTAGCGCTTGTCCCGGTAGACGCCGGCCTGCCAGACCGCCGGGATGAAGTCCGACTCCTTCATGCCCAGCGAGGAGACCACGTCGTCCAGCGGCACGAGGGTGCGGCGGGCGGCGAAGGTGGCGACCCAGTCGTTGTGGATGACGGCCACGTCGGGGCCCTTGCCCGCGGTGATGGCGGTGGGCATCGCCGGGTAGAGGTCCTGCCACTGGCGGGTGGTGTTCCGGACCTCGATGCGGCCGGCGTACTCCTTGTTGAACGCCTGGACCATGGCGCGCATGTGCGGGCCGTCGCCGCCGGTGAAGCCGTTCCAGTACTGCAGGGTCACCTTCGGCCCGTCGTACTCGCCCCCCTCGAAACGGGGGGCGTCGTCGAGGGAGCCGTCGGTGGAGCCGTCGGCGCCCAGCTCGGTGCCGCCGCCGCAGGCGGTGAGCAGGCCGGTTCCGGCCAGGGCGCCGGCGGCGCCGAGGAAGGCCCTGCGCCGCATGTTCGTACCGTACGGGGATGTACCGCTCATGTTCTGCTCCTCGGGAGGGAGTCGGTCTGTCGGGGGCGGCGGGGCTGTCAGCCCGCGGGGTCCGTGGCGAGCCGGATCATGGTCCAGGAGGCCGGCGGCAGTTCCACGGTGAGGGCGCCGCCGTCGGTCCCGGTGCCGCCGACCGGGCGGGGGGTCACGCGGTCGGGGTGCTCGGCGGTGTTGGCCGCGCCCGGGTCGTCGTCGGCGAGCACCAGGTGCTCCACCACCCGGGCGCCGGGGAAGGGGCGCAGTCCGGCGGTGAGGGTGAGGGGGGAGGTGCGGTCGCGGTTGACGGCGAACAGGGCGATCGCGCCGCTCTCCTCGTCGTGGGTGGCCGTGGCCCACAGCGCCGGGACCTCCCCGTACTCGGCGGTCTCCACCACCGGCGAGTCCGGCTCGACGCGCAGCACCGTGCCGCGGGCGTGGCGGGCGGTCTGCGCGAAGGGGTGGAAGATCGTCTGCCGCCAGGCGGGGCCGTCGGGCTCGGTCATGATCGGGGCGATGACGTTGGCGAGCTGGGCCTGGCAGGCGGCGCCGACCCGGTCGGCGTGGCGCAGCAGGGTGATCAGCAGGCTGCCGACGACGACGGCGTCGGTCACGTCGTAGACGTCCTCGATGAGCCGGGGGGCGGGCCGCCAGTCCAGCGAGTCCTCGCCTCCGAAGCGGCTCTGGTACCACACGTTCCACTCGTCGAAGGAGAGCTTGATCCTCTTGCGGCTGCGCAGCTTGGCGCCGACGTGGTCGGCGGTGGCCGTGATCGCGTCGATCATCCGGTCCATCCCGGTGGCGCTGGCCAGGAAGGAGTCGGCGTCGGTGCCCTCGGGGTCGTAGTACGCGTGCAGGGAGATGTAGTCGGCGAACTCGTAGGTGTGCTCCAGGACGGTCGCCTCCCAGGAGGCGAAGGTGTCGATGTGGGCGTTGGAGCTGCCGCAGGCGACCAGTTCCAGGGAGGGGTCGAAGCGCTTCATCGCACGGGCCGTCTCGGCCGCGAGCCGGCCGTACTCGTGGGCGGTCTTGTGGCCCATCTGCCAGGGCCCGTCCAGTTCGTTGCCCAGGCACCACATGCGGATGCCGTGCGGGTCGGGCACGCCGTGCGAGCGGCGCAGCTCGGAGTGGGCGGTGCCGCCGGGGTGGTTGGCGTACTCCAGCAGGGCCAGGGCCTCGGGGGTGCCGCGGGTGCCGAGGTTGAGGGCCATCATCGGCTCGACGCCGGCCCTGGCGGTCCAGGCCATGAACTCGTTGAGGCCGAAGGCGTTGCTCTCCACGCTGCGCCAGGCCAGGTCCAGGCGGGTGGGGCGCTCCTCGCGGGGGCCGACCCCGTCCTCCCAGCGGTGGTTGGAGACGAAGTTGCCGCCGGGGTAGCGGACGAGGGTGACGCCGAGTTCGCGGACGAGGTCCAGCACGTCGGTGCGGAAGCCGTCCGCGTCGGCCGCCGGGTGGCCGGGCTGGAAGATCCCGGTGTACACCGTCCGTCCCATGTGCTCGACGAACGAGCCGAACAGGCGCCGGTCGACGGCGCCGACCCGGAAGCCGGGGTCGAGGGTGAGACGGGCCGTGGGCATGGGCGCTCCCTGGTGCTCGAGGGGACGGGGCGTACCGCGGACGGGAGGGGGAGGACGGTCCCGTCCGCGGGGCACGCTCACCGCGTACGGGTCCGCTGCCGCGGGCCGTCGGCCGCGGTTCCCTCCGGTGGTCCCGGACGGGCGGCGGACCGGGCGGCTGCCGTGCGCTGATACGATTACATCGTTGAAACAGCGTTGTAAATAGCTCCGACACCGGTTCTTCCGAACCGGATGGGCCCGCCCGCGGGGAGCGCGGACGCGCCACGTGTGGCACCCGGTGCCGAGTCGGCCCGCACCGCGCGCCGGTGATGTGCCAGGGTGACCCGTACCGCTTCGCGAAGGGGCACCGATGGGTGCCGGGTGGAGGTGATGAGAGGTGGGCGCCAGCCTCAAGGACGTGGCCGCACGGGCCGGGGTCTCGGTCAAGACCGTCTCCAACGTGGTCAACGGCTACACCTACGTGGCTCCGCACACGCGGGAGAAGGTCGAGAAGGCGCTGGCCGAGCTGGAGTACCGCCCGAACCTCTCCGCCCGCAACCTGCGCCGCGGCCGCACCGGCGTGATCGCCCTGGCCCTCCCCGAGCTGGACGCGCCGTACTTCGCCGAGCTGTCCCGGTTCGTCATCGACGCCGCCGTCGAGCGCGGCTGGACGGTGCTGATCGACCAGACCGACGGTCTGGCCGACCGCGAGCGCGAGGTGCTCCAGGGCATCCGGGAGCAGCTCATCGACGGGCTGATCTTCAGCCCGATCGCCGTCGGCCGGGAGGAGCTGGCCGCCCGCACCGACAACACCCCGCTGGTGCTGCTCGGCGAGCGGATCCTGGACGGGCCCACCCACCACGTGGCCATCGACAACCAGCGGGCCGCCCGCGAGGTGACCGAGCACCTGATCTCGCTGGGCCACACCCGCATCGGCGCCATCGGCGCCCAGGACAGCCCCGGCGCCAACACCGCCCGGCTGCGGCTGGCCGGGTACCGGCAGGCGCTCCGGGCCGCCGGACTGCCCTACGACGAGCGGCTGGTCCCGCCGACCGGGTCGTACCACCGCGCCGACGGCGCCGCGCTGATGCGCCGCCTGCTGGATCTGGACGAGCCCCCGCAGGCCGTCTTCTGCTTCAACGACCTGCTGGCCCTGGGTGCCCTGCGCACCGCCCTGTCCGCCGGGCTGAGGGTGCCGCAGGACGTGGCGGTGGCGGGGTTCGACGACATCGAGGACGGCCGGTACAGCACCCCGACGCTGACCACGATCTCCCCGGACAAGGCCCGGATCGCCCGTACGGCGGTGGAGCTGCTGGACGCCCTCATCGGCGGCACCGGCCGCGGCGGGCGGCGGGCGGACGGCCCGCCGGAGGTGCGGGAGGTCGAGGCGGACTACCGGCTGATCGTCCGGGAGAGCACGGTCGGCGCGGGAGGGGCGTGACGGGGACGCCCTCCCGCGCCGCTCCCCTCCCCCGCGCCGGCCCGCCCCGCACTCCCGCCGGGCCCCGGTCGCGCTGCTCGGTCCTCGCCCAGTCCTCGCTCGGTCCCCGCTCGATCCCCGCTCAGTCCTCGGGGAGTTCGACCGGGGCGATCTCGTCGTAGACGTCGCCCGGCCCGGGGTTGGCGGCGTCGGTGGAGCCGCCGAGGTGGTTCATCACGCCCCACACCGCGTTGAGCGCCGTCTGCACCGCGCCCTCGGCCCAGCCGGCCGTCCAGGAGATGTCGTCGCCGGCGAGGAAGATGCCGCGCTTGTCCTCGGGCAGCCGGTCCTGCACGAAGTGGGTGAACAGCCGCCGCTGGTAGCGGTAGTGGCCCGGCAGGTTCGCCTTGAAGGCCCCCATGAAGTAGGGCTCGTTCTCCCAGGAGACGGTGACCGGGTTGCCGATGATGTGCTTGCGGATGTCGACGTTCGGATAGATCTCCCGCAACGACTTGAGCATGACCTCCAGCCGCTCCTGCGGGCTCAGCGGCAGCCACTTCAGGGAGTCGTCGCACCAGGTGTACGACAGGCAGATCACGGCGGGCCTGTCCGGTCCGTCGTCCAGCAGGTACGTGCCGCGCGTCATCCGGTCGGTGAGCGTCATGCTCATCGTGTCGCGGCCCGTGCGCTCGTCCTTGTCCAGCCAGAAGGGCCGGTCCACCGGCACGAACAGCTTGGAGGACTCCATGTAGTGGGTCCGCTCGATCGCCGTCCAGTGGTCGATGGGGAACAGGTCGTCGTCGCAGTCGATCTTCGACAGCAGCATCCAGGACTGGGCGGTGAAGATCGCCGCCCGGTAGGTGCGCACGTCGCCGGTCGCGTCGGTGACGGTGATGCGGTTGCCCGCCGTGCGGTGCAGCCGGACCACCGCCGGGCGCGGGTCGCCGCCGTGCAGGGACTTCAGCGAGGTCCCGAGCGGCCAGTGCACCAGCTTGGCCGGCTCGCGCTCCCACAGCCGCAGCGGGAGCTGCTGGCTGCCGCCGACGATGCCGCGGTGGTCGTCGTCGGCGCCGGTGTAGACGACCCGCAGGATCTCCAGGATGGAGTTGGGGAAGTCGGTGTCCCAGCCGCCGGTGCCGAAGCCGACCTGGCCGAAGATCTCCCGGTGGCGGAAGGAGGAGAACGCCGGGGAGTCGCACAGGAAGCCGTAGAAGGTCTGGTTGTCGAGCTTCTCCACCAGGCGCGACCAGATCTCGCGGATGCGCGCCACGTCGCGCGTCCGTATGGCCTTCTGCATGTCGGAGAAGTCGGCGCCCTCCTCCAGGCAGGCGTTCCAGGCGTCCATCACCTGGTGGTAGACCTCCGGCAGGTCGTCCAGGGTCCGGGCGTAGTGGGACTCGCCCTTGAGGTCGACGACGGTGGAGGGTGTCTCGGGGGCCAGCGGGTTGGGGAACGGCTTCGTCTCCAGGCCCACCAGGTCCGCGTAGTGCCAGAAGGCGGTGGAGGACGGCGGGAAGCGCATCGCGCCCATCTCGGCGGTCAGCGCGGGGTCGCAGCCCTCGAAGCGGGCCGTGCGCAGCCGCCCGCCGATCCGGTCGGCCTCGTAGACCACCGGCTTCAGACCCATCTTCATCAGCTCGTACGCGGCGACGATCCCCGACAGGCCGCCGCCGATGACCGCGACCTCGGTGCCGTGCTCGGTGGCGGGCACCTGGCCGAGGCCGGCGGGGTGGGCGAGGTAGTCGTCGTAGGCGAAGGGGAAGTCCGGGCCGAACATGGTGACGGGCGGCTCGGTCTGCGCCCGGGCGTGCTGCTCGTCGTGGACGGCGGCGGGCACCGTGGAGGTCATGGGCGGTTCTCCTGGGTGGTACGTGGCGGGCCGGGTCCGGGCGGTCGGCCCGGACCGGTGGTCGGCTGCGGGGTGGGGGCGGAACGTGACGGGGCGGGGCCGGGCTCAGGCGAGGGACGCGTAGAGCTCGGGGCGGCGGTCGCGCAGGTACGGGTTGTCGGCGCGCGACGCCCTCAGCCGCGCCGGGTCGACGTCGGCGGTGACCAGGTCCTCCCCCGCTCCCGCGCGGGCGCGGACCGTGCCGTCGGGGGCGGCCAGGCAGCTCAGCCCGGCGAAGGCGAACGCGCCGCCCTCCCCCTCCCCGTCCGCGCCCTCGGTGCCGCAGCGGTTGGCGTAGGCGATGTAGAGCTGGTTCTCGAAGGCGCGGGCCGGGACGAGGGTCTCGGCGACGATCTCGTAGGGCCGCATCAGCGCGGTCGGCACCAGCAGCAGCTCGGTCCCGGCCAGGGCGTGGGCGCGGACGTTCTCGGGGAACTCCACGTCGTAGCAGACCAGCATCCCGACGCGGACGCCGTCGAGGTCGGCCTGGACGACGGGGGTGTCGCCCGGGGTGAAGCGGGCGGTCTCGAAGCCGCCGTACAGATGGGTCTTGCGGTAGTTGGCGAGCCGGGCGCCGTCGGGGCCGACGAGCTGGACGGAGTTGTACACCCCGCGGCCCTCCCGCTCGGGGTAGCCGTAGGCGATGGCGAGCCCGTGCCCGGCGGCGATGCGGGCCACCGCCTCGGCGCCGGGGCCGTCGGCGGGCTCGGCCAGCTCCGCCACCCGCTCGCCGAGGGCGTACCCGGTCAGGTACATCTCGGAGGCGACCAGCAGCCGGGCCCCCTCGGCGGCGGCCCGGCGGGCGGCGCGGTCGAGGGCCTCCAGGCTGTCCGCGGTGGAGCCGGGGACACCGCCGGGGCCCTGGAGCAGCGCGGTGCGCAGCGGCGTCATGGGACCTCTCCGTTCGGAGTTCGCTCCGTGCCGCCGTACCCGGGCAGGGGCGGGTACGGGCGCGTGAGCTGGGGACGTCTCGACGGTACGGTCCGCCCGCCGGGCCCCACAAGCCGCACCCGTTGCGCACCGTGCACCGATCCGTTGCGTCTTGCGGCCCGTGGGCGTCGATTCGTTGCGCGCCCGCGGCGTCTCAGGCGGGCGACCCCGAACCGTAGCGGCGCAGCAGCGGGGAGAGGACGAGCACCGACCGGGTGCGCTCCACGAACGGCTCCCCCGCGATCCGCTCCAGCACCCGCTCGAAATGCCGCATGTCGGAGGCGAAGACCTGGACGATGGCGTCCGCGTCACCCGTCACGGTCGAGGCGGACGCCACCTCCGGATAGCGCGCGAGACCCCGGCGGATGTCCTGCGGGGAGGTCTTGTGGCGGCAGTACATCTCGACGAAGCCCTCGGTCTCCCAGCCGAGCACCGCCGGGTCCACCCGCACGGTGAACCCGGTGATGGCCCCCTGCTCGCGCAGCCGGTCCACCCGGCGTTTGACGGCGGGGGCGGACAGCCCCACCTCGGCGCCGATGTCGGCGTAGGAGCGGCGGGCGTCCTCGGCGAGGGCGCGGACGATGCGTTCGTCGAGTTCGTTCAGTCGCACTGCGCGTGGGCCACTTCTGTCGTGCGGGCGGTACGTACGGCACCATGTCCGGAAAACGGCACGGCACATCCGGTAGCCGAAGTACAGCACACCCGGCCCGTCCGGACGCGCCCCGCCGCGACCGGACCCGGCGGCGCA
Source organism: Streptomyces sp. DH37 (assembly GCF_029813835.1). Classification (GTDB taxonomy): domain Bacteria; phylum Actinomycetota; class Actinomycetes; order Streptomycetales; family Streptomycetaceae; genus Streptomyces. The sequence continues at coordinate 148,928 of NZ_JARVKV010000006.1, forward strand.
CCGCACCGGGCCTCCTCACCGGATCTCCCCACAAGGGCCACAAGACCGCGCCGCCCCGCGACCGGGGCGGCCATGCCTTCCCCTTCCGGACATACCCGCCGGAGCACACCGCCACGAACCGGGCATCGTCCGCACGGCGTCCCGCCGGCCCCGCCGCCGGCCCGCGCACCGCGCTGGCACCGGCGGCCCCCGTTTCTATAGCGTTCCCCTGCACGGTACGGAGATCCGGAACACGGGGGAGGGTTGCGTGTCGTTCGACGACGAGTGGAACCGGCTGGTGAGCGCCGCCGCGCAGCGGAGGTCCACGCAGACGCGGCTGAACCAGCTCGACGGCGGAGAGGGCGGCGGCGGCGCCCCGCAGGGCGACCTGTCGGTGGACCAGAAGGACCTGGCCGCCATCGGGGACGAGGCGTTCAAGCTCCGCGGGCGGCTGGTGAAGGACGGCGACCACGCCCGGGCCAGCAGCTACAGCGCGGCGGCGGCGCTGAGGAAGGACTTCGAGATCGGCGGCGCCCTGGACCACGTCACCACCCGGTGGAAGGAGCAGCTTCGGACCCTGACCGACGCCTGCGCCCACATCTCCAACCACCTGGAGTACACCGACAGGGCCCACAGCAACGACGAGCACTACATCAGCGGGGTCTTCAACAGCCTCTCCCAGCTCGACGAGGGCTTCGACGAGAGGACGCAGCGCTGATGGACCTCGACGCCCTCCGCTTCGCGAACTTCTCCTCCCTCGACACGGCCGTCGGCGACTGGTCCGAGATGGTCGGCAAGCTCAAGACCCTGGAGGAGGACGCCCGGACGCAGCTCGACGGCAAGGCCGGAAAAGCCGACTGGTCCGGCCAGAACGCCTCGGTGACCCGGGAGTTCATCGCCAAGACCGTCGGCGAGTTCGGCGACGCCCACACCCAGGCGTCCTCCATCCACAGCATCCTCAGGGACACCCGCGACGAGCTGGTCGACTACCGGCGGCAGCTCAACGAGGCCATCGAGCGCGGCCTGAAGAAGAACCTGACGGTGAGGGACACCGGCGACGGCGGCTTCACCGTCACCATGAACATCCACCCCGACCGCGCCGCCGAGGGCACCGAGGTCCCCGACCACAGCCCCCAGGACGCCGAGAACCTCCGCGACGAGGTCCAGGCCATCCTCACCAAGGCCACCGAGAGCGACAGCAGCGCGGCCAGGGCCCTGCGCGCCCTGGCCGACCAGAGCCCCTACGGCTTCTCCGACGCGTCCTACAAGGACCGCGACTCCGCCGCCGCCGCGATGAAGGCCGCCGACCGGGCGGCCGAACTCGCCAAGGACCCCAAGGGCATGTCCCCCGAGGAGTTCGACGAGTTCAACTCCACCATGGCCCAGTACAAGGACGACGACCTCTTCGCCGAGCGGTTCGCGACCGCGCTGGGCCCCCGGGGCGTGCTGGACTTCTGGGCGGGCATCAACGACCCGCACACCAACATGCAGCTCGGCCAGGCCCGGGTGGACAAGTACGGCGGCCTGCAGGAGAACCTGAGCCTGACCCTGGCCAACGCCACCCAGTCCGACAGCGCGGCCATGCAGCGCTGGGAGCGGGAGATGGTCGGGCTCGGCGGGGAGTTCGTCCCCTCCAGGGACAACCCGCGGGCCATGGGCGTGCAGGTCATGAGCAACCTGATGCGCTGGGGCGACTTCGACGACAAGTTCCTGAAGAACTACGGCGACGAACTCGTCCGGGTCGAGAAGGAACGCAGCGGCAACGGCAGGGACGCGTCCCTGGCCTGGCGCCAGTTCCCCATGGACCCCATGCTCAACCGCACGGGCACCGACGGCGGCTCGGACCCGATGACGGGCTACCTGATGGCCCTCGGCAGGAGCCCGGAGGCCGCCACCGACTTCTTCAGCGGCACCTTCGTCACCAAGGACGAGGACCACGACTTCACCCGGGACACCGACGGCGACGGCAACAAGGGGAAGGTCGAGCTGTCCGTCTTCCAGTACCTCTTCGAGGAACGGGAGTGGCCCAAGGAGTACAACGACGAGTTCAAGGAGAGCGTCACCGGGCAGAACGCCATGGGCTGGGCCCTGGAGGCCGCGACCACCGGCCACCCGGCCGGCGAGCAGCCCACCCCGGACCTCCCCCCGCACAGCCCGGAGCAGGCCAGGCTGATGGAGAGCATCGTCGCCTCCGTCTCCGACGACCCCGAGCGCCTGACCAAGCGCGGTTACCTGTCCGACAGCTTCGGCCAGATCGCGGCGGAGTACCTGCCCGACATCAACCGGGCCATGGCCGACGACGAGCACGGGAACACCAACCTGCTGTTCCCGGTCGCCGGTTCCGCCGCTGAACCGGACCACAGCGACGTCACGCGCTTCCTGGTCAGCGTGGGCCAGAACACGGAAGGGTTCTCGAAAATCGAGATGGGCCAGAAGGCCTACATGACCAACCTCTTCGACTATCACCTGAACTCCGACGTCCCGGAGGACAGACGCTACCCGCAGGATCCCCAGACCACGGTTGAGGAGATCGCCAAGCGCTCCGGTGAGATCAGCGGAACCCTGGCCATCGGCCGTCAGGAGGCGGTTCTGGGAGAAGCGCACCAGAAGGACGAGGACTACCAGAAGTCGATGGGGCAGGCGAAGAACATCATCTCCGGGACCATCGGCACCGGGATCGGCGTGGGGACGAGCTTCATCGCGACACCCGCCGGCGGAGCCGCCGCCGGTGGAGCCGCCGGCACGGCCACCAGTGTCGTCCTGGAGCAGATCTTCGGTGCGGTCGAGCCGAACAACCTCAAGGACGCCGGAAAGGACGTCGGTGCGCGGTGGGAAAGGGCCCTGGAGAACAGCACGTCACACGGTCAGATCGCCGCGATACAGGTGGCCGAGGCCGGTGACAAGCCCTATGCCAATCAAATCGCCGACTGGGTGAAGGACGGGAACGAGATCGGTTTCTCCATCGCCTCCGACAATGTCAGCAGAATGGCAGGCGACCTCGAAACGGAGATTCCCAACTAGTGGATCACCGGCCGGCGGGCGACAAGAGCATGCGAGATCGGCACTCCACCGGGAGGGGAGACTCGGGAACACCATGAAACCAAGAGGCCAGCTCCGAGCGGCATCCATCGGGGTGCTCGCACTCACCCTCGGCGTGTCCGCATGCGCGGAGGAGAGGGAAAGGGAGTACGAGATCCCCGGCTCGCTGTGCGGCACGGCCGTGCAGACCGAAGCCCTGGAACCCCTCATGCCGCCGGGGAAAGAGGTGTCCACACAGACCTCTTCCGGCGTGGAGGGGCTCACCCGGTGCCGTGTGTCCGTGGACGGGAGGCAGGTGCTCTCCGTCGGTGTCGACTGGCAGAAGGAGGGGAGGTCGCCGTCCGATGTCGCGTCCTTCCTCGCCGGCGTCGAACCGGGCGACAAGGAGACGGAGGACGGGCGCTACCTCTACTCGGACGAGGGGGCTGTCGGAGAGGTCGTCTGCCCGGAGCCCCGACGGCCCGGCCGCAAGCTCTTCGTGACAGCGAGGGCCGACCAGGACGAGGCACCCGGCGAGACGGCGATGAAGGAGTTCATCGCCGCCTACGCCCAGGCCGTCGGGAAGTCCGACGAGTGCTCGTGAGCGTCCCGGTCCGGGCCCGGAAGGGCCCGGACCGCTCGTGCGCCCGGGGCGGACCCGCCCCGGGCTAGCGGCCGCCGTGGGCGGCGTCGGTGTTGAGGCGGGAGTGGCGGATGCCGTAGGCGAAGTAGAGCACCAGGCCCCCGGCCAGCCAGAGGCCGAAGACGGTCCAGGTGACGGCGTCGAGGCCGGCCATCGTCCACACGCAGAAGCCGAAGCCCAGCGCGGGCAGCAGCGGTGAGAGCGGTACGCGGAAGCCGCGGGGCGTCTCCGGGTGGGTGCGGCGCAGGACCACGACCGAGACGTTGACCAGCGCGAAGGCGAAGAGCGTGCCGATGCTGGTGGCGTCGGCGAGGCGGCCGAGCGGGACCACGGCGGCCAGGGTGCCGCAGAAGGCGGAGACGATCAGGGTGTTGGCGCGCGGGGTGCCGGTGCGCGGGTGCACCCGGGAGAACACCTTGGGGATCAGCCCGTCGCGGGCCATGGAGAACAGGATGCGGGTCTGCCCGTACAGGACGGCCAGGACGACGCTGGCGATGGCGATGACGGCGCCGAGGGCCAGCAGGACGGACCAGAAGGCCCGGCCGGTGACCTCCTCCATGATCCCGGCGAGGGCGGCCTCGGTGCCGGTGAAGTCCTGCCAGGGCATGGCGCCCACCGCGACGGCCGCGACCAGGCAGTACAGCACGGTGACGATGACCAGCGACAGGATGATGGCGCGCGGCAGGTCGCGCCGGGGGTTCCTGGCCTCCTCGCCCGCGGTGGAGGCGGCGTCGAAGCCGATGTAGGAGAAGAACAGCGTCGCGGCGGCGGCGTTGATCCCGGCCACGCCCAGCGGTGCGAACGGCGTGTAGTTCCCGGCCCGTACGCCGGTGACGGCGACGGCGCAGAACATCAGCAGCGCGCCGATCTTCACCACCACCATGGCGGCGTTGGCGCGGGCGCTCTCGCGGGCGCCGCCGAGCAGGAGGACCATGGCGAGCAGGACGACCAGCAGGGCGGGCAGGTTGACGATCCCGCCGTCGCCCGGCGGCGCGGAGAGGGCGTCGGGGATGGTGACGCCGATCGTGCCGCCGAGCAGTTCGTTGAGGTACTGGCCCCAGCCGACGGCGACGGCGGCCACCGACACCCCGTACTCCAGGATCAGGCACCAGCCGATCACCCAGCCCAGGAGTTCGCCCATGGTGGCGTAGGTGTAGCTGTAGGAGGAGCCGGAGGCCGGGATGGTGCCGGCCAGTTCGGCGTAGGACAGGGCGGAGAACAGCGCGGTCAGCCCGGCGAGGACGAAGGAGAGGATCACGGCGGGCCCCGCCTCGGGCACGGCCTCGCCCAGGACGACGAAGATGCCGGTGCCCAGCGTCGCCCCGATGCTGATCGAGGTGAGCTGCCACAGGCCGAGCGAGCGCCGCAGGGCGCCGCCCTCCCCCTCGCCGCTCTCGGCGACGAGCCGCTCCACGGGTTTGCGGCGCGTCAGCCGGGAGGCGGTGCCGGCCCCGTGGCGCGGAGCGGGGTCGGGGGCGGGAGGCGCGGTGCCCTGGTCCATCGCGCATGGCTCCTTGCGGGTCGGTCGCGTACGGGACGTACGGCGCGTATCGCGTGTTTCGGCTCAGAGAGTCGCACACCGAGGCGCCGCGGACGCCGTACGCGTGGCCGCGTCGGCCGTCCCGCGTCGGAGGATCACCGTACGGGCAGGGCCCGCACCCAGGTCCGGTCCTCGGTGAGGTAGGCGTCGACGGCGAGGCCCGCGCCGGCCAGCGCCCCCTCGAACTCCTCCCGGTCCATCCGCCGGGAGAGGAACGTCTGGGTCCACGTGCCGTCCGGGAAGACGTACTCGCAGCGGATGGAGGACACCCGCGGGTCGTCGGTGGGGTCGGCGGCGGCGATCCGGACCAGGCCGTCCCCGGCCCTGCGCTCCCGCGGCACCTTCTCGTGCCAGTCCTCGCCCTCGCGCTGGACCAGTACGCAGCCGTCGTCGGCGACGTGCCGGCGGCAGGCGCGCAGCAGGGCGTCGCGCACCCGGACGTCGCCCGCGTGGACCAGGAAGGAGGACAGCAGGACGACGTCGAAGCGTTCGTCCAGTTCCAGGGTCTCGATGGGCGAGCACACGGTGCGGGCGCCGCGCACGTGCTCCAGCATCCGCGGCGACTCGTCGACGGCCGTCACCCTGAAGCCGCGTTCCAGCAGGGGGTGGGTGACCCGGCCCGTCCCGCAGCCCAGTTCCAGCAGCGTCGCCCCGGCGGGGACGGCCGAGGCGACGACCTCGGGCTCGTCGCCGACCGGGAGGCGGGTGTAGACCTCCACCGCGCAGCCGTCGGGGGTGATGGCCCCGGCCCCCGTGCCGCCGTGGCCCTGACGTGTCCTCTCGTGCAGCGGTCCGCTCATGGCGCCATCGAAGCAGCCGCGGCCCGCCCCGGAAAGGGGGCGGGCCGCGGGCGCCGTACGGGGGCGGGCTACCAGCTGGCGTGCAGCGGCTTGCCCTCGGCGTAGCCGGCGGCGCTCTGGACGCCGACGACGGCCTTCTCGGCGAACTCCTCCAGGGTGGCGGCGCCGGCGTAGGTGCACGAGGAGCGCACCCCGGCCACGATCGAGTCGATCAGGTCCTCCACGCCCGGCCGGGCCGGGTCGAGGAACATCCGGGAGGTGGAGATGCCCTCCTCGAACAGCGCCTTGCGGGCCCGGTCGTACGGGGACTCCTCGGCGGTGCGGTTGCGCACCGCGCGGGCGGAGGCCATGCCGAAGCTCTCCTTGTACAGGCGCCCGTCGGCACTCTGCTGGAGGTCGCCGGGGGACTCGTACGTCCCGGCGAACCAGGAGCCGATCATGACGTTGGAGGCGCCGGCGGCCAGCGCCATGGCCACGTCGCGCGGGTGCCGCACGCCGCCGTCGGCCCAGACGTGCTTGCCGTGCCTGCGCGCCTCGGCGGCGCACTCCAGGACGGCGGAGAACTGCGGGCGGCCCACACCGGTCATCATGCGGGTGGTGCACATGGCGCCCGGCCCGACCCCGACCTTGACGATGTCGGCGCCCGCCTCGATCAGGTCGCGGACGCCCTCGGCGGAGACGACGTTGCCCGCGGCGACGGGGACCTGCGGGTCCAGACCGCGGATCGTCCCGAGGACGGAGAGCATGGACTCCTGGTGGCCGTGGGCGGTGTCCACCACCAGGGTGTCCACCCCGGCGTCGAGCAGTCCCTTGGCGCGGCCCGCGACGTCGCCGTTGATGCCGACGGCGGCGGCGACGCGCAGCCGCCCGGCGGCGTCGGTCGCGGGGGTGTAGAGGGTGGCGCGCAGGGCGCCCTTGCGCGTGAGGATGCCGGCCAGCCTGCCGTCGGCGTCGACGGCGGGGGCGAGCCTGCGGTGGGCGGTGTCCAGGCGGGTGAACGCCTCGCGCGGGTCGATGTCGGCGTCCAGGAGCAGCAGGTCGCGGGACATGACCTGGGAGAGCTGGGTGAAGCGGTCCACGCCGGTCAGGTCGGACTCGGTGACGACCCCGACCGGCCTGCGCTCCCCGTCGACGACGACGCCCGCGCCGTGCGCCCGCTTGGGCAGCAGGGACAGCGCGTCGGCGACGGTGGCGGTGGGCTCCAGGACGATGGGGGTGTCCAGGACCAGGTGCCGCTGCTTGACCCAGGAGATGACGTCGGTGACGACGTCCAGGGGGATGTCCTGGGGGATGACGACGAGTCCGCCGCGGCGGGCGACCGTCTCGGCCATCCGGCGCCCCGCGATCGCCGTCATGTTGGCCACGACGATCGGGATGGTGGTGCCCGTCCCGTCGGGGGCGGAGAGGTCCACGCCCTGCCGGGAACCGACCGCGGAGCGGTTCGGCACCATGAAGACGTCGTCGTACGTCAGGTCGTACGGGGGCCGCTGGTCGTTGAGAAATCGCACGTACTTCATTGTTGCATGCCCGCACACACCTTCGGCCATGGAGAAAAGCCCAGGTGAGCGAGGTCGCCGCCGTACGTTCCCACAAGCGCCCCGGAACCGGGCCGGAGTCCTCCGGCCCGGGCCCTCAGTGCGCGCTCTCGTCCGGGTCGGCGCGCTCCAGCGCGGGCCGGGGCCCCGGCCCGGTCTCCTGCAGCAGGTGGTCGGCGGCGGCGGTGTCGGTGACCAGGCTGGTCACCAGCCCGGAGCGGAGCACCGCGCCGATCGCCTCGGCCTTGCGGCGCCCGCCGGCGATGGCGATGACCTCGGGGATGCGGCGCAGCCGGTCGGCCTCGACGGTGATGCAGCGCTCCCCCAGGTCGCGGCCGATGCGGCGGCCCTCGGCGTCGAAGAGGTGGGCGGACATCTCGGCGGCGACCCCGAGGGAGGCGTAGTGGGCGCGCTCCTCCGCGCTGAGCATGTCGTGGACGGTGGAGACGCCCGGCTCCCAGGAGCCGATGGACACCGCCGCCACGGTCACCTTGTCGAAGTACTCGAACGCCGCGGCGATGCTGGTCTGGCCGCGCAGCGCGGCGGCGGTGGCGGCGTCCGGCAGCAGCATCGGCGCGTAGATCGGGTGGGCCTCGCCGCCGGAGACGGCGGCGGCGCGGCGCACCGCCTCCACCGAGCCGCGCTCGGCGGTGCCCGCGTCGTAGACGCCGGTGAGCTGGACGACGGTGCACGGCGGGAGGCGGTGCAGCGCCGTGGCCATGTGGATGGTGGAGCGGCCCCAGGCCAGGCCGAGGACGTCGCCCTCGGTGACCAGCTCGCCGAGCAGGTCGGCGGCGACCTCGCCGAGGTTCTCCGGGTCGGCGGCGTCCTCCGCGGCGTCCGAGGGCGACTCGACGACGACGGCGTGGCGCAGCCCGTAGCGGGCGCGCAGCGCGTCGGACCGCTCGGCGTCCAGTTCGGCCGGGACGCGGATCTCGATGCGCACCAGGTCCCGCTCGAGCGCGGTCTCCAGCACTCTGGCCACCTTGAAGCGGCTCACACCGAACTCGTCCGCGATCTGGATCTTGGACTTGCCCTCCAGATAGAAGCGGCGCGCCATGGCCGCCGCCTGCATCAGCTCGGCGGGACCCATCCTCGTGGCTGACCGCCCGGTCGACACCGCACTCACCTCGCTACCGTTCCGCCGTACTCGTGTACGCGCCGTACTCACCCTGCGCGTTCATCCTCGCAGATCCGTGCTGGTCCTGATCCACTCCGTGCACGGTGCACGCATGCCGGGGGCCGCGACGCCGTCCCCGAGCGGTTCCCGGGCGCGCTCGGGCGCCCTCAGTGGGCGCACGCGCCGGCGGCCCCGGCCGCGGTCTCCCGGGCCTGGGCGCGCAGCGCCCGCACCGCCGCGGCCGGGTCGTCCGCGCCGTAGACGGCCGAGCCCGCCACGAAGACGTCCGCGCCGGCCTCGGCGCACCGCTCGATGGTGGAGGCCGACACGCCGCCGTCCACCTGGAGCCACAGCTGCAGGCCGTGCTTGTCGATGAGCTGCCGGGTGCGGCGGATCTTGGGCAGCATGACGTCGAGGAACGCCTGGCCGCCGAAGCCGGGCTCGACGGTCATCACCAGCAGCATGTCCAGTTCGGGCAGCAGGTCCTCGTACGGCTCGATCGGCGTGGCGGGCTTGAGCGCCATGGAGGCGCGGGCCCCCTTGGCGCGGATCTCGCGGGCCAGCCGCACCGGCGCGGCGGCGGCCTCGACGTGGAAGGTGACGGACCCGGCCCCCGCCTCGACGTACTGCGGCGCCCAGCGGTCGGGGTCCTCGATCATCAGATGGCAGTCCAGCGGGGTGTCGGTCGCCCTGCTCAGCGACTCGACGACCGGGACGCCGAGCGTGAGGTTGGGGACGAAGTGGTTGTCCATCACGTCCACGTGGAGCCAGTCGGCGCCCTCGGGTCCTCCGACGCGACGGGCCTCCTCGGCCAGGCGCGCGAAGTCGGCGGACAGGATGCTGGGGTTGATCTGAACCATGGCCCCAGTATGTCGTGTCACCCGTCCGGCCCCGGCCGCCGGGGCGCCGGACCGGCCCCGGCCCTCCGCCGCGCCCGACGGCGCGTCAGGTCCGGCGCAGCAGGGCCAGGTACATCGCGTCGGTGCCGTGCAGGTGCGGCCAGAGCTGGATGTCGGGACCGTCGCCGAGCGAGGGGACGCCGGGCAGCGTCGGACGGGCGTCGATCAGCTCGGCGCTCTCGTGCCTGAGCACGTCGTCGACGACCGCCCGGGTCTCGGCCGGGTGCGGCGAGCAGGTGGCGTAGCCGACGACGCCGCCGGGCCGCGCCGCCCGCAGCGCCTCGGTCAGCAGCCCGCGCTGGAGCGGGGCGAAGCCGGCCAGGTCCTCGGGACGGCGGCGCCAGCGCGCCTCGGGGCGGCGGCGCAGCGCGCCGAGCCCGGAGCAGGGCACGTCGACCAGGACGCGGTCGAAGCTGCCGGGCCGCCAGGGCGGACGGGTGCCGTCGGCGGTGACCACCTGGTACGGGCCCGGGTTGCCGCGCAGCGCGCGGGCCACCAGGCGGGCGCGGTGCGGCTGCTTCTCGGCGGCGAGCAGGGACGCGCCGCGCCCGGCGGCCAGCGCGCCCAGCAGGGCGGCCTTGCCGCCCGGTCCGGCGCAGCCGTCGAGCCAGCGGCGGTCGCCACCCTCCAGGGGCGCGTTCGCCAGCGCGAGCGCCACGAGCTGGCTGCCCTCGTCCTGCACCCCCGCGCGTCCCTCGCGCACGGCGTCGATCGCGCCGGGCTCGCCGCCCTCGGCGAGCCGGACGGCGTACGGCGACCAGCGGCCGGGGACGGCGTCGGGGGTCAGCAGCTCCTCGGCGGTGGCCCGGCCGGGGCGGGCCACCAGGGTGACCTCGGGCCGGGCGTTGTCGGCCTCCAGCAGCGCCTCGATGCCCTCGCGCCCGCCGCCGAGCGCGTCCCACAGCGCGGAGACGATCCAGCGGGGGTGGGCGTGGACGATCCCCAGGTGCTCCTCGGGATCCTCCTGGTAGGGCGGGGCGACCTTCTCCAGCCAGCCGTCCAGGTCGTCGGCCGCGACCTTGCGCAGCACGGCGTTGACGAACCTCGCCCGCCCGTCGCCGAGCACCACCCGGGCCAGCTCCACGGTGGTGCTCACCGCGGCGTGGGCGGGGATGCGGGTGCCCAGCAGCTGGTGGGCGCCGAGCGAGAGCACGTCCAGCACCGGCGGGTCCACCTCGCGCAGCGGGCGGTCCACGCACTCGGCGACGATCGCGTCGTAGGTGCCCTGCCTGCGCAGCGTGCCGTAGACCAGCTCGGTGGCCAGGGCCGCGTCCCGCCCGTCGATGTCGCCGCGCTCGCGGGCCCCGCGCAGCAGCGGGGGCAGGACGAGGTTGGCGTACGCGTCGCGCTCGTCGACGGCCCGCAGCGCCTCGTAGGCGATCAGGCGTACGGGGTCCTTCTTGGGGCGGCGGTAGGGCCTGGCGGGACGGCGCGGCCGGGTGCTCACGGGAAAGGTGCTCCGGGGGTATCGGGAACGGCGCGGGGGAGGCGCCCGCTCCAGCCTAATCCCCGCTCCGGGCGCCCCGCCCGGGGCGGGACGGACCGCCGGAGCGGGACGGACCGCCCCTCACTCCCCCAGGCGCTCCCCCTGGGGGATGCGCACGCCGCGCGCCCAGTCGGCGGCGGACATCGGCTTCCTGCCCTGCGGCTGGACCCACAGCAGTTCGACCGCGTGCGACCCGGTTCCGGCGTGCACGGTGTTCTTGCCGACGGCCAGCTCGCCGGGGGCCAGGTCGGTGCGGTCGGGCGCGGGGGCGACCTGCCGCAGCTTGAGCCGCTCGCCGCGGAAGAGCGTCCAGGCGCCGGGCGCGGGCGAGCAGCCGCGCACCACGCGGTCCACGCGCAGGGCGGGGGCGGCCCAGTCCACGCGGGCGTCCTCGACCGTGATCTTGGGGGCGAGGCTGACGCCCTCCTCGGGCTGGGGGACGGCCCGCAGCGTGCCGTCCTCGATGCCGTCCATGGTGGCGGCCAGCAGCCCGGCGCCCGCGAAGGCCAGCCGGGTCAGCAGGTCGCCGCTGGTGTCGGTGGGCCGGATCTCCTCGGTGACCACGCCGTAGACCGGCCCGGAGTCGAGCCCCTCCTCGATGAGGAAGGTGGAGGCGCCGGTGACCTCGTCCCCGGCCATGATCGCGTGCTGGACGGGCGCGGCGCCGCGCCAGGCCGGCAGCAGTGAGAAGTGCAGGTTGACCCAGCCCCTGGCCGGGACGTCGAGCGCGACCCGGGGCAGCAGCGCGCCGTAGGCGACGACCGGGCAGCAGTCCGGGGCGATCTCGCGCAGGCGGGCGAGGAAGTCCTCGTCGCGCGGCCGGGCGGGCCTGAGGACCTCGATGCCGGCCTCCTCGGCCCGCTGCGCGACCGGGCTCGCCACCAGGCGGCGCCCGCGTCCGGCCGGCGCGTCGGGCCGGGTGACGACGGCCGCGACCTCGTGCCTCTCCGATGCGATCAGGGCGTCGAGGGCGGGGACGGCCACCTCGGGGGTGCCGGCGAAGACGAGCCTCATCGGTGCGGGACCACCTCTCGGAGACGGACATGAGACCGCGCCGGGACGCGGGGAGGCGCCGGGCGCGGGACGGCGCACCAGTCTACGGCCCGTCACGGCGGCGGAACCGGTGGGCGCTCCGGGCGCTCCCCGAGGGCGTATGGCTCCAGGTGCGCGACCTTGCGACCGCCCTCGCGCTCCCTCAGCGTGACCCCGGCGCCCGGTGCGGCGTTGGTCAATGCAGCTTGACCGAAACGGCCGCAGACGCGGCCGGTCGATCCCACGCCGGTCCGAGAGGCTTGACCATGGCCGACCACGCCACCCCCGACGCCCGGGCACGGGCCAGTCTGCACCTGCTGGTGCGGGACATCGAGCGGGTCCGCCGGCAGGTGGACGCGCTGCGCACCCTGACCGCGCAGCTCGGCAACGTCTACCGGCCGCGGCGCACGGGTCCGTCCACGGGCTTCGTCGTCTACGGCAGGGCTCCGGCCCCCACCGTGCGGCTCGCCCAGGAGCTGCGCGACAGCGTCGAGGCGCTGGTGACGGCGGCGGTGGAGTTCGACCGCTCGCTGGGCTTCTCGTGGGACGCGGTCGGCTCGGCCCTCGGCGTGACCAAGCAGGCCGTCCACCGCCGCTACGGCTCGCGCCGGGCCGCCGCCCAGCCGGGCGGCACGGCCACCGCCACGGTGGCGGCGCCTGCCACCGCCGCCCCTACAACCACCGCCGCTCCCACAACCGCCTCCGCCGCCGACGGGGCGGAGGCGGTGCCGCGGACCTCCCGGGACGAGGAGGGCCCCGGGGCGGCCGCACGCTCCGTGACCGTGGGACCGGGTACCCCGCCGGTGTCCGCCACCGCCCCTCAGCCGCCCGGGCGGCCGACGCAGCCGCCGTCGGACTCCCGCCCGGGCGCCCTCCCCGGCCCCCGCAACGGCTGACCCCCTCCTCAGCCGTCTCCCCCGCCGCCCGGCGTCCGGCCGCATCCCCTCGGCCGGACGCCGGGCGGCCCCGCGTCCCCGTGCGCACGGGGCCGTCCCGCGGGCCCGGTGCGGGGCCGGCGCACGGTCAGCCGATGTCCTCGGGGTCGATGCGGACGCGTACGGGCGCGCTCTCGCGGCGTGCGAGACGGGCCGCCCGCGCGGTCCTCAGCGCGGTGGCGAGCGCCGCGCCGCTGCCCGGCGGCACCCTCACCAGGGCCCGGTCCCACCGCTCGCCCGGTGGACGCCCGCCGGGGCGCCGGGGCCGCCCCGGCTCGGGCGCCGGCAGCGGCACCGGGCCCAGGACCTCGGCGTCGGCGGGCAGTTCGGCCGCGGCCAGCAGCTCGGCGACGGCCTCGGGCGGCCCGGTCACCGCGGCCATCCGGGACACCGGCGGGAAGCCCAGCTCGGCACGCTCGGCCAGCTCGCGCCGGGCGTGCCCGGCCGGGTCCCAGCGCACCAGCGCCTGGACGGGGCGCAGCGTCGGCTCGGCCATCACCACCACCGTGCCGCCCTCGCCGTGGGGGCGCACCAGCGCGGCGGCGTCCAGCCAGCGGCGCAGCGCCTCCTCCCCCGCGCGCAGGTCGGGACGGGAGAGCAGCGCCCAGCCGTCCAGCAGCAGGGCCGCCGCGTAGCCCGGTCCCTCGGCGACCGGTTCCGCGCCGGGGGTGCTGACCACCAGCGCGGGCCGGTCGGGCACCGTGTCCAGGACGTGGTCGCGGCCGGAGGTGCGGACGGGCACGGCGGGGAAGGCGCGGCCCAGCTCCTCGGCGGTGCGCCGGGCGCCGAAGACCCGGCCCCGCAGCCGTGCGCCGCCGCACTCCGCGCACGACCAGCCGGGCTCGTCGCGGCCGCACCAGCCGCAGCGGGGCGGGGCGCCGGCGCCGGTGGCCTCCAGGGGGCCGGAGCAGTGGGCGCAGCGCGCGGGTTCGCGGCAGCGCTCGCAGGCCAGCCGGGGCACGTAGCCGCGCCGCGGCACCTGCACCAGCACCGGGCCGCGCGTCAGCGCCTCGCGCACCGTGCTCCAGGCGAGGGTGGGCAGCCGGGCGGCGCGTGCGGCCGGGTCGCGCGCCTCGTCGCCGTCGCCGACGGTGCGGACCAGGGGGGCGCTCGCGCGCACCGCGTCGCGGTCGGCGGCCAGCGGGCGGGCCCAGCCGGTCTCGACGAGCTGGGCGGCCTCCACGGTGCAGCCGTGCGAGCCCAGCAGGAAGGCGCACTTCTCCCGGGCGGTGCGCAGCAGCAGCACCTCGCGGGCGTGCGGCATGGGCTCGTGGGGGTCGCGGTGGCTGGAGTCCCCGTCGTCCCAGATGGCGACCAGCCCCAGGTCGCGCACGGGCGCGAACATCGCGGCGCGGGTGCCGACGACGCAGCGCACCGCGCCGCGGTTGACGGCGAGCCAGCGGCGGTAGCGGGCCTCGGCCCCGGAGTCGGCGGTGAGCAGGACGTGCCGGCCGTCGCCGACCAGGGCGGTGAGGGCGGCGTCCACACGGGCGGCGACCCGCCCGTCGGGCAGGACGGCGAGCGCGCCGCGGCCGGAGGCCAGGGTGGCGGCCAGCGCCCGGGCCAGCTCGTCGGGCCAGTGCGGCCCGGGCAGCGCCGTCCACACCGCGCGGGGGGACTCGCCCCCGGCCAGCGCCCGCAGGTAGCCGGGCCCGGCCGGGTAGCGCGCCCAGGAGGCCGCCTCGGGCCGCGGGGGCGGCGGTCCGGCGGACCCGGCCGCCGCCTTCTCCGCACGGGCCATGCGCGGCGGCACGGCGAGCTGGACGACGTCGGCCAGCGCCCCGGCGTAGCGGTCGGCGACGGCGCGGCACAGCCGCAGCAGGCCGGGGCCGAGGACCGGCTCCGGGGAGAGGACCTGGGCGATGGGGGCGAGGACGCCGGGGAAGTCGGAGTCCGCGCGCCGTTCGACGATGAAGCCGTTGACCAGCCCGCCGCCCTCGCGGCGCCCGCCCCGCTCCCCGGCCCCGAAGCGCACCCGCACCCGCGCGCCGGGCCGGGCCTCGGCGTCCATGACGGCGGGGACGGCGTAGTCGAAGAGGCGGTCGAGGTGGAGCAGCCCCTTGTCGACCAGGACGCGGGCGACGGGGTCGCGTTCGGCGAGCTCGGCCCCGCGCCAGGTGCGCGGCCGGGCGCGGGGCGGCTTGGCCCGGCGGACGGTCTCGCGGATCAGCGCGAGCTGCTCGCCCCCCGGCGGATCGTCCGCCGGGGGCCTGCCCGGCCGCTCGTCCTCGCTGCTCACAGCCCTCAGTCCTACCAGAACCCACTGACACGGCCCGGGTCCGGGCGGGCAGCCGCGGATCCGGGCCGTGCCGGTGGTGTGCCGGTGGTGTGCCGGTGGTGTGCGCCGCCGCTACAGTCCGGCGGCGGTGCGCAGGGCGTCGGTGCGGTCGGTGCGCTCCCAGGTGAAGTCGGGCAGCTCCCGGCCGAAGTGGCCGTAGGCGGCCGTCTGGGCGTAGATCGGCCGCAGCAGGTCCAGGTCCCGGATGATGGCGGCCGGCCGCAGGTCGAACACCTCGCCGATGGCCCGCTCGATCCGCTCGGGGTCCACGGTGGAGGTGCCGAAGGTCTCCACGAACAGCCCCACCGGCTCGGCCTTGCCGATCGCGTACGCCACCTGCACCTCGCACCGCGACGCCAGCCCGGCGGCCACCACGTTCTTGGCCACCCACCGCATCGCGTACGCGGCCGAGCGGTCGACCTTGGAGGGGTCCTTGCCGGAGAAGGCACCGCCGCCGTGCCGGGCCATCCCCCCGTAGGTGTCGATGATGATCTTCCGGCCGGTCAGGCCCGCGTCCCCCATCGGGCCGCCGATCTCGAACCGTCCGGTGGGGTTGACCAGCAGGCGGTAGCCGTCGGTGTCCAGCTTGATCCCGTCCGCCACCAGACCGGCCAGCACGTGCTCCACCACGAACTCCCGGATGTCCGGGGCCAGCAGCGAGTCCAGATCGATGTCGGAGGCGTGCTGGGAGGAAACCACCACGGTGTCCAGCCGCACGGCCTTCTCCCCGTCGTACTCGATGGTCACCTGCGTCTTGCCGTCCGGGCGCAGGTAGGGGATGGTCCCGTTCTTGCGCACCTCGCTCAGCCGGCGCGAGAGCCGGTGGGCCAGGTGGATCGGCAGCGGCATCAGCTCCGGCGTCTCGTCGCAGGCGTAGCCGAACATCAGGCCCTGGTCGCCGGCGCCCTGCCGGTCCAGCTCGTCCTCATCGCCCTCCACGCGCTGCTCGTAGGCGGCGTCCACGCCCTGGGCGATGTCCGGGGACTGCGCCCCGATGGAGACCGACACCCCGCACGAGGCGCCGTCGAAGCCCTTCTTGGAGGAGTCGTAGCCGATGGCCAGGACGGTGTTGCGCACCAGGGTGGGGATGTCGGCGTAGGCGGCGGTGGTGACCTCGCCGGCCACATGCACCAGACCGGTGGTGATCAGCGTCTCCACCGCCACCCGGGAGGCCGGGTCCTGCTCCAGCAGGGCGTCGAGAATGGTGTCGCTGATCTGGTCGGCGATCTTGTCGGGGTGACCCTCGGTCACGGACTCCGAGGTGAACAGGCGGCGGGACACATCGCTCCCTGGGTTTGCAGCGGCTGCTGGCTGACTTGGTGTGCGGATCCGGCGTCGGGCTGCGCCCGAGCGCGGTCCGTCGTCAGTTTATCCGCAGCTCGTCACGGATCGGCCAGGACGTCTCGCACTGCGACACGACCCGGCGCACCGCACGGCTCGCGCGGAAGGGGAGGGACCGCGCCCGGAACGGGCCGCCCGCCCAGGTGGCGCGGCTCCTCGGCCCCTTCCCCGGGGCGTTCACCGTGTGTTCAGCATGTGGACGACCTTGTCCCAGAGCGTGTCGGCGAGGGCCTCCTTGGGGCCGTGCGGCACGGGTGTCTCACTGCCGTCCGCGCCCAGGACGACGGCCTCGTTCTCCTCCGAGCCGAACGTCCTGTCCTCCCCGACCTCGTTGACGACCAGCAGGTCGCACCCCTTGCGGGCGAGCTTGGCCCGGCCGTTGGCCAGGACGTCGTCGGTCTCGGCGGCGAAGCCGACGACCACCTGCCCGGGGCGGGGGCGGGCGGCGGAGAGTTCGGCGAGTTCGGCGAGGACGTCGGGGTTGCGGACCAGGGCGATCGGCTCCGGTTCCCGGCCCTCCCGCTTCTTGATCTTCCCCTGGGCGTAGCGGGCGGGCCGGAAGTCGGCCACGGCCGCGGCCATGACCACCGCGTCCGCGTCCTCGGCGGCCTTCAGCACGGCCTCCCGCAGCTGCGCGGCGGTGCCCACCCGCACCACGTCCGCGCCCGCGGGATCGGGCAGGGCGGTGTTGGCGGCGACCAGGGTCACCCGCGCCCCGCGCGCCACCGCGGTGCGGGCCAGGGCGTACCCCTGGCGGCCGGAGGAGCGGTTGCCCAGGAAGCGGACCGGGTCCAGCGGCTCGCGGGTGCCGCCCGCGCTGACCACGACGTGGCGTCCGGCCAGGTCGCGCCCGGGCGCGGCGCCGCGGGCGAGGACCCGGCGGCAGACCTCGAAGATCTCGCCGGGGTCCGGCAGGCGGCCCTTGCCGGTGTCCTTGCCGGTCAGCCGGCCGACGGCGGGCTCGACGACGACCGCGCCGCGGCGGCGCAGGACGGCCACGTTCTCCTGGGTGGCGGGGTGCTCCCACATCTCGGTGTGCATGGCGGGCGCGAAGACCACCGGGCAGCGCGCGGTGAGCAGGGTGTTGGTCAGCAGGTCGTCGGCGAGGCCGTGGGCGGCCCGGGCGAGCGTGTCGGCGGTGGCGGGCGCGACGACGACCAGATCGGCCTCCTGCCCGATGCGGACGTGCGGGACCTCGTGGACGTCCTCCCACACCCCCGTGGTCACGGGGTTGCCGGACAGCGCCGCCCAGGTGGGCTCGCCCACGAACCTCAGCGCCGATCCGGTCGGCACCACCCGTACGTCGTGGCCGGACTCCGTCAGCCTCCGCAGCAGCTCGCACGCCTTGTAGGCGGCGATGCCGCCGCTGACCCCCAGGACGACTCTGGGCTTGTCGGACCTGTCCATCCCTCGCCTCTCCCCGGCTCCGCGGCCCGCGGGCCGCTCACTCGCGTCGCGGGCGGGCGCGCCCGAGGACGCGCCCGCCGGTACCCATGACACACCACGGGCCCGGCAGCCGCGCTGCCGGGCCCGTGGCGGTGGTGCTGGTGTGCGGCTCCGCGGCCGCCGACGGCGGCCGGGGCCTCACTGCGCCGGGTTGTCGACGGCCTCGGAGGTCAGCAGCCCCGCGTTGATCTCGCGGAGCGCGATCGACAGCGGCTTCTCGTGGACGTGGGTGTCCACCAGCGGGCCGACGTACTCCAGCAGGCCCTCACCGAGCTGCGAGTAGTAGGCGTTGATCTGGCGCGCGCGCTTGGCGGCGTAGATCACCAGGCTGTACTTCGAGTCGGTGGCTTCGAGCAGCTCATCGATCGGCGGGTTGATGATGCCCTCGGGCGTGGTGATGGAAGAGGACACGCTCTGCCTTCCGCTGCGGTGGATAAGACGGGCAGTGATCCGGCCGGGCCCCCGGGGCGGGCGGCCCCCAGCCGGTGTCCCGGAGCCCGGCGGCTGTCCTGCCCGGTGGTCCGGCGACGATCACGAAACCTTCATCAAGGCTAGCAGCTCGCGGCTGACGTCCTCGACGGAGGTGTTGACCAGGGTCACGTCGAACTCCGACTCGGCGGCCAGCTCGACCCTGGCGGCCGCCAGCCGCCGCTCGATGACCTCGGGCGACTCGGTGCCGCGGCCGGTGAGCCGGCGGACCAGCTCGTCCCAGCTGGGCGGGGCCAGGAAGACGAGCCGGGCCTCGGGCATCGACGCGCGGACCAGCCGCGCGCCCTGGAGGTCGATCTCCAGGAGCACCGGGTCGCCCGCCTCCAGCCGGTCCAGCACGGCCCGCCGCGGGGTCCCGTAGCGGTTGCCCGCGAACTCGGCCCACTCCAGCAGCTCGCCGTTGGCGACCAGCTTGTCGAACTCCTCGTCGTCCACGAAGAAGTACTGGACGCCGTGCTGTTCGCCGGGGCGCGGCCTGCGGGTGGTGGCGGACACCGAGAGCCAGATCTCCGGGTGGACCTTGCGCAGATGAGCGACGACCGTGCTCTTGCCGACCCCGGAGGGGCCGGAGAGCACGGTCAGTCGCGGACGTTCACTCATACGGCGATTATCCCGGTTCCCAGGGGGACCTGGAAACGTCAGGCGGAACCGCCGCCGAACTCGCGCTCGAGGGAGGCGATCTGGTTGGAGCCCAGGCCACGCACCCGGCGGCTCTCGGAGATGCCGAGCCGCTCCATGATCTGGCGGGCCCGGACCTTGCCGACGCCGGGCAGGGACTCCAGGAGGGCGGAGACCTTCATCTTGCCGATGACGTCGTTCTCCTGGCCCTGCTTGATGACCTCGTGGAGCGAGGCGCCGGAGTGCTTCAGTCGGTTCTTGACCTCGGCGCGCTCCCGGCGAGCCGCGGCGGCCTTCTCGAGCGCGGCTGCGCGCTGTTCAGGGGTAAGGGGCGGAAGAGCCACGCCTACGTCACCTCGGATGTCGAACTGGTCGGATGTTGGTCGGTGAGGAACCTAGTGTTCCCGCACCTGGTGAGCAACGAGCAACACGTCTCCTCGGTCCCCCGGACCCGGGTACGCCCCGGACCCCCGGTCCTCCGGACCTGCGAGAACCCCGGAATTCGCGGTGCTCTCGTCGGAGACTAGCGGCCCTTGGCGTCTGAGTCAGCGAGAACAGACGAAAAGTCCAGGTCAGACTCAAGCCGACCTGGACATTTCCTGACAAAGGGGTGGTTCGGCGGGCCGATTCCGCAAGGTTCCCCGGTTTTTCCGGACGCTCCGGTTCTGCCCGGGCGCCGGGACTCAGCCCAGGACCTCCCGCAGTGCGCCTGCCTCCCGCGCGGCGGCCTCCCGCAGGGCCCGCGGCGACGGCCCCCGGCCCAGCACGCCCCGGCTGATGCTCGGCACCACGTTGCGCACCGCGTCGCCGAAGACCTCCGGCAGGTCGGCGGCGGTGGCCCCCTGCGCCCCCAGCCCCGGGGCCAGCAGCGGGCCGTTGACCGCCAGGTCCGCGCCGGTCTCCCCCAGCGTCGCGCCGACCACGGCGCCGACCGAGCCCAGCGGGGCCGCCCCGGCGTTCTCCCGCGCGATGTGGTCGAGCACCGTCTGGGCGACCGACGCGCCGCCCGCCGCGGTGGCGCGCTGCACCTCGGCGCCCTCCGGGTTGGAGGTGAGGGCGAGCACGAAGACGCCCGCGCCCGCCGCCCGCGCGGCGTCCAGCGCGGGCCGCAGCGAGCCGAAGCCCAGGTACGGGCTGACGGTGACGGCGTCGGAGAACAGCGGGCTGCCCGGGTCGAGGTAGGCGGCGGCGTAGGCGGCCATGGTGGAGCCGATGTCGCCGCGCTTGGCGTCGGTGAGCACCAGGGCCCCGGCCGAGCGGGCGTCGGCGATCGCCCGCTCCAGCACGGCGATCCCGCGCGAGCCGAAGCGCTCGAAGAAGGCGGACTGCGGCTTGAGGACGGCGACCCGGTCGGCGAGGGCGTCCACGACCGTGCGCGTGAACCGCTCCAGGCCCGCCACGTCGTCGTCCAGGCCCCAGGCGGTGAGCAGCGAGGCGTGCGGGTCGATGCCGACGCACAGCGGGCCGCGGTCGTCCAGGGCGCGGCGCAGCCGGGCGCCGAAGGGCTCGGGGGCCCGCGGGGTCTGCGGGGCGGTCATCAGGGGGTCACCTTCCGGGTGTCGGCGCCGACGGCCTCGGCGAGGGTGGCGTACGGGCTCGCGGCCAGGCGCGCGGCCAGGCCCCGGTGGACGCGGCGGCACCACAGCGGCCCCTCGTAGACGAAGGCGCTGTAGCCCTGGACGAGGGTGGCCCCGGCCAGGACGCGCTCCCAGACGTCGTCGGCGGTGCGCACCCCGCCGACGCCGACGAGCGTGACGCGGTCGCCGACGCGCGCGTACAGCCGCCGCAGCACCGCCAGGGACCGGTCCTTCAGCGGCGCGCCGGACAGGCCGCCGGCGCCGATGGCCTCGATCTCGGCCCGGTCGGTGACCAGGCCGAGGCCGTCGCGGGCGACGGTGGTGTTGGTGGCGATGATGCCGTCCAGGCCCAGTTCGACGGCGAGGTCGGCGACCGCGTCGACGTCCTCGTCCGCCAGGTCGGGGGCGATCTTGACCAGCAGCGGTACGCGGCGGCCGGGCACCGCGGCGTCGGCGGCCTCGCGCACGGCCGCGAGCAGCGGGCGCAGGTGCTCGGTGGCCTGGAGGTTCCGCAGGCCGGGGGTGTTGGGCGAGGAGACGTTGACGACGAGGTAGTCGGCGTACGGGGCCAGCCGGGAGGCGGAGAGCGCGTAGTCGCCGGCGGCCTCGCTCTCGGGGGTGACCTTGGTCTTTCCGATATTGACGCCGACGGTGGCGGGGAAGACGGCCCGGCGCCCGGCCAGGCGGGCGGCCACGGCGGCGGAGCCGTCGTTGTTGAAGCCCATGCGGTTGATCAGCGCCCGGTCCGCGACCAGGCGGAACAGCCGCTGCCCGGGGTTGCCGGGCTGGGCGTGCGCGGTGACGGTGCCGATCTCGACGTGGTCGAAGCCGAGCATGGTGAGCCCGTCGATGCCGACGGCGTTCTTGTCGAAGCCGGCGGCCAGCCCGAAGGGGCCGCGCATCCGCAGGCCGAAGGCCTCGGTGGCCAGGGCACGCGCCTGCGCCCGGCTCGGGGCCGCGACGGCCGCGACCAGGGCGCGCAGGCCGGGGACGCGGGCCGCCAGCCGGATCAGGGCGAACGCCAGGTGGTGGGCCCGCTCGGGGTCCATACGTCTGAACAGCAGGGTGAACAGCAGGGGGTACATGCGGGTCTTCCGGGCGGCGGGGCGGCGGGGCGGTAAAGGGATCCGGCGGGTGCTCTCGCGCCGGGGGTGGGGGGACGCCGCTGCCGGCGTCCCCCCACCCCGCGGTCACTCCCCGCGGGCGGCGATCAGGTGTTCCGCGTGCTCCTGGAGCGAGCGGACGCCGACGTCCCCGCGCGAGGTGGCCTCGATGCCCTGTACGGCGGCGGCCAGGGCCTGGACCGTGGTCAGGCAGGGCACGGAGCGGGCGACCGCGGCGGTGCGGATGTCGTAGCCGTCGAGGCGGCCCCCGGTGCCGTAGGGGGTGTTGACGATGAGGTCGACCTCGCCGTCGTGGATGAGCTGGACGATGGTCTTCTCGCCGTTCGGCCCCTCGCCCTCGCTCTGCTTGCGCACCACGGTGGCGTCGATGCCGTTGCGGCGCAGCACCTCGGCGGTGCCGGAGGTGGCCAGCAGCTCGAAGCCCATGGCGACCAGCTCACGGGCCGGGAAGATCATCGAGCGCTTGTCGCGGTTGGCCACCGAGACGAACGCCCGGCCCTTGGTGGGCAGCGCGCCGTACGCGCCGGCCTGCGACTTGGCGTAGGCGGTGCCGAAGACCGAGTCGATGCCCATGACCTCGCCGGTGGAGCGCATCTCCGGGCCGAGCACGGTGTCCACGCCGCGGCCCTGGACGTCGCGGAAGCGGCTCCAGGGCAGCACGGCCTCCTTCACCGAGATCGGCGCGTCCAGCGGCAGGGTGCCGCCGTCGCCGCTCGCCGGCAGCATGCCCTCGGCCCGCAGCTCGGCGATGGTCGCGCCCAGCGAGATCCGGGCGGCGGCCTTGGCCAGGGGCACGGCGGTGGCCTTGGAGGTGAAGGGGACGGTGCGCGAGGCGCGCGGGTTGGCCTCCAGGACGTAGAGGATGTCCCCGGCCAGCGCGAACTGGATGTTGATCAGTCCGCGCACCCCGACGCCGCGCGCGATGGCCTCGGTGGAGGCCCGCAGCCGCTTGATGTCGTGGCCGCCCAGGGTGATCGGCGGCAGGGCGCAGGCGGAGTCGCCGGAGTGGATGCCGGCCTCCTCGATGTGCTCCATCACGCCGCCGAGGTAGAGCTCGGCGCCGTCGTAGAGCGCGTCGACGTCGATCTCGATGGCGTCGTCGAGGAAGCGGTCGATCAGCACCGGGTGCTCGGAGATCAGGCCGGCGTGGCGGGTGAGGTACTCCGCCAGCGACGGCTCGTCGTAGACGATCTCCATGCCGCGCCCGCCCAGCACGTAGGAGGGGCGGACCATGACCGGGTAGCCGATCCCGGCGGCGATCTCCTTGGCCTCCTCGAAGGAGAAGGCGGTGCCGTACTTGGGCGCGGGCAGCCCGGCCTCGGCCAGCACCCGGCCGAAGGCGCCGCGGTCCTCGGCCAGGTGGATGGCCTCCGGGGAGGTGCCGACGACGGGGACGCCGTTGTCCTTGAGCGCCTGGGCCAGGCCCAGCGGGGTCTGGCCGCCGAGCTGGACGACGACGCCCGCGACGGGGCCGGCCTGCCGCTCGGCGTGGACGACCTCCAGGACGTCCTCCAGGGTGAGCGGCTCGAAGTACAGCCGGTCGGAGGTGTCGTAGTCGGTGGAGACGGTCTCGGGGTTGCAGTTGACCATCACGGTCTCGTAGCCCGCGTCGCGCAGCGCGAAGGAGGCGTGGACGCAGGAGTAGTCGAACTCGATGCCCTGGCCGATGCGGTTGGGGCCCGAGCCGAGGATGATCACCGCGGGCCTCGTGCGCGGCGCGACCTCGCTCTCCTCGTCGTAGGAGGAGTAGAAGTACGGGGTCCGCGCGGCGAACTCGGCGGCGCAGGTGTCGACCGTCTTGTAGACGGGGCGCACGCCGAGGGTGTGGCGGACCTCGCGGACGACGTCCTCGCGCAGGCCCCGGATCGCGGCGATCTGCGCGTCGGAGAAGCCGTACCGCTTGGCCTCGGCCAGCAGTCCGGGGTCGAGGCGGGAGGCCCCGGCCAGCTCGTCGGCGATCTCCTTGACCAGGAAGAGCTGGTCGACGAACCAGGGGTCGATGCGGGTGGCCTCGAAGACCTCCTCGGGGCTCGCCCCGGCCCGGATGGCGGCCATGACGGTGTTGATCCGGCCGTCGGTGGGGCGCCGGGCGGCCGCCAGCAGCTCGTCCTTCTCCCCCACCGGGGAGGTGAAGTCGAACTGGCTGCCCTTCTTCTCCAGCGAGCGCAGCGCCTTGTTCAGCGCCTCGGGGAAGTTGCGGCCGATGGCCATGGCCTCGCCGACCGACTTCATGGTGGTGGTGAGGGTGGAGTCGGCGGCCGGGAACTTCTCGAACGCGAAGCGCGGGACCTTGACCACCACGTAGTCGAGCGTGGGCTCGAAGGAGGCCGGGGTCTGCTCGGTGATGTCGTTGGGGATCTCGTCGAGGGTGTAGCCCACGGCCAGCTTGGCGGCGATCTTGGCGATCGGGAAGCCGGTGGCCTTGGACGCCAGCGCCGAGGAGCGCGAGACGCGCGGGTTCATCTCGATGACGATGACCCGGCCGTCCTCGGGGTTGACGGCGAACTGGATGTTGCAGCCGCCGGTGTCGACGCCGACCTCGCGGATGACGGCGATGCCGATGTCCCGCAGGGTCTGGTACTCGCGGTCGGTCAGCGTCATCGCCGGGGCCACGGTGATGGAGTCGCCGGTGTGGACGCCCATCGGGTCGAAGTTCTCGATGGAGCAGACGACCACGACGTTGTCGTTGCGGTCGCGCATCAGCTCCAGCTCGTACTCCTTCCAGCCGAGGATGGACTCCTCCAGGAGCACCTCGGTGGTCGGGGAGAGCGCCAGGCCCTGGCCCGCGATGCGGCGCAGCTCCTCCTCGTCGTGCGCGAAGCCGGAGCCGGCGCCGCCCATGGTGAAGGAGGGCCGGACGACGACGGGGTAGCCGCCGAGTCCCTCGACGCCCGCCAGGACCTCGTCCATGGAGTGGCAGATGACCGAGCGGGCGGACTCGCCGTGCCCGATCCTGGCGTTGACCGCCTCCACGACGTCCTTGAACTGGTCCCGGTCCTCGCCCTTGCGGATCGCCTCGACGTTGGCGCCGATCAGCTCGACGCCGTACTTCTCCAGGGCCCCCGCCTCGTGGAGGGAGATCGCGGTGTTCAGCGCGGTCTGGCCGCCGAGGGTGGGCAGCAGCGCGTCGGGGCGCTCCTTGGCGATGATCTTCTCGACGAACTCCGGCGTGATCGGCTCGACGTAGGTCGCGTCGGCGATCTCCGGGTCGGTCATGATCGTGGCCGGGTTGGAGTTGACCAGGATGACGCGCAGGCCCTCGGCCTTCAGGACGCGGCACGCCTGGGTTCCGGAGTAGTCGAACTCGGCGGCCTGCCCGATGACGATCGGGCCCGAGCCGATGACCAGGACGGACTGGATATCGGTGCGCTTAGGCACGCTGGCCCTCCATCAGGGAGACGAAGCGGTCGAAGAGGTACGCGGCGTCGTGCGGTCCGGCCGCCGCCTCGGGGTGGTACTGGACGCTGAACGCGGGCCGGTCGAGCAGGCGCAGGCCCTCGACCACGCCGTCGTTGAGGCAGACGTGGGAGACCTCGGCGCGCCCGTAGGGGGTGTCGCTGGGCGCGTCGACGGGGGCGTCGACGGCGAAGCCGTGGTTGTGCGCGGTGACCTCGACCTTGCCGGTGAGCCGGTCCTGCACGGGCTGGTTGATGCCGCGGTGGCCGTACTTGAGCTTGTAGGTGCCGAAGCCGAGCGCGCGCCCGAGCACCTGGTTGCCGAAGCAGATGCCGAACAGCGGCGTGGAGCGCTCCAGCACCCCGCGCATGACGGAGACGGGGTGGTCGGCCGTGGCGGGGTCGCCGGGTCCGTTGGAGAAGAACACCCCGTCCGGGTCGACCGCGTAGACGTCCTCGACCGTGGCCGTGGCGGGCAGCACGTGGACCTCGATGCCGCGCTCGGCCATCCGGTGCGGGGTCATGCCCTTGATGCCCAGGTCGACGGCGGCGACGGTGAGGCGCTTGGTCCCGATCGCGGGGACGGTGTACGCCTCGGTGGTGGCGACCTCCGCGGCGAGGTCGGCGCCGGTCATCTCGGGGGCGGCCTTCACCCTGGCCAGCATGGCCGCCTCGTCGGTGACGGCGTCGCCGGAGAAGATGCCGACCCGCATCGCGCCGCGCTCGCGCAGGTGGCGGGTGAGCGCCCGGGTGTCGACGCCGCTGATGCCGACGACGCCCTGGGCGGTCAGCTCCTCGTCCAGGGTGCGCACCGAGCGCCAGTTGGAGGGCACCCGGGCGGGGTCGCGCACGACGTAGCCGGCCACCCAGATCCGCCTCGACTCGGGGTCCTCGTCGTTGACGCCGGTGTTGCCGATGTGCGGGGCGGTCATGACGACCACCTGGCGGTGGTAGGACGGGTCGGTCAGGGTCTCCTGGTAGCCGGTCATGCCGGTGGAGAACACGGCCTCGCCGAGGGTCTCGCCCACGGCCCCGTAGGCGTGGCCGCGGAAGGTGCGGCCGTCCTCCAGGACGAGTACGGCGGGCACCCTGGAGGCTTTGCGGGCGGAGGTCGTCATCGTGCGCCTTCCTCGTGGTGCGTGGTGGCGGCAGCGTCAGTGGTGCCGTGGGGTTCGTCTGTGGTGCCGGAGGGCCCGCCGGAGGACCCGGTGGACATCGCCCGGAGGGCTTCCAGCCAGGCGGTGTGCTCGGCGGCGCGGTCGGAGCGGAAACCGGAGTCGAGCAGGCGGTCGCCGTGCTCCCAGGTGATCACCAGCAGGCCGTTCTCGGTGAGGACCTTGCCCGCGATGCCCTTGTCGAGCCGCGCGCCGCGCAGCCGGTCGGCCGGGATGAAGAAGTCGTTCGCCCCGGGCCGCACCACGTCCACGCCGTGCTCGGTGAGGGTGAGCTCGACGCGGCTGCGGGCGCCCAGTCCGTGGGCGACGATCCGGTCCAGCCACTGCCCGGCCGTGGTGGAGCCGTGGTAGCGGCCGGTCATGGTGAACTTCGGCTCGCCGGGGCCGGCGGGCGCCTGGGGCAACTCGGGGAGGTCGGACTGGAGCACCGAGCGCCACGTCCAGCCCTCCCGCATCAGCCAGTACACCAGGGCGACGACCAGGAGGAGGCCGATCACCCAGGCGATCCGGGGCGCCCAGTCCGTGACCTGCTGCGACTCGGGCGCCGCGGCGTACCGGATGGCCAGTGATGCCGGTGGGAGGTTCATGCGAGCTCTCCGTCCATGACTGTCGCCCTGCCCCGCAGGAACGTGTGCGTGACGCGGCCCGGCAGCTCGCGGCCCTGGTAGGGGGTGTTCCGGCTGCGGGAGGCGAAACGTGCGGAATCCACCGCTCCACGGTAGGACGGATCGACCAGGACGAGGTTGGCGGGCTCACCAGCCGAGATGGGCCGCCCGTGGCCGGCCAGGCGCCCGATGGCCGCCGGGCGGAAGGACATGCGGTCGGCGACGCCCGCCCAGTCCAGCAGTCCGGTCTCCACCATCGTGTGCTGGACGACGGACAGGGCGGTCTCCAGGCCGACCATGCCCATGGCGGCCGCGCCCCACTCGCAGTCCTTGTCCTCGTGGGGGTGCGGGGCGTGGTCGGTGGCGACGCAGTCGATGGTGCCGTCGGCCAGCGCCTCGCGCAGGGCGGTCACGTCGGCCTCGGTGCGCAGCGGCGGGTTGACCTTGTAGACCGGGTCGTAGGAGCGCACCAGCTCGTCGGTGAGCAGCAGGTGGTGCGGGGTGACCTCGGCGGTGACGTTCCAGCCCTTGGACTTGGCCCAGCGCACGATCTCCACCGATCCGGCGGTGGACAGGTGGCAGATGTGCACCCGGGAGCCCACGTGCGCGGCCAGCAGCACGTCGCGGGCGATGATCGACTCCTCGGCGACCGCGGGCCAGCCGCCCAGGCCCAGCTCGGCGGAGACCGTGCCCTCGTTCATCTGGGCGCCCTCGGTCAGGCGGGGCTCCTGGGCGTGCTGGGCGATGACGCCGTCGAAGGCTTTGACGTACTCCAGCGCCCGGCGCATGATCACCGCGTCGTCCACGCACTTGCCGTCGTCGGAGAAGACGCGCACCGAGGCGGCCGAGTCGTGCATCGCGCCCAGCTCGGCGAGCTGCTTGCCCTCCAGGCCGACGGTGACGGCCCCGACCGGCTGCACGTCGCAGTAGCCGGACTCCCTGCCCAGCCGCCAGACCTGCTCGACGACGCCGGCGGTGTCGGCGACGGGGAAGGTGTTGGCCATGGCGTGGACGGCGGTGTAGCCGCCGGCCGCGGCGGCGCGGGTGCCGGTCAGCACGGTCTCGGAGTCCTCGCGGCCCGGCTCGCGCAGGTGGGTGTGGAGGTCCACCAGGCCCGGCAGCAGGATCTGCCCGCCGGCCTCGACCACGCGGGCGCCGGCCGCGTCCAGGCCGGTGCCGACGGCCTCGACGGTCCCGCCGTCGACCAGGACGTCCTGTGGCTCGCCGCCCAGCACCTTCGCGCCGCGGATCAGGATCTTGCTCATGGGGTTACCTCTCCTCGGTACGGGCGGTGGCGTTGGCGTGGTCGGAGCCGCCGAGCAGCAGGTACAGGACGGCCATGCGGATCGAGACGCCGTTGGCGACCTGCTCGGTGACGGTGCAGCGCCCGGAGTCGGCGACCTCGGCGGTGATCTCCATGCCCCGGACCATGGGCCCGGGGTGCATCACGACGGCGTGCTCGGGCATCCGGCCCATGCGCAGCGCGTCGAGGCCGTAGCGGCGGGAGTACTCGCGCTCGGTGGGGAAGAAGGCGGCGTTCATCCGCTCGCGCTGGACGCGCAGCATCATCACGGCGTCGGACTTCGGCAGCACCGCGTCCAGGTCGTAGGAGACCTCGCAGGGCCAGGCCTCGACGCCGACCGGCAGCAGGGTGGGCGGGGCCACCAGGGTGACCTGGGCGCCGAGGGTGTTCAGCAGGTCCACGTTGGACCGCGCGACCCGGCTGTGCAGGATGTCGCCGACGATGGTGATCCGCCTGCCGGCGAGGTCCCGGCCGAGCCCGGCGTCCGGGCCCACGAGGCGGCGGCGCATGGTGAACGCGTCGAGCAGCGCCTGGGTGGGGTGCTGGTGGGTGCCGTCGCCCGCGTTGATGACGGCGGCGTCGATCCAGCCGGAGGTGGCCAGGCGGTACGGGGCCCCGGAGGCGCCGTGCCGGATGACGACGGCGTCCACGCCCATCGCCTCCAGGGTCTGGGCGGTGTCCTTGAGGGACTCGCCCTTGGAGACCGAGGACCCCTTGGCGGCGAAGTTGATGACGTCGGCGGAGAGCCGCTTCTCGGCGGCCTCGAACGAGATGCGGGTGCGGGTCGAGTCCTCGAAGAACAGGTTGACGACCGTGCGGCCGCGCAGCGCGGGCAGCTTCTTGATGGGCCGGTCGGCGAGGCGGGCCATCTCCTCGGCGGTGTCGAGGATGCGCACGGCGTCGTCGCGGGTGAGGTCGGCGGCCGAGATCAGGTGACCGGAAGTCCGGGGGTTGCCCCCGGGGAAGAGCGGCATCTGGATGTGCTCCGGTGTGTGGAGGTGTCGAGGCGTGCGGGCACGCGGGCGCGCCCGCAGGAGCTGCTGGGCTCGGGGAGGGGGCGCGCGCTACCGCTCGCCGGCCGGAGCGGTCTCGCGCACGCCCAGGAGCACGCCGTCGCGGCCGTCCTCCTCGGTGAGCTGGACCTTGACCGTCTCCCGCAGCGACGTGGGGAGGTTCTTGCCGACGTAGTCGGCGCGGATCGGCAGTTCGCGGTGGCCGCGGTCGACCAGGACCGCGAGCTGCACGGCGCGGGGGCGGCCGATGTCGCCGAGCGCGTCGAGCGCGGCCCGGATGGTGCGGCCCGAGAAGAGCACGTCGTCGACCAGGACGACCAGGCGTCCGTCGACGCCCTCGCCGGGGATCTCGGTGCGGGCCAGGGCGCGGGCCGGGCGCAGGCGCAGGTCGTCGCGGTACATGGTGATGTCGAGCGAGCCGACCGGCAGCGGCCGTCCGGTGATCTCCTCCAGCTTGGTGCCCAGCCGCCGGGCCAGGTGCGCGCCGCGGGTGGGGATGCCGAGGAGGACCACGTCGTCGGCGCCCTTGGCGCGTTCGACGATCTCGTGGGCGATGCGGGTGAGGACCCGCGCGATGTCCGGCGCCTCCAGTACGGGGCGGACCGGGCCGGGACTGTTTCCGTCCGGTTTTTCCATGGGGGTGTCCATGGGGAACGGACCTCCTTCCCCGCCTCACGGGACGGGCCTTAAAGGACGTCGGATGGTGCGTCGTCAACGGTACCAGGCCCGTTCCGGGCTCCTGCCCCGGGCGCTCACCGGGGCCTGCCGCGCGGGCCGCGCATCCCGCGCACCCCCGGTATGGACCGGCCCGGCTTGACGCCGTACATTACGCTGCGTAACATCACAGTGAGTTACGAAGACGTCCCCCGGGGAGCCATATGTCCAGCGAATACGCCAAACAGCTCGGAGCCAAGCTCCGCGCCATCCGCACCCAGCAGGGCCTTTCCCTCCACGGTGTCGAGGAGAAGTCCCAGGGCCGCTGGAAGGCGGTCGTGGTCGGCTCGTACGAGCGCGGTGACCGTGCCGTGACCGTGCAGCGGCTGGCCGAGCTGGCGGACTTCTACGGCGTCCCGGTGCAGGAGCTCCTGCCGGGCAGCACGCCGGGCGGAGCCGCCGAGCCGCCGCCGAAGCTCGTCCTGGACCTGGAGCGGCTCGCCCACGTGCCCTCCGAGAAGGCGGGCCCGCTGCAGCGGTACGCCGCGACGATCCAGAGCCAGCGCGGTGACTACAACGGCAAGGTGCTGTCGATCCGCCAGGACGACCTGCGCACCCTCGCCGTCATCTACGACCAGTCGCCCTCGGTGCTGACCGAGCAGCTCATCAGCTGGGGTGTGCTGGACGCCGACGCCCGTCGCGCGGTCCAGCACGAGGAGGCCTGAGACGCCCCCTCCACGGCATCCCCGGCGCGGCCGACCGCCGTGCGCGACCTCAGGGCCGTGGTGACGCACCGGCGGAACCGCAGAAACGTACCGCCACCGGGCGGGCCCTCGTCCGAGGGGTCCGCTCCCGGTGGCGGTCGCGTTTTTCACGGCGCCTTCCACGGCACCTTCAAGGTGTCTTCCACGGTGTCCTCCAGCGCGCCTTCCACTGCGCCTTCCGCGGCTCGCCCGGCGGACGGACGAGGGGCCCGGGACACCGTCGGTGTCCCGGGCCCCTTCCGTGCCGGTGCGGCTCCGTGCGCGCGTGGCGGCGGGTCAGACGCGCCTCAGCGTCGGCTTGAGTTCCTTCAGACGGCCCAGCAGGCCGTTGACGAAGGTCGGGGAGTCGTCGGTGGAGAACTCCTTGGCGAGCTGCACCGCCTCGTCGATCACCACCGCGTCGGGGACCGCGTCC
This sequence comes from Streptomyces sp. DH37, assembly GCF_029813835.1. Classification (GTDB taxonomy): domain Bacteria; phylum Actinomycetota; class Actinomycetes; order Streptomycetales; family Streptomycetaceae; genus Streptomyces. Next base: position 180,112 of record NZ_JARVKV010000006.1, read on the forward strand.
TCCCAGATCAGCTCGTACGCGCCGAGCCTCAGGAGATTGCGGTCCACCGCCGGCATCCGGTCCAGCGTCCAGCCGACGGCGTAGGTGGCGATCAGCTCGTCGATCCGGTCCGCGCGCTCCGCGTACCCCTCGACGAGCTGCATCGTGTACTCGCCGACCGGCGGCTGTCGCTCGTCGGTCCGCGCGTGCCGGATCCAGTCCGCCAGCACGGCCGTCACGGCGCTGCCGCGCTGGTCGGCCTCGAACAGGATCTGGAAGGCCCGTTTACGTGCCTTGGTGCGGGCTGCCACGGTTAGCTGTTCACCCGGCCGAGGTACTCGCCGGAACGGGTGTCGACCTTGATCTTCTCACCGGTGGTGATGAAGAGCGGCACGCCGATCTCGTGGCCGGTCTCCAGCCGGGCGGGCTTGGTGCCGCCGGTGGAGCGGTCGCCCTGGACGCCCGGCTCGGTGTACTCGATGACCAGCTCGACGGCGGCGGGGAGCTCGATGAACAGCGGGTTGCCCTCGTAGACGGCGACCGTGCACTCCTGGCCCTCCAGGAGGTAGTTGGCGGCGTCGCCGACGACCTCGGGGCCGATGGGCATCTGGTCGTAGGTCTGGGTGTCCATGAAGACGAAGTCGGCGCCGTCCTTGTAGGAGAACTGCATGCCGCGCTTGTCGACGGTGGCCGTCTCGACCTTGGTGCCGGCGTTGAAGGTCTTGTCGACCACCTTGCCGGAGAGCACGTTCTTGAGCTTGGTGCGGACGAAGGCGCCGCCCTTGCCGGGCTTGACGTGCTGGAACTCGACAACGGACCAGAGCTGGCCCCCTTCGAGCTTGAGCACCATGCCGTTCTTGAGGTCGTTCGTGGTGGCCACGGTCGCGGAATCTCCTGAGACTGCTGCTGCTGCGGAAGACCGAAGGACCCGCGGCCCGCGTCACAGGGCGAGCAGTTCCTTGGTCGTGATGGTGAGTAGCTCTGGTCCGCCGTCCGCCTGCGGGCGGACGACGAGCGTGTCGTCGATCCGGACGCCGCCCCGTCCCGGGAGGTGGACCCCCGGTTCGACGGTGACCGGCACACAAGCGTCCAGTTTACCCATGGCCGCGGGGGACAACCGAGGGTCCTCGCCGATTTCGAGCCCGACACCGTGCCCGGTGCGGGACTCCAGCACGTCGCCGTACCCGGCCGCCTCCAGCGGATGGCGGGCCGCCCGGTCGACCTCACGGTACTCCGTTCCCGGGAGCAGCGCCTCCCGCCCGGCGCGCTGGGCCGCGAAGACCAGGTCGTACAGCTCGATCTGCCAGTCGGCGGGGGCCGGGCCGATCACGAAGGTGCGGCCGATCTGGCAGCGGTAGCCGCGGTAGAGGGCGCCCAGCCGCACGGTCAGGAAGTCGCCCTCCTCCACCCGGCGCTCGCCGGGGCGGTGGCCGGGAAGCCCGGAGTTGCGGCCGGTGGCGACGGAGGTGGGGAAGGCGGGACCGTCGGCGCCGTGGTCCACCAGCCGCCGCTCCAGCTCCAGCGCCAGATGGCGCTCGGTGCGGCCCACCAGGATGGACTCCAGCAGCTCGCCGAGAGCGTGGTCGGTGATCTCCGCCGCGATCCGCAGGGCCGCCAGCTCCTCCTCGTCCTTGACCAGGCGCTGCTGCTCCACCGCGCAGCCCAGATCGGTCAGGCGCAGCCGGGGCGCGGCGGCGGCCAGGGCCCGGTGCCGGGCCACGGTGAGGTCGTGCTCCTCCACCGCCAGCAGCGCCGTGCCGGCGGAGGCGGCCAGCTCGGCGGCGGCGACGGCCGGATCGGGGACGTCCGCGGGCAGGACGGCGCAGCGCAGGTCGTCGGTGCTCCGCGGCGGATCCGCGCGGCCGTCGGCGGTGGGCTCCGCCGGGCTCAGCAGGGTGTCGTGGCCGCCCTGGCCACCGGGGCCGAGCAGCAGGACCGCGCCGGGGACGGCGCAGCCGGTCAGGTAGCGGATGTTGGCGGGCCGGGAGACCAGGGCGGCCTCGTTGCCCGCCGCCGCCCAGCGGTCGCGCAGTCGGCTGCGACGGGCCACGTGCACCTCGGACATGCTTCCGAGCGTACGCACGGTGGCGTGCGGGGGCGTCCCGACACGTCCGGACGGGCGGTGCGCGCCGCCGCCCCGGGGCGCGCTACCAGCTCGGCGGACTGGTGAGGGCGCGGGCCACGGCCTCGTCCAGCAGCCGGGCGGTGGTGGCCACGTCCTGGCGGGAGTTGTCGATGATCGGCAGCCCGGAGCCGTACCAGCCCGCCATCCGCCCGTGGATGCGGGCGACCTCCTCGTCGGACAGGCGGCGGTTGCCGCTGCGCTCGGCGTTGCGCTCCAGCACGACCTCCAGGCCGGGCAGCAGCACGACGGGGATCAGGCCGGGGCCGACGTGGCGCTTCCAGCCGCCGAGGCCGACGACGGGCCGGTCGGGGAAGACGGCGTCGTCCAGGATGCAGGAAATGCCGTTGGCCAGGAAGTTGCGGGCGGCGAAGCCGCAGGTGCGGCGGGCGAGGCGGTACTGGGCCTCGGAGTGCTCGTTCCAGCCGGACTGGGGGTCGGCGAAGCCGGAGCGGACCCACTCGCGGACGTCGTCGAGGCTGATGTGCGCGGTGGGCACCCGGCGGGTGTCCGCCCAGTACCGGGCGACGGTGGTCTTGCCCGCGCCGGCCGGGCCGATGAGCAGGACGGCGACGGCGGCGGTGTGCGCGGCCTCCACCGTGACGGGCCCGGCGGCCGGATCGGCCGTGCCCGATATCTGCACCGGCGCACCGGGCGGCAGCCGGAGGTGCCCGGTGGCGTCCGGGGCCTGCGGCGGGGGCGCCGGGGTGGGCGCGGAACCCGGATGCGGACCCGGATGCGGAGGGGCCGGGTGCGGAGGCGCCGGAGCCGGGCGCGGAGCGGCGGGGGGAGCCTGGGGCGGCGGAGGCGGCGGGACCTGCCGCGGGGTGTTCCAGCCGGGGTGGACGGCGGGCGGCGGCTGCGCGTGGGGGTGGTGGTGCGGTGGATGTCCCTGGGGGTGGCCCTGGGGTGAGCCCGAGGGCGGGACGGGCCGCTGCGTCCCGTACTGCTGCATCCGGTCCCAACTCCCTTTCCGTCCGGGCGCGGCGGCCGGGCCCGGTGTGGGCCCGGCCGGACGTCACCTCGTCTGTCCGGCACCGAACGGTACCTTCCCCGGCCGGTGCCGTGTGAACGGCCGGCGGGACGGAGTGGTGCCCGTGGTTCGTCTCAGTCCCGCAACTGGTCGGCCAGGGCGCGCAGGGCCAGTTCGTAGGAGCCGATGCCGAAGCCCGCGATGGTGCCCGAGGCCACGGCCCCCACGACCGAGGTGTGGCGGAACTCCTCGCGGGCGTACGGGTTGGAGATGTGCACCTCGATCAGCGGCGCGGTGCGCTGGGCGGCGGCGTCGCGCATCCCGTACGAGTAGTGGGTGAACGCCCCGGGGTTGAGGACGACCGGGATCGACCCGTCGGCGGCCTCGTGGAGCCACCGGATCATCTCGCCCTCGTCGTTGGTCTCGCGGACATCCGCCTCCAGGCCCAGCTCCTTCCCCAGCGCGGTGCAGCGCTCGACGAGCCCGGCGTAGGAGGTGGAGCCGTAGACGTCGGGCTCGCGCGAGCCCAGCCGGCCGAGGTTGGGACCGTTGAGGACGAGCACCTTCCGCGGTGCCCCGGCGGCGCTCACGCGGCGATCTCCGCGTGGGCGGCGAGGAGCATCGCCGGGTCCGGGCCTTCCAGCACGGCGGGCCGGGCCAGACCGTCCAGCACGATGAAACGCAGCCGGTCGCCCCGGGTCTTCTTGTCCACCCGCA